>CBDULP010000003.1:0-116416 GCA_965368085.1 uncultured Peptoclostridium sp. | reverse complement strand
ATATGTTTTTTAATTAACAACAAAGGAGAGGTTTTGAAGCTCGTATAGCTTGATATTACTTGAATACCTCTTGGGGAACTGGATAATAGAGAGGTATTTAGTGAAAATTTGATGAAAGTTTACGCAACAAAATATTGAGCTAGGGTTTGAATGCAATAGGAGCGGGTATATAACTAATGAAAGATAAACAATAGTTATAAGGATGAACAGACAGGCTGTGAGGCCTGAACAAGAAATACCTTAAAAATAAAACCCAATCAAGGGGGGACAAGAATACCTTGAGATAAGAAAAGTGAAAGTATCCGTGGAAGCTTCAAATCAAAAAGGAGTGATGCGGGATAAAGAATTCAGAAGAATCATCGACAAACAAAATTGAATATGAAACAAGGAATCATGCTTATAACTATTGAAACCAAGCTATTACTCGTAAAGAAGAGAAATAGCTTGGCTTTACTTTTGCCGTTATAAAGCTCATATATGTAAAAGGCTTGCAAATCTTTGATTTGCAAGCCTTTTACGGTTAAATTCTATTTCCGTCCACTGATATGGTTATTTCATTGTACGGAACAATTTTTTGAGAATTGAGCATTGCCTGTTTTACGGATGAGATTATGCCCGAGCAGCATGGAACCTCCATTCTCACAACTGTTATGCTATTTATATCATTGCCTGAAAATATTTCAGTAAGCTTTTCTTCATAGTATTTGTTGTCGTCGAGCTTAGGACAGCCTATAAGGGTTATTCTTCCCTTTATGAACTCATCGTGGAAATTTGCATAGGCATATGCAGTACAGTCTGCAGCTATCAGTATGTCAGCGCCACTCAGATAATCAGCCTGAGGATTTACAAGCTTTATCTGAACGGGCCACTGTCCCAGCTGGGATTTTGGAGTTTCAGATGAAATAGAATTTGAAGACTCCAGCTTTACAGGAGCGCTTTTAGTTTCTATTTTTTTTGCCATTGTTCCAGGACATCCACAAGGAATTGGCTTCATTTTAGATTCTTCGGATTTTTTTTTCTGGAGCTCTTTTACGGCATCGTCGTCATATGGAGCTGCTTCTCTTTCAATCATTTTTATTGCATTTGTAGGACAGGCAGGAAGACAGTCACCAAGTCCGTCGCAGTATTTGTCGTGAATGAGTTCAGCTTTTCCATCCACCATCTTAATTGCACCTTCATGGCAGGCGTCGGCACAAAGTCCGCATCCGTTGCAAAGGTCTCTGTCTATTTCTATTATATTTCTTTTCATATATAATCATCCTCTCTGTAACACGGGGTATTGTCGGTTTCTATGATTTTATTATAAAGTTAGTATATAATAAAATATGTAACTTTAGTTACAAAATATTAAAAATTTATGACAAATTAAAAAATCAAGGGATTGCAGACAGCCTTAATCAGGCGGAAATGACATATGGAGGGATTATATTGGATAAAAAATATTTTAAATATATTTCAGGCAGCATACTGTTCAAAAGCTTTAATGCACAAGAAATAGAAATGGCACTTGGAGCTGTACGCTACAGCATAAGGAATTTTTCAAAGGGAGAGATTATAGCCATAGAGGGAGACGAGTGTAGCAGGATAGGAATAGTTTTGGATGGGGAGATAGCCGTTCAGAAGGTCTATTTTTCAGGAAAAGTCGTAAACCTCACAAAGCTGTCTGAAGGAGACATATTCGGAGAAGTAGTTGTTTTTTCAAAGCATGGACAATACCCGGCGACAATAGTTTCTCAAAAAAAGTCGACTGTGCTGTTCATATCTAGGGAGAATATAATAGGGCTTTGCAGAAAAGACGACAAATTTCTTCAAAATTTCATGAATCTGCTTTCAAACAAGATACTTATGCTTAACAAGAAAGTGGAAAACCTTTCACTCAAGACAATAAGACAGAAGATATGCAGATTCATAATAGAAGAATATAAAAGGCAGGGGAAAAAGCGTCTGCGTATTTCAACTACCAGGAATGATATGGCTGAAAGCTTTGGAATACCGAGACCTTCACTGTCAAGAGAACTTGTACACATGAGGGAGGAAGGGCTGATAAGTTTTGGAAAGGGGTATATGGAAATACTGGACATAGAAGGAATAGAGGAATTTTTGATGTAAAAGCAGCGGGAAAAGCTTTATTAATGGCTTAAAAGTACTTAAAACACACCCATATTTTTGAAATGTCTTTTATGAATCCCAAATTGGGGTAAAAAATAAGTGATGCTATAATTTGTTATCAGTGGGGGTGCTTAAATGGTAGATTTGAAAAAGTGGGAACTCAATACAGATGAATTAAAGTGCAATTGCGAATTGGAAAAATATGATTTTGCTACCACGAAAGATTTGGAGCCGCTTAGGGGTATAATAGGGCAAAACAGGGCGGCAGAGGCTTTGAGATTCGGACTCAAAATGAAAAAAAACGGATACAACGTATATGTTGCAGGCCTTAGTGGAACTGGAAGGACAAGCTATACTAAATCCCTAGTTCAAAAGGTGGCTTCAGGGAAAAAGAAAAAAAATATAAGGGACTGGGTATACGTCTATAACTTCAAGTCGGCAGACGAGCCTGTGGCACTTTCATTTGAGGCGGGAGTTGCAAAGCAGTTTAAAAGAGATGTCGAAATAACAATAGAAAAACTCATGGATGAGGTTCCTAAAATATTCTCATCGAGAGAATACGAGATAAGGAGTGCAGAGATAGTTCAAAGGTATGAAAGGCTGAGCAAGAATATACTTATTGAGCTTAACGAATTTGCAAGAACCAAGGGGTTTGTATTCCAGCAGACGAATCAGGGGCTTTTCAGCATACCGCTTAAAAGCGATGGTACGCCCATGAGCGATGAGGAATACAAGAATCTGACAGAGGAAGACTATGAAAAGATAAGGGTGAAGTCAAGCCAGGTGAACAAGGAGATAAACGACTATCTTAACAGGATAAGGTCGCTTGAAGGCCAGTTCAGAGAAAGCCTTGAAGAACTGGACAGGAGAACGGGGGACAGCATAGCGAGTTTTTTCATAGAAGTGCTTGTAGAAGATTATGGTAAGGATGAAAAGGTGCTTGCATATCTGAAGGATGTTAAAAACGACATAATAGAGAACATACACAAGTTCAAGGAAAGCAAAACACAGGAGCAGCCAAATCCTCTATTCATGATGCAGCAGAAGGATGACGGAAGGTTTTTCATGAGGTATAAAGTAAATCTTTTCATAGACAACAGCGGCAGGGAGGATCTGCCAATAGTGAACGAGATAAACCCGACATACTACAACCTAACCGGAATGATAGAGTATAAAAATGAAATGGGTGTCATGACTACCAACTTCATGCAGCTTAAGCCGGGAGCGCTGCAAAAGGCAAACGGGGGATTTTTGATACTGGACGTAAAGGATGTGTTCTCGCATCCATTTGCATGGGATGCTTTAAAGCGTGCACTCAGGACAAACTCAATAACAATGGAGACATTGAACAAGCAGTATGGATACATAGTGACTTCAACTCTTAAGCCGGACCCCATAGAGCTTGATCTCAAAGTTATACTGATAGGAGATTACAGGACGTACAGCATACTGTACGCATATGACGAAGAGTTCAGGAAGCAGTTTAGGATAATGGCCGATTTTGACGTTGAATTCAAAAGGGATGAAGAAAATGTAATAAAGCTTGCAAAGTTTATAAGGAGCCACTGCGAAGAGGTAGGCATAAAGCATTTTGACAAGAGCGCAGTAGAAAAGGTGGTTGAGTACAGCTCAAGGCTCGCTGACGACAAGAAGAAGCTGAGTGCGAGATTCAACCAGATTGTCGAGATACTATATGAAGCTGACGCATACAGCAATGACGAAAATGAATATGTTACAGCCCAGGATGTGGCGAAGGCCATAGAGGGAAAAAGGTACAGGAACAGCAAATACGAGGAAAAGCTCAACGAGCTGTTTGAAGAAGGAACCCTCCTTATAGACATAGACGGAGAGAAGATAGGGCAGATAAACGGGCTGACGGTCATGGGAAGCGGGGAGTACAGCTTTGGAAAGCCTGCCAGAATGACGGCGTCCACATACAAGGGAAAGGCAGGTATAATAAACATAGAACGGGAGGTAAGGCACAGCGGAAGCATACACGACAAAGGAGTGCTTATACTCAGCGGATATCTTGGTGAAAGGTATGGAAAGGAAAAACCTATATCTCTTGCAACTTCAATAACATTCGAGCAGACATATTCTCATATAGACGGTGACAGTGCATCGAGCACGGAGCTTTATGTGATAATATCGAGCATAGCCCAGATTCCAATAAAGCAGTATATAGCTGTGACGGGATCAATAAGCCAAAAGGGAGAAATACAACCTATAGGAGGGGTCAATGAGAAGATAGAAGGGTTCTTTGACATATGCAAGATGAAAGGGCTTACAGGAAGCCATGGGGTCATGATTCCAAGAACTAATGTCAAGAATCTCATGATAAAGGACGAGATAATAGAGGCTGTAAAAGACGGTTTGTTCCACATATATGCAATAGAAAATGTGAGTGAGGGACTTCAAATACTTACAGGGCTAACCATGGAAGAGATAGACGAGAGAGTCAAGGAGAGGCTTGAAAAGTCTTCGGAGTATGACAAAAAAGATAACGGGAATAATAATGACAATGAGGAAAAAAAAGAGGATAAAGATAAAAAAAGCGGTGACAAGTAGCATGCATATTCAGGGCACAAAGCATATCTGGAAGGCATGTGATGTGTAAATCCGCAAGACGTATTGCACTTTGCAGCTGTATGCATCTTATTTTGAACGAAAAAGACATCCGATATGCGGATGTCTTTTTTGCTGAATTAGCGTATTATGAGGACTGGAACGTTTGAATAATGGACAACCTTGTTGGTGGTACTTCCAAGGGTGAACCTCTTGGCGGCGCCCATTCCATGTGTACACATCACTATCATGTCGAAATACTCAAGCCTGCTCACATCAAGTATGACCTCGGCGGGATGCCCAAAACCTATCATTACACGTACCTCTATATTGTGATTCTTGAAAAATGTCACGGCTTTCCTTATTGACTCCAGATGGATTTTGCCGTGTCTTCGATTTTGTATGCTGTCGTCTTTATAGGCACACGAATCCAGGCTTATATAGGAGGTTTCGATTGTGCCCGGAAGGTAGCCCTTTTGGACATTCAGTATATAGATTTCGCATTTGCCGAGAGAATGAATATGCTTTAGGACATATTCAAATGCTTTGAAGCAGTAGTCTGACCCGTCATATGGAAGAAGGATTTTCAAAATACCACCCCTTTCTATGGGTTATATATAATTTATACCAAAAGAAAGCGAGGTTAAGCGGATTAAACCCATATTATGGCTGACGGCTGCCTAATATCCTCTTTTCAGTCACTATATAGTCAAGTATCACATCATGGTTCTCGTGAGGTATATGATCGTACATTTGAAGTTCAAATGCAATTCCTATTGTCACAAGGCTATTGTTTTGTATGGAAGAGATGAATCTGTCGTAAAAACCGGCTCCATACCCCATCCTGCATCTGTTTTCGCCGAAAGCCACCCCAGGTACGATGACAAGGTCTATCATGTTCTTGTCAAAAGGCCTTTTAAATTCATCTTTGGGTTCTTTAACGCCATAAGTTGAAACGGCAAGCTCGTTGTCGGGATCTTTTAAAAGAGATGGTATGAGTTTTCTGCCTTGTAGTGTTGATATGGGAACTATTGCGTTCTTTCCAGAGTCTATTATGTGTCGGATGAGTTTGTCGGTTTTGACCTCATTTTTAAAATCCACATATAGCATTATGTTTTTTGCATTTTTGAATTCCTGCATAGATATGAGGGTGTTAAAAATCGCATCTGATTTTTCAAGAACATCGTCATTTGAGAGCTTTCCCCTTTCTTCCAGGGCGTTTTTTCTAAAACTTGATTTGTCAATCATACTAGGGCCTCCTATATTCATAGTAATCTGTATTGATTGGATACATGCGCATTTTACTGGTATAATATAGTTGGTGTACAAATAAAAAACTTGAAAACTTTAGAATAATTTAATATTAATGGTGTAAAATAGTTGTAGTGAACTGAATAAATATATTTCAGTATAGGATAATACAGTTGACGTAAAAATGCAATATTTGCGGGAGTGATATTGATTGATAAAATTTAGAAATGTTATCAAGGAATACAAGAATGGAAAGCAAGCACTTTCTGGCGTTACAATAGACATAAAAAAAGGTGACTTTGCTTTTCTAGTAGGTTCGTCAGGAGCGGGTAAGTCGACATTTATAAAGCTCCTGTTAAAAGAGCAGGAAGCCAGTTCGGGAAGTATTCTAATTGATGGTCAGGATATAACCAGAATTTCAAAACGCAAAATACCGATTCTCAGAAGAAATATGGGAGTGGTGTTTCAGGACTTTAGGCTTCTTCCAAACAAGACGGTGTATGAAAACGTGGCTTTTGCAATGGAGATAACGGGACAAAAGAGCAAGGACATCAGAAGGAAGGTGCCTTTCACACTTGGCATGGTGGGGCTTAGCTCGAAGGCTAAGTCTTATCCGGGAGAGCTTTCTGGAGGGGAGCAGCAAAGGGTGAGTATTGCCCGGGCAATAATAAACAAGCCGTCACTGCTCATAGCTGACGAGCCGACTGGAAATCTAGACCCTAAGAATGCCTGGGAGATAATGAGACTGCTTAAGGACATAAACAGAAGAGGCACTACTGTTCTTGTAGCTACGCATGCCCAAGAACTTGTTGATGAGATGAAGCAAAGGGTAATACAGCTCGATGACGGAAATGTCATTAGAGACGAGGAAAGGGGTAGTTACAAGAATGCTAAGTAGTATTTTTTACACTTTGAAAGAAGGATCAAAAGGTATCTGGAGAAACAGGCCTATGGCGCTTGCCTCAGTGAGTTCTGTAGGTGCATCCCTTTTTATACTGGGAATAATAATAGTGCTCGTGCTCAATATAAACAATTTCACACTTGTAATGCAAAGCAAGTTTGATAAGATACAGATGTTCCTTGAAGATGATTTGGGATCAGAAGATATATACAGCATGAAACAGACTATTGAAAACATGGACGGTGTAAAGGAAGCCCAGTTTGAGTCCAAAAAGGACGCATTTGCAAAATTCAAGGTCAGATGGGGAGATGACGCATATCTTCTCGAAGGGCTTGAAAACTCGCTTCAAAATTCATTCATAGTCCATCTGGACAGCCTCGAGTCTGCAGACGGCGTATACATGCAGATAAAAGAACTTGGCGGGGTTGAAGATGTGAAATATTATAAAGACGTGATAGAAAAGATGATACGCATATCAAACTGGATAAGGACAATAGGCATAACTCTTATAGTGCTTCTTTCATCGGTGTCGCTGTTTGTAATATCTAATACAATAAAAATAGCCCTGTATGCAAGACGAAGGGAAATAAACATAATGAAGTATGTCGGTGCGACGAACTGGTTCATAAGGGGGCCTTTCCTTGTGGAAGGGGTCATACTCGGCGCGTTTGGTTCACTGATATCCCTCGGGGTGATAAGCTTTTCATACAATTACGTCTACAAAAAGCTTACGAGTGACAGTTACTGGGCCATGGTCAGCAACATACTTTCACTAGACGAGATATTCAGGAGCCTTCTCACAATATTCCTTGTGATGGGAATAGGCATAGGAATGCTTGGAAGTTTGATATCGCTTAGAAAACATCTTGAGGTGTAGGAGGGGTGGAACTTGAAAAAGAGCAAATGGATAGCCATTATCGTATGTATTGCGCTAGCTATGTCGAGCATAGCTTCTTTTGCAGCTTCAGTCAACGACTACAAGAAAAAGCTGGATGATGTCAAAAAGGACAAAAGCAAGGCACAGCAGGAACTCCAAAAGAATAAGCAGGAGCAAAAGAGCGTTGCTGACAAGATAGAGGTTCTTGATTCGGAAATAAGGGATAAGGAAAAGGAGATAGATGCTCTTTTTTCAAAAATCACCGAGACCAAGGGCGATATAAGTGTCAAAAAAGAAGAAATAGAAAAACTCAAAGTCCTTATAGAAAAGCAGAAAAAGCTGCTTGAAAAAAGGCTCAGAGTAATGTATAAGACATCGAATATAGAATACATGGAAATACTCCTGAGCTCAGAAGACATATCTGAGCTTATGACGAATCTTGAAATGATAAAAAACATAGTGGTGTATGACAAGGAGCTCATAGGGAACCTCAAGAGCGACAGAGAAAAAGTCGAAAAGGTTAAAGCGGATCTTGAAGACAAGGAAAAGCAGCTTGTGACCATGCAGCAAAGCGCGGAGGCCCAAAAGACACAGCTTGCGGTGTCGAAGGGACAGCAGGAAGTATACAAAAAAGAGCTTGCATCAAATGCCAAGGAGCTTGAAATTCAAATAGACAGGTTCAACAAGGATGCGAGCAAGCTGGAATCTGAAATAGCAAGTCTTCAGTCGAAGGGAACCAGCTATGGAGGAGGGGTAATGGAATGGCCTGTTCCGGGGTATCACAAGGTCACTTCTTCATACGGAAACAGGTTCCATCCGGTACTTAAAAAGAACAAGTTCCACTCGGGAGTGGACCTGCGTGCACCTATGGGAACGCCAATAGTGGCAGCGAATGACGGTACGGTGTTGAGTGCCGGATACAACAGTGGATACGGAAATAGAATATATATAGACCACGGAGGCGGCATAGTCACTGTTTACGCCCACAACTCAAAACTTCTGGTTAAAGCGGGAGACAAGGTGAAAAGAGGTCAGACTATAGCAAAGGCAGGGTCCACGGGAAGGTCCACAGGGCCTCACCTTCACTTTGAGGTCAGGAAAAACGGAAAGACTACAAATCCTATGAACTGGATAAAGTAGCATATGTTTTAAAAAGGCAATTTTGAAGGGAGAAATAGATGATATCCAATAAAAAAGCTATATTAGGAGCGGTAATAGTTGCAGTGATAGCATCACTTTTTACGCTTAATGCCGGCATTATGCTGGGAAAGGTTGCAATAGTGCCTGTAGACAGATACGGTGAATATAAAAAGTTTGAAAAGCTGCTGGCGTTAAAGCAGGAAATAGAGGGGAATTTTTATCAGGAACCAGATGAAGGCAAGCTCATCGAAGGAGCCGTGAATGGTATGTTCGAAGGGCTTGAAGACCCATATTCGGACTACATGACGGAGGAGGAATTCAATGAGCTTATAGAACTCACAAAGGGAAGCTTTGGGGGCATAGGCGTCTATGTGGCTCCAGGGGAAGACGGGTTCATAACAATAATCTCGCCAATAGAGGACACACCTGGAGACAGGGCAGGTTTAAAAGCGGGGGATAAGATAATCAAGGTTGATGGAGAAGCTTTCGCAGGAAATGAGCTGGACAAGGCTATTGTCAAAATGAAAGGAGAGCCGGGAACTTCTGTAACTCTGACTATATTCAGAGAAGGCATGGATGAGCCTTTTGACGTTAATATAGTTAGAGAGGAAATACAGGTAAAGACCGTAAAATCGGAGATTAAGGATGGCGACATTGGTTATATTAGAATAACAACTTTCGCTGAAAATACTGCAGGGGAATTCAGAAAAAATCTTGAAGATTTAAAAGGGCAGGGCATAAAAGGGCTTGTTATAGACCTCAGGAGCAATCCGGGAGGGCTTTTGGACCAGTGTCATGAGATTGCGGATGAAATACTTGGAAAAGGCACAGTTGTATATACAAGGGAAAGAAGCGGAAAAGAGGAATACTTAAAGTCTGACGACGAAAGAAAGCTTTCAATGCCTATAGCGGTGCTTGTAAACGAATGGTCAGCATCAGCATCGGAGATACTGAGCGGAGCGATAAGGGACAACAATGCAGGAGTGCTTATAGGTGAGACTACATTTGGAAAAGGACTCGTTCAACGGGTGTATCCTCTAAAGGACGGAACTGGATACAAGCTTACCACGGCTCAGTACTTCACTCCTTCTGGAGAGTATATAAACAAGAAGGGAATAAAGCCTGACATAGAGGTCGAGGATGAGCAGGAGCAGCTTGATAAGGCGCTTGAGTATATAAAGGACAATATCAAATAAAACATATTAGATAAGATGTAACACGGAAAAAAGAATAGGAAAAAGTTAAGAGAGTCTTTACAGACTCTCTTTTCTATTGAAATCAATTATGATATTTAGTGATGAAAAATGTTTGCGGTTTGCTGAATCAACACCCGCAGGGCCTTTGCGCGGGTTGTTAGCGGAATGCATTGCAAGAATGAATTGCTACATTCAATCCTAACACGACATTGTTGTTATCGGAATTTCATTTCCATTTTTGTCATAGATTTTTATAGTTGTATTGCTATCAACAATTGGGATTGCAATAGCAAATGGCTTACCTAGATCTATCTCATAAACAACTTTTTCCTGTTGACTGTTTTCAGAAACACATTCTATTCTCGCCGCATGTACCTTGTTGATCGAAATGAGAGCAATGGAATTGCCATAATCGAAGGCTAGAATGCCTTTGGAAATATCGATGCTATTTCCACCTGGATGGAAAAAGTATCCAAATGAAAAACCCTCTCTGTTTAAATAAACGGAGTATGTGAAATTATTTGAATGTTCGTCGTAAAACAGAAGCACCCCAAGGTCATCGGTCGCATCACATGCCAAATGATACTCTTAGAGGGAAATAAAGTCAATATATTTACAAAACTTATGGTTTTGGAAATCATTTTTGCTTCGCAATATGAATTATTCAACTTTTCTGTAAACTGGCGAGAAGGGCTCTGTGTGGGAGGTATTGATGCAGCCAGACACATCATAAATATAATTTGAAATTTTTGGGCTCTTGCTTATTGCATTAAAAAATTCAAAAAGATATAATGATATATAGTGATAGAAGAACATTTGTTTGCAAAGGTGGAGGTGACCGGCATTGGACTTTAAAATAGTATCGGATTTCAAGCCTACTGGGGACCAGCCCCAGGCGATAGATGAACTGAGCAGGGCCGTAGAAAACGGAGAAAAGTACTTAACGCTAATAGGGGCGACGGGTTCTGGAAAGACATTTACAATGGCCAACATAATACAAAGGGTCAAAAAGCCAACAATCGTAATGGCCCACAACAAGACTCTTGCAGCCCAGCTTTACAGCGAGTTCAAGGAATTTTTCCCTGACAATGCAGTTGAGTATTTCGTAAGCTACTACGACTACTACCAGCCTGAGGCATACGTAGTTCAGTCGGATACTTATATAGAAAAGGATTCTGCCATAAACGACGAAATAGACAAGCTGAGGCACTCGGCGACATCTGCTGTGCTTGAGAGAAGAGATGTCATAATAGTTTCTTCAGTATCGTGCATATACGGCCTGGGAGACCCAGACGAATACAAGGAACAGATGCTTTCTCTAAGGCCGGGAATGATACGTGACAGGGACGATGTCATAAGGAAGCTCGTACAGATACAGTATGAGAGAAACGACGTGGACTTTACGAGGGGAACTTTCAGAGTGAGGGGAGACATAATAGAGATATTCCCCGCAAGCGACGACGAAAAGGCATTAAGGATAGAGTTTTTCGGAGACGAGATAGACAGGATAACCGAAATAGATTATATAACAGGCAAGACGGTGGGCCAAAGAACTCACATTTCAATATTTCCGGCATCACATTATGTTACAAGCCGTGAAAAGCTGAATGTGGCGATAGATGCAATAGAAAAAGAACTGGAAGAGAGGGTCGCCTATTTTACGAAAAAGGGCATGCTGCTTGAGGCCCAAAGGATAGAACAAAAGACAAGGTATGACGTTGAGATGCTAAGGGAGATAGGAACCTGCAAGGGCATAGAAAACTATTCGAGGCACCTTACGGGAAGAAAAGCGGGAGATCGGCCGTTTACACTTTTAGACTTTTTCCCGGACGATTTTTTGATAATAGCGGACGAGTCGCACGTGATGATGCCGCAGCTAAGGGCGATGTACGGGGGGGACAAGTCGAGAAAGACATCCCTCATAGAATACGGATTCAGGCTGCCTTCGGCATATGACAACAGGCCGCTTGAATTCAACGAATTTGAAGGCATGGTAAACCAGATGATGTTTGTATCTGCAACTCCTTCTAAATACGAGCTGGAAAAGTCATCGTGCACAGCCCAGCAGATAATAAGGCCTACGGGGCTTTTGGACCCTAATGTTGAGATAAGGCCTACAGAAGGTCAGATAGACGATCTTTTAGGCGAGATAGACAAGAGAGTGCAGCGCAAGGAACGGGTTCTTGTGACCACGCTTACAAAGAGGATGGCCGAGGACCTTACGGACTATTTGAACGGCGCGGGCGTGAAGGTGACATACATGCACTCGGATGTCGAAACGCTGGAGAGGATAAAGATAATAAGGGACCTTCGAAGCGGAGTGTTTGACGTGCTCGTGGGAATAAACCTTCTAAGGGAGGGGCTCGATATTCCAGAAGTGTCGTTGGTGTCGATACTCGATGCAGACAAGGAAGGCTTCCTGAGGTCTGAGACATCGCTGATACAGACCATAGGAAGAGCGGCAAGAAATGCAAACGGAAGGGTCATAATGTATGCAGACAAGATGACACATTCCATGGAAAGCGCCATAAGCGAAACGAACAGAAGAAGAGCAATACAGAAGGCGTACAACGAGGAGCATGGAATAATCCCTACTACCATAAAGAAGGGCATAAGGGATGTAATAGAGGCCACAAGCGTCGCGGAGGAAGGGGCCGGCTATATGAATGTGGAGAGCATGGCTGAAGAAATGCCTCTTGAGGACATGATACACGAGCTTAAGCTCCTAATGATAGAGGCTGCCGAAACACTCCAGTTTGAAAAGGCCGCACAGCTTAGGGACAAGATAGCTGAGCTTGAGAAAAAGAAGAGGTGATATTGTGAAGAATGAAAAAATAGTAATAAGGGGAGCAAAGGAGCACAACCTCAAAGACATAAACATTGAAATACCCAGAAACAAGCTTGTAGTGTTTACAGGCCTTTCTGGCTCGGGAAAGTCATCGCTTGCATTCGACACCATATACGCGGAAGGGCAGAGAAGATATGTGGAGAGCCTTTCGGCATATGCGAGGCAGTTTCTGGGACAGATGGAAAAGCCTGATGTGGAGTATATAGAAGGGCTTTCGCCTGCCATATCGATAGACCAAAAGACGACTTCAAAAAATCCAAGGTCTACTGTGGGAACGGTTACTGAGATATACGACTATTTCAGGCTCCTGTTTGCAAGGATAGGGGAGCCTCACTGCCCCGTGTGCAAAAAGAAGATAAGCCAGATGACGATAGAGCAGATAGCCGACAAGGTCATGGAACTTGGCGAGGGAAGCAGGATACAGCTAATGTCCCCTGTTGTCAGGGGTAAAAAGGGAAGGCATGAAAAGACGCTCGACACCATAAAAAAAGAAGGTTTTGTTAGGGTCAGGGTTGACGGAGACGTATACGACATTGGCGAGGACATAGAGCTGGACAAGAACAAAAAGCACAACATAGAAGTCGTGGTTGACAGGATAGTAGTCAAAGATGGCATAGACAGCAGGCTTTATGATTCGATTGAAACCTGCGTAAAGCTTTCGGACGGGCTTGTTGTAGTGGACGTGGTCGGGGATGAGGAGATAATGCTCTCCACAAAATTTGCCTGCATAGAACACGGAATAGGAATAGAGGACCTTTCGCCGAGGATGTTCTCGTTCAACTCTCCTTTCGGGGCATGTGACGAGTGCAACGGATTGGGCTTTATGAAAAAGGTGGATCCAAAGCTTGTAGTTCCAAATGAGGATCTTTCAATAAGGCAGGGGGCCGTTGCCGCTTGGGCCTCAAGCGGAGCGGGGTCTGAGGACACGTACTATTTCAAGATGATGGGAAGCCTCGCAGATCACTATGGGCAGTCGCTAGATGCGCCTTTTAAGGAGCTTGACAGGGAATTTGTAAAGAAACTTTTTTACGGAGACGATGTCGTTTTAAGCTTCGAGTTTGAAAGCCAGTACGGAGGAAGGAGGACATACAGCTCCAAGTTTGAAGGTGTCATAAACAACCTTGAGAGAAGATACCTCGAGACGTCTTCCGACTATATAAGACAGAAAATAGAAGAGTACATGAGTGAAAACCCATGTCCGAAATGCAAGGGAGAGAGATTGAAAAAGGAAAGTCTTTCCGTACTCGTAGACGGAGTTAACATAGCCGATCTTACAGACCTGTCAATAGCTCTTTTGATTGAAAAGATAGAAGGGCTAAAGCTCACAGAAATGCAAAGGCTTATTGGAAAGGACATACTAAAGGAGATAAGGGAGAGGCTGCGCTTTTTAAAGGACGTGGGACTTGAATACCTTACGCTTTCGAGAAGTGCCGGAACTCTTTCGGGAGGGGAGTCTCAAAGGATAAGGCTTGCAACCCAGATAGGGTCTTCTCTTGTTGGGGTGCTTTATGTGCTTGACGAGCCGAGCATAGGGCTTCATCAAAGGGACAACGACAGGCTGCTTTCAACTCTCAGAAGGCTTACGGACATAGGCAATACACTAATAGTCGTAGAGCATGACGAGGACACAATAAACGCCGCGGACTTCATAGTGGACATAGGTCCGGGGGCTGGGGTTCACGGCGGAGAGATAGTCGCAGCCGGAAGCATAGACGATATAAAGGGCGAAAAAAGGTCCATAACAGGCCAGTATCTGAGTGGCAAGCTGAAAGTGGATGTGCCCAATGAGAGAAGGTCCGGAAACGGAAGCAGCCTGACTGTAAAGGGCGCAAGGGAGAACAACCTCAAGAACATAGACGTTGAGCTGCCTCTCGGAGTGTTCACATGTATCACAGGGGTTTCGGGTTCTGGAAAGAGCTCTCTTGTAAACGAGATATTGTACAAGGGTGCGGCTTCAAAACTTCAAAGGCTAAAGAGCAGGCCAGGAGACCACGACGAAATACTGGGTCTTGAAAACATAGATAAGGTTATAGACATAGACCAGTCGCCTATAGGAAGGACTCCAAGGTCGAATCCGGCGACATATACGGGTGTATTCGATCACATAAGGGATATTTTTGCGTCAACTCCGGAGGCCAAGGCAAGAGGATACAACAAGGGCAGGTTCAGCTTCAATTTGAAGGGCGGAAGATGCGAGGCCTGCAAGGGCGACGGGATAATCAAAATAGAGATGCATTTCCTTCCCGACGTATACGTGCCTTGCGAGGTCTGCAAAGGCAAAAGATACAATAGGGAGACCCTGCAAGTCAAATACAAGGATAAGACAATATCCGACGTACTTGACATGAATGTCGAAGAGGCGCTTGGGTTTTTCGAGAACATTCCAGCGATAAAGAGAAAGCTCCAGACCCTCATGGATGTGGGGCTTGGATATATAAAGCTGGGCCAGCCTTCAACACAGCTTTCGGGAGGAGAGGCACAAAGGATAAAGCTATCCTCGGAGCTCAGCAAAAGATCTACGGGAAAGACCCTGTATATACTGGACGAGCCTACTACCGGTCTTCACATGGCAGACGTGGACAGGCTCATAGATATGCTACACAAGCTTGTGGAAAGCGGAAACAGCGTCATAGTAATAGAGCACAACCTCGATGTGATAAAGACTGCGGACCACATAATAGACCTTGGACCGGAGGGCGGAGACAAGGGAGGATATGTAATAGCTCAAGGAACACCTGAGGACATAGCATCTGCGGATGTTTCTTACACTGGGAGCTTCCTTAAAAAATATCTATAGTGGTATGTGAGGTATGAACCTGCCGCTATGATTATGTTTCACATCATTGTGAATTTATACAATTGAACTGCAAAAAATAAAACATATTGTAAAACTTTAAAAACAGCCGGACCGTATGTCGGCTGTTTTTTGTAGAAAAAAATATATGGAACCTATGGACGTATTGCCGCCAGAGCAAAAGAGAAGGTTTCAAAAAAACAAATTAAATAGAATGAAATGGATAAAAAAAAAACATGAATACAGGTATTGACTCGGCATCAAACAGTGTATATAATATCCCGTATACAACACGGCGCCGTATATATACTAAATTTTCAGATTTTTTGAATTTTTTCGACTTATCATTTTTTACAACATATGGAGGATAGATATGAATAGGGATAATTTTGGATCTAAGCTGGGAATATTGGCGGCAGCAGCAGGGTCGGCAATAGGACTGGGAAATATATGGAAATTCCCGTACATAACGGGGCAAAACGGGGGAGCGGCTTTCATACTTGTATATCTTTTTTGCATAGCACTTATAGGGCTTCCTGTCATGATTGCAGAGTTTTCGCTTGGAAGAAACACTCAGACAAACGCAATGGGTTCATTCAAAAAGATATCAAGTGACGGCAAATGGCGCAAATCAGGATATCTGGCAGTTGCGACAGCATTCATAATACTTTCGTTTTATGCCATAATAGCCGGATGGGTGTTTGCATACATAGCAAGGGCGTTTAGCGGAAAGTTAATAGGGGTCGCGCCTGAGGATCTTGCAAATTATTTTGGCGGAATAATAAGCTCGCCTGTCGAGCCTGTACTTTGGACATTTGTAGTTCTCGCAGTGACAGCCATAATGGTTATATCGGGTGTCAAAAACGGAATAGAAAAGTACAGCAAAATATTGATGCCTGTACTTCTTATGATACTGGTAGGGCTTGTTTTCAGATCGGTTACACTGCCAGGGGCTTCTAAGGGGCTTGAATTCCTTTTCAAACCTGATTTTTCAAAACTTACTACAAAGGGTGTTCTTGAGGCACTGGGTCATGCGTTCTATTCACTGAGCCTTGGAATGGGAATAATACTTACATATGGAAGCTATATAGGGAAAAAGGAGAACCTGCTAAAGCTTGCGGTACAGGTTACAATAGCGGATACGGCAATAGCGCTTATGGCTGGAATGGTAATATTCCCTGCAGTGTTTGCATATGGATTCAAACCTGACCAGGGAGCGGCACTGATTTTCATGACTCTTCCTGCGGTATTTAGCGAAATGCCTTTTGGAGGATTTTTCGAGGCAATGTTCTTTCTGCTTATAGGCATAGCGGCGATGACATCGACAATATCTCTCATAGAAGTTGTAGTTGCATTTGTAACAGAAGAATTCAAAATGGGAAGAAAAAAGGCTACTTTACTCATAGCCGCAGCGGCATTTGCACTTTCGGTTCCGTCGACTCTGTCTTACGGAGCTTGGAGCGAAGTCAAAATACTTGGGAAGACTTTCTTCGACCTATTTGATTTCATAGCTTCGAACATATTCCTTCCGGTTGGCGGAATACTTGTCTGCCTGTTTGTGGGATGGGTTTGGAAGGCAGGAAGCTCATCTAAAGAGGTTGAAAGTGAAGGTATGTATGAATTCAAGGCGAAGGGCGCATATGAATTTGCAATAAGATATATAGCGCCTACTGCGATAGCCATCATACTGTTCAATTCCACTGGGCTTATATCCAAATTTGGAATGAAGGCTGTAGCAGGACTTGTAGTGCTTCTGGCGGCGGGATTTGCAAATCTGCGCAGAGGCGAAAGCAAAGAAGCGGCATACGACGAGAGCAAAGCGGCATAATATAAAAACTCCCAAAAACCATAAAAATCGCCTTTAGTGTATAAAGGCGATTTTTCATACTGTTTTTGAGACGAAGCTAGACACCAGGTACATAAGCGCTAAAAGCGATATGCATGCTGAAAATCCTTTTAGCTCCGAAAAGTCCCTGACTCGCCGCGGAACGGACCTGTCACTACTGGACATAATTAAAAACACACTCCTTATTGTATAATTATTTTTAAAATAATTACTTTAACTTATTATACCATAAATAGATGTGTATAAACAAAAATAATGCAAAAAGATTTGGATTGCGCTGACGGAAAACAGAATGATTTTCCTGAGAATTAGAGCAAGTGCAATACGGAATTGTTGTTAAAAAAATAATTATTTTTGTCGAAATCTGCTTTTGATTGTAGACATTAAATTCTATTTTGTGTATAATCATATTAACATCAGATGGATTGGAGGCTTCCGGTCCATTGGATACAACAATTTCCAACCTGATTACAAGGAAAGGCCGAGTAAGAGGGGAAGTCAAATAGGGTATATTACATGCATAGAAATGTTAATTATTTATTAGGCGGGAATAGGCTTCGCCTGAAAGTATTAACCAATATGCAGAATGCGAATACACTAGACTTCTCCTTTCGGAGAAGTCTTTTTTAGATTCATCCTAATCAGAGAGACTGTCAGAAAATTGGCCTAAGAAACAGAATTAACATGTGGACTGGGCATAATATTTTGGCGCATGGGAGGAATAAATGGAAGAGAAGGCTATAATAGAAAAAATCATAAAAAGTTCAAACGCAAGCATTGAAGAGATAGTAAGGCTGCTTGAAGGCGATGAAAAGATACTCTTTGAAAGTGCCGACAGATTGAGAAGTGAGTACTGCGGGGAAGAGGTCCACCTCAGGGCCATAATAGAGTTTTCAAACCACTGCAGATGCGACTGCCAGTACTGCGGGCTTCAAAGGCTGAATGAAAAAATAAAAAGATATAGAATGAGCCCGAAAGAGATAGTACAGAATGTAAAAGAGGCATATGAAGCCGGATACAAGACTGTGGTGCTCCAGTCGGGAGAGGACAGCTATTATACAAGGGACATTATTTCAGGCATAGTAAAGGATATAAAAAATATCGGGGACATTGCCATAACGCTTAGCGTTGGAGAGAGGGACTATGAGGACTACGCCCAGTGGAAAGAAGATGGGGCGGACAGGTTCCTTTTAAAGCATGAAACGGCAGACCATGATATATACAACAGATTGCATCCACACTCTTCGTTTGAAAGGAGGGTCCAGTGCCTCAAATGGCTCAAAGAGCTTGGATACCAGACTGGCAGCGGCTTTATGATAGGGCTTCCGGATCAGAGTCTTGAGACAATAGCAAAGGATATACTTCTATTAAAGGAGCTTGACGTTGAAATGGCGGGGATAGGACCTTTCATACCGCATCCGGACACAGGGCTTAAACGTGAAAACACCGGCAGCAGTCTACTGACACTAAAGGCGGTTGCAATAACGAGACTGATGCTTAAAAGGCCTCATCTGCCTACGACTACGGCGCTTGAGGTTTCAACTGGAACTAATGCGTTTTGCGCGGGGGCGAATGTAATAATGAGAAAAGTTGAGCCACACGAGTACAGAAGGCTCTATGACATATATCCGAAGCCTCCGGGGTCTGAAAAGAGCATACTGGATGAAAGAATGGAAGTTGAGGAATATATACGAGGTTTTGGAAGAGAAGTTTCAGGTTCAAGAGGAGACGCTATTGAAATTAAAAAATAGATGGAGGTATGTATATGAAAGAGTTTAGAGAGTACAGGGCAGAGGAATTTATAAACGACGTTGAGATAAACGATTCAATTGAATATGGAAAGAAAATGGCGGAAGACAGGGAACTTGTAAAGGAGATACTCAAAAAGGCCAAGGATGCAAATGGCCTTGACCACAGGGAAGCGGCAGTGCTTTTGAACGTAAACGATGAAGAACTCTTAAATGAAATGTTCCAGACAGCGGGAGACATAAAAGAAAGAATATACGGAAAGAGAGTGGTCCTATTCGCACCGCTATATGTGAGCAATTACTGCGTCAACAACTGTGAATACTGTGGATACAAACACTGCAATGAGAGCGTCGCAAGAAAGAAGCTTTCTATGGAAGAAATCAAGGAAGAGGTCAGAATACTGGAATCACTGGGACATAAAAGACTTGCCCTTGAAGCAGGAGAAGACGATGAAAACTGTCCTATAGATTATGTGATTGACTCAATAAAAAACATATACTCAATAAAATTTGACAATGGAAGCATAAGGCGTATAAATGTCAACATAGCGGCTACAACTGTTGAAAACTATAAAAAGCTCATGGAAGCTGAAATAGGAACCTATATACTGTTCCAGGAAACATACCACAAAGATACTTACGAGAGAATGCACCCGCAGGGGCCAAAGCACAATTACAACTGGCATACAACAGCTATGGACAGGGCCATGCAAGCTGGAATAGACGATGTGGGAATAGGCGCTTTGTACGGGCTTTACGACCATCAATACGATACAATAGCAATGATAATGCACGCGGAGCACCTTGAATCGGTTTACGGTGTGGGACCTCACACAATATCGGTTCCAAGGCTAAAGCCTGCTGAAGGAATGGAACTTTCGAAATTCCCACATATGGTAAGCGATTATGACTTCAAAAAGGTAATAGCAGTGCTAAGACTTACAGTGCCGTACACTGGAATGATACTTTCGACAAGGGAGACTGCAGAGTTTAGAGGCGAAGCCATAAAATTTGGAATATCTCAACTAAGCGCCGGATCGTGTACGGGTGTTGGAGGATATGTGGAGGAATACGGTGAAGAAGGCAAAAAAGACGTTCCTCAGTTTGAAGTAGGAGACCACAGATCACCTATGCAAGTGCTAAAAGACCTTTGCAGGGACGGATATATACCAAGCTACTGTACGGCATGCTACAGGGAGGGAAGGACTGGAGACAGGTTCATGCCTCTTGCGAAATCAGGACAGATAAACAATGTATGTCTTCCGAACGCACTGCTTACATTCAAGGAGTTCCTTATAGACTATGCGGATGAGGAGCTGAGAGAGCTTGGAAAAGACATAATAGAAAACGGAATAGAAAGCATACCTAAGGAAGCCGCGAAGGAAGCAGCAAAGAGATTCCTAAAGAGGCTTGAAGAGGGAGAAAGAGACCTTAGATTCTAAATTGAGCTCCAACGATCAAAGCCGTGAAAGGAGAAAGAGATGCTTGATACACCTAAGGCAAACAGGCTCCACATATCCATATTTGGAAAGAGAAACGCAGGGAAATCAAGTCTTATAAATGCGCTTACAGGACAGGATATGGCTCTTGTTTCAGACGTTGCCGGAACGACTACGGATCCGGTTTACAAGGCCATGGAACTTCTTCCGATAGGGCCTGTTGTAATAATAGACACTGCGGGACTTGACGATGAAGGCGAGATAGGCCAACTGAGAATAAAAAAATCAAGGGAAGTAATGGAAAAGACGGATCTTGCACTTTTGGTATTCGACTCCGCAGACAGCGAGTTCTCGTTTGAAAAACACTGGCATGACCAGCTGTGTGAAAAAAACATACCCGTAGTCGGCGTCGTAAACAAGATAGATATAAGGGATGTAGAGCTTGAAAGCTATAAAAAGGATTTCGACATGCCTTTTGTAAAGGTCAGCACAATACAAAATGTAAATATAGATATTTTGAAAAGGGCCATACAGGAAAACGCGCCAAATGACTATGAATCAGAAGTGATAGTAGGGGACATACTGCCTAAAAAGGCGATTACAGTGCTTGTGGCTCCGCAGGATATACAGGCTCCAAAGGGAAGGCTTATACTTCCCCAGGTCCAGACTATAAGGGACATACTCGACCACGATGCAATGGCACTTACCGTAAAGGATGGCGAGCTTGAGGAGCTTTTGGCATCGCTTGGGAGAGACCCGGACATAGTTATAACGGATTCACAGATATTCGGCAAGATAAGCAAGATCGTGCCAAGGCATATTCCGCTGACTTCGTTTTCAGTACTCATGGCAAGATACAAAGGAGACCTGAAAAGACTTGTAGATGGAGCAAGACATATAGACAATCTAAAATCAGGAGACAGAGTGCTTATTGCAGAGGCATGCACCCACCATGCACTTGAAGGGGACATAGGAAGGGAGAAGCTTCCAAGGTGGCTTAGAGAGTACACTGGCGCGGAACTGGATATAACCGTCAAGGCAGGAGTGGACTTTTCAGACGACCTTTCGCAGTATTCGCTTGTAGTGCACTGCGGCGCATGCATGTTCAATAAAAAGCAGATGATGTCCAGACTTGAAAAGACATTAAAAAGCGGAATACCTATAACGAATTACGGCACTGCCATAGCTCATATGAACGGCATACTCGAGAGGGTAACGGAAATGTTTTTTGATTAAAAGAATACGGAAATAGGGCAGGCCTATGGTCTGCTCTGTTTTCATATATATTTGCATATATAAACGGATGGGGAATGAACACTAATGAAAAATTTAAAAAAATCAATGGGAATATGTCTGCCTGCTATAATAATACTGTCGTGGTGGACACTTTCGAGAATGGGACTCATAAACGAATACATAATGCCTCCGCCCGAGAAGGTTGTAAATACTGCAGCGTCGCTTGTAAAAAGGGGGTTGCTTCAAGAACATATGAGGGTCAGCTTCGCAAGGGTCATTGCGGGTTTTGCAATTACGCTTGCCGCAGCTTTTCCGCTTGCGGTGTTTTCGGGGCTCAGCAGAAAATTCGAGGATTTTTTAAAGCCCACGCTTGAATTTGTAAGGCACATTCCGCCCATAGCGCTCATACCGATGCTAATACTTTGGTTTGGTATAGGGGAGGCGTCAAAGCTTTCCATAATATTTCTGGCGACATTTTTTCCAATATACCTCAACACTGTCAGCGGTATAAAAGAGGCCGACAAAAAGCTCATACAGGTGGGGCATGTATTTGAGCTTAAGGGCGCTGAAATATTTTTCAGGATAATACTGCCACAGGCAATGCCGTCCATACTCGTGGGAATGCAAATAGGACTTGGCTACAGCTGGAGGGCACTGATAGGCGCTGAACTGATAGCGGCTTCTTCCGGCGTAGGGTATATGATAATAGAAGCAGAGCAACTATCGAGGCCGGACATAATAATAATAGGGATAATAGCAATAGGGATTACTGGATACATAATAGATGCTGTTTTCATGGAGGTCACAAAAAGGCTTACAAGCTGGAATGGAGGCGAGCAGGAAATTGGCGCTAATGTCGATAAGAAGTGTTCGTAAGACATATTCAATACAGGGGGAAAAAATACACGCCCTGAGAGGTGTGGATATGGACATAGAAGATGGGAGCCTTGTTTGCATAGTGGGAAAAAGCGGGTGCGGCAAGTCCACACTGCTAAAGACAATATGCGCACTTGAAGAGAAGGACGCGGGAGACATATCTTTTGAAAACGGCAAAAAAGACAACCCGAAAGTTTCCATAGTCTTTCAGGAGCCAAGGCTCATGCCGTGGCTCACGGTCAGAAAGAACATAGAATTTCCCATAAAGGGCAAGCTGGGCAAAAGGGAGCTTGAAAAAAGAGTAAGCGGACAGCTTGAAATACTGGGTATAAGCGATTTTGAAAATGCATATCCAAGCCAGATATCGGGCGGGATGGCCCAAAGGGTTTCGCTTGGCAGGACACTTTGCTATGAGCCTGACATAATACTCATGGACGAGCCCCTTGGGGCGCTTGATGCATTCAACAGAAAAAAGCTTCAGGATGAAATTGTAAACATATTTCGAGAGGGAAAAAAGACAATACTGTTTGTGACACATGATGTGGAAGAAGCTCTTATATTGGCGCAAAAGATAATAGTCATGGAAGATGGAATGGTCAAGGACAGAATGAATGTGGATTTGGAATATCCCAGAAATCCATCTGCCGTGGAATTCATAAATTTAAAGAAAAAGATACTCTCATCTATATTCGGATGATAAGTGAAAGGAGGGATAGTAGTGGACAAGAGAATAGGAGCAGTTGCGATAATAATAGAGGAGAAGGAAAGCGTACAAAAGGCCAATTCAATAATGAGCGAGTACTCGGACATAATAGTTGGGAGAATGGGAATACCATACAAGGAAAAAAACGTAAGCGTAATATCAATAATAGTGGATGGAACCACTGATGAAATAGGAGCGCTTGCGGGAAAACTTGGAAAGCTGAAAGGGGTAATGGTTAAAAGCGCGCTTACAAAGAAATAAAACTGCGCTTTTAATAAATAAAAAATGGGGGGAATATAGAGATGAAAAGAATGAAATCAGTAATTGCAATGATTGTATGTGCGCTGCTTGTATTCACAGGTTGTTCTCAGGGCACCCAGGGAGAATCGGAGCAAGGGGGCTCGGCGCCAAATGTCGAAAATATAAACATATCATATGTGAAGCTTCCTCTTAACGTACCGTCTATAGTGGAAAAGCAAAAGGCCATGTTTGAAGAGGAATTTGGAAAAGACGGCATAGAGGTTGCTTTTCCGGAGATAACACAAGGTTCTAAAATGACTCAAGCAGTAGCGGCAGGATCTCTTGATTTTTGCAATGCACTTGGAGGAACTTCTGCAATATTGGCTGCGGCAAATGGAGTGGACATAAAGGTTATAGGCGTATATAGCAGGGCGCCAAAGGCTTTTACAATAATGTCAAGAAATGAGGACATAAAGTCCATGGCGGATCTCAAGGGTAAAAAAGTTGCAGGGCCAAAGGGGACAATACTTCACCAGCTTCTAATAGCTGGAGTCAACGGATCTGGAATATCAATGGACGACGTGGAGTTTATAAACATGGGAATAGCTGAAGGCGTAGCGGCAATGAACAGCGGCAACGTGGATGCGGCACTCGTTGCAGGACCGGCGGTTACAAAGGCGATTTCGGACGGGGCGTCCATAGTTACAACAGGCGAGGGACTTTTGGATGCCACTATAGTAATAGGGGCAAGCGGCAAGTTTATAAATGAGCATCCTGACATGGTGAAAAGGTATATGGAAGTTCACTCGAGGAGCCTTCAGTTCATGAAGGACAACAGGGAAGAGACCATAGAAATGGCCGCGAAGGAAACCGGAATATCCAAGGAAGACGTCGATAAGATGTATGACTGGTATGATTTCAGCCCACAGATAAGTCAAAAGGACATAGACGAACTCAAAAAGACACAGGAATTTTTGATTCAAAACGGAATGCTTGAAAATGGTATAGAAATAGAGAGTATCATAGACAATTCTTATGTAGGAAAATAGATTCAGACTATACACAAGCGAATGAAAGTTGTTGCCGGACATATGTACGTATGTCCGGCAATTTTGGTATAATAGGTATGTATGGTGCAATTTGGTATGTGTGTTGAGGTGATGTGTGTAAATGTTTGATATAAAAAAGCAGCTTTCAATGCTTCCAACTTCCCCGGGAGTATATATAATGAAGGACGCCGCAGGAAATGTCATATACGTTGGAAAGGCAAAATCTCTCAAAAACAGAGTGAGGCAGTATTTTCAAAACTCAGCCAAGCCAGCCAAGGTTGAATCCATGGTAAGGAACATAGCTGAATTTGAATATATAATAACAGACTCCGAGCTCGAGGCTCTCATACTTGAGTGCAATTTCATAAAAAAATACAGACCCAAATACAATGTGATATTCATGGACGACAAGACATATCCGTTCATAAAAGTCACTGTAAATGAAGAATATCCGAGAATACTCAAGGTGAGAAGCATAAGAAGCGATGGAGCTAAATATTTTGGACCTTATACAAGTGAAGGGGCAGTAAATGATGTGATAAGGTTTTTGAAAAAGCTCTATCCCATAAGGAAGTGTAAAAAAGACATAGGAAAGCTTATACAAAGAGGGGAGCGGCCGTGCCTCAACTATGACATAGGAGTTTGCATGGGTCCTTGCAGGGGCAGCGAGGGCAGGCGTGAATACATGAAAATGGTTGATGAGATAGTTCTTTTCCTGTCGGGAAAAAGCGGGCAGATAATTAAGATACTCGAGGAAAGCATGAAAGAAGCTTCGAGAAACCTTGAATTTGAAAAGGCCGCATATTTCAGGGACAAGATTGAAAGCCTTAAAATACTTGCTCAAAAGCAAAAAATAGTGTCCAAGAACATGATAGACCAGGATTTTGTGGGAGTGGCTTTTGAAAGCGGCAGGGCTTGCATTCAGGTGTTTTTCGTCAGAGAAGGAAAGATAATGGGACGAGAACACTTCGTTGTAGAGGATGTTTCAAAGGAGCAGGAGAGCGAAGTGATATCATCATTCATAAAGCATTTTTATTCTCTCCAGGGGTTCATACCGAAGGAGATAATCATTCCGGTTGAAACTGGCGATGAAGAACTTCTTCAAAGCTGGCTCGAAGGTGTAAAGGGGCAGAAAGTATATGTTACAGTTCCTCAAAAGGGCGAAAAAAAGCATATGCTCCAGATGGTTCAAAAAAACGCCAAGGAAGCAATAGAGAAATTTTCAAATATAAAAAAGATAAAGGGAACTGGCGAAACACTTGAAGAACTCCGCGAGATTATAGGTCTTGAGAGCATGCCGGCTAGAATAGAAGCTTTTGACATATCTAACATACAGGGTGTGGATTCAGTGGGCTCCATGGTAGTATTTACAAACGGCAAAAAGGACAATAGAGAGTACAGGCGCTTTAAAGTCAAAAATGTCGATGGGCCCAACGACTACTTGTCCATGTGTGAGATAATCCATAGGAGGTTCAAAAAATGGGAAACAAAGCCCGACCTGATATTTGTAGACGGGGGAAAAGGCCAAGTTGGGGTTGTAAAAAAACTTTTGGACTCGCAGGGAATAGATATTCCCGTGTGGGGTATATTCAAGGATGAGCGACACAATACAAAGGGGATTGTAAGCGGCGAAAAGGAGATAGTTCTTAAAAAGTCGACCAGTCTGTTCAAACTCATAGCTTCAATACAAGACGAAATGCACAGGTTTGCAATAACATACCACAGATCGCTGAGGCAAAGGCGTATTCAAAAGTCCATAATAGACGAAATACCTGGCGTGGGAAGGACTAGAAAGCTCCTGCTTTTATCGAACTTTAAGACTGTTGAAAACATAAAGAATGCCTCGATAGAGGAGTTAAAAGGGGTGGAAGGTATAAATGCCAAGCTGGCTGAGCAGATATACAGATTTTTCAGAGAGGGGAAAAGGCGTGATTGACGAGAGAAATATTCCGGTGGATGAATTTGTGAGGGCATTGAACCTGGAAGTAGTCTACAAGAGCGAAGGCGCCAGTTGTAATATACAATCGGCAGATATAAACAGGCCTGGCCTTCAGCTTGCAGGGTTTTTTGAACACTTCTCACATGACAGGGTCCAAGTAATGGGAAAGGGGGAATATAAGTATTTCAACAGCCTGAGTAGCGAAGTCAGAAATGAAAGGCTTGGAAAGCTTTTTTCATATGACATACCGGCACTTGTACTGGCGAGAGGTCTTGATGTAAGGCCGGACTTTCTTAAGGCGGCACAAGATTACAAAAGGATTATATTGAGGTCGCAAATGACGACTACCAGATTCATAAACAAGGCGTCGGCATATTTGAATGAAAGGCTTGCCCCTTTTAAAACCATACATGGAGTGCTTGTTGACATATATGGAATAGGTGTCCTTATAATGGGCAAAAGCGGGGTTGGAAAGTCTGAAACTGCTCTGGAACTAATTAAAAGAGGGCACAGACTTGTGGCTGACGATGCAGTTGAGATAAAGAGGATAGAAGAGGATGTTATACGAGGTGAAGCTCCCGAGATAATAAAATGTCTTATGGAAATAAGGGGAATAGGAATTCTTGATATAAAGAGCTTGTATGGAGTGGGAGCAATAAGACAGAATAAAATACTCGATATGGTTGTAGAACTTGAAAATTGGGAAGATGGAAAATATTACGACAGGCTGGGAATAGACGAGGAGTATATGGATATTTTGGGGGTTCCGATAGAGAAGCTTGTTATTCCTGTAAAGCCCGGCAGAAATTTAGCCATGATAATAGAAGTTGCAGCTAAAAATTTCAGACAGAAAAAAATGGGATATAATGCAGCTGAAATATTTAATCAAAAACTCATGAAAAAATTGAAGGAATAATGGAGTTGGATATAAGAATACTTGATTGAATCCATGAAATTTGGGCATGAATAAAAAAGAATATAATATGCATAAATATTATGGCATGAAAGGGCGAAAGTGTTGAATCTGCAGGAATTGTTATTAAATTCACATTTTACGCATTTGGTATAAATATTAATTATAAAATCCAAACAAAGAAATACGGTATTAAAATAATTGTCAAGCGTATGAAACCCTGTTTAGATAGGGTTTTATATTGTTTTTGCAACAATTAAACATAGTCATTATCAACAAGAATGGTATAATTACAGAGAAAAGAGATAATAGAAAAAGTATAGAATATTTACAAAAATCCAACAAATCGATTACGGAATAATCGCGATTATTAAAAAAAGCATGGGAACTATAACGAATCGTTATAGAAGATGCTGTTAAAAAATTAATAAAATTATTGTACTATCCAAATAAGTTTGATATAATTTAGATAATATTTAGGAAAAGCTTTTCACAACAGGGGTTTTTGAGAGAGTTATAACATGAATGATATTTGAGTTGAAATGATGAAGTTCAGTGATTTCAATATGGATATCATTAAAAGGCGAAAAAAAGAAATGGTTAGTTATTTAATTAATTTTAATATTATATGAAATTGATTATTTTAGACATATTTCTTCTTTTTTATTACTTAATTATTTTAATTTCTTAAATAGAAGGAGTGGATTTTAAATGGCAAAGAACGTTTTCACAGAAGAAAATTTTAAAAAGCTGGACCTAATAATAGCGGAAAATAAGGGTAAGCCTGGTGCTTTGATGCCAGTACTTCATGAGGCACAAAAGATATTTGGATGCGTGGCGCTTGAGGTTCAAAAGAAAATATCGGAAGGGCTTAACATACCTCTAGCTGAGATATATGGAGTTTCGACATTCTACTCTCAATTTTCTCTTGAGCCTAAGGGAGACTATGTAATAGGAGTATGTCTTGGAACTGCATGTTATGTTAAGGGATCTCAAAGTGTTATAGACAAGGTTTGCAAGGAGCTTGACATAGAAGTGGGAACGACTACTGCAGATGGAAAGTTCACTATTGTTGCAACAAGGTGTGTTGGGGCATGCGGACTTGCACCGGTTATGACTATAAACGAAGATGTATATGGAAAAATAGTTGCTGAGGATGTTCCTGAGATACTTGCAAAATATTAATCGGAAAAATTTGTTGGATACTTTGTATTGGTACTAATGAAAATACAAGTAAGTAAAATGATTGGGGGTAAATTGTAATGGCTTATAAAAATACTGTATTGCTTTGTGCGGGAACTGGGTGTAGTTCGTCAGGTTCTATTAAGATACTTAAAAGAATGGAAGAACTTCTTGAGGAAAAGGGAATAAGGGATCAGGTTAAAGTGGTAAAGACTGGCTGTTTCGGACTTTGTGCGGTAGGACCTATAGTAGTGGTTTATCCAGAGGGCGCGTTCTATGCTCACGTTAAGGAAGAGGATACAGATAGAATAGTTAATGAGCACCTTGTGGAAGGAAAGATAGTTAAAGATCTTCTTTACAATGAAGCCGTGACTGAAGATGGAGAAATAAGACCATTTGAGGAAGTGCCATTCTACAGCAAACAGGTTAGAATAGCTCTTGAGCACTGTGGACGTATACAGGCTGAAGATATAAACGACTATATAGAAACTGCACAGGGTTATGAGGCTGCTAAAAAAGCCATAACTCAGATGACAAGGGAAGAAGTCATAGATGAGATAAAAAGATCAGGTCTTAGAGGCCGTGGGGGCGGAGGTTTTCCGACTGGCCTTAAGTGGCAGTTTGCATACAACGCACCAGGGGACGAGAAATATGTAATATGCAATGCCGACGAGGGAGACCCGGGGGCGTTCATGGACAGATCAGTGCTTGAAGGAGACGCTCACTGCGTATTCGAGGCGATGATGATAAATGCATATGCAATAGGAGCTAACCACGGATATATATATATAAGGGCTGAGTATCCAGTTGCGATACACAGGCTTGAGATAGCTCTTGAGCAAGCCAGAGAGACAGGATACCTAGGCAAGAATGTAATGGGAACGGGATTTGACTTTGACATAGAGCTTAGGCTTGGAGCTGGAGCTTTCGTATGTGGTGAGGAGACGGCTCTTATAAACTCAATAGAGGGAAAACGTGGAATGCCTAATCCAAAGCCGCCATTTCCTGCTAACAAAGGGGTATGGGGCAAGCCTACTATAATAAACAACGTTGAGACGTTGGCAAATATACCTAAAATAATACTTAAGGGAGCAGATTGGTTCACTTCAATAGGAACTGAAAAATCTCCAGGAACAAAGGTATTTGCACTTGGAGGAAAGATAAGCAACGTTGGACTTGTTGAAGTACCAATGGGAACTACTCTTAGAGAGATAATATATGATGTGGGTGGCGGAATACCTAATGGAAAGGAATTCAAAGCCGTTCAAACAGGTGGACCGTCAGGCGGATGTATACCAGCGGAATATCTTGACACTCCAATAGATTTTGACTCGCTTACAGCTCTTGGATCTATGATGGGTTCAGGCGGTATGATAGTAATGGATGAGGACAACTGTATGATAGACATAGCTAAATTCTTCCTTGAATTTACTGTGGAGGAATCATGTGGTAAATGTACTCCATGTAGAGAAGGCACAAAGAGAATGCTTGAAATACTTGAAAAGATAACTCACGGACAGGGAACTATGGAAGACATAGGCAAGCTTGAAAGACTGGCTGAAACAATTAAATCAACAGCACTTTGCGGACTTGGACAGACGGCTCCAAACCCAGTTCTTTCGACTCTTAGATTCTTCAAAGACGAATATATTGCACACGTTCAGGACAAGAGGTGTCCAGCTGGAACATGTACTGCACTTCTTGAGTACAATATCACGGACAAGTGTATAGGATGTACTAAATGTGCAAGAGTTTGTCCAGTGGGAGCTATAACAGGAAAAGTTAAGGAAAAACACATTATAGACATAGACAAGTGTATCAAGTGTGGAGCTTGTATGGATGCATGTCCTGTAAACGCTATAATCAAGAAGTAGTAAATGCAGAGTAAATATTGGAGAGAGGGTGTCAAATTATGAATATGGTAAACATAACTATAGATGGCAGAGAAGTTGCAGTTCCAGAAAACTATACTGTGTTGGATGCTGCTAGGGATATGGGAATAAACATACCTACGCTTTGCTACCTTAAGGATATAAATAAAACTGGAGCATGTAGGATGTGTCTTGTTGAAGTGGAAGGAGTTAAGAACCTTCAAACATCATGTGTGTTCCCAGTTAGAGAAGGGCTTGTGGTTAAGACCAACACTAAAAGAGTAAGAGATGCTAGAAGGGGAAATCTTCAGCTGATACTTTCTAATCACCATAGAGACTGTCTTTCATGCTTTAGAAACGGAACTTGTGAGCTTCAGGCTCTGTGCGATGATATGGGACTTACTGAACTTGAGTTTGAACCTCCAAAAGAGCTAAAGCCAGTAGACATGCTTTCAGATTCCATAGTAAGAGATCCTAACAAATGCATACTATGCGGAAGGTGCGTTGCAGTATGTAACAATGTTCAAGAGATAGGAATACTTTCATTCACTAACAGGGGCGTTGAGACTGAAGTCTCTCCTGCATTTGGAAAGAGTATGGCTGATTCACCATGTATATACTGTGGACAGTGTATAAACGTATGTCCGGTTGCGGCCCTTAGAGAAAAAACTGAAATGGACAAGGCTTGGGCAGCCATTGAGGACGAGACTAAGCATGTTGTAGTTGCAACGGCTCCAGCGGTAAGAGCGGCTCTTGGCGAAGTGTTTGGAAACCCAATAGGAACAAGAACAACGGGCAAAATGTTTACGGCTCTTAAAATGCTTGGATTCGACAAGGTGTTCGACGTGAACTTTGCGGCAGACCTTACCATAATGGAAGAGGGAACAGAGCTTCTTGGAAGAATCAAAAGCGGCGGAACTCTTCCTATGATAACATCATGTTCTCCTGGATGGATAAGATATATAGAGTATAACTATCCGGAGCTGTTAGATCATTTATCTTCATGCAAATCTCCGCAGCAGATGATGGGTGCTATGCTTAAGTCCCATTACGCTGAAATGAACAACATAGATCCAAAAGACATGGTTGTGGTTTCTATAATGCCATGTACGTCTAAGAAGACTGAGGCGGCTAAAGAAGAGATGATAGGTGCTCACGGAACGAGAGATATTGACATAGTTCTTACTACAAGAGAACTTGGAAAGATGATAAAAGAAGCAAGAATAGAGTTTAACGACCTTCCAGATTCTAATCCAGATGAATACTATGGAGACTACACGGGAGCTGCAGTAATATTCGGAACTACTGGCGGAGTTATGGAAGCTGCAATAAGAACGGTAGCTGACATAGTTACAGGCAAAGACCTTGAAGACATAGAGTATACGGCTGTAAGAGGTCTTGAAGGAATAAAAGAGGCTACAGTCAAGATAGGCGATATGGATGTGAAGGTTGCAGTTGCGCATGGAACTGCCAATGCAGGAAAGCTGATGGAGCTTATAAAAGAAGGCAAGGCAGATTACCACTTCATAGAGATGATGGGATGTTCAGGAGGATGTGTAACCGGTGGAGGACAGCCTCATGTTGATTCTAGAACGAAAGAAAAGATAGACATAAGAGCTGAAAGAGCAAAAGCTCTATATACAGAAGACAAACTCAGAGACAAGAGAAAGTCTCACCAAAATCCATCTATACAAAGGCTTTACAAGGAATACCTTGGAGAGCCTAATGGACACAAGGCACACGAACTTCTCCACACTCACTACAAAAAAAGAGAAATACTGTAATCAGACGCCATTTAAAATGACATAAAAAGGCAGGGGAGAGAATAATATTATTCTCTCCCCTGCCTTTGGCATTTAAAGAGCGCTATACAATATCAAATGAATTTAGGCATCTTAAAGTACATTTCACAGGTATTTTTCTTAGAACGTAAGCTACTGTGGATATATGTAGCACAAGTGACATTGAAATAAGTTGATATATTTACGTAAAATGGCAAATGTGATAAGCTGTATCTGACAACAAACACAAAAACAGGGGTGAAAAAATTGAAAAGGAGAAAGGTGAATTCAACATCGTACATAGCGAGAACGGGAATATTGCTTGCACTTGCAGTGATATTTCAGGTGGGGTTCAGGAGCTTTGCACAGCCTCTTGTAGGGCCACTTGTGAATATGACTCTTATAATAAGCGTGCTTTCAGTTGGAATGGTTTCAGGACTTACAATAGGATGCTTTACTCCGATGATAGCTTTTTTCATGGGTATAATGCCGATTTTTCCGCTTGTACCGATAATAATGCTTGGAAACGCAATATTTGTAAGCATATTTTCTTTTATAAGTGATAGAACTTCAGATGCAGGGGTTTATCTGGCACTTGTGGTAGCGGCAGTTTTTAAATTTGCATTTTTGGCTTTTTCGGTAAGAAGGCTTCTCGTGTTTTTCATACCTAAGGTTCCAGCGAAGATAATAGCTGCGTTTTCGCTTCCCCAGCTTTATACTGCGCTTGCGGGAGGTATAATAGCAATAGTGCTGCATAAAATGATAAGAAGAAATTATTAGAATAAGAGTTAAAAACAGGTAAAAAAGGCTTGAACTATATAAATTTAATAAAAAAATATCATCATATTATCATTTGAAATGTATAACTCTTTTAATTCTTAATGGGAATTTATGCGACGGATTCAATAATTATTGGATCCGTTTTTTTTATGAGAATATGAAATCCCTTGAATATACTGATGTACAGAATTCTATGGTTTATTGATTTGGAATTGTCAAATGCATAATAAAAAGCTGTGAAAGGTATTGGAAAGGGGTATTATACTATTGGAAAGCCTGGAATTGAAATGGATTTTGATAAATATATAATATTTGCAATATTCGGAAATAATATGATATATTTTTATGAAGCATAATACTATTTAGAACGGGAGTGAGAAATTGAAAAACATAGAAGTTACAATAGATGGAAGACAGGCGCTTGTGCCTGGGGACTATACAATAATGAAGGCGGCAGAAAAACTTGGTATTGAAATACCGGCGCTTTGCTATGATCCAACCCTTGAAATAGTAGCATCTTGCAGGCTATGCGTAGTGGAGGTTGAAGGCTGGTCAAAGCTTCAAACAGCATGTTCTACCAAGGTATGTGAGGGAATGGCTGTCAGAACGAAAACTCAAAAGGTTGTAAAGGCAAGACAGATGGTACTTCAAATGTTTTTGGACAATCACCCGAACGACTGCTTGACATGCCAGAAGGCAGGAGAGTGCCTGCTGCAAAAATATGCATATGAATACGATGTAAAGTTTTCTGAAAAGAGTTCTAACATAAGCCTTAAAATAGATGATTCGAATCCATATGTGCTCAGGGATGAGAGCAAGTGTATACTTTGTGGCAAATGCGTAAGGGTGTGCGCACAGGTTGAGGGAAGGGCTGTGCTTTCATTTGCGAACAGGGGATTGGAAACGAAAATAGTAGCCGACGACGACAAGTCCATGGGAAGTTCTAGCTGCGTTGCATGCCAAAGATGTGTGAGCGTATGCCCTGTTGGCGCACTTATGGATTCAAGAAACATGAACAAGTACAGAAGCTGGGAACTTGAAAAGGAAGAGATAAAATGTACTGTATGCCAGTACGGCTGCAGATTTGAGCTTCTTAAAAAAGGCAGCAAGGTTGTCGGGGTGCGCGCCATGGCTCCAGGGGGAGGAAGGCCGCTTTGCTTAAAGGGAAGGCTTACAAATGAGCTTAACTATGTTGACATGAATGAAATAGCCCCTGTATATGTAAAGCATGGGAATGAGTATGTCCAGACTACATGGACCCAGGCGCTTGCACTCAACCGGATAGTCAACAGGATAAAAGCGCTTGACGGTAAATAATAACAACTGATGGCAAGTAAGGAGGTATATATGGTTTCTATAATGATAGACGGCAATAAGGTCGAGGTTCCGAAGGATTACACGGTGCTCAAGGCATGCAGGCAGGAGGGAATAGAGATTCCAACTCTTTGCGAGGATGAAAGGCTAAGGCCCAGCGGCGCATGCAGGATGTGCCTTGTAGAAAATGCAAGCAGCGGAAAGATTATAACCTCGTGCAGCGAAAAGGTATGGGACGGCATGGAGGTCATTACGAACAGTCAAAAGGTTAGAAATGCAAGGAAGCAGGTGCTCCAGCTGATTGTAATGGATCATCCGCTTGACTGTCTGGCATGCGAAAAATCCGGGGAGTGCAAGCTTCAGGACTACTGCTATGAATACGGAGTGGACAGCAAGTTGAAGGGAAAGGTTAAAAGGGAATTTCCCATAGACGACAGTAATCCATTTTACTATTTTGATCCAGACAAATGCATACTTTGTGGAAAGTGCGTTAGAATATGCTCTGAGCTCCAGTGCACAGATGCAATAGTTATGGAGAACAGAGGGCTTGACATGAAGGTGTCTACGCCTTTTGGAGAAGACCTTGAAAATTCTAAGTGTGTATCCTGTGGAAACTGCGTATCGTACTGTCCGGTCGGGGCTCTTATGCCTAAGAGCAAGACTAAATACAGGGCCTGGGATACGAAAAAAGTGAGGACCACATGTGCATACTGCGGTGTGGGATGCCAGATAGACCTTGTGGTAAAAGGAGACAGGATTGTGGAGGCGAAGCCCGCAATGGGCAAGGCTAATGAAGGGCTTCTCTGCGTAAAGGGCAAGTTTGCGTACGGCTTTGTAAACCATCCGGACAGGCTCAAAACTCCGCTTGTGAGAAAAGGCGGAAGACTTGTGGAATCCAGCTGGGAAGAGGCTTACGGTGTTATAGCAAGCAAGATTAAAGGTATAAGGGAAAAGCATGGAGCTGATGCATTTGCAGGCTTTACGTCTGCAAGGTGTACTAACGAGGAGAACTACCTATTCCAAAAGCTGTTCAGGGGCATTATAGGAACCAACAACGTTGACCACTGCGCAAGGTTGTGACACTCTTCCACAGTTGCAGGTCTTGCAACAACGCTTGGAAGTGGAGCAATGACTAACAGCATAGCTGAGATAGTAGATGCTGATGCAATGTTTGTCATAGGTTCGAATACCACGGAGAATCACCCTGTAATAGGTGCTAAGATAAAGCAGGCGGTAAGAAACGGGGCAAAGCTCATAGTGGCGGACCCAAGAAGGATAGAGCTTGCCGATGATGCGGATGTATTCCTTCAGATAAGGCCTGGAAGCAACATAGCTCTTGCGAACTCAATGATGAACGTGATAATAGGCGAGAACCTCATGGACAGGGCATATATAGAAGAAAGGACTGAAAACTACGAGGAGCTTTGCGAATTCGTAAAAAAATACACTCCTGAAGAAGGCGCAAGAATATGCGGCGTAGATGCAAATGACATAGTCAAAGCGGCGAGAATTTATGCGGGAGCTGAAAAAGCGGGAATATATTATGCTATGGGAATAACCCAGCATACAACCGGAACGGACAACGTAATGTCCCTTTCAAACCTTTCGCTTCTTTGCGGAAATATAGGGATAGAGTCTGCGGGAGTGAATCCACTGAGAGGTCAAAACAACGTTCAGGGAGCCTGCGACATGGGCGGCCTTCCGGCCGATCTTCCGGGATACCAGAAAGTCTTCAAGCCAGAGGTCATAGACAAGTTTCAAAAAGCATGGGGAACAAAGCTTTCAGACAAGGTGGGACTTACAATTCCGGAAATGATGCATGGCGCGGGAAATGGCAGCATAAAGATGGTGTATATAATGGGAGAAAACCCTATGGTTTCAGACCCTGACATAAAACACGTCAAAGAGGAGCTTGAGAAGCTTGAGCTGCTGGTTGTTCAGGACATATTCCTGACGGAGACTGCGGAGCTTGCGGATGTAGTTCTCCCGGCGGCATCATTTGCAGAAAAGGACGGAACATTCACAAATACTGAAAGAAGAGTTCAAAGGGTAAGACAGGCAGTAAGCCCTGCAGGAGAATCAAAGGCCGACTGGAAGATATTAAACGATATAATGGTGGCCCTTGGATTTGAAAAGGGATATGAATCCACAGCGGAGATATTTGATGAAATAGCATCGCTTACACCTCAGTACGGCGGAATGGATTACAAGAGAATTGAAAAGGAAGACGGGCTTCAGTGGCCTTGCCCGACAAAGGAGCATCCGGGGACGAAATATCTTCACTCCGCCGCAATTGCAAGGGGTAAAGGGCTTTTCGTGCCTTGCGAATACGCCCAGAGTGCAGAGGTTCCAGACAGGGAATATCCACTTGTGATGACTACGGGAAGGGTTCTTTACCACTACCATACAAGGACGATGACAGGGAAAATAGAAGGGCTTAATAAAAAGTCACCGTGTTCATATGTGGAGATAAATCCTGCAACTGCGAACAAACTTGGAATAGCAGACGGTGAAATGGTAAAAGTCATTTCAAAGCGTGGCGAAATAGAGACTATGGCCAAGGTAACGGAGATAGTGGAGGAAGAGGTGGTGTTCATGCCTTTCCACTTCGCACAGGGAGCGGCCAACATGATTACGAATACAAAGCTTGATCCAAAGTCCAAAATACCTGAACTCAAAGTATGTGCAGTGAGGATTGAAAAGATGTAAAATAAAAGTAAAAACAAAGAGGTGGACTTGATGAAGGCAGGGATAATCACGGTAAGCGACAAGGGATACGCAGGTGAAAGGGAAGATCAGAGCGGAAAAGAGATAATGAAAATGCTAAAAGCCTCTGGTCATGAGACTGTTGAGTATAAAATTGTTCCCGATGAAGAGGGCATGATATATGAGGAGATAGTAAGGATGTGCGATCAGTGCGGCATTGACATTGTGCTTACAACAGGCGGAACGGGTTTTAGCAAGCGGGACGTTACGCCTGAGGCTACATCAAGGGCCATAGAGCGGTTCGCACCGGGAATATGCGAGGCTATAAGATACAACAGCCTTTCGATAACCAAAAGGGCGATGCTCTCAAGAGCTGTGTCTGGAATAAGAGGGCAGACCCTTATCATAAACCTTCCAGGAAGCCCAAAGGCCGTAAGGGAGTCGCTGGAATTTGTAATGGAAAGCGTGGAGCACGGTATAGACATACTAAAAGGGGTTGCAGGGGAGTGTGCCAGAAAATAAAAAAATTTGGAAGCGCTATAGTGCTTGCGGGCGGGAAAAGCTCGAGAATGGGTTTTGACAAGCAGTTTATAAAGATAAATGAAAGAAGACTCATGGACAGCATAGTGTCAAGGCTTTCAAAAGTGTTTGACGACATAATAATAGTCTCAAACACTCCTGAGATATATATGGGAATTTCATACACTGTAGTTACAGACAGAATAAAGGGAAAAGGCCCGCTCGCAGGCATACATGCGGGCCTTGAAGCTGCAAAATCCAAGTACTGCTATCTCGTGGCCTGTGACATGCCAAATATAAATTTCAACTATATAGACTATATGAAGCAAAGAATTGAGTGCGAGATTGAACAGGGACTTGAAGTTAAGGCGTGTGTAACAAGACAGGATATATGGGTTGAACCATTCAATGCATTTTACTCTAAAGACATGATTTTGAAAATAGAGGAGCATTTAAAGGGCAGCAAAAGGTCTGTGCTTTCACTTCTTGAAAAGCTGTATGTTCTCTATATAGAGGAAGAAAACGCAAGGAAATTCAGTCCAAACTGGGACATGTTCTTCAATATGAATACGAGGCATGACATAGAAATGTATATGGAATCAATCGGGGAGTGATAAATTTTCTCATGAAAACCTCAAAGTTTTATAGTATAATCAAATACAAGAGTGGAAATATTGTCGACAATCCAGATGAAATTGCAGTTGAGTATTCTTTGAATTTGCATGTCAATGGTAAAAAGCTTGTAAGGCTTTTATGCACACCAAAGTCAATAAAGAGCCTTTGTCTGGGGTTTCTAAGGTCTGAAGGGCTCATAGAAATCCATGACGATGTCAAGCGATTTCAATTTGACGAGAAAACTTGCAGTGCATTTGTTGAAATAAAAGACAATGGCCAAACGTCTGAAATTGAGGAGAAAAAGCTCAATGTGGTGGGAACCAGCAAGGGCATGGTTTCTGAGGACATTTACGGCAAGAGCTTCAAATCTGAAGACTGTGAAATAGAAAATATCACCCGCGGCATCGACTTCCAAAAGCTTCTGGAGACTGTTGAAAAATTCGGGAAAATGTCTGAACTTTTCAAAAATACCGGCTGTGCACACAGCTGCGCTGCTGGAAGTTTTGACCATATAACAGTGTTTGAAGATGACATCGGGCGTCATAATGCACTCGACAAGGTTGTAGGAAGCTGTATTATAAATGGAATTGATATGTCAAGTGCAGTACTATTCCTAAGCGGAAGGGTGTCGTCAGAAATGCTTTTAAAGGCCCTTGGGGGCGGTTTCAGGGCGATTGTTTCAAGATCGGCTCCGACGAATGCGGCGGTCGACATTGCAAGAGAAAATGGTATATTCCTTTGCGGATTTGCAAGGGGAGATAAAATTAATATTTATTCTGGTTTTCCGAGCTAATGAGTCTAAAGAGTTTCTATGATGAATTAGCCTATGGGTTGAAGGAGAAATCCTCTAGCCTCCCGCATTTGGAAAGGAAAATTTTAACCTGATTTTGGGCTTGAGACAATCCTTTTTGGATTGTCTTTTTTTGCTTGAAATAAAAAATATATACAAGGGGGAAATAAAATGAAAAAATTATTATCTGTTTTAATGGCAGTAGTTCTTTCTATAGGGCTGTTTGCAGGATGCACGGGGGAAAAGGCCGAGTCTGAGCAAGAGAATCAGGCGTCAGAACAGGTTCAAAACGGAAGTATAATACTTTCAACTACTACAAGTACAAGGGACAGCGGGCTTTTGGACTACATACTTCCTGAGTTTACAAAGGACACGGGAATAGAAGTGAAAATGGTTGCAGTGGGAACTGGAAAGGCTCTTGAAATGGGCAAAAACGGAGAGGCTGACGTGCTTCTTGTTCATGCAAAGGCTTCAGAAGAGGCTTTTGTAGAGGCGGGAGACGGTCTTGAAAGACATGATGTAATGTACAATGATTTTGTGCTTGTGGGACCGAAAGACGATCCTGCAGGGCTTAAGGAAGCTGCTCCAAGCGATATAGTTGCCGCATTTGAAAAAATAAATGCCGATAAGGTGAAGTTCGTATCAAGAGGAGACAATTCGGGAACAAACAAAAAAGAGCTTGCGCTTTGGAGCGATGCAGGGATAACACCGGAAGGCGACTACTATGTTGAGGCTGGAAGCGGAATGGCTGATGTTCTTAAAATGGCAGATGAAATGCAGGCTTACACTCTTACAGACAGGGCGACATACCTTAATCTTAAGGAGAACCTAAGCCTTGAAATAGCTGTAGAAAAGGATGAAAAGATGTTCAATCAGTATGGGGTAATACCTGTAAATCCTGAAAAGACAGAAAACATAAATGCAGAAGGCGCACAGGCTTTCGTGGACTGGCTGCTTTCTGAAAAGGCACAAAAAATGATAGGCGAATACGGAGTTGACAGATTCGGAGCGCCTCTTTTCACACCAAATGCTTCGAAATAACAAAATAACCGGTACTGCTGTTATTTTGTTTTAAAAGAAATTGATATATAATTGAATTATTAGACCCGGGCGAAAATATTAAAGTGATACTTGTATATTTTCGCCTTTAGTTTTATATATACAAATAAAATATATCGGGAGAAATAAATGGACTATATAATAGACGGGATAAAAAAGGCCCTTGAACTCTTGATTTCATTTGACCCACAGGTGTATGAAATAATAATGCTTTCAGTTTTTGTATCGACAACTGCAACTGTAATAGCATCTGCAGTAGCGGTGCCGGCAGGGGTTATGGCGGGTATAACAAGCTTTCGGATGAAAGGGCTCTTTTCAAGAACTCTTTATGCCTTAATGAGCGTACCATCTGTCATAGTGGGGCTTGTTGTTGCTATAACACTCTCCAGGAAGGGTCCTTTTGGACAGTTTCAGCTGCTGTATACGCCTGCGGCCATGATAATGGCTCAGTCGATACTCATAGCACCTCTTTGCATGGGGCTTACATATTCGCTTTCAAAAAACAGGGGGAATGAGATAGCAAAAGTGGGTAAAACCCTTGGAGCTAACAGGCTGCAGACGGTGGTACTTGTGATAAGGGAGCTTAAAATGGATATTTTCATAAATGTTGTAACAACATTTTCAAGAGCGATATCGGAAGTCGGGGCGGTAATGATAGTGGGCGGCAACATAAAGGGCCATACGAGGGTTATAACAACATCAATAGCTATGCTCAACTCAATGGGGGATTATCCAATGGCCATAGCTCTTGGAATAGTGCTTCTTATAATATCATTTGCCATAAACGCCATAACGTACGCCTATCAGGAGGAATAGACATGAATGTAAGCATAAGTAAAATCAAAAAGTTTTATGGGCAAGATCAAATACTGGATATAGACAAGTTTACATTCAAATCGGGAAGAATAAGCGGTATAATGGGACCAAACGGGGCCGGAAAGACTACTCTTTTAAACATAATTGCGGGCCTGGACGATAAGTACGAAGGAAGTGTACTCTATGGGGAAAAGAGTATAGAGCAGGCCAGAAGAAATGTGACCCTTGTATTTCAAAAAGGGGGCCTTTTTAAAAGAAGTGTTTACGAAAATATATCATATCCCTTGAAAATCAGAGGTTTTGACAGAGTCGACATAAAAAGCAGAGTGGACGGGGCTTTGAAAAGCCTCGAGATAGAGGATTTGATGGAGAAAAAGGCCCATAAGCTCTCGGGGGGAGAAACTCAGAAAGTGGCGCTTGCAAGAGCTCTCGTATTTAAGCCTTCGCTGCTGCTTCTCGACGAACCGACAGCGAGCATAGATCCGGAATTTGTGAAGGTTATGGAAAAAGCCATAGTCGACTATAACAGGGAAACGGGTGCTACTGTAATTGTAATAACCCACAGTAAAGAACAGGCTGAAAGAATTTGTGATGACTTGGTATTTATTCAAAATGGAAAAGTTGGTGATTTCAATGGATTTTTTTAAGGTTGTGTCTATAGAAGAGGCGCTTGATATGATGGATAAAAAGTTTGAGGACATGAATATTGAATCGGAGATGTGCCGTATAAGCGAATTGCTTGGAAGGATACTATCACAGGATATAATGTCGGCTGAAGACGTTCCAGGGTTTGATAGGTCGACTGTCGACGGTTATGCCATAAGGAGCGAGGACAGCCACGGGGCGAGCGAATCCATACCTTCGTTTTTAGATATGAAGGGCAGCGTTCATATGGGAAAAATTGCAGATCAGACAGTTGGAAGCGGCGAGGCTGTTTATGTTCCAACAGGAGGAATGCTTCCCAAAGGCGCAGACTGCGTGGTTATGATTGAATACGTGGAAAAGCTTGACGAAAAAACAATAGCAATTCACAGGCCGACATCGAACCTTGAAAATGTGATGAGAAGGGGAGATGACATAAAGCTTGGCGAGGCCATATTAAAAAAGGGGACAAGAATAGAGCCTTCGCACATAGGAGTGCTTGCCGCGCTTGGAATAGGCAGTGTGAATGTCATTAAAAAACCAGGATTTCACATAATATCCACAGGGGACGAGGTGATAGATCTCGACGAAGATATGGAATGCGGAAAGGTCAGGGATATAAACGGATATGCTCTTGAAGCCCTTATTAAAAAGATAGGGGGAGAGGTAAGGGGCCGGTCGATAGTGGGGGACGATTTCGAGCTTTTAAGGGAAGCGGTTTTGAATGGGATAGATAAATCAGACATAATACTCATGTCTGGAGGGAGCTCTGTCGGAAGCCGTGATTTCACAAGCGATGTAATAAATTCGTTTGGAGGAGAAGGCGTTTTCATACACGGGATATCCATAAAGCCAGGCAAGCCGACAATCATAGGAAGGGCTGACGGAAAAGCTGTGATTGGGCTTCCCGGACATCCGGTATCGTCGATATTTGTATTCAAGTCAATAGTGGAGGAATTTACAATTCGCAAAACAGGCGAGGTTAGAAGCCGGGAATTTGTCCAGGCCAAAATGAGTGCCAATGTGCATTCGTCTCCGGGTAAAAGGACTTACCAGATGGTTAGGATATGCGAAACTGACAGCGGGATAAATGCCGAGCCTCAATTCGGGAAATCAGGAATGATAAGTCTTCTGTCAAGATCCGGTGGATACATAATTATGGATGAAAACACCGAAGGGGTAGAAAAAGGAGAAGCAGTAAGAGTATACAGGGTATAGAGACTGGGGGATGCCGTATGAAAAGAAACATATATATATCAAATGTGGACGACTCAAAAGCAATGCAGATGTACATGGAAAAGCTAAAGCCTCATATAAACGCACATTCGCAGAAGATAAGCACATATGACGCTCTTGGAATGATAACTTGGGAGCCGGTTTATGCAAGGGAGTCTTCACCATGCTATAATGCATCCGCTATGGATGGGGTAGCGGTTGTGTCAAAGAACACGAAAGGGGCAGCCGATACGAGTCCGAAAGATCTCAAAGAAGGCGTGGATTTTGAGTATGTGAACACGGGGAACCCTATAAAAGAGCCATATGACAGCGTGATAATGATTGAGGACGTGGTGAATGAGAGTCAGGGGCGTGTGACAATAATAGCGCCGTCTCATCCTTGGCAGCATGTAAGGCCTATAGGAGAGGATATAGTAAAGGGAGAGATGATAATCCCGTCAAGGCACAAAATAAGGCCTGTGGATATAGGTGCGATGCTTTCTGGTGGAATAGGAACTGTAAGTGTATATAGGAAGCCTTGCATAGGGATAATACCCACGGGATCCGAGCTTATAGAGGATTTTTCGAAGCTTGAAGAGGGAAGGATTATAGAGTCGAATTCGAGCATATTCCAGGGCAGGGCTAATGAAATGGGAGCACAGGCAAGGAGATATCCGCCGTGCAGCGATGAATACGAGACCCTCAGACACAAAATCGAGCAGGGCGTAAGAGAAAACGACATGCTCATAATAAACGCAGGATCGTCTGCGGGAACAAAAGATTACACTGCGGCCATAATAGAAGAGCTTGGAGAAGTTGTCATACACGGGGTTGCATTAAAGCCAGGAAAGCCGACAATACTTGGAATAATAGGGGGAAAACCTGTTATAGGCCTTCCTGGATATCCAGTGTCGGCATTCATAGCCTTTGAAAGGTTTGTAAGCCCGCTAATACACTGGATGAGTGGAAGCAAAGAGACTGAATTTGAATTCATAGATGCGAATGTCTCAAAGCGGATACCATCATCACTCAAACACAAGGAAATTGTTAGGGTGAATCTTGGATATGTGGGAAAAAGATTTATAGCAACGCCCCTTACAAGAGGTGCAGGAGTTACAATGAGCCTTGTAAAGGCAGATGGAATGCTTGAAATACAAAGAAACAGCGAAGGTGTTGAGGCTGGCGAGAATGTAAGGGTGAAGATTTTAAAGCCGATTTCAGAAATCAAAAACACTCTAGTCTCAATAGGAAGCCATGATGTCATAATGGATGAGATTTCAGATATGATGAGTCTTTCGTCGGGCCATGTCGGCAGCATGGGCGGCATTATGGCAATGAGAAGGGGAGAGTGCCATATAGCGCCCATACACCTTCTTGACGAGAAAACAGGAGATTACAACAAGTCATACGTAAAGAGGTTTTTCCCTCAGGGCGGCAAAGTACTGATAAGAGGAGTCAAAAGACTTCAGGGATTCATGGTCAAAAATGGAAATCCAAAGGGAATAAAAAACTTTGACGACCTTTCAAGAGATGACATAGTGTTTGTAAACAGGCAAAGAGGAGCCGGCACAAGGGTGCTTTTAGATTACAATCTGAATAAAGAGAGAATAAGCCCGGATGCCATATCGGGATATACAAGGGAGATGACAACCCATATGGCAGTTGCAATAGCTGTCAAATCAGGCTCTGCGGATGTTGGAATAGGAATATATTCTGCGGCGCATGCGCTCGGACTCGAATTCATACCGATAGGATATGAAAACTATGATTTTCTGGCAGACCAAGAGAGCATAGAAGACAAAAGGGTGCAAGAATTCATGAATATACTGCAGTCTGAAGAATTCGAGATAAGGCTTGATAAGCTTGGCGGATACAAGATAGAAGAGGCGGGAACCATAATAAGGGTTGGTGAGGAGATTGGGGAGTAAAAAAATTTTAACGGACGGATACGGCAGGAGGATCAACTATCTTAGGATTTCAGTTACGGATCTTTGCAATTTGAGGTGCAAATACTGCATGCCAGAAGCAGGTGTGTCAAAGCTTTCCCATGAGGATGTAATGAGCATTGAGGAAATGTCCCGGATTTCAAACATACTTGCAGACATGGGAATAGACAAGATCAGAATAACCGGCGGAGAACCCCTTGTAAAAAAAGGCGTAATAAGACTCATAAGAGAGATATCCCAAAATGCAAATGTAAAAGACATAGCCATGACTACAAATGGCATGCTGCTTGGGAAATATGCAAAAAAACTCAAGGATGCAGGGCTTAAGAGGGTAAACATAAGCCTTGACACTATGGATAAGGAGAAATACAGCCAGATTACAAGGGGCGGAGACCTTTCAAGGGTTTTGGACGGGATAGAAAAGGCCAAAAATGCTGGACTTTCGCCCATAAAGATAAACACGGTCTTGATAGGCGATTTCAATGCTGATGAAATAGAGGACTTTGTCAACGTGACAAAGGATGAGGAAATTGACGTCAGGTTCATAGAACTCATGCCAATAGGACAGGCGGCGGGATGGGCCAGCGGGAACTTCATATCGAACAAGACCGTCTTGGAAAAAGTTCCGGGCCTTAAAAAAAGCAGCTCTTGTGACAAGTCGTCGCCTGCGGAGTACTACAGGCTTGAAGGCGCAAAGGGCAAAGTTGGCCTTATAAACCCGATTTCATGCAAGTTCTGCGAAAACTGCAACAGGATAAGGCTTACAAGTGACGGCAAATTAAAGCTCTGCCTTCACTCGGATTATGAAATAGACATAATAAGCCCTTTCAGGCGGGGAGAAGACATAAAGGAATTGCTGATTCAAGAACTTTCAAAAAAGCCAAAATCACATCATCTGGAAGATGGAGACATAATAAAGAGAAATATGGTGCAAATAGGGGGATAAAGTATGGAATTTACTCATTTCAACAGCAGCGGAAGAGCAAAGATGGTAGATGTAGGAGAGAAAAAGGACACGGACAGACTGGCCGTGGCAACGGGCAGTGTCCGTATGAAAAAGGAAACGGCTGACATGATAAGAAGCGGCGGAATGAAAAAAGGCGATGTTATTTCAGTTGCCCAGATAGGCGGCATAATGGGAGCTAAAAGGACATCAGAACTTATACCGATGTGCCACAACATATTCATAAGCGGAGTGGACATGGAATTTGAAATACTTGAAAATGAAATAAAAATACGTGCTACTGCAAGGACTTGTGGAAAGACTGGGATAGAAATGGAGGCTATGACAGCTGTGTCAATAGCTGCGCTTACGATATACGACATGTGCAAGGCTGTAGACAGGGAAATGGTCATAGGAGAAATAATGCTTGTAAGAAAGAGCGGGGGCAAGTCAGGAGAATTTGTAAGGCATGGGGAAAATGCATGATGAAAAGCGCATTTGTGAAAAGACTCAATTTTTCGGGAATGGATAAAAAAAGATTCACGGATGTGCAGTTCATAACTCTTGATGTGGAACGTGGAGTAGGGGAAGATGTTCACGGGTCTGACGCGAATTTCCAGGTGGCTCTCTTTGAAGGGGAGAGTGATTCTTTTAGAAGCAGCGTATATGAAAAGTATGGGACGTATGGCTTTTGTACTGAAAAATTTATTGAAAATATAAATACATGGGGCATTGAATATGGAAACCTTCAAATAGGAGACCGCATGGAGATTGGAAGTGCCTGCATAGAAGTAACCAGAAGGGGCAAAAGGTGTCATGAAAAATGCCCGCTGAAAAAACATTTGAGAGAATGTCCAATGGCTGTAAAATGCGCATTTGCAAAAGTGGTAAGCGGAGGCAGAGTGGAAAAGGGCTCGTCTATAAAATTATTGAAAAAAGAAATGTGAAATTGAAATATCATAGCGAAATTTGTGGTATAATTTAACAAAAAGTCGCGGACTGACTTACAGACGGGAATATATGAATATGCTTTTCGAATGCTCGATGTTTTTGCCCAATTAAGGTATAATTACTATTGAAAAGAATTGCAATTGAATAGTCAAATTCAAAGCCTTGAAGATAGCCGCACTTGGCTATCTTTTGATTTTAAAGAAGCGGATGCTGAGGGCTTTGTATAGCTGCATGGAGTTTTGGGTTTGTTATGGAGGGCATTTATGATTGAAACTTATACTATAAACGGGTTAAGGGAAATTGCCGGAGCGGAAAATGTATTTGAAAAAGAGCCTATGAAAAGGCATACAAGTTTTAAGGTCGGAGGACCGGCAGATGCACTTGTGAGCATAAAGGATAAAGATAGCCTTAAAGGTGTCTTGCAGTTTTTGGACAAACAGGGAATAAAGCCTTACTTTATGGGCAATGGTTCAAACATTCTTGTAAGGGACAAGGGCATAAGAGGTGTGGTACTTAAGATCTCAAAGGGGTTTGAAAGAGTTGAAATAAATGGGAACAGGGTTGAAGCAGGGGCTGGAATACTGCTTTCAAAGCTCTCCAATGTTATTTTAGAACATTCGCTGTGCGGTTTTGAATTTGCATCAGGAATACCTGGAACGCTTGGCGGGGCGGTTGCCATGAACGCAGGAGCATACGGCGGGGAAATGAAAGATGTTGTAAAAGGCGTACGTGCGCTGGATATGCAGGGAAATGAAATTGAATACAGAGCAGATGAAATGGATTTCGGATACAGAAGTAGTATAGTCCAGAAAAATGATGTAATAGTGACAAATGTCATAATGGAATTCGAACGCGGAGCTAAAGAGGAAATTAAGTCCGTAATAGACGACTACACCCAAAGAAGAACGTCAAAGCAACCGCTTAATCTTCCTAGCGCCGGGAGTACATTTAAAAGGCCGACAGGATATTTTGCAGGAAAGCTTATACAGGATGCAAACCTCAAGGGCTTCTCGATAGGCGGGGCCAAGGTATCGGAAAAACACTCCGGATTCATAGTCAATGAAGGCGGTGCGAGCGCCAGGGAGATACTAAGTCTTATAGGGACTGTAAAAGACAGGGTTTATGATCATTTTGGCGTGCTTCTAGAGGAAGAAGTCAGAATAATAGGAGAGGAATAGCGATTGGAGAGGCTGAATATATTTGCAGACTACCACACCCATACAGTATACAGCCATGGGAAGGGGAGCATAGAGGATAATGTGAAGGCCGCAATAAAAAGAGGGCTTTCTAAAATAGGTATATCAGATCATGGGTATAAGCATATGGGTTTTGGAGTCAAGTACAGGGATTTTGAAAAGATGAGAACAGAAATAGATATTCTCAATGAAAAATATAATGAGATAGAAATACTTCTCGGAGTTGAGGCAAACATACTTGATGACGATGGTAATATAGATGTAGATGAAAAGATAATTTCCACTGTGGATTATGTTATGGCGGGTTATCATTTTGGTTCCACGCCGACAAAGATATTTAAGGGGAGTTTGAATCATATGTGCAACTATATAAAGCCTCTTCACTCTCTGGCAATGGAGTATAATACTAGAGCCGTAATAAATGCCATGAAAAAAAACGATATATTCATAATAACCCATCCAGGGGCTAAGGGACCGATAGACTTTGAAATGGTGGCAAAGTCGGCCGCGGCTACAAATACGGCTCTAGAGATAAACTCAAGCCACGGACATCTCACGTATGAGGAAATAATGATTGTCAAGGAGACTGGCGTTAAGTTTGCAATAGGTTCAGATGCTCACAGCCCAGAAAATGTAGGGAATTTTAATGACGCGCTAATAAGGGCCCAAAGAGCAGGTCTGCAGGCAGAGCAAATAATAAATGCAAGGAGATGAATGACTTGAAGTTTATAATAATAACGGGACTTTCAGGAGCAGGAAAAAGTGAAGCCATGAATGGTCTTGAAGACAGCGGGTTTTATTGTGTAGACAATATACCACCTGCACTTCTTGTGAAATTTGCGCAGCTTTGCATAGATTCGAAAACTGACATGGATAAAATAGTATTTGGAATAGACATAAGGGGAAGGCAGTTTTTTGACGACTTTTACGAAAGTATAGACCAGCTTAAAACCATGGGATATGACTATGAGATACTATTTTTGGACTGCGGCGATGAGATTCTTCTTAAGAGGTACAAGATGACGAGGAGAAACCATCCGCTTGCATTTGATACAAACATACTTGAAGGAATAAAAAGAGAAAGAGAAATGCTCAAGGATCTCAAGGTCAGGTCTAAGGTAATAATAGATACTACGAATATGAAGCCTAATGAACTCAGAAGCGAGATAAGAGACATATACTTTGGAGAGGCTGAGATACCGAACCTTGTAATATCGGTGACCTCTTTTGGTTTCAAGCATGGAATACCCCTTGACGCAGACCTTGTATTTGACGTGAGATTCCTTCCGAATCCGTACTATATAGAATCTCTAAAGGAAAAGACCGGAGATGACAAGGATGTGCAGGATTATGTCATGAATTCAAATACGAGCATTGAGTTTGAGACAAGGCTCAAGGGGTTTCTTGACTTTCTGGTTCCAAACTATATGAAAGAGGGCAAAAACCATCTGGTTATAGCGATAGGATGCACAGGAGGAAGACACAGGTCGGTTACATTTGCAAACAAAGTATATGATTATCTGAAGGACAAGGGTTACAGGACTATAAAAAAACACAGGGATTCAAAACTTAAATAGGAGGAGTCGTATGCAGCCATTAAAGGATGTGAAAGTGCTTGTCATAGGTGGCGGTACGGGACAGTCGATATTTCTCAGAGGCCTTAAAAACTTTTCGAATGACATAACGGCTGTAGTTGCTGTTACTGATGACGGCGGAGGGTCTGGAAAATTAAGAAGGGATATGCACATGCTGCCTCCGGGAGATATAAGAAACTGCATAATAGCCCTTGCGGACATAGAGCCAGACATGGAAAAAGTAATGCAGTACAGGTTCAAGGAAGGGGAACTTAAGGGCCAGAGTTTTGGAAACCTTTTCATAGCAGCCATGAACGATGTATATGGAAGTTTTGAAAAAGCCATATCCCAAATATCTCAAATACTTGCGGTCAAGGGAAGGGTGCTGCCAGTATCATGCAGCCATATAGACATATGTGCAATTCTTCAAAATGGAGACAGGGTATGTGGTGAATCGGCTATACCGGTTGAGAGTATAAAGCGAAAAAGTGCCGTAGAAAGAATCGTTTTGGAGCCCCCAGGTGCAGCTCCACTAGAAGAAGTATTGAAAGCTATAGAAAAAGCGGATATTATAGTTATAGGACCTGGAAGCTTATACACAAGCATTATACCAAATATGCTGATAGGGGGAGTGAAAGAGGCCATAGAAAGGTCAGATGCCCTGAAGGTTTATGTTTGCAATATAATGACCCAGCCGGGAGAAACTGATGGATTTGACGTTATAGACCATGTGGAGGCTTTGGAAAAGCATTCTGGAAAAATTATTTTCGACAATATTATAGTGAATGATGGTCAAATACCTCAAAATATTTTAAATCAGTATGGAAACGATGGTGCTATACAGGTTAAAATAGATATAAAACAGATAGAAGAGCTTAAGCGAAAAGGCATAGGGGTAATACTAGATGATTTTGTAGAAATCAAAAATGGGTATATAAGGCATGACGCCTGTAAACTCGCAAGAAAAATAACAGGAATTGCAGATTATCCAAGGAAAGCTTAAATTGAAAGGACTATTCCAAGGAGTGAAAGAAGACGTGAAAAAGGAATGCAGCTCAGGAGGAGTGGTGGTATTTGGGAACGCCATATTGCTTTTGAAAAAGTATAATGGCGACTGGGTACTTCCAAAAGGGAAAATAGAATACGGGGAAGAAAAAAATGATGCGGCTCTTAGAGAAGTAAAAGAAGAAGCAGGGGTAAAAGCTGAGATAATAAAATATCTCGGTGAAATACACTATACATTCAAAAAAAATTGGGATGATACAAAAATAGTGCACAAGACTGTTTACTGGTACTTGATGAGAGCAAAGAACATGAATACTCTTCCGCAAAAAGAAGAAGGATTTATAGACGCCAGGTTTGTCCATATGGATAGAGTGCTGGAAATGGCTAAGTATGATGATGAAAAGGAAATAATAAAAGTGGCCCTTGAGGAATTTAAAAAGGGAGATATAAAGTAAAATATTTGATAAATTGTATAAAGGTGATGGATATGTCGTTTTCTACCCAGACAAAAAATGAATTAGCTAGGATATTTCCGCAAAGCAGTGAAGAGGTGCTTTCGGAACTGGCGGCGCTCATAAGAATGAGTGGTACAATACAACTTGCCGGATTTAAGAAGTTGAATTTCAAGATCACTACGGAAAATGCGGCAATAGCTAGAAAGACGTTTAAAATATTAAAAAACAACTTTGGTATCAATACGGTTATTACGGTACAAAAGAGCAACAATTTGAAAAAGAACAATAACTATGTTATGACTATAACTCATGCAATGGGTGCAAATGAAATACTTGAAAATGTAAAGATCCTCAAGCGAGATGAAGACAGTTTTTATATATCGGACAGGTTGCCGTTTGAAATTCTTGAGGAAGAAAGTGCTAAAAGGGCATATATAAGAGGGGCGTTCTTGGGTTCGGGTTCAATATCCGATCCTGAAAAGACATACCATATGGAATTTGTAAACAACAACATGAGATTTGCTGAAGATTTTGTACAGCTAATAAATTCATATGGACTCAACTCGAAAATAGTAATGAGAAAAAACAATTATGTGGTTTATATAAAGGAAAGCGAGAATATTTCCGATATATTAAACATAATGGGCGCGCACAAAGCTCTTTTGAGCCTTGAAAACACCAGAATAGTAAAGCAAATGAGAAATGACGTAAATAGGATAGTCAATTGCGAAACTGCAAATTTAGGCAAGACAATAAACGCTTCGATAAGACAGATTGAAAACATAAAATTCATAATAAAAAAGGCGGGAATAGACTATCTGCCCCAAAATCTTAAGGAAATAGCAGTGTTAAGGCTTAAAAACCAGAACATGAGCCTTAAGGAGCTTGGCCAAACACTTTCTGTACCCATAGGAAAGTCGGGAGTCAATCACAGACTGAGAAAAATAGACAAAATAGCGGAAAGGTTAAGAGGAGAGGGAGGGGAAGAGATTGCTGGAAAGAGAATATGTCATAAATAATGAAGTCGGTTTACATGCAAGGCCTGCGGCGCTTTTTGTGCAGTGCACCAATAAATTTCTTTCGGATATATATATACAAAAGGGAAACAAGCGGGTTGATGGAAAATCCATAATGGGTGTGATGTCGCTGGGAATAGGGCAGGGAGAGAATATAAAAATAATAGCTGACGGGCCGGATGAAAATCAAGCCATAGAAGCAATTGAAAGGCTTATAAATGAAAGGTTCTTAGATATGTAAAATCCTCTATAAAAGAGGATTTTTTTAATTGTAAAGTAAATCAAATATAAAAAATGTATTTATTTTGAAAAAAATATTTGAAAATGTTGTTAGAATAGATGTGTGGTGGGTAAATATTACTTGAGAAGTTAGCTTCAGGAAGTTTTAAAAAGGGTCCAAATACTGAATGACTTCAAAAAGATTCAAAATGAATTAAAAATTCAGAACATTTGAGTTTTTTTGAAACTTTTGAATTGTAAAACCGAATGAAACTTGGTATAATAATTATGTGAAAAGGATTTCCTGAATAAAACTTTTCAGAATGTTTTGAATTTTACGTCATTTATGTTTCTAAACAGCTGCATTCGTAAATGAACTTATCGAATAATATTTTTATTGAAGTGCGGTTGTTTAAATAAATTTATTTTAACAAAGGGGGAATTATTTTGGAAAATTTAAACGCGATAATTGGTCAAATTAGTGGTTTTTTATGGGGTTGGCCGCTCATAATCTGTCTTCTTGGAACTCATATCTTCTTAACATTCAGACTTAGGTTTATTCAAAGGTACATTGGAAAGGCAATAAAGCTTTCGGTAACTAAAGACGAAATGTCATCAGGAGACGTTTCGCAGTTTGCGGCACTTGCAACAGCTCTTGCGGCTACAATAGGTACAGGTAACATAGTCGGCGTTGCAACTGCTATATCTATCGGAGGACCTGGAGCAGTTCTTTGGACATGGCTTACAGGGGTATTCGGTATATCTACAAAATACGCAGAGGGACTTCTTGCAGTTAAGTACAGGGTTAAGACTAAAGATGGTACAATGGCAGGTGGACCGATGTACGTTATAGAGCACGGAATGGGCAAGAAATGGCTTGCTGTAATGTTTGCTCTATTTACATCAATAGCAGCATTTGGTATAGGAAACATGGTTCAAGCGAACTCGATGGCAGCGATGGTTAACGATACTTTTGGAGTTCCTACATGGATAACTGGTATAATTTCGGCATTACTTGTTGCAGCTGTTATATTCGGAGGAGTTCAGAGTATAGCGAAAGTTTGTAACGTACTAGTTCCATTCATGGCACTATTCTATGTTATAGGATGCCTTATAATACTTGCAATGGGATATCAGACAATACCAGCTTCAATAGCACTTATATTCAAATCTGCATTCACAGGACAGGCAGCAATGGGTGGATTCGTAGGATCCACAATGATGATGGCCTTGAGATTCGGGGTTGCAAGGGGACTGTTCTCTAACGAATCGGGTCTTGGTTCTGCACCTATAGTTGCAGCGGCAGCTCAAACTAGAAACCCTGTAAGACAGGCTCTGGTTTCAGGATCGGCTACATTCTGGGATACAGTTATAATATGTGCAATAACAGGACTTGTTCTTACAAACACAGGAGCATGGCAGTCAGGCCTTAACGGTGGACTTGTAACAAAGCAGGCATTTGAATCAATACCGGTTATAGGACCTCTTGTTCTTACAATAGGACTTGTGTCATTTGTTTTCTCTACAATACTTGGATGGTCATACTACGGAGAAAAATCTGTACAGTATCTTCTTGGAGACGGAGTTATAAAGGGCTACAGATCACTTTGGGTACTATTCGTATTCCTTGGATCTATATTCTCACTAGACCTTGTTTGGAACCTTTCAGACCTTATGAACGGTCTTATGGCTCTTCCGAACCTTATATCACTGGTAGCTCTAAGTGGTGTACTTGTATCTGAAACAAAGAAATACCTATGGGATGACAACATGGATGATGTAGATGAAACAGAAGCGATACAGCTATAAATTAATACAGATTGTGCAAAGAGGCCCTGTAGGGGGCCTCTTTTAATGTACAAAAATATCTTAATGGAGATGTAAAAAGCTATATACGGTAGGCTTGCCATATATGAATCTGGCGAATGGTTTATTTTCAGAATGCATATCATTTTGCATGATAGCCGGGAAAGATTTGCGCAAACATTCAATGGGCTGCTTCTGTAAATATACAGCAAGTCGGAATGTTCTTTACAATATCGAGATCCAATATGGAAATTGAGCTTATAAGATTTGGAAAATAAACAGTCCTGAAAATAATAGGATTGTTTATTTTTTTGAGAAAATTTGAAAAAAATTAAGGAATGCAATACATGGATAAATATGTAAAAAAACATCGAGAAATATGTGAATAAAAATGACGAACATAGTGGGAAAGTGGAATAAAAATAGGCTTTATCAAAAGAAGTGAATGTCTGAAGCTGTTAAAAACAAAGGGAATAGAGGAAAAAAACAGTGTGGTTAAAAAAATAACTAAATTTGCATAAAATTACACCAATTTTCACATCTCTAAATTTTCAATATTATTCAAAAATTAACTAAAATAAAGCATGCACTGAAGTTTTCAGAAGATTTATGAAGTTTTCGGTTGAAAAAAAAGCGTTTTCCTGTTATAATAATGAACTACAGGGGATGAAAGTATTCATTTCACTGGGTTTTGGCAAAGTAACAAATAGATATGTGCTTTATGTAATACTTGGCAGAAAAAATCATTTTTCTGAAAATTCAGAAAAATGAATAAAATTTAGAAATCATGCAAAATTAATTAATTTCGCTGCCAAAAAAATAACGACACATACATATTGAGTTGCTGGGTTTGGAATTATAAAATACTAAACTGGAGGGATTATTTTGGAAGCATTGAACAGCGTTATTGGACAGATCAGTGGTTTTTTATGGGGTTGGCCGTTACTTATACTGCTACTTGGAACCCATTTATTTTTAACATTCAGACTGAGATTCATACAGAGATATATAGGAACGGCTATAAAGATTTCAGTTACTAAGGATGAGGATTTTTCTTCAGGAGACGTTTCACAATTTGCAGCACTTGCAACATCGCTTGCGGCTACAATAGGTACAGGTAACATAGTTGGGGTTGCAACGGCGATATCAATAGGGGGACCTGGAGCTGTGTTTTGGACTTGGATTACAGGAGTTCTTGGTATATCTACAAAATACGCAGAGGGACTTCTTGCGGTTAAGTACAGAGTTAAAACTAAAGATGGTACAATGGCAGGTGGGCCGATGTACGTTATAGAGCACGGAATGGGCAAAAAATGGCTTGCAGTATGCTTTGCACTGTTTACGGCAATAGCGGCATTTGGTATAGGGAACATGGTTCAGGCGAACTCAATGGCATCTATGGTTAAAGACACTTTCGGTGTTCCAGTTTGGATAACGGGTGCGGTTTCAGCAGTACTTGTTGCATCGGTTATACTTGGCGGAGTTGAAAACATAGCAAAGGTATGTAACGTACTAGTTCCATTCATGGCACTGTTTTATGTTGTAGGATGTCTTATAATACTTGCTATGGGATATCAGACAATACCAGCTTCAATAGCACTTATACTTAAATCTGCATTCACGGGACAGGCGGCAGCAGGAGGATTCGTAGGATCCACCATGATAATGGCCTTGAGGTTTGGTGTATCAAGGGGTCTTTTCTCGAACGAGTCGGGACTTGGTTCTGCACCTATAGTTGCAGCTGCAGCTCAAACTAGAAATCCTGTAAGACAGGCGCTGGTTTCAGGATCTGCGACATTCTGGGATACAGTTGTAGTTTGTGCGATAACAGGACTTGTTCTTACAAACACGGGAGCATGGCAGTCAGGACTTGACGGAGGTCTTCTTACTAAGCAGGCATTCTCGGCAATACCGGTTATAGGACCACTGGTTCTTACAATAGGTCTTATATCATTCGTTTTCTCTACAATACTGGGATGGTCATACTACGGAGAAAAGGCTATACAGTATCTTCTTGGAGATGGAATAGTTAAGCCTTACAGAATTCTTTGGGCTGTAATGACATTCTTCGGAGCTATATTCTCGCTTGATTTTGTTTGGAACCTTTCGGACCTTATGAACGGTCTTATGGCACTTCCGAACCTTGTATCACTAATTATGCTAAGTGGAGTCATAGTTTCAGAAACTAAAAAATACCTTTGGGATGACAATCTTGACGGTATAGATGACAGCGAAGACATAGCAGTATAATAAAACTAAAACTTATAAGCCGCCTTTGGAAAAAGGCGGCTTATTTTCATTTGCCGAATATGTATCTATTTGGGATTGTGGCAAATAACTATTTGAATGCTTCTATAGTATGAGTTAATATATAGATAGAAGAGTTTTTGCAGCTAAGGGATAATATCCCTAACGAGAGGAGAAAAATTTTTGAAGGAAAATACAGAATTTGTCCATCTTCATGTACACACCCAATACAGCCTTTTGGATGGCTTTTCAAGGATAGACAAATTGATCGAAAGGGCTAAGGAGCTTGGAATGAGTTCTTTGGCGATAACTGATCACGGGTGTATGTTTGGAGTTATAGACTTTTACAAGAAGGCTATTAAAGAGGGCATAAAGCCCATAATAGGCTGTGAGGTATATAGTGCTTCAAGAGGTATGGACGACAAGGAGCCCCACTATGACAGATTCCCAGGCCACTTGATACTGTTGGCTAAAAATATGACTGGATATAAAAATCTCATAAAACTGGTGTCTATGGGCTATACCAGAGGATTTTACTACAAACCTCGAATAGATTTTGAAATACTGGAGAAATACAGCGAAGGTCTTATATGCACAAGCGCATGTCTCGCTGGGGATATACAGCAGCTTATACTTAAAGGGAACTACTACAAGGCTAAAAGGGTTGCTGAAAAGCTAAACTCCATATTCGGACAGGGAAATTTTTATCTTGAGATACAAGACCACGGCATAAAGGAAGAAAAACATGTAAATATGTCACTTTTGAGGATGTCGAAGGAAACAGGAATACCACTTGTGGCGACAAATGACGTTCACTATGTGAAAAAAGAGGATTCACAAAATCACGATATTCTTCTTTGCATACAGACAGGCAAAACGGTAAGTGATGAAAATAGAATGAAATTTCCAACAGATGAGTTTTATCTCAAGTCCCCAAAGGAAATGGCCGCTGAATTCAAAAAATTCCCGGGAGCCATCGAAAACAGCGTTAAAATAGCAAATATGTGTGAGTTGGAATTCGATTTCAACCAGATACACCTTCCGGAGTTTGATGTTCCAGACGGATATTCCAAGGCTGAGTATTTTGTAGAGCTGTGCAGAAATGGACTTGAAAACAGGATTGGAAAGGGAAACAGAGAGTACGAGGAAAGACTTGAATATGAGATAAATGTAATACAGGAAATGGGATATGTTGAATACTTCCTTATAGTATGGGACTTCATAAAATTTGCAAAGAGCAAAGACATAATGGTGGGACCGGGAAGGGGATCGGCGGCAGGTTCGCTGGTTTCATACGTACTTGAAATAACGGATATAGACCCACTTAAATACGGGCTTATATTTGAAAGGTTTTTGAATCCTGAGAGGGTTTCTATGCCCGATATAGATATAGATTTTTGTTATGAAAGACGCGAAGAAGTAATAGACTATGTAAAGCAAAAATATGGAGATGACCATGTTGCCCAGATTATAACATTTGGAACTCTTGGCGCAAAAGCAGCCATAAGGGATGTCGGAAGAGTTCTGGACACCCCGTATTCGGATGTCGACAAAATAGCGAAGCAAATACCTTTTGCCATTGGAATGAACATAGACAAGGCGCTTTCGGTCAATCCGGAGCTGCGCAAACTGTATGAAGGCGAGAAAGAAGTAAAAAACATAGTGGATACTTCAAGGGAGCTCGAAGGGCTTCCGAGGCATGCGTCGACACATGCAGCGGGGGTTGTTATATCAAAAGATACAGTGGACAGCTATGTGCCTCTTTACATGCATGAACAGTCTGTAACTACCCAGTTTCCTATGACAACTCTTGAAGAGCTTGGGCTTTTGAAGATGGACTTTTTGGGCCTTAGAACACTTACAGTGATAAGAGACGCCATAGAGAACGTAAAGAATACTTCAGGTATTGAAATAGATTTTACGAACGACAACTACGACGACAGGAAGGTATACGAACTGCTCAGCTCGGGGAATACACTGGGAGTTTTCCAGCTTGAGGGCAAGGGAATGAGGCAGTTCATGAAAGAGCTAAAGCCTGACAATTTCGAGGACATAGTTGCCGGGATTTCACTTTACAGGCCGGGCCCTATGGATTCGATTCCAACATATATAAGAAACAAGAACAATACAAATGAGGTTGAATATCTTCACGAGCAAATGGAGCCGATACTGAATGTGACATATGGATGTCTTGTATACCAGGAACAGGTAATGCAGACAGTTAGGGACCTTGCCGGATATTCGTATGGAAGAAGTGACATAGTGAGACGTGCCATGGGTAAAAAGAAGATGGACGTCATGGAAAAGGAAAGGCAGTACTTCATACATGGAAAAACGGACGACGATGGAAATATAGAAATAGCAGGCTGCGTAAGAAATGGAGTGCCTGAGGATATTGCAAACAAGATATATAATGACATGATAGATTTTGCGAAATATGCATTCAACAAATCACATGCAGCGGCATATGGAGTGCTTGCATACCAAACGGCATATCTAAAGGCTCATTATCCAGTGGAATTCATGGCGGCTCTTATGACAAGCATAATGGGGAATACTGACAAGGTGGTTCAATATATAAGGGACTGCGGTGAAATTGGAATAGAAGTGCTAAAGCCTGATATAAATAAGAGTTTCAGCAAGTTTGCCGTTGAAGATGGGAATATAAGATTCGGGCTTGCAGCTGTCAAAAATGTAGGAGAAAAGGTAATAGATGCGATAGTCAAACAAAGGGGGAAGTCAGGAGACTTCAAAAATTTTGTGAACTTTTGCAAGCGGGTAGATTCAAAGGACCTCAACAAAAGGGTAATTGAGTCGCTCGTAAAGTGTGGTGCTTTTGAGGGGCTTCACAAAAACAGGGCTCAACTCATGGCAGGATATGAAAAGATACTTGACAGTATAGTTTCTGACAGAAAGAAAAACCTTTCAGGACAGATGTCCCTGTTTGACATGATACAAAGCAACGTAAACAAAAAAAGAGGCGATGAGTACGCTCTTCCTGACGTTGAGGAATTCAACGAAAGGGACAGGCTTTTCATGGAAAAAGAAGTACTGGGACTTTATGTGAGCGGCCATCCACTTTCTGAATACACAAAAGAGATATCTCTTAATGCGAGTATTACAACAGAGGAAATCAATGAAGCCTCGGAAGATCCCGAAAAAGCTCTCAAAATGGATAACAAAAGCGTAAGGCTCGGGGGAATGATTTCAGGCAAAACCGTTAAGACTACAAAAAACAACAGCATGATGGCATTTGCACAGATGGAGGATCTGTACTCCACGGTTGAAGTCATAATATTCCCGAGGGTATATGAAAAGTATATGGACATCATAGATGAAGATGCTATTGTATATGTCGAGGGACAACTGACAGTAAAAGAAGACGAGGGAATAAAGATAATAGCACAAAAATTCGAGCCGGTAAAAAAGATGGACTGCAGAGGTTTTTACATTAAACTCGAAAGCATAGATGAAAAAGAGACCATAGGTAAAATAGACAAGATACTAAGAAATTTTGAAGGCACATCTCCGGTGTTCATATATGGAGAAAAGGAAAAGCGCCTGTTCAAGTCGAAATCGGGATTGAAAGTTAAAATAAATGAGCAATTAAAAAAAGAAGTAGGCACAGTGATAGGAAAAGAAAATATTAGGGTAAAAGAATTGTAAATCATTAAAACAAAGCTGAAAACGACAGTCGCATCTTGATTGTCATTTTCAGCTTTAAATTCTTGTATTAATCAAAAACGCAAGTTTTACAAATGAATTTGGGATACTGTATTTCGGATTCTGAATAATGATTGATAAAAAATATTTTTGGATAGTTTTGCATATAACAAAAAAACAGAAGTCGAAATATAATCGGAGATTAAAAATGTTTTTTATTTAACTAACATGTATGAAATAAATCAGTAGGGTATGCGAGTAAATATGATGCAGGAGGGATGCATAGAATATGAAGACAATAGCTGTATTGACAAGTGGTGGGGACGCTCCGGGCATGAATGCTGCAATAAGAGCAGTGGCAAGGTATGCGATGCATGAAGGATGCAAGGTCTATGGAGTTAACAGGGGATACAGGGGTCTTATAGAGGGGGACCTAGAGGAGATGAATCTCCTTTCTGTATGCGACATAATACATAGGGGGGGAACTATACTCAGGTCTGCAAGAAGCAAGGAGTTCATGACTGAAGAAGGCAGAAATCAGGCTGCTACGGTTTTGAAAATTTTCGGGATCGACGGACTTGTAGTAATAGGCGGTGACGGAACATTCAGGGGCGCAAGGGAGCTGAGTAAAATGGGAATATCTACAATAGGAATTCCCGGAACTATAGACAATGACCTTGCATATACGGACTACACAATAGGATTTGACACTGCCATAAACACTGTTTTAGATGCTATAGGCAAGCTCAGGGACACATCATCTTCACATGAAAGGGTAAGCATAATAGAAGTCATGGGCAGAAATTGTGGCGACATAGCTGTTTTTTCGGGGCTCGCAGGAGGAGCTGAAAAGGTTATAATTCCGGAAATAGAATGGAACATAGATGACATATGCAGGGACCTTCTGGAAAGTAAAAACAGGGGTAAAATGCAAAGCATTATAATAATGGCAGAAGGAGTAGGAAAGGCCCAAGATCTTGCCGATAAGGTGAGTGAAAAAACGAGAATGGAATGCAGGGCTACAGTGCTTGGACATGTACAAAGAGGCGGATCGCCCACTGGATTTGACAGGGTGCTTGCGTCTAAAATGGGTGCAAAAGCCGTGCAGCTTATTATGGATAATAAAACATCCAGAGTACTAGGTATAAAGGATAACAATATATTTGACATGGATATACATGAAGCGCTTGAAATGGAGAAAAAATTTCCCGAGAGGCTCTATGAACTTGCGGATATTCTTTCGAATTAGCAATACTTTAAAAGCATATGATTTAGGAGGAGAATATGTCGCATAAAAAAAAGACTAAAATAGTTTCAACGATCGGGCCTGCAAGTGAAAAGGCCGATACTTTAAAGACTATGTTTTTAAAGGGGCTCAATGTATGCAGGCTTAATTTCTCGCATGGAACCCATGAAGAGCATAGGATCAGAATGGAAATGATTAAAAAAGTAAGAGAGGAAATGAAGCTTTCTGTAGCCATAATGCTAGATACAAAGGGACCGGAGATCAGGGTGGGCAAATTCAAAAGTGGAAAAGTACTGCTTATCCAGGGACAAAAATTCACACTTACCACAAAGGATATTCTGGGAGACGAAAGCACTTGCAGTGTCAGCTATAAGAAAATATCAAAAGATGTGTCCGTAGGAGACACAATACTTATAGATGATGGACTTGTATCTTTGAGAGTCGAAGAAAAATCACAATATGAACTTTTATGCACAGTTCAAAATGGGGGGGAGGTTTCGGACAGAAAAGGGGTAAATATACCGGGGGTGAAAATAAACCTTCCAGCCGTCACCCAAAAAGATAAAGAAGATATAATATTTGGTATTGAAAATGGAATAGACTTTATTGCGGCATCATTCATAAGAAAGGCTGAAGATGTGCTTGATATAAGAAGAGTCCTTGAGGAAAATGGAGGAAATGGAATAAGTGTAATTTCAAAAATAGAAAATGCTGAAGGCGTGGAAAATGCAGATGAAATACTTCAGGTTTCTGACGGTCTGATGGTTGCAAGAGGAGATCTAGGGGTCGAAATTTTGCCAGAAGAAGTTCCGCTTGTTCAAAAGGAACTCATAAGAAAATGTAACAGGCTCGGAAAACCTGTAATAACTGCTACGCAGATGCTTGATTCAATGATTAGAACCCCAAGGCCTACAAGAGCTGAGGTTGCAGATGTTGCAAATGCCATATTTGACGGGACGGATGCGATAATGCTCTCGGGGGAAACTGCCATAGGGGCTTATCCTGTTGATGCGGTGGCGACTATGAGCAATATAGCTCTTAGAATAGAGTCATCGCCAGACTATATAGCTCTCATGGAAAAGGAAGAGGGCAAAAAGGAAGAAAACACTACTGTTACAAATGCGGTGAGCCATGCGACCTGTACAAGTGCGAGGGACCTAAAGGCAAGCGCTATAATAACTGTAACGGCGTCAGGCCTTACGGCGAGCATGGTGTCGCGCTTTAAGCCGGTGTCGCCGATAATAGCTGTGACGCCATCTGAAAAAGTGACCAGAAAGCTGTCTTTGGTGTGGGGCGTAGAACCTGTGCTTTCTAAAGAATTTGAATCGACGGATAAGCTGGTTGAAGACGCAATAGCATGTGCTCTTGATGAAAAACACATAAATCCGGGAGACCTTGTGGTTATAACCGCAGGAGTTCCGGTAGGAGGAGTAGGTGGAACTAACATAATGAAAGTACACATAGTTGCAGAGATAGTAACCAGAGGAGTGGGGATAGGAAAATACTCCATAGAAGGAAAGGCATGCGTGGTGTCGCCGGGAAATGAAGTGTCCGACTGTTTTAAAAAAGGATGCATACTGGTGGCGAGGACTACTGATCCGGAATACAACGACTATATCCAAGACTCTCTGGCGGTAATAATAGAAGAGGGCGGACTTACAAGCCATGCGGCTCTTGTTGCTCTGCATATGGGCAAACCGGTGATAGTGGGTGCAAAAGATGCTACGAAGTTTATAAAAGACGGAGATACTATAACCATGGACACGTCGAAAGGTGTAGTATATATGGGAAGCGCGAGTGTACTTTAGGGAATTGTTAATAAATAAACCGAAAATATGCTGATTTGAGTTTGAAAAAGAGTGTATGAATGTTAAAAAATAGGATTTGATTGAAAATAAACGCAAATCAGACAATTTAGAAAAATAACGCTTAGACTGACGTTTTTCAAGTGTGGAAAAATATTATCGCATGAAAATTGTTTTTGAAATACAAAATTGAATTTTGGATTCGAATTTAAAAAAATGGTTCGTAGTTAGCCGCGCATTGGTCAGTATAGATAAACAGTTTGTAAAACGGTATTTCGGCATGTGAAATAAGCTTTGGAAATTAAACGAAAAAATCAAAAATAATTTAAAATAAATTTTTTTGATTTTTTTTAATACAAACTTAAAATTCTAAAAATATTGAAAATTCAAGATAAATGAAATAATTTTTGCGTAAAAATAGAATCGTACAAGTTTCAGAAAAGTAAAAATAGTTTGTTAAAACGTCTGAAACAGGGTATAATCTACATGAACTGAAAAAATTCTTTTAAGGAGGGGATTTTTTAATGAGTGAATCAAGAGAACAATGGGGCTCCAAGATTGGTCTTATATTTGCCATGGCAGGTAACGCTATAGGACTAGGAAACTTCTGGAGATTCCCATATCAGGCTGCCAGCAACGGTGGGGGCGCTTTCATGATCCCGTATTTTGCCGCACTTATCATAATAGGTATACCGATCATGTTGGTAGAATGGAACCTTGGCCGTTATGGTGGAAAGTATGGACACGGAACACTTGCACCAATGGTTTATCTTCAAGCTAGAGAGGGCGTTAAGCCTAAAACGGCTGCAATGCTTGGAGCAATTGCAGGAATGATGGCTTTTGCGGTAACTCTTCTAGTTAACTCTTATTATCTTCAGATAATAGGATGGACTCTTGGATACAGTTACCTTTCGGTAAGCGGAGGTTATATGGATGCTGCCAAGAGTACAGGAGAAGTATTTGTAAACTATATCCAGACTCCAGGACTAGTGTTTACTTTCTGGATAATAGCTCTTGCTATGCTTGGATATACGGTAATGAAAGGTGTACAAAAGGGTATAGAGACATGGGCTAAAATAATGATGCCTATTCTTTATGTGTTTGGTATAGTGCTTGCGGTTAGAGCGCTTACTATAGGAAGCCCTGTAAATCCTGACTGGTCTTCTATGAAGGGGCTTAGCTATATCTGGAATCCTGATTTTGCAGCATTGAGCTGGAAATCTGCTATAGCGGCTGCAGGACAGATATTCTTCACACTTTCAATAGGTATGGGTATAATATGTAACTACGCATCATACCTTCAGCCAGACGATGACGTTGTAGTTTCTTCATTTGCAACAATATCGCTTAATGAATTCGCCGAGATAATACTTGGTGGTACGGCGGTTATACCTATAGCTTATGCATTCATGGGACCTGACGGAGTTGGAGCAGGTGTTGGACTTTCGTTCATAGCGCTTCCAAATGTATTCAGATCCATGGGTGGAGGACAGTTTGTAGGTGCGCTTTGGTTCTTGCTTCTGTTCTTTGCTGGATTTACATCGGCTATAGCAATGTACAACTACCTTGTTGCACTTCTTGAGGAAGACCTTGGAATTACAAGGGTTAAAGGTGCAGTGATAATGTTCTTCGCTTATATAGCTGTTGGACTTCCTGTTGGACTAGAGCCTGTGCTTACTAAAACAGCAGACCTTGCTTATCTTACAGAAGTTGACAACTGGGTTGGATCATATCTTCTTATAGTTCTTGGTCTTGTTGAGATATGTGTTGTTGCGTTCCTAATGGGAGACAAGGCTCTTGAGGAGATAAACAGAGGTGGAATATGGCAGATACCATCTTGGTTCTTCAATGTTTTCCACAAATTCCTTACACCTATATCGATAGCGATACTTCTTATATTCTCTACGCTTGATTATATCAAGGCGGGATATTTCAGAGCGGTTCCATCGTTTGTAGAGAACTCTCCAATACTTGTGCCTTGGGTAAACGGAGCTAGAGTTGTAATACTCGTAGTTCTTGCAGCTGGATTCATGCAGTCGTACAAGTCTATAAAGACCAAGTACGCTAAAGAGCTCTCTGAAAATGAAGTATCAATTCGTGTAGGATAATAGAGAGGGAGGGATCAGTAATATGACTGGTGCAGCACTAGGTTTTATGATAACAATATGGACTGTAATATTGGTAGCTATATTTGTGTCCCTTAACGCTCTTCTTAAAGGAGAGGCAGCGAAGGCGGCAAAAAAATAAATTGAATGAAAACCCCACCTTTACAGGTGGGGTTTTATATTTAGTGTGGCATTGGTACAGGTCGACAAAATTTCTAATTTGAGGTATTATAAATATAATGATGGAATTATACTAATAATATGTGAGAGGTGGTACTATGAAGGCTTCAGAACTAATTACAGTACTTGACGGACTTATTAAAAAAATAGACGAAACAGGTCTTTTGCCACAAAAAAACAAGAACCAGTTTCTGGGCGAACTGACAGCGATAAGAGCAGATTATGAAAACATAGAAGTGCCCGAGGATCTTAAGGAAGTTTATACATCGCTTTACAAAAAGGGAAAAGAGCTTCAAAAGATTTTTAAGTCGGATCAGGATGCAAAAGAGCTTATGGAGAAGGTTAAATACTATATAAGATATTTAAAGGCTGCAAAAGCCGATTTTAAAGGGGAATCGTCTTATATAGGAAAATATTTCAGAGTGTTTGTGATAACTGCTGTTTTATTTCTTGCCCTATCGCCTCAGTACTTTGGATTTGTGTTGGCGGCAGTGATGTTTGTGCCTATATTCATGGGGCTTAAGGGGATAAGAAAAAGGTCTTACCATGGATTCTTGATGAGTCTTGCGGTAATACCTGTAGGAATAATGACTGCGTCGTATTGGCTTAAATACGGAATATATGTGGCGAAAAACCACCAAGAAGCGGTACAGTCCATAATGCAGTCGACAGGCCAAGCAGCAGGGTTTGCACAAATGCTTGCGACAATTCCGCCTATTTTGGGAGTTGTACTTTTTGCAACATCGCTTATGCAGGGATACAGGGCGTATAAGAGTAAGGACTTATTCGTTTAATATTGAGCGGCTGTCAGAGTTTATATCTGTTGCAAGGCTGAAACATTTAAATTAAAATAGTATTTGATGAACTATAGGGAATCTTATTTTGAATCATAAGATTCCCTTGTTTTGTATTTGATTTGAAGTCAAGGAGTGTTAATATATGATAAATGAAAATGGAAAATATGAAGTTGAAATAGTGGATTTTACTGACAAGGGCTGTGGAATAGGAAGGCTTGACGGACTTGCAGTATTTGTGGAAGGCGCTGTTCCAAAGGACAAGGCGATTGTAAATATAACGAAACTGAAGAAAAACTACGCCCAGGCAGAGCTTGTTGAGCTTGTAGAAAAATCACCGCTCAGAGTAAATCCCGTCTGTGAAATTGCAGGAATATGCGGAGGATGCCAGATAATGCATGTTGGCTATGAATCTCAGCTGGATATAAAGAGTGAAAATGTAAAACAGACTCTAAATAGAATAGGCGGCATAGATACGGGTCTTGTGAACGATATAATGGGCATGGAAAGCCCTTATGAATATAGAAACAAAGCTCAGTTTCCAGCAGGAGTCCAAAATGGAGAGGCCACATTAGGGTTTTATAAAAAAGGATCGCATGAGATAGTGCCGTGCCGCAAATGCCATATACAGCATGGTTTAAATGAAAAGATTACAGATATTGTAAAAGAATATATAAATGAAAATTCGATAGAGGTATATGATGAAAAGCTTCATAAGGGAAACATAAGGCATGTGGTTACAAAGATAGGCTTTACGACGGGAGAGGTAATGGTTATACTTGTAACTAATAATTCAGCAAGGCTTAAGGGTGTTGAAAAGCTTGTAGCCAGGCTTAAAAGTGAAGTTGAAGGGCTTAGGACTGTGGTCCAAAACATAAATACTGACAAGACAAACAGGATACTTGGATTTAAAAACAAGACAATATACGGGGATGGAATAATAAATGACTATATAGGCGAGCTGAAGTTCAATATATCGCCGCTTTCATTCTTCCAGGTGAATCCGCTGCAGACAAGAGTCCTCTATGGCAAGGCGCTGGAGTATGCGCAGCTTGAAGGAGAAGAGACTGTATTTGACATATACAGCGGAATAGGTACGATATCACTATTCCTTTCACAGAAGGCAAAGAAGGTGATAGGCGTCGAGGTTGTAGAGGATGCGGTGAGGGATGCAGCTGAAAATGCAAAGCTAAACGGAATAGAAAATGTAGAGTTTTATGCAGGAAAGGCAGAAGAGGTCATACCAAGCCTATACAAGCAGGGAGTGAAGGCTGATGTCGCGGTTGTAGATCCCCCGAGGAAGGGATGCGATGAAAGGGTTTTGTCTGTGCTTTCAAGCATGCAAGCCAAGAGGATAGTGTATGTATCATGCAATCCAGCAACACTTGCAAGAGATGCAAAATATCTTGAGGAAAATGGATATATTGTCGAACAGGTTCAGCCTGTAGACATGTTTCCGCATACTATGCACACTGAAGTGGTATGCAGTTTTAAAAGAGTGGAGTAATAGGTAATTTCAATATACAAATCAAAGCGTTGAAAGGAGAATAAAATGAGCAAGCTTCAGGAGTTACTGGATTACAACAAAGATTTTGTGAAAAACAGGAAATATGAAAAATACAGGACTACAAAATATCCAGACAAGAAGATGGCAATAGTTACATGCATGGATACGAGGCTTATAGAGCTTCTTCCGAAGGCGCTAGGGATTAAAAACGGCGATGCTAAATTCATAAAAAATGCAGGAGGGGTTGTTGTCCATCCGTTTGGAAGTATAATGAGAAGCATACTTGTGGCGATATATGAGCTTGGATCAGAAGAAGTGTTTGTAATAGGCCACCACGGCTGCGGCATGAGTAATCTGGATTCTTTGGGACTTGTACAGAAGATGAAGGAAAGGGGAGTTTCTGAAGATACAATGTCGACTCTTAGATATTCTGGAATAGATGTTGAAAAATGGCTTCACGGGTTTGACTGTGTACGTGATTCGGTGAAAGAAAGCGTATCGGCAATAAGAAATCATCCGCTAACGCCAAAAGACGTGCCTGTGCACGGACTCATAATGGATCCAGAAACAGGAGAAGTTGAAGTGGCGGTAGATGGATATGAAAGAAGATAATTTTGTATGCAGATGAAAGAATAGGGGCTTTAGCCCCTGTTTTTTAGTTTTACGAAATTTTATTTGAAAACTGTGGAACTATCAAATCGATCTGTGCATATTGGCTCCTATGTAATATAATTGAGTATATTGGATATACAAATTTATATATATAACATCAATTATATAAACAGGGGGGATTATTTTGAATACAAATGAAAAACTGAGCGCACTCAGAAAGAATATGAAAAAAAGAGGACTGGATGCATATATAATTCCAAGTTCGGACCCTCATAAAAGTGAATACGTTACAAAGAGATATGAATCGAGAAAATGGATTTCGGGCTTTACGGGGTCGGCAGGAACTATTGTTGTAACTGAAAATGAAAGCGGTCTTTGGACGGATGGAAGATATTACATACAGGCCGAGGAAGAGCTTTTAGCAAGTGAGGTAAAGCTTTTCAAGATGATGCAGCCGGGGGTGCCTTCCTATACGGATTGGCTTTGCAAAAGCCTCAATGCGGGTGATTGTGTAGGGTTTGACAGCAGTGTATTTTCCGTAGATGAAGTAAAAAGGATGAAAAAAAAGTTTTCGCTATCTGGAATCAGCATTAATGGAGAACATGACATTATAGATGAGATATGGAGCGATAGGCCGCATATGCCGTCGGATGAAGTGTTTGTTCATGATTTGAGATATGCAGGATTGTCACTTGTTCAAAAGATGGAGAAGGTAAGGGTTAAAATGTCAGAATCGGGCTTAGATTTTTACATAATGTCATCGCTTGAGGACATAGCATGGCTTTTTAACCTTAGAGGATCAGATGTAAAGAACAATCCGGTTTTCATGGCATATGCGCTTATAGGAAAAGAATATGCCGCACTGTTTGTTGAAAAGAAAAAACTTACTGAAAGCGTTGAAAGTTATCTTTATGAAAACGGAGTTGAAATAAAGGGGTATTCAAAAATCGAAAAAGCAATAAAAAACATTGAAAAAGGGAAAAATGTATTTTTCGATCCTAAAAAGGTGAACTGGAGTCTCTACGAATCGCTTCCAAAATCGTGCAGGGTATTAAATGGAGAGGACATAGTCGAAAATATGAAGGCGGTAAAGAGCGAGCCGGAGATTCAAAACATAAAGAACTGCCAGATAAGAGATGCTGTTGCTATGGCCAAATTCCTATATTGGCTTGACAGCAATGTTGAAAGCGATAAAATGAGTGAGATGTCAGCATCGGACAAACTTGAAGGTTTCAGAAGGCAGCAGGACTTCTTTGTTGGAACAAGCTTTGATACTATTTGTGCATATAAAGACCATGCGGCGAAGATGCACTATAGTGCAAGCGAGAGCAGCCAATACAAGCTAGATACAGAAGGTTTCTTGCTTGTGGACTCGGGAGGCCAGTATCTCGACGGTACCACGGATATTACAAGGACAATAGTGCTTGGAAGTCTTACAAAAGAGCAAAAAAGAGACTTCACTCTTGTGCTTAAAGGCCATATTGCGCTTGCAAGCCTTAAATTCCTATACGGAGCCACGGGGTCGAATATAGACATAATTGCAAGGCAGGCTATGTGGAAAGAGGGGATAGACTATAAATGTGGAACAGGTCATGGACTGGGATACTTCCTGAGTGTTCATGAAGGGCCGCAAAGAATAAGCCAGGCTGTAAATAATATAGTGCTTGAAGAGGGCATGCTTTTAACAAATGAGCCAGGAATATACAGGGAAGGAAGCCATGGAATAAGAACCGAGAACACACTCCTTGTAAAAAAAGCCCAACAGACTGAGTTTGGACAGTTCATGGAATTTGAGACAATATCATACTGCCCGATCGATATAAGGGCTATAGACGTGGATCTGCTTTCAGACGAAGAAAGAACATGGCTGAACTCATACCATAAAATGGTTTGCGATAAAATTTCAGATTATCTGGATAAAGATGAGAGAAAATGGCTTGAAACAATGACAAATGAAATATAGCTGAATAATATGAAAAGACCAGTGGATATGGCGTGACTCATAACGGTGGAAAAGGAAGGTGATTTTGCGAATGCAAATGCCTTCCTTTTTGAATTTGGTTTTATTCTTCGTGGTGATTTGGATTGGAACTTACTATTTGTATGGATTTGGTAAGTTCTCTTACCACATCGGCTTCGAACTGCTTTGAAAGCGATTTTACTTTGTTGAAGGCCTCGCCACGCTTGGTTCTCACATACAAGGGCTGCAGCTGGTTTAGAGATAAAGCTTTAATGTCGTCCATACAATTTTGACATTTACATGTATTTGGATGATGCACAAGAACTTTTGGCAGAAGCGTTTCAACAACTATTTCCATGTAATTCTTAATCATAAAGAGTCTCCCCGTATTAAATTGGCGTTGGTTAAAATTATACACATTGATATGAAAAATGTAAAATAAATTTATAAAATGATTTAAATTTATTATATGATATAAAAACATAATATTAAAGTTTTTATATGAAGTGCAGCATTTATATTATGGAACGAACATATTCAATAGAGTTTTAATATAGTATAAATCGATGAATTTATATATAGGGATATTTAACCAAACTCAAAAGGGCACTTGTTGTTAAAAAAATAACCCGAATAAAATCAAAAGCATATACATGGATGTTATTGAATGGACAAAATTATACATATTCCAAGGGAATAAAACGGGAAAATGAATAAAATGATATAAATTCATTTTATAATGTATTTGAAATAAAAAAAGTGTATAATAGTGCTATAGACTGATTTCGGAATATAGAAAAAATTTATTGTTCTGAGGGATTTAAATTTAGTGATTGCAATGTTTATTTGAAAATCTTGATGGAAGGGAGGCTGTGAACCTTTATTGTGTTTAAACGCCATCATATTTGGGTTAAAATAATGACATGAAAATTATTTAAATTTATGAAGGAGGACTAATATGAGCAAAGGGAATAAATTCAAAATGAATGGAATAAAATCAAAGCTTATAGCATATGTACTTTTATCGATAATAATTCCGCTTGGGATATACGGATATTTCTCGTATAACAAGGCGTATGAACTGCTTGAAGACAAGCTTATGATTACAAGCCAGCAGACTATAAGCGAGACGGAAAAGCAGATAGACATGCTGGTAAATGACATGAAATACCAGCTTATGGCTTTGGCGGAAAATTCAGACATGAAAAATGTGTATACTACAAAAGATCCTATTATGGAGCAGGGAGCCAGGAACATTTTGGATGTAACAGAGAGTCAAAACCCAAATATAATAGGTCTTTACATAGGTTTTGTGGATGGGCAGACATACCTTTACCCGGGGCCTGTTCCAGAAGACTATGATCCTAGGACAAGGCAGTGGTACAAGGATGCCAATTCATCGCCTCAAGAGGTTGTGGTGAGTGAGCCGTATGTTGATGCTTTTACTGGGAAGATGGTAATAACAGTATCAAAGACCGTATATGACAATGTCGGAAGTTCTGTGGGTGTTGTAGCTGCTGATGTGGATCTTTCTGACATATCTGAAAGGCTGAGCAATACCAAGATAGGAAGAAACGGCTATGCGTATCTTATTTCAGGTCAGGGACTTACGGTAGCGCATCCAGAGGCCGATCAAATAGGAAAAGACGAGCTTACAAAGCTCAGTTTCTGGGAAACGGCAAAGGCAAAAGACTCTGGATTTGACAGATATGAATATGATGGTAATGAAAAGCTGGTTGCATATGCGACAAACAAGCAGACCGGTTGGAAGATATTTGCGGCAATGGATGAGCAGGAGCTTCTGGAAGATACGAATGTCATAAAGAATTTTGCGCTTATAGCGCTATTCATAGGTGCTTTAGCCGCCGTTGTAATATCGGTTATAGTTGCAAACAGCGTTGCAAAGCCTCTTTCAGCAGGAGTGGGGTATTTGAAGAACATGGCTGTTGGGGATTTTACGACTGAAATATCCGGCGAGCATATCTCAAGGAAGGATGAGATAGGCGAGATAACAAGGGCCATAAGTAGCCTTCAAGAGGACCTTAAGCTTCTCATAGGAAACATAAAGGGTTCGACGAGTACAGTGGGAGAGTCTGCCACAACGCTATCGGATATATCTATGCAGTCTACCCAGGCTTCGGAGGAAGTTGCAAAAACTATTGAGGAGATAGCAAAAGGCGCTGAAGAAGAGGCCTCATATACAGAAAAAGGCGCAGCTCAGATGAATGAAATGTCATTCGCAATAGAGGGCGTTTCAGGAAAGACATCTGAAATGGGTGGAATTTCACAGTCAACCGGGAAAATGGCAAAAAAAGGTATAGACATAGTCAAAGATCTTATAGAAAAAAATGAGCAGAATATAAACGCCACTCATGAAGTTGACAAGATAGTGAATAAGGTTGCAAATGATATAGCGGGAATCGGGGGTATACTCGAAACCATAGTATCGATAGCTGAGCAGACGAACCTACTGGCGCTTAATGCGAATATAGAAGCTGCTAGAGCAGGAGAGCAGGGCAAGGGATTTGCAGTCGTAGCTGAAGAGGTTAGAAAGCTTTCGGAAGAATCTTCAAAATCTGCTGAAGAGATAAGAGATATAATAACTCAGATACAAAACGGTACGGAAGAGGCCATAAAGGCCATGAAGATTTCTGATGAAGCCGTAAAAGAGCAAAGCATTACTGTAGAGCACACAAATGAGGTGTTCTCTGGGATATCGGATTCAATTGAAAAACTTGTGAATCACATAAAGGATATTGAGTCCGACATGGTGAATATGACAAGGCAAAAAGAGCAGCTTGAAGAGGTCATACACAATGTGGCTTCGGCGGCTGAGCAATCATCTGCTGCGGCGGAAGAGGTATCGGCTGCTACAGAGGAGCAGCTTGCATCCATGGAGGAGCTTTCGAGCAGTGCGCAGGGTCTTGAAACATTGGCGCACAAGCTTGGTGAGCAGGTAGGTAGATTTAAAATATAGGAGATTAAAATAATAGCAAAAAAAATATCCGGCTGAAAACAGCCGGATATTTTTTTTGCATAATTCATGATTAGAAGATTACAAACCATGCAACTATTAAAAAAAATTATGAATGCATATACATATATTAAAAATACAAATTTTACAAAATAATTGTTTGGATATAAAATTAGTGCTAGAGCATCCGGTGTGATGAGTGGCAAAAAATAGATTCTATATGGACAGTGTTGATGTTGACTAACTTGGCTGAAAGTATATCGGCTGAGTTTTAGTTTTGTAAGGGATTTTTTATAAGGAGGTTGTTATCTTGGAAAAAGTTGAAAACAGAGCTTCCATATACAGTGGAGTATTGAAGTATAAAAATTTTAAAAAACAGGATGCAGTGGAAAACATCTACAAGATGTTGGTGGCTGCGATAATGATAGGAGCATGGCAGGCTGCGGCTATGAAAATAGACAACCAGCTGCTTTTGCCCTACCCCCTTGTAACGGCTAAGGCGTTTTTGCACTGCGTGACAGACGCTGAAACTGTAAAAAATATACTTATAACGCTTCAAAGGGTTTTGAAGGGGTTTTTGTATGCGCTTGCAATCGGACTTCCACTGGGATTTGTGATGGGATTTTCAAAGCTTGCGGACAAGCTTATGGGAGGCTTCATAGACTCCATAAGACAAGTGCCTATAATGGCATGGGTTCCTCTTACTATAGTGTGGTTTGGCATAGGCGACGGCCCTACAATATTTCTCATAGCTTTTTCGGGGATATTTCCTGTAATACTGAATACAATACAGGGTGTAAGGGGAATATCAAAGGATTATTTCAACGCAGCAAGAAGCATGGGGGCGGGAAGAGTGAGCATATTTTTCAATGTGATTCTTCCGGGGGCCCTTCCCGACATACTTACTTCCGCGAGGATAGCAATAAGTGCGGGATGGATGAGCGTTATCTGAGCGGAGTTCATAGCTACGAGTGCCGGTCTCGGTTACTCTATGGTTGAGGCGCAAACAAGAATGCAAACTGAAACTCTTGTGGCCCTCATGTTCTTTGCCGCTTTTGTGGGATTTGGAATAGACAGGCTTATACAGTATATGAACAAAGCTCTTACCAAATGGAGGTATGTTGAATAATGAATCTTGAGGTAAGAAACATAGACAAGACTTTTATAAATAATAAAGAAGAAAATAAAGTACTAAGCAATATAAATTTTAAAGTTGAAAAAGGACAGTTCATATCACTTCTGGGGCCGTCGGGATGTGGAAAGACCACTCTCCTTACAATAATGGCGGGATTTCAAAAATCTGATTCAGGAGAAATACTGCTCGAAGGGAAAAAGGTTACAAAGCCGGGTCCGGACAGGGGTTTTGTCTTTCAAAACTATGCCCTTTTTCCGTGGATGAACCTAAGGCACAACATAATGTTTCCTATGAAGCAACAGGGCGTTCCAAAGGCTGAAAGGGAGGATAGGATGCTGGAGCTTCTCAAGATGGCTCAGCTTGACGGTAAAGAAAAGCTTTATCCGCATCAGATGTCTGGGGGCATGAAGCAAAGGGCTGCGGTAATAAGGGCTCTTGCGTGCAAGCCTCAGGTGCTTCTTATGGATGAGCCTCTTGGAGCTGTCGATTTCCAGATGAGGCAGTTGCTTCAGGAGGAGCTTGAAAGCCTTGTGATGAAGGCGAACATAACAGCTGTAATGGTCACTCACGATGTCGACGAGGCCGTATATATGAGTGACAGGGTAATAGTGATGTCGAGAAACAGGGGCAAGATACTGTCGGATATGAGCGTTGGAATGGAAAGGCCTAGGGACAGGAAAAGCAAAATATACGGCCAGTACAAGGAAGAGCTAACTGCAGTTCTCAAAAGGGCTCTTGATGGGGAGTAGTTTTTATTTTCCAATACATTGTGGAGTAACTGGTTCTGATTGAGTTGATTTTAATCAAAATGGCCGGAGCAAGCCCTTTGTTTCTGTTTTTAACTATAGCTGTATAAATGGAGAGTGTTTTTATATATGAAAAGATTTAATTATGAGCCGGCATCAAGGGTGAAGGAATACGTAAGGGGAATTGAATTCAGCTATTATCCGCCTGAAAGACTTATAATAGACAGCATAGATTCAAGACTTGACGCAGACGAAAAGAAGGTAAGATTTTATATAATGGACAGGATAATAGAAAATGGAATGCCGTTTAGCTTTGCTGTTATATCTGAAGAAATGCAAAAAAGCCTTGGTATGACTGATTGTATGATAAGGGAAACCATAGATAATCTTGTGAAAAAGAATGCAGCCGTTTCGGATGAAAATCAGAATATAAATTTCATATATCCGGTTTCGGGATTTCCTACAAGCCACCGTATAGAACTTGCAGACGGAAGGGAATTCAGCGCAATGTGTGCGGTGGACGGCATGGGATGCGCGTTTACATTCAGACAGGACATAAAGCTTACTTCAAGCTGCAGCCAGTGTGGAGAGCGGATTACAGTCGAAATAAGAGATGGCGAGATAGTGAGCATTTTACCGGAAGACGCCCATGTGCTGCATGTTGACCTTAACAAGAATCAAAACTGGTCGGGCAGTTGCTGAAACATAATGAATTTCTTCTGTAAGAAGGAACATTATGACCAGTGGACAGCTGAAATGGGAGTGCAAGCGGATCAAATATTCTGCCTTGAGGCACAAGAGGCCATATGGGTTTCGAGAATGATTTTTGGACTTGAGGGTGACGAGCAATAAACAGACATTTAATAATATGATTGGGGGAGTATGGAGTGAACAGTCTACCTGAGATATTCGAAGGCTTCAGTGATGCGAGAAAAGAAGGATTTTTGAAAGTTAAAGAGCTTAAGGAAAACGGTAAAAATGTAGTGGGTATATTCTGCACATACACGCCTAAAGAGCTTATAGTTGCGGCGGATGCCATAGCTGTAGGACTTTGCGGAACGAGTGAGGACCCTATCCCGGCGGCGGAAAAAGAGCTTCCGAGAAACCTCTGCCCGCTTATAAAGTCAAGCTATGGGTTCGCGCTTACAGACCAATGCCCATACACTTATTTTTCAGACCTTTTGGTTGGAGAGACTACGTGTGATGGCAAAAAGAAAATGTATGAGCTTCTGGGTGAAATGAAGCCTATGCACATAATGCAGCTACCTCAAAACTACAAGGACAAAGAGTCTTTTGAAATGTGGAAGAGTGAAATTATAAAGCTTAAAGAGAGAATGGAAGAGCAGTTTGGAGTCCAGATAACTGAAGAGAAGATAAAAGATGCCATAAAACTTGTGAATGAAGAAAGGGCTGCGACAAAAGATTTTTACGAGTTGTCAACCCTGACACCTCCTCCTCTTAAGGGGCTCGACATGCAAAAAACGCTTGAGGGAATAAAGTTCAAATTTGAAAGGACTCAGATAATAGACGAGCTTAAGGCGCTTACAGATAAGGTAAAGGCGGAATATAATGCAGGGCACAGGCCTGTATCTGAAGATGCTCCAAGAATTCTTGTAACGGGATGCCCAATAGGTGGGGTTGCCGACAAGGTGATTAAGGCGATAGAAGACAGCGGCGGAGTAGTAGTATGCTATGAAAACTGTGGCGGAGTCAAGGCGAATGAAACCCTTGTAGATGAGAATAAAGACCCTTATGATGCTATTGCTGAAAAATATCTTTCAATACCTTGTTCAGTGATGTCTCCTAATAACGACAGAATGGAGCTTCTTTCTGAAATGACGGAAAAGTATAAAATAGACGGAGTGGTAGAGATAATACTTCAGGCATGCCACACATATAACGTGGAGACTGTAGAGGTTAAAAAGCGTGTAAATGGAAAGCATGGACTTCCGTATCTTTGCCTTGAAACTGATTATTCAAAATCGGATACGGGACAGATACTTACACGTATAGGTGCTTTTATTGAGATGATGGGATAATAGATATTCTACCATTTTGAAGTGCGAGTTTAAAATACGGGAGCTGGATACATTCAGCTCCCGTATTTTTTTAATTTTTGGAAATAGGTTGTATATTTTCGCCCGCTCCGTCTATAAGGGAAGGTATATTTTTGATTTTGCTCTTGTTTATTTCTGGAAATATAACGGGTTTGTCGAAGTCATAGTACTCGAATCGTCCGGATGAGTTGGAATTTGAATTTATATCTCCCATTTGCATTTCTATATTTTGGACTATGTCCATGAATTTGTAGTCGAGCGTTTCTTTGTCTATATAGAACTTGTATTCTACATTTATGACCATGTTTGATACCATTGAAGAAACCATTGTCTTGAGCTGCTCCATTTCCTCGGCGGATACCGAACCATACGATGATTTATTTGGAATTTCACTGCTGTAGTATTCAAGTGCTTTATTTACAATATCCTGCAAAAGCATATTGAATGTTTCGTTGTCCAGATATACATCTATGGCATAGTAGTCTCTTCCATCTATTTCTGCGTCATCGTCAAAACTGGAATACATTCCAAACAGTTTCATCTGATTTCTTGTAAGTGCCTGGCTTCCTATTGAATGTCCACCTGCCATACTTTGAATTTCCTTTACAAGCGGATTGATATCCATTGAAATCCAGAAGTCTTCTCCGGGCATTTTCATAAGATACATTTCACCGTCAAAGTACACTTCGCATGATTGATTTGTAATACCTTGAAGTTTTTCCTCCTGTTCTTTTGAGGATGGGATTATTGTAGTTGTGGACTTGGAATAGACACTTTGCGGCTTTTCGAATACGCCTTCTTGAATAAGGGTCATTTCAAGTTTTTCTGATTCCGATTCTGAAAGGCCATCGACTGAAGGTGTTTCAGTGAGTGTGTTTATATCCATTGAGCCTTTGAAGCTGTAAGTATTGTAGCTGTCGAGTTTATTTGAACTTTCTTCAAGCATGAGAGCGGCAGAAAAGCCGTTTTTGGAAAGCTTCGAGTCGAAATAAGACTTGCACTTTAAATAAATCTCGTCGGCATACTCCGTGGTTACCAGAGACTGCGGGGAGAGATCTTCTGTGCTTTCAATAAGCCCTTTGTCAACAAGATATGCCACAGAAGGCATAGCCCATGCTGATATTTGCCCCTTATCTTTGAAGTTCAACAGAGAATCAACCACATTACTATCCATTTGAAGAGCTAATGACTCCTCGTCCATTGCGCGGACAAGCATTACAAAAGCCTGTTCCTTGTTGATATAATCATCGGGTCTGAAATTTTTGCCGTAACCATTCGCAATTCCATATTTGTTTGCAGTAGCTATATAGAGCATGTCGTCTGGGTTGTAGATGTCATTGAAGCTTAGGGAGTTCGATACATCGGAAATTTTAAAATTGCTCATTTGCAGAACTTTTTTGGTGAAATCAATTCGACTTACAAATCTGTCCTGTGCGGAGGAAATCGAAAGCATCATCAAGAATGAGCATATAACTGCTGCAACTGCGTAAAACCTGTTTTTCAAAATAAACACCACCTTTTAGGATAATTGATTTTTAAATTTTATTTTATATTTACCCAATGTAAATGAGATTAAGATTGATTCCGGAGAATAAGGCGATGCAGCCCTAAAAACAAGGTATTTCTAAACACGGAAACTTCAAAAACACTCAGGAAGGAAATGTTTTTTGAAGTTTCGCGAATGAGAAAATGAAGTTTTTTTAAAAAAAACGTTTTCAGTGTTCAGAAATGGGAAGAAATAATGTATAATGAATATACGGGAGTCAACTGAAGATGTTGGAAATTAGCCTTTGAAGGAGAGTGGCAATATGGAGCATATGATTGAACGCAATGTAATAGACTTTGAAAAGTGGAAAAAGAAAAAAGATACAAAAAAAATCAATGCGGAAAGCGGCAATGCTGAAAACACTTCAAATGGACATTTGGGTCAAAATGAGAATAGCCATATGTGGATAATGGGCATGGTGTTTATAGTTTGTACCATATTGGCAATTATAAAATAATATATATACATAACTATACATATAAGCTCGCTTTTTTAAGCGGGCTTAATATATTTTGAATAAAAGTCATAAAATTTGGTATACATGAAATCAAGAGGGGTTCTGTTTTACATGGGTTTTGTGTGGAGGGGATGTAATGATAAGAAGGATACTTCTTCCCATAGACGAATCTGAGTTTTGCAAAAGGGCATATAGACTTGCTGTGGAGATTGCAAGAAAATACTCGGCTCAAATTACAATAATACACGTTCGCCGAAGCTCTAATCAAATGAGCTCAGGCCAAGGCTTTTATCAAGGGTCAAATGTATCACAAATAGGAGATATGGTAAAAAGCAAGGATGCCGTAAAAACACTAAAAAAGGCAAGAAAATATTTCGGCATGCAGGGAATACAAGCTGAAACAAAGCTTATGGAAGGTCATCCGGCCCAGACTATAATTGATTATGCACAAAATGGATCATATGATGCGATAATAATGTGTACACATGGAATGGGAGGGCTAAAGAGATTTACAATTGGAAGCATTACGCATGACGTCGTTATCAATTCAACCGTGCCGGTACTTGTAGTGAGGTGCGAGTCGGGCAAGGTAATAGATATTGAGGAGGAACGGGCAAAAAGGCATGAAAATGAAAACGTGGAATAATAAAAAGCAGCAGGCATAATTTATGCCTGCTGCTTTGAAATGTAAATGCTATTTTCCACAACATTTTTTGTATTTCTTACCGCTGCCACAAGGACAAGGCTCGTTTCTGCCCACCTTGTTTTCATTTACTACCGTTTTAGTTTTATTGTATTCTTTCGTTATCTGTTTTCTCTCATCTGCAGAAAGAACACCATCCCACTCAGCAAGCTTGAAAAGCCAGTGAGCTTTTGCCTCGAGCATGTTGTAGTAAAGTTTTTCAAAGTTGATCTCAAGTTTTACATCGCTTTCTTCAACAAGCGATTCAAGGTCAATTCTCTCATTAAGGCTGTCGTTTATACCATCAAGAAAGCCAGTGAAAGTTACGCTGTCCATGCCGAACTTTTGTGCAACTTCAGACAGCTTTCCGCTTACAACTTCATCCTTGTTTTGAAGAATGTATTTGTAGTTTTCCATCTCTTTTGGAAGGTAGTCATTCCAAAAAGCCTCGTACTCCTTGTCAGAAAGGTTTTCATAGCTGTTATTCCAAGATTCAAATAGGTTCATATCATTAAGTCTCCTTATAAACAATGTTTTTGCCAGTTTATTATATCATATATTAACTGGACGTATAAGGTTAAAAGGTTTAAAAATTTGATTTTAAAGCTGTTTTATGGGTAAATAACGACTTGTAGACATAAAATGCAAATAAATTTGTGATATTAGTGAATTTTGTCAAAATGGAGTTAAATCGGCATGTAAATATATGATATAATCAGATAAGGTTCTATATGGTATTTGTGATTAGAAGGCAAATTGTTGACGATATCATGCGGAACTTAATAAAGATATAATCCAGTGTAGTTTTGCCGGAGCTGCGCTAAGGATAGTTGAAGGAGGGCGTACTAAAAGTGAATAATTCTGATAATATGATGACTATGGAAGAACTTATGGAAAAGCAAGAAGAGGAAATGAAAAAAATAAAGCCGGGTGAAGTTGTAAAAGGAACTGTAATACTTGTAAATGAAAACGAGGTTATGGTTAACATAGGATACAAGTCAGACGGCATTATAACAAAAAATGAGTTTTCAAGCGACCCAGAAGTTGTACTGACAGAAGCAGTAAAGCCAGACGATGAAATAGAAGTTTATATAGTTAAGCTTAACGATGGAGAAGGAAATGTAATACTTTCTAAAAAGAGAATAGAAAGCCTTAAGGTTTGGGATGAATTCGAAGCTATGAACGAGCAAGGTGAGATATTCCCAGCGAAAATCGTAGAAATAGTAAAAGGCGGAGCAATGGCTCTTGCTAAAGGTCTTAAAGGATTCGTCCCAGCTTCTCACATGTCTATGGGATACACTAAAGATCTTAAAGAGTTCATGGGACAGACTCTTGACGTCAAGGTTATAGAAATCGACAAGAGCAAGAGAAAGCTTGTATTCTCGAGAAAAGAAGTTGAAAAAGCTGAAGTTGGGAAGAAGAAGTCGGTAGTTCTTAACTCTCTTGAAAAAGGCGAAGTTAGAAAGGGTCAGGTTAAGAGACTTACTGACTTTGGAGCTTTTGTAGACCTTGGAGGAATAGACGGACTTATACACATATCTGAACTTTCATGGAAGAGAGTTAACGATCCTTCAGAAGTAGTTAAAGAAGGAGACGAGGTAGAGGTATACGTACTTGACTTCGACAAGGAAAAGGAGAGAATATCTCTAAGCCTTAAGAAGATAACTCCGGATCCATGGAGCACAGCTGACGAAAAATACAATGTGGGAGACATAGTAGAAGGTACAGTTCTTAGACTTCCTGCATTCGGAGCTTTCATAGAGCTTGAGCCAGGTCTTGACGGGTTCTGTCACATATCTCAAATAGACCAAAAGCACATAGCGAAGCCTTCAGACGTACTTACTGAAGGACAAAAGGTGCAGGTTAAGGTGCTTGAAGTTAAGCCGGAAGAAAAGAGAATAGGGCTTAGCATAAAGGAAGCACAGGCAAAAGATGAAGAAGCAGAAGAAAGTGTAGAGGAATATAGCGACGATGCTCCAGTGAACAGCGTTGCCGATGCTGTTGAAGAAGAGTAAAAAATATATATCATCTATAACATAAAATAAAAAGCCGGCATTGTCTGCCGGCTTTTTGTATATGTGGCTATATTCAAAGGTGAGCACAATTTTAATGTGAAAGGGATGTTTTTTTATGTGCTTTGATGAAAACTGTGTATTTTGCAATATGTCTAAAAATGACTATATAGCGGAGAATGAACTTGCATATGCGGTATGGGATAAAAATCCAGTGAACAAGGGACATGCCCTTATAATAACAAAAAGACATTATGAGAATTTTTTTAAAATACCACAGGAAGAAGTATGCGCTGTAAGAAGCCTTGCAGACAGGCTCAAAGACATAATAGACAATGAGCATTCGCCTGACGGCTACAATATTGGAGCCAATATAGGAAAAGCAGCGGGGCAGACGGTGTTTCACTTCCACTTTCATGTGATTCCAAGATATCATGATGATCATTTGTGGAGGCCTAAAGAAGTGGTTACGGGAGAGTAGTGCGCAGCATGTCTGTGCATGTTGAGTTTAACGAGGTGTAATTTGTGAAGAAATTTATATACATGGCAAGGCAAGTCGGCCTTTTGAGGTCCAAGGCAATAATTTTATTTATACTATTGTTTTTCATGCCAATGGTTGTTTCTGTTTTCATAATATACAAGAATACTATTGAAGTGGTAAAACATGACAAAATACAGCACAGGGAAAAGCTCCTGCTAAAGGCTGCCAATAATATAGGAATGAGCCTTACTGATATAAGAAAGCTCACCCTTCCAATAAGTGAAAACAGGGGCGTCGTAAAAATACTTGGAGACATAGACAACATAAGTGATGAAAATATCCGCAGGTTTGACGTATTCGTGGACAAAAAATTTGAGGAAGCAAGAAAACAGATGCCTTATATGGTGGATTACATAATGATTTCAAAAACAGGCAGGTGTTTTTACAATGATGATGACGGACTGAAGATTGATGCCAATCAGTTTTTTGAAAGTAAGATGTATGAGGATGTTTCCGCTGAAAAAGCTGGATATCTATGGGCATTTGATTTTGAAGGCATATTCAAAAGAGGAGAAAAGCTTGTCTTTATCCAGAAAATATTTTCAGACTCCGGAAGTGTAAGCGGATATTTTGCGACATTTGTGGACGAGAAGTATTTTGAGTATATGCACAAAGAAATTTTTCCGAGCAGGAAGGGAACGGTTGTAATATATGATGCTGATTTAAAAAATGTATCAGGAGGCATATCATACCGTTTTATGGAGAGCGAGATCATAGACCTTATAGAGTCGGAAACATTTTACAAGACGTCATTTGTAAACAAGGACAAAACTGAATACAGCATAGACATAGTGCCGATAGGAGATTTGCAATGGAAAATGGTCAGCATAATACCATCTGAGGATCTTGTATATTCGGAAAAAAACAGCCTTGACGGAAGCTTTTGGCTTATAATGGTCATAGTAGTGTTTTCGGGCTTTTTCATGCTTTTTTCAACTGCGGCGATATCAAACCTAATGACTGAAAAAGAAATGGTCAATTACAGGCTCAGGCTTACGGACGAGATGAACGAAAAGCTGAGGATATACAAGCATGATTTTATGAATCACCTCCAGATAATAAGGGGGCTTATAGAGCTTGGATGCAGTGAAAGGGCTGAAAAATATATAGAAAACATATCTTTTGAAGGAAGGCTTATAAATGGGAAGTATGAGATAGGAATACCTGAGATAGAATCGACCATATTTGCCAATACGATAGACTTGCAAGAGCATGGTATAGAACTCAGGGTAAAGACATCGGGATTAACGAAAGAAATTGATATTGACATATACGATCTTTCCAAAATACTTACAAATCTCATAAAAAATGCGGTATATGCGCTTAAGACTGCAGTTGGAGATGAAAAGATTCTTTCGATAATAATCAAGGAAGAACTGGATGAATATGTATTTGAAGTCATAAATAATACTCCTGTCATAGGGGTAGAAATAAGGGATAGTATATTCGAAAAGGGATTTACAACTAATGAAGACAAGGGATGCGGTCTGGGTCTTTATATAGTGAAAAGGCTTGTTGAAAAAAATGGAGGAATCATGAATCTTTTAGTGGATGAATATGGAAATCATTTCATAGTTGCATTTAAAAAGGCATAAAAAATCATGGATTTTTAAAAATCCATGATTTTTTTATGTTTATTATTCTCCGGCTACAGGAGGATTGTAAACTCTTTTTGCCAGCTCACGGTCTATCATGAAAATACCTCTGCCGTCCTTGCCCATAAGTTTTACCTGGTTAAGTATTTTACCTACATTTTCTTCCTCTTCAACCTGTTCGTCTATGAACCAGTTAAGGAATGATATTGTAGCGTGGTTTCTTTCATCAAGGGCTATATCCATAAGTTCGTTTATAGATTTTGTTATGAATTGTTCGTGCTCAAGAGCGGCTTTTATAACGTCTTCAACGCTTTTATAGTCAGCTTTTGGTTTTGGAAGTTCTTCAAGATTTACAGTTCCGCCAAGTCTGTGTACGAAATCGAATATTTTGTATGCATGGTCTCTTTCCTCCATAGCTTGTATGTGGAAGAAATTCGAGAAACCATCGAGATTGTTGTCTGCAAACCATGCTTCCATTCCTATGTAGATGTAAGAAGAGTGGAATTCCTTTTGAATTTGTGCGTTTAGAGCTTCTATAATCTTTTTGTTTGCCATGATTAAGCCTCCTTGAAAAAATTTAAACTTATAAGTATATTATACCAATATACTCTAAATTTATAAATGTAAAGTTTATATATATGTTTACAGTTAGCTATATACCCTTGAGTAGTAATGTTAAACAGCTGAGGTGTTTACGTTAAAATCCAAGAGGGTATAATGTCACTGCGGCTTTGAATAGGATATTAAGCGGCATAATGGCTTGAAGAGAAGTTTACATAGATAAGGCGAAGATTAAAATGAGGCGTAAGGGGTGAGTTTTGTGAAAAAAAACATAGTTATAGTAGGCAATGGGGCGGCGGGATATTATGCTGCAGAGACTATAAGAAACAAGGACAGAAATTGTGCGGTTACTATGATATCGAAAGAAAGACATCTGTCTTATTACAGGCCAAGACTTTCGCATTACTTAGGTGAGGATGAACTCGGGAAAAATTTTTTCCTGAAAGATGAGAAATGGTACCATGATAATGAGATTGAACTGATGCTTCAAAGCACCGTTGAAAACATAGATGTTAATAAAAAGACTGTAATAACCTCTAATGGAAGAACTGTTCCCTACGATGCGCTCATACTTGCAGGCGGGGGAAACTGCTTTTTACCGGATTTGGAAGGCTCTGGCAAGAAGGGGGTCTTTACTCTCAAAACGCTTGACGATGCGATTGAAATAAAGAGTTGGATGGAAAAAAGCCAAAAGGCTGTAATAGTAGGTGGAGGGCTTTTAGGGCTTGAAGCTGCTGGGTCCATGAGAGACAAAGGGCTTGACGTGACAATAAACAATGCAAGTGACAGGCTCATGTCAAATCAGCTATGCAGTGAAGCAGGCGGTTTTTTGAGGCAGATAGTAAGCCGCAAGGGAATAGAAGTGGTACTTGAAGACACGGCCGTGAAAATAAAGGGGGATGAGAGTGTAAAGTCGGTAGTATTTGAAAGCGGAGAAGAAATTGAAGCGGATATTGTGCTTTTTTCGGTGGGGATAAGGCCGGATTTGAAAATAGCAAAGGATGCTGGAATTGAGTGCAAAAAAGGTATACTAGTGGATAAACACATGAGGACCAATGTCGAGGGTGTATTTGCATGCGGGGACGTTGTAGAGGTGGATGGAAGAGGATTTGGGAACTGGATTTATGCCATGCAGATGGGCAAAGTGGCGGGGGCAAATGCCATAGGCGAAAATACAGAATTTAAGAAAAGCATTCCCATGATAATGTTAAATGCATTTGATACGAGCATAAACTGCGTAGGAGATACGCTTCCGCAGCAAGGATATGAAAGCATAGTCGAATATGATCGCGAGGAAAAAAAGTTTAAGAAGCTGTTTTTCAAAGATGAAAAGATTGTCGGAGGCGTAGTCATTGGGGATGTCAAGTCATATCCCAAAATAATGACTGCCATAAGCCAGAAAAAGGACATGTCACATTTTAGAAAAGAAAGTCATCCGGTATAAACTGTTCAAAATGAGAAAGTTGTATGGGTGAACTTCTGTTTGATAAATTAATATTTGAAGCTAAGGGCGGCCGCAGTATGAGGCCGCCTTTAATTTTAAAACACTTCTTGAAAATAGATGCCATAGTATTATATAATTAATAGTTAATGTTTTTATATTATATTAAAGATACTAAGTTTTGAAACTATAATTTTTTATATAAAATGGAGGTATGTTATATGATGCTTTTGGCAGACAAGTGGAAGGATTATGAACTTATAGACACGGGAAATGGGGAGAAGCTTGAAAGATGGGGACAGTATGTGCTTAGAAGGCCTGACCCTCAGGCGATATGGCCTCTTCCAGAAGACCTTGGAGCGTGGAGAAACCCTCACGGACACTACTACAGGAGCAGCAAGGGCGGCGGATGCTGGGAGTTCAAAAAGAACATGGAGGAAAGCTGGACGATAAACTACAAGGAAATGAAATTCCTTATAAAACCTACAGGATTCAAGCATACGGGACTTTTCCCGGAGCAGTCATCAAACTGGGACTGGATGATGGAAAAAATATCGAATGCAAATAGACCTATAAAGGTGCTTAATCTGTTTGCGTATACGGGAGGAGCTACTGTGGCTTGTGCTTGTGCGGGAGCAGCCGAAGTTTGCCATGTTGACGCTTCTAAGGGAATGGTTTCTTGGGCAAAGGAAAACATAGAGCTTTCAGGACTTGCAGACAGAAAGGTAAGGTTCATAGTTGACGATGTAATAAAGTTTGTAAAAAGAGAGATAAGAAGGGGGAACAAATATGATGCCATAATAATGGACCCTCCTTCATATGGAAGAGGGCCTAAGGGAGAAACATGGAAGATAGAGGATGAGCTTTACCCTCTTGTTGAGCTTTGCATGCAGGTTCTTTCTGACCAGCCGCTGTTCTTCCTTATAAATTCATATACATCAGGTTTTTCTCCTTATGTTGCTGAAAACATACTAAGGCTTACAATGGGAAGAAGATATCTTGGAGACATATATTCTGGAGAGGTTGGAATACCAACTGCAAGGGAAAATGTAGTGCTTCCTTGCGGAATATTTGCAAGATGGGAGCAGAAGTAGTGAATCTGGAAGTCATATATGAAGACAATCACATAATAGTGGTCAAAAAGCCTCCGAACGTTTTGACACAAGGCGACAGCACGGGTGATAGGGATATGCTGTCAATAGTAAAAGATTATATAAAGGAAAAGTACAACAAGCCGGGAGCTGTGTACCTGGGTCTTGTGCACAGACTTGACAGGCCTGTAGGGGGCTTGATGGTGTTTGCAAGGACATCGAAGGCGGCTTCAAGGCTTTCGGAGCAGGTCAGAAACAGAAGCTTTAAAAAGGGATATATGGCTGTACTAAGGGGATGTCCAGATGAAAAGTCTGCAAGGCTTGAGGACTATCTTATAAAGGACAAGAAGACAAATACTGTAAGTGTAGTGAATCCCTCGAAGGAGGGGGCAAAAAAGGCGGCGTTGGAATATGATGTGGTGCAGTATAAACAGGGTCTTAGCCTTGTGAAGATAAAGCTTGAGACAGGAAGGCCACATCAGATAAGGGTTCAGTTTTCAAGCAGGGGGACTCCTTTGTTTGGTGACCAAAGGTACGGCGAGAAAGTAAATAAAAAAGGCGAACAGATAGCGCTTTGGTCTTACTATATAAGAATAACGCACCCTACCATTAAAAAGGAAATGGAGTTTTATTTGAATCCTCCGGAGGATGTTTTCCCATGGAGCGAGTTTAAAATATAATTTGATAATATTTTTGGACATAAAAATACGGTGCCTGCTTGGCGCCGTATTTTGCATTGTATTATACTATTGATTTTTCAAGAGTGATCTTGGCATCGTCTGATTTTTTGATTCCATCCACTACAACGGCACATGATGCATCCCCCGTTATGTTTACAGCGGTTCTTAACATGTCGAAAAGCCTGTCCACTCCAAACAGCAGAGGAAGTCCGACTACTGGAATATTTGCGGCCAGAAGCACTGCGACAACAAGCAGGGAAGGTCCCGGAACACCGGCCTGTCCTATCGACCCAAGCGTTGCAGTAAGTATTATTGCAACGTATTCAGTGGCTCCAAGCTGTATTCCGAACATCTGAGAGAAGAACATCGCTACAAGGGCGTAATATATGGCGTTTCCATCCATGTTTATTGTGGCTCCAAGGGGCAGCACGAACGATGCTGTCTCGTTTGAAACCCCGAGCTCATCTTCGCACACCTCGAAAGTCACAGGTAGCGTTCCCATTGAAGACGCAGTTGAAAGGGCGACAATCTGAGCTTTTTTTATACTTGATATGAACCTCAATGGAGAAGCCGAAGACAGCAGCTTCACAATAAGAGGGTATACCCCGAAAGCCTGTATTGCAAGAGCGAATATATATACGATAAGAAGCTTTGCCACCAAACCGAGGGCTTCATACCCGAATGTTCCGACCGCATCGGCCATAAGTCCGAATACTCCAAGCGGAGCGATGAGCATTATTTTTCCTATCATCCATATCAGGGCTTCGGTTATATTGCCGAATATCTCCATGAGATTGTCCTTCTTTATTTTTTCAAGAGTCGATACCCCGAATCCGAAAAACAGACTGAAAAACAGCACCTGGAGTATGTTGCCTTCAAGAAGCGCTGAAAAAGGGTTTACAGGGATTACTCCTTTTACGGTGGCCCAAAAGCCGGGCGTGGCTCCCCTGTTTGCAAATTCGTTTGAGAACATGCTCCTTATGGCGTCCATGTCAAGCCCTATGCCCGGCTTGAATATTGCGCCGAAAGCAAGCCCGAGGGCAACCGCAACTGCGGTAGTGGTCATGTAGTATGCGAATGTCGCCACGCCTATTTTGCCGGCTGACTTTGTATTTCCCAAAGAAGCCGCCCCTGAGATTATAGATACCGTTACAAGCGGTATTACGAGCATTTTGATAAGCTGCATGAAAATGTCTCCGAGTGGAGCGAACATGGCAGCTTTTTCGTCAAGAAGTGCACCGGCAGCTATACCAAGTATCATGGCTATTAATATCTGGTTTGCTGTGTTTGAGAAAAAACCGTTTTTCTTCATAAAAATCCTCCTTAAAAATTCTGTTTCTGATAAAATGAAGCATTAGTGCCTTTATAATTGTATAATAATATGTGGAGTGATAGAATAGCTAAAGCAATATTTTTTTATGTAAATAATATTGTTTATGTATGCGATACATAATAGCAGATGAATTTGCGTCTTCAAAACGAAGACGTTTGGCTGGACATAAAACACAAGCGAAATTATAAATTTACGAAATGTTTTTTACAGGAGGAAAACATGAACTATTATAACGGTTTTTATATAGAAGGGCCTGTTGGAAATAACATATTCTCATATGAGGAAAGAAGCCAAAAGAAGATATACGTGCCTGAACTTTCGGGTAAAAGCCTTGACGAGCTGAAGATTTCAGATGAATTTTGTTTTTGTGAATATCTTGAAAGTGAAGAAATATGCTGCAGGGGTCTTGAAAAATTCATAGAGCTTAAAAGGGAGCAAAATACGGCTTATATATTCGACAATCACAACCATGCGCTGTATTTTTGGATTGACGCCTTGGAAAAGGGATATTTTGAAAAGGGAATTCAGCTTGTCCACATAGACCAGCATAAAGATATGAGGGAGCCAGAGCTCTATATAGAATCGTTTGATAAAAAAGATATATTCGAATACACGAATTATGTGCTCAATGTGGGAAATTTCATAAAGCCGGCCCTTGAAATGGGGATTTTCAGCGAAGTCATTATAATAGATAGCGAATATGGATTCAATGAAAAGGTTAAGGATATAGGGGAAGATTTTGTACTAGACATAGATGTTGACATATTTTCAAAGGACATGGAGTATATTGATTTTGATCTCAGGATGGACTGCATAAAAGGGCTTGCAAAAAGGGCAAAGGCCATTACAGTAGCTACAAGCCCGTATTTCATAGACCAAGATTATGCCATAGAGCTTGTGAAAGAAATGATGGGATGAATGTAAAAGCTATTCATGTAAATGTTTTTTGATGATGTCTTATATTACTTGGAATAATGGGATCCGGAATCACTTACGGATCCCATTATTTATTTTATATGAAGACTAGATTAGAGCATAGGCACTGTGAGTCTATATTGAAAGCTCGTAAAGGGCACGTGAATATATCTTTGAGCACTCGACAAGGTTTTCAACGGATATATATTCGTTAGCCTGGTGCTCGACTTTCCTTTGGTTCGGGAATATGGGGCCATATGCTACGCAGTTTTCAAATGCCTTTGCATATGTGGTGCCTCCGCTTGAAAGGGGATTTGCATCTATGCCTGTGTGATCGAAAAATACTCTCTGTAGTGTCTGTACAAGATAGCTGTCTTCGGGAATGTAAAGAGGGTGCAAGTAGTCTATTTCATGGTATTCAAGACCATATTTCGAACAACGCTTCTTTATTTGGTTAACAACAAAGTCTTTGCCGATTGATACGGGGATTCTGCAGTCGATAAGTATTTCCTCGCCCTTGCAGGAAACGTCTATTTTTGCTATGTTAAATGTCAGTTTTCCGGATTTTTCATCTTCGCAAGTGCCAAATATGTTTTTTGCATTGTAATCCTCTCCGATTTCATTGGATATAAAGTCTGTTGACGACGAGTGAAGTCCTGCACCTTTAAGCGCCATACACATTCTGGATATACTATTTGTTCCAAGATGCACTTTCGAAGCATGGGCGGATTTTCCGAATACTGTTATCAGCCCGCTTTCACGGGAATATTCAAAATCGTGTTTTGTCAGGCTTTTTTCAATGGCAATTGACTCATCTTCGCTTTGACAAGAGTATACTATCTTGTCGGGAACGGAATTTATTGAAGTTCCTCCCCTTAGGGAAAGGTCGGTTGAGCATGCTCCCTTTAATTTGAACTGAAGCAGGGCTTTTTCGGCATTTATAAGCGGAAACTTTGAATCCGGCGCAAAGCAGTATTTTGGAGAGCGCTCTCTTTCCTTGTATTTTGAAATGTCCCTCCAGAGTGTCTCTTCGTCGGTTCCGAATATGAGCCTTATCCTCTTGCCCAGATTGACATTCGAATCCAATATGGCCTTTACAGCATATATGGCTGAAACGGTTGGCCCCTTGTCGTCCTGAGAGCCCCTGCCGTATATTTTGCCCTCATGGAGACTGCCGCCGAATGGATCGAAAACCCAGTCGTTCATATTGCCCGGAGGAACTACATCGATATGGCAAAGAACCCCTATGATATCGGTAGCATCGTCTAAAGGTCCGATTTCAGCATATCCATAATATCCGTCTCCGTAAAAAGTTCTAAATCCAAGGCCCCTGCATATATCGAGGGTCTTTTTCAAACAGGTGTCTATATGCTCTCCGAAAGGATAGGAGCTTTTGTCGTTTGAATACATGCTTGGTATCATAATGAGTTCCTGTGCAGATCTTATTATGTCCATTTTAAAATTATCAACAATGCCTGAAAAATCCATGCCATACCTCCTGTGAATACCGTATATTTGAATATCTATATTATATTATTTTTCTATGGTTATAGGCAATCAAGGTGAAATATTTTTGAAACACCTGCAATGAAGTTTTGAATGAAAGTATGGATTGGAAATAACATCAGGCCGTACATTATTGTGGCATGCATTAATCGTATACTATGTCATATGAAAATTGGTTTGAGTAAAAATGTATTAGCTATTGCAAGATTTTAAGGTTAAATTGTGGGTATCAAAGGAAAAAGAGGAAAGGAGTGTTTAAATTGAGATATCAAAAGAATATAGGTGCCATAAGCAGACAAGAGCAAGAAATCATAAGAAGAAAAAAAATAATGGTTGTAGGATGCGGATCCATAGGAGGATTTGTAATAGAAGGTTTTGCAAGAATGGGAATAGGAAGAATGATGGTTGTGGACAATGAAATATTCGAACAGACAGATCTCAACAGACAGCCTTTCTCCACTGAGAAAAATATTGGCAAGGAAAAAGTCTATGTTGCAAGAGAGAGGGTTAAGGAAATGAATTCAGATGTGCTGTTCAGCGGCATAAATGATGATATAAGGAATGTCAAAATCGAGGGAGTGGACATTATAATAGACTGCAGCAATAGCATAAACACGAAGTCTTTCTTGAAGAAGCTTTCAGACGACACGCATACTATGCTTGTAAGCGGAGCTATCGGAGGATGGAAGGGGGCTATGTGTATAAGCAGGCCTTCGGGAGAAATATTTGAAAATGCATACATTCATGAAGTGGAAAAACTTCAGGCCGAAGGTTCACTGACATATTTCAGCGCTGGGTTTATAGCATCGGCAATAATTTCGCAGTGTTTGATAATGCTAGTGGATAGGGAAGGCAGCAATGAAGAAAAAATATATAAATTTGACTTGGAAAATCTGAATACCTAGGTATGGCGGACAATAAAAAAAATAATAATAAAGACATTCGAGATAAGATATATTCTCAGTGTTTTTGTATTTTTTTGACATATATTATAAGCCTAAACGGAGTAGAGGTATTGAAAAATAAAGGTTTTCAATTTTTCGAAAATGTATTGACACTATAGTTAAATATATGTAAAATATAAGGTTTGATAATTTGACAAATGGAATGGATTGTGGTATTATGTAAACATAAAGTGATGAGAAAGTAATGAGGAAGGTGATTTTTTTTGGCTACAAAAAATACTTTGGACAGGATCAGAAAAGATATTGAAAAGCACCTCGGTAAGAAGATACTCCTTAGAGCGAACAAGGGGAGAAAAAAGATCGTAGTTAAAGAAGGAGTAATCGAAAACACCTATCCCAGCATATTTGTAGTAAAGATAGACGATGAATATAACAATACAACGAGAGTGTCATATAGTTATTCGGATGTGCTGACATCCACAGTAAAACTTGAATTAGGACTTGATGGAGAACTTGCTGGAATGCCAAGCTAAATTGGAAAAGCCGCCTTGAATTGGGCGGCTTTTTGAATTTTCTAAAAAAATGCAGACATCCACAAATGTCCTTGTATTTTTTTTGTATTTTCTTTATAGTTTATAGTATAATATACTGTGTATATAGTATGTAGTCTTCAAGATTCATTTTGGCAAATATTAATACACAATGTCAGCATACTTGTTGTATGTTATTTTTATGCCATTTTGAGGAGGTTTTTAATGGGTATAAAATTAAAGTCAAAAGCTAAGATAAACCTCTCTATTGACGTTTTAGGGAAAAGGGAAGATGGATATCATAATGTTGAGATGGTAATGCAAACAATAGGTCTATATGATATCGTTTCAATCGAGGAAAACATTTCGGGAGATATAACCATAAAAAGCGACACATTAAATATTCCGTGTGATGAAAGAAATATAGCCTATAAGGCAGCCAGCCTCATGAAAAAGTTTATAGGAACAGACAAGGGAGCAAATATATATATACAAAAAAGAATTCCAGTGGGAGCAGGAATGGCCGGAGGAAGTTCAAATGCGGCAGCAGTGCTTATCGGACTCAACCGTATTTGGAAAGCGGGTCTTAGTGAAATAGAACTTATGGAAATGGGCGTAAAGCTGGGGGCTGATGTTCCATTTTGTATAAAGGGTGGAAGCATGCTTGCGCAGGGGATAGGCGAAAAACTTACATCGATTGAAAAAGCTTGTGATTTTTGGGTTGTCGTTTGCAAGCCTAATTTTTCAATATCGACTGTTGAGGTTTATAAAAATCTCGACCTTGCAGGTATAGTTAAAAGGCCGGATACATCCAGAGTGATTGAATATATTAAAAATGGCGACATAAAATCACTGTCAGATTCAATGGTGAATGTGCTGGAAGAGGTAAGTGAAAAGAGATATTCAGTTATATCGCATATAAAGGAAAAAATGATGCACCAAAAGGCTTTAGGGAGTATTATGACGGGAAGCGGACCTACAGTTTTTGGAATTTTTAAAAATTTTGATGATGCACACAGGGCAGAGTCTAAGCTCAAAAGCTTATGGGACCAGACATATTTAACGAAAACTGAAGACAAGGGAGTTGAAGTGTATGAAGGGTAAAATAGGAAATCTCAAGCTTGAAAACTATAAGCCTCTTAGAGACATAGTGTTTGAACATTTGAGAGAGGCAATACTGACGGGCAAGCTTGAACCGTCTACAAGACTTATGGAGGTTCAGCTTGCAGAAGAGCTTGGAGTAAGCAGAACTCCTGTAAGGGAGGCCATAAGAAAGCTTGAGCTTGAAGGCCTTGTGGAGATGATCCCAAGAAAAGGCGCATATGTTGCAGATGTTTCGGTGAAGGATGTAGAGGAAGTCCTTGAAATAAGAACGGGGCTTGAAGGTTTTGCATCTATGCTTGCGGCGCAGAGGATGAACAGGGAAGACATAGATGAACTTAAGAGAATACTTGAGATATTCAAAGAGGCATATGATGAAAATGACTCAGAAAAGATGGTTGAAGCGGATATAGCATTCCATGAAGTCATATTCAAGGCAACGATGAACAAAAAACTCATGCAGATAAATAATTCGCTAAGAGAGCAGGTATATAGATTCAGAAGGATGTATATAGTCGAATATCACAGGTCTGAAAACCTGATATATGAGCACGAAGACATAATAAGGGCCATAGAAAAGAGAGACACTGAACTAGCAATGAAAAATGCAATGAGGCATATAAAACTTCAGCAGGAGTTCATAGTGGAACAGACAAAGGCCAAGAAAAACAAGTTTGTATAAAATTCAGACTATTCGAAAAACCAAAATGAAAATTTTGGTTTTTTATTTTGTTCAAATGTAGTAAATGTAGTGATGGCAATATAACTTGAACATGATGATTGACCCTTACTGAATATGGGCAAGGCGGACAAGTGGGCATGGGAAATAATTATTTTACTTGGAAGAAAATAATGTGTAAAATATAATCATACCCATTTTGAAATGAATTATATAAATATATATCCTGCAAAAATGTGGAAGGAAGGTGTACACATGAATAAAATGAATGTGGCTGTACTGTTCGGAGGAAAGTCTGGAGAGCATGAGGTTTCCCTTGAGTCTGCAGCGTCAATCTGCAGGGCAATGGACAAGGATAAATACAATATATATATGATAGGGATAACAAAAACTGGCGAGTGGGCTTATTGTGAATGTACTCCAGATGAATTGGAATCCGGGGCGTGGCGTCAGCGTGAGGTTGAAGGTTCGACTGTGAATTTCATACCTTCACAAAAAAGGCCGGCTGGTATAGAATTGGAAAGTGGGAAAATCATAAAAATAGACGTGTGCTTTCCTGTGCTTCATGGTCCTCTTGGTGAAGATGGCAGCGTGCAGGGGATTTTTGAAATGGCGTCAATCCCATATGTGGGATGCGGTATTATGGCCTCGAGTATTGCAATGGACAAGGCCATGTTTAAAAAGGTAATGGATTTTGAAGGCATTCCACAAGTTGAGTACGTAAGTGTAAGGGCTTTCGAGTTTGAAAAAAGCGAAGAAAATGTAATAAGCATGGTCGAGGGAAGTCTGGACTATCCGGTGTTCACAAAACCGGCCAACATGGGTTCGAGCGTAGGGATATCGAAGGCGTCTAATGCACAAGAGCTTGCAATGGGAATAAGGGAAGCGCTAAGGTATGACTCAAAAGTGGTTATAGAACAGGGTATAGATGCAAGGGAGATAGAAGTTGCAGTTTTGGGAAATGAGGCCATAAGGGCTTCTGTCCCTGGGGAAGTGCTCTCATGCAAGGATTTCTATGACTATGAGGCGAAATATCTTGCAAACAGCTCGAAAACGATTATACCTGCACAGCTTAGAGCGGATGTTAGCCGCGATATAATGGATATGGCAATAAAGGCGTTCAGAGCGATAGACGGCAGAGGCATATCCAGAATAGACTTTTTCATAGAAAAAGGGACAAACAGCATATATTTAAATGAAATAAATACAATGCCGGGCTTTACAAAGATAAGCATGTATCCAAAGCTTTGGGAGGCAAGTAATGTGCCATATAAAAAGCTTATAGACGAGCTTATACAGCTTGCTATTAAAAAATAGATTAGAAATTGAAGAGGTGTAGTTAGTGAAGAATAATCCAATAGGAGTTTTTGATTCGGGTATAGGAGGACTTACGGTACTTAAGGAAATAATGAATGTGCTTCCATTTGAGGACATAGTATATTTTGGAGACACTGCAAGGGTGCCCTACGGTTCAAGATCTGCTCAGACTGTTACAAAATATGCTTTCCAATCCATAAATTTTTTACAGACCAAGGGAGTAAAGGCCATAGTCATTGCATGCAACACTGCTACGGCAAGGAGCCTTTCGACAGTTCAGGCAAAGTATGACATACCTATAATAGGAGTTATAAATGCGGGGGTAAAGACGGCTCTTGAAGTAACTAAAAATGGAAAAGTAGGGGTCATAGGAACTGAGGGAACAATAGGTTCAAAGGCGTATGAAATAGAAATGAAAAAAATATCAAGGGATATAACCGTAATTGGAAAAGCATGTCCTCTTTTTGTACCCATAGCCGAAGAAGGATGGGCGGATACTGATGTTGCAAGTCTTACGGCGCACAAGTATCTTGATGATGTCAAAAAAAGCGGAATAGATTCTCTCGTACTTGGATGCACTCACTACCCGCTTTTAGCCGATACAATACAAAAAACAGTGGGAAGTGAAGTTGAACTTGTAAACCCGGCTAGAGAAACGGCTAAGGATTTAAAGTGCATATTGGAGAAAACAGGTCTTTTGAATGAAAAAAATACAAAACCATACTATGAATATTTTGTATCTGATGATCCGGCGAAGTTTACTAGTGTCGGACAAAAATTCCTGAACAGGGACATAGAAAAGATAAATCTTGTTGAAATACAAAAATATTAATGTTAGAATTATCTAGGCTGCAGAATTAGTTATTCTGTAGCTTATTTTGTCTTTTTATTTGAGGATGAGGTGGTTTTTTGAATAAGGACGTGGTTATAAAAATAAAGACGTCGCAGGCGGATCTAAAAGGTGAAAGCGATGATATGGAGCTTGTTACAAAAGGTGAGTTTTACACAAAGGATGGAAGCATGTACATAGTGTATCAGGAGACTGAACTTTCAGGAATGGAAGGAACTACTACAATGCTCAAGATATCCGATGACCTTCTTGTAATGAAAAGATACGGGAGCAATACATCAAAAATGGTATTTGAAAAGGGCAAGAGATTCAAAACGAGATATAGGACTGCGCAAGGAAACCTGTCGATGGAAATACTAACTAATTATGTTGACGTAAACATAATTGAAGACAGTAACAGGATAGATATAGACCTTGTATATGACATAAACGTAGCCGGGATATTTGAGGGTAAAAACAAGATGAACATAAGCATAAGCTGAAAATAAAGGGGGTGGAGATTTCTACCCTCTTTATTTTGTTTTGAAAAAAGTTTACAATATGAACTATAACTTTGTTATTATTGTATGGAGAATACTTTTAAATAAAAAAATTTAAGTTAATAAAATGCAAAGTGGGTATAAAATACTAAGGTTGAAATCAGAAGGCCTATTAAAAAAAGAGGTATCAAAAAATGGTTGTAGAAAAAGTGAAAAAAACAATAGAAGACAATGGATTGATAAAAAAGGGTGACAGTGTAATAGTGGCTCTTTCAGGCGGACCGGATTCGGTTTGCCTGCTTAATGTTCTCAATGAAATGAAGGAGGAGTATGGAATAAAGCTCTATGCGGCGCATCTCAACCACAAGATAAGGGGCATGGAAGCTCAAAAAGATGCTGTGTTTTGCGTGAGGACATGCGATGAAATGGGTATAGTCTGTTTTGTGAAAGCTTATGATGTGCCGGCGTATTCGAAAGAAAACGGGCTGTCCATAGAAGAAGGGGCAAGGAAACTTCGATACAATATGTTTTTCGAGCTCAAGGAAAGCCTTGGGGCACAAAGCATAGCGGTTGCTCATAATCTGGACGACCAGGCTGAAACGGTTTTGATGAGAATGATGAGAGGCACCGGGCTTGAAGGGCTAAAAGGCATGGACTACAAGAGAGCAGACGGAATAATAAGACCTCTTATAGATGTGACAAGAAGTGAAATTGAAGAGCATATAAAAGACAATGAAATAGAATTCAGGATTGACGAGTCCAATCTTGAAGAGGTGTACAGCAGAAACAAGGTAAGGCTAAGCCTCATACCCTACATCGAAGAAAATTTCAACCCGAATATAAAAAGGGCTCTCTCCAGAATGAGCAGGCTTTTGGGAAATGATTGCGACTACATGAATACAATAGCCAAAGAGCAATTTGAAAAGCTTTGCAGAAAAAATAGCGATAATAGCGTGGAAATGGATGCAAAAGAGCTTTGCAGCTTACACAGGTCAATATCGACAAGGTTTGTAAGGATGGCTGTAGAACAAGTGCTTGAAGATATAAAAGGGATTGAGCTGGGTCATGTAGACGATGTGATGAATCTTGCGGAAAAAGGCCGTGAGGGTGCGTCGATAGACCTTCCGCGTGGTATTGCTGCGCTGAAAAAAGGAAGTAATGTCATAATAGGAATAAGAAACGAGATTATTCCCAAAGAGAGTAAAAGTGAGGGTTTTAACTACAATCTTCCGAAAGAAGGCAAGGTATTTATAAAAGAAATCGGCATGGAAATTGAAACATCCAAGGTTGAGAAAAAAGAAGGCGCCAAACTCAAATATGAAAAAGGCTGCATATATTTGGACAGGGACAAAATAGACGGGAATATCACAGTCAGAAGCAGAAAAGATGGCGACAGGATAAGACCTGTAGGTCTTGGAGGGAGCAAAAAGGTCAAAGATATCTTCATAGATATGAAAATAGAAAGAAGTGAAAGGGACAAAACACCTGTAATTTCGGACGGAAAGGGGATAATGTGGGTATATGGCTATAGGATAGGGGAAGACTACAAGGTTGACGGCAAAACGGCAAATGTAATTAAAATAAGAGCTCGCAAGAGATAGAATTGGTAAATATTGAACTTGAAATATCTTTATGTTAAAATTAACAAGTACAAATATAGGAAGGAGGGCTCGTATTGAAGAAATTTTTCAGGGGAGCAAGTTTTTACTTACTCATATTCATAATAATAGTCTCAATAGTACAATTTCTGAGTAAGCCCACACAAGAAGTAGTAAATATGGAGTTTTCTCAAGTATATCGATTGTTAGAACAAGAAAAGGTGGCTAAGATACATTTTACAAATGAAATAATAGAAGGAACTGTAAAGGGTACAAGTCAAAAGTTCACATCCTATGTTCCTTATCCTGTGAGTAGGGATCAGCTTTCAGAGGTGATATTAAAGCAGGTTTCAGAAGGAAAACTTATTGTAAGTGGAGAGCCTGAACCGGGAACTCCGTGGTTTTTCGAGATACTACCTTCTGTATTCATGATACTGATATTCGTAGTGTTCTGGTTTGTATTCATGCAGCAGTCCCAGGGCGGAGGAAGCAGAGTCATGAATTTTGGAAAATCAAAGGCAAAGCTTCACAAGGAAAATGAGAAGAACAAGGTTACATTTGCAGATGTCGCAGGTCTTGACGAGGAAAAGGAAGAACTTCAGGAAGTTGTGGACTTCCTAAAGAGTCCTAAAAAGTATACGGAACTTGGGGCAAGGATACCAAAGGGTATGCTTCTTGTCGGGCCACCGGGAACAGGAAAGACGTATCTTTCAAAGGCGGTTGCAGGAGAGGCAGGAGTTCCATTTTTCAGCATAAGTGGATCTGATTTCGTGGAAATGTTTGTAGGTGTTGGAGCATCTCGTGTGAGAGACCTTTTTGAACAGGCGAAAAAGAGCGCACCATGCATAATATTCATAGACGAGATCGACGCAGTTGGAAGAAAAAGAGGAGCGGGTCTTGGCGGAGGCCACGACGAAAGGGAACAGACACTTAACCAGCTTCTTGTTGAAATGGATGGATTCGGGATAAACGAGGGTATAATAATAATGGCTGCAACAAACAGGCCAGACATACTAGACCCGGCGCTACTTCGTCCAGGAAGATTTGACAGACAGGTTGTAGTTGGAGTTCCAGACATAAAGGGAAGAGAGGCCATATTGAAAGTGCACTCAAAAGGAAAGCCGCTTTCAGATGATGTGGATCTTAAGGTTCTTGCAAGAAGGACTCCGGGATTCACTCCGGCTGATATAGAAAACCTTATGAATGAGGCTGCGCTTTTAACTGCAAGAAGAAAAGAAAAGCATATAAGAATGGAAACTGTAGAAGAGGCTATAACAAAAGTTATAGCAGGGCCGGCCAAAAAATCGAGAGTCATAAGTGAAAAGGAAAAAAGACTTACGGCTTATCATGAGGCGGGGCATGCAGTTGTGGCAACGCTTATGCCGGATACGGACCCGGTACACCAGGTGACTATAATACCTAGGGGAAGAGCCGGAGGATTTACAATGATACTTCCTAAAGAGGAAAAGTATTATGCTACAAAGAGCGAAATGGAAGAGCAGCTTATACACCTTTTAGGTGGAAGAGTTGCGGAAAAACTTGTACTAAAGGATATATCAACAGGAGCTCAAAATGACCTTGAAAGGGTCACTCACATAGCAAAATCCATGGTTACAAAATATGGAATGAGCGAAAAATTAGGCTCAATGACCTTTGGAGAAGGCTCAGACGAGGTATTCCTTGGAAAAGACCTTACTACGAGAAAGAATTACTCGGAAGAGGTTGCATCTGAGATAGACAGAGAAATAAGAAGAATAGTAGATGAGGCTTACGAGAGCACTATACGTCTTCTAGAAGAAAATCTTGACAAGCTCCATGACGTTGCAAATGCGCTTCTCAAATTCGAAACTCTTGATGCTGACCAGTTCCAAAAAGCCTTTAACGGAGAACTTGTGGTCACTGATGAAGAGATTGAAGCGGAAGAGGCTCACGATAGAGCGGTTGCTGCAGGCGTAAAGATTGAAAAAGATGAACCAGTTTCACTTGAAAAGGCGCTTGAAAATGCCGAGGAAATGGTAAAGAGCAAAAGTACAAATAATGAAGAATAATTAAAAGCCGGGATCTCCCGGCTTTTGCGATATGTATTAAAAAACAGACTTATAACAAAAGGGGAGTGATATCATGAAGGAGATAAAGCCAGGAGTAAAAGCGAGCATTGGAAAGGTTGTAAAATATGAAGACACTGCAGCGGCGCTTGGTAATGAAGGGATTGAAGTTTTTGCAACGCCGGTGATGGTATCTCTTATGGAATTCACATGTGTAGAGGCGCTAAAACCATACCTTGAAGAAGGCGAGGGATCGGTTGGAATCAGCATTGAAATAAGACATATCGCGCCGACTCCAGTGGGAATGAATATCACATCAAATGCAGAACTTGTAAAGGTTGACGGAGTTAAGATGGAGTTCAAAGTCGAGGTCTTTGATGACGACGAAAAAGTGGGAGAGGGCATACACAAAAGAGCTGTAATAGATATGGACAAGTTTTTTAAGATGGTTGACAAGAAGAAAAAATAAAAATAGACAAAAAGGCCGAATACATTTTGTATAAGGCCTTTTTTATTTTATAATGATATAGTGACTAATTTGTTTTTATGGAGGAGTAATTGTGCACATCATAAAGCATGGAAAGAAAAAAAGGTATATAGCGGCATATTCAATATCCATATTTGTAATTTTAATGGGCTGTTTTATGGCAGCTGCTTGGAATTCAAAAGTTTGGTATTGGAAAAATGAAAACAATATTGTGGATGTCGCCGCTGTTTCACTGGGAATTGCATTTGCATCTTTGGTTTTGGGAAAGACCCGCTACCAAAGGCACGAATACAGTGAAAAGATGAAACTTTCGAGTGGAATAATTCAAAACACTTCAGAAGCAGTAATAATCACAGACGAGCATACAAGGATAATATTCACCAATGATGCGTTTACGAAAATAACGGGATATGATGAAGAAGAGGTCATAGGAAAAAAGACATCAGCATTCAAGTCGGGAGTCCACGGAGATAGGTTTTACAAGGAAATGTGGGATTCCATAACAAACTATGGAAGCTGGAAGGGCGAAGTGTGGGACAAGAAAAAAAACGGGCAGCTATATCCGAAATGGCTTAGAATAAACTCCATAATTGGAGTTGGAGGAGAGATAAAATACATAGGAGTATTTGATGATCTTACGGACAAGAAAAAAATAAACAGGAGGGTCAAAAGGCTTGAAAACTACGATACGCTTACAGGGCTTCCTAACAAGGCGCTTTTTTTGAAAATAGTGAGCAGGCGCATGGAAAAAAAAGTTGGATTTTCACTGATATCGCTTAAAATTGTAAATTTTTCGCTTATAAACGAAAGCCTGGGATACAAGTATGGAGACGACCTGCTTGTGGAAATAACAAACAGGTTTAAAGCCGTAAAGCAAAAAAATATACTGATATCCAGGACTGGAAAAGATGAATTTACACTTTTTCATACGCATTCAAGCGGAAACTCTGACATTGAAAGGATTGCACAAGATATAATAGATATGTTGAGCGGCCTTTATATTATGGGAGAAAAGCATGCATATGCAAATATTGCCGCGGGAATCGCAAACCATACAGATTCTGACGAGGCAAGCGAAGTTATCGAAAATGCAAATATAGCCCGTGAATACGCAGTTGAAAATGGGATTAATGTATTTAGTTTTGACGAGAACATGAAATCTGAATACATAAGGAGAATAGAAGTTGAGAGCAGGCTGAAAGGCGCTCTTGAAGATGAGGAGTTTGAAGTGTACTATCAGCCCCAGGTAGATGTCCAAAACGGACGCATAAGCGGTGTAGAGGCCCTGCTCAGGTGGGAAAGCCCCCAGCTTGGGAGAGTATCGCCGGCGGAATTCATACCGATAGCTGAAAAAACAGGCCTAATATCACCGCTTGGGATATGGGTTATGAGGCAGGCCTGCAATCAAAGGCGCATATGGAGCAAAAATGGATTTGACATAAATGTTGCTGTAAACCTATCGCCTGTGCAGTTTCAAAATACAGACATCCCTTCTGCGATAGAAGGTATACTGGAAGAATACAATATTCCGGGAGAAAGTCTCGAGGTGGAAATAACGGAAGGCCTTCTTATTGAGAATCTTGAAAGCATAAACAGCCAGCTTAAAAAGATAAAAGCTTCGGGAGTGAGCATCGCCATAGATGATTTTGGAACGGGGTATTCATCTTTAGGATATCTTAAAAACCTTCAAGTAGACAAGATAAAGATAGACATGCAGTTTATAAGAGGCTACCCCCACAGCGACGACGGCACAATAGCCAGGATAATTTCAAACCTTGCACATAACCTTGAATTAAGGCTTATTGCAGAAGGTGTGGAGACATATGAGCAGCTTGAATTTGTAAGGAATATAAACTGCACAAGTGTTCAGGGGTACTATTACAGTCCGCCGCTGCCGGCAGACGGTGTGGAAAAACTGCTTAAAGAGTGGAGTGTGAGTATGAGACGGGAGGATGATGATTTTGAAGGAAAAAGTGCTTAAATATTTGATTCAAAATAAAGGCAGTTTTGTCTCGGGGGAGAAGATATCTGAAATACTTGGGATATCAAGGGCTGCGGTTTGGAAACACATAAGCAGCCTAAGACAGGACGGGTTTGAGATTGACTCGGCAAGCAGACGAGGATATATGCTTAAGGGTGATTTGGACTTAATAAACCCTCAGATGATAAGTGAGTCACTAAGTACAGGATTTATAGGAAAAACAATAATATATATGGACTCCGTGGGCTCCACAAACGACCACGTAAAGTCAATTGCAAGTGATAGCACTGACGGAACAGTGGTGATTGCAGATGAGCAGACAAAGGGCAAGGGAAGAATGGGCAGATATTGGCATTCGCAAAAGGGAGACGGTATATGGATGAGCATACTTCTAAAGCCTCGCATCGCTCCAAACAAGGCATCGATAATAACTCAAATAGCAGGAGCTGCAATACTGAAGGCGCTTGACGGACTCGGAGTAAGAGCTATGATAAAATGGCCCAACGACATAATACTAAACGGCAAGAAGCTGTGTGGCATACTGACTGAAATGGCGGCCGAGCTCGACAGGATAAACTATATAGTGCTTGGGATAGGCATGAATGTAAAAAACGACTATTTTCCTGATGAGATAATCGACATTGCGACGTCACTATATAAAGAGGGGTACGATATCAAAAGGGCGGACATAGTAAAGGCTGTATTTGAAAATTTTGAGGGGCTATATGTAGACTATATACAAAATGGCAACCTCAAGGAAGCCGTTGACATATGCAGGGAAAGGTCGGCTGTAATAGGACAGGATATACATGTGATAACATGGACTGAAAAGAAAAAGGCAAAGGCAATAGACATAAGTCCAGGCGGAGACCTTGTGGTTGAATATGAAGACGGCAGAAGGGATAATCTCGTGTCGGGAGAGGTTTCGATAAGAAAGGCGGCAGATGAATAATGCATAGAGGAAATGCACTTGGCATAAAAGGTGTTAGAGTTGGAAATGCCCAGGATGAAAAGGGGCTTACAGGCTGCACAGTTATAATATGCGATCAGGGCGGAGTGTGTTCTGTGGATGTAAGGGGGGCGGCGCCGGGGACTAGAGAGACCGACCTTTTGGATCCGGTTAACATGATAGATAAGGTGCATGCAGTGGTGCTTGCAGGGGGCTCAGCATACGGGCTGGACTGCTGCGGCGGAGTCATGAAATACCTTGAAGAAAACGGAGTGGGATTTGACGTTGGGGTGGCGAAAGTGCCCATAGTCACAGGAGCCGTATTGTTTGACCTTTATGTGGGAAATCCAAAGGCCAGGCCAAATGCGGAAATGGGTTATGAGGCGTGCGTATCTTCTGAAACCGAAACGTTTAAAGAAGGTTGTTTTGGAGCGGGCTGCGGAGCCAGCGTTGGCAAGTCTCTTGGAAGTGAAAGGGCTATGAAGTCTGGAATAGGTATTAACTCCATAAAATGTGAAGACGGGCTTGTCGTATCATCGATAGTTGCAGTTAATGCATATGGGGATATATATGAAAACGGAAATATAATAGCAGGAGCGCTAATGGATGATGGAAAATTTGCCAACAGCAAAGAAATCATGTCCACGGGTGAAAATGACAATGGATTTACAGGTAAAAATACAACCATAGGTGCTGTAATAACCAATGCAAGTCTTACAAAGGCCCAGGCAAAGAGAATATCGTATTTCGCGCATGACGGGTATGCAAGGGCAATAAACCCTGTTCACACCACATATGATGGAGACGGCATATTCACCATAGGAGCCGGAATTTTCAGTGCCGATATAAACAGGATTGGGATACTGGCGGCAGAATCCATGGAAAAAGCCATAATAAGCGCTGTCAAGAATTCGGATTCATCGGGTGGATTAAAGTCATACAAAGATTTGACCACTAAAAAATAAATGTATATTTTTGTCTTTACAGGTTTTTTTTTATGCATTTTATTATAATTATTGAAAACTAAAAATTTTGCTGTTAAAATTAAACTGAAACTGCAGGTATCTTTTGAAGAGAGCCTGACATATTCAAAAATAAACATACAAAATTAAAGTCCGGTATCAGTTTTGAACCGGAACGGAGGTGCAGCCATGATTGAAGCAAGTGGAAAAAAGGGTATTTCAGTGAGAAGAATGAGCATTATAGGCGTTTTGGGAAGCATATCAATAATACTGGGCATGACGCCGCTTGGGTTCATACCTGTAAGTCCTACTATGAAGGCAACAATAATGCACATACCAGTAATAATAGGAGCCATAGTTGAAGGGCCTGTCGTTGGAATGATGGTGGGGCTTATATTCGGCATTTTCAGCATGATACAAAGCATAACTCAGCCGACGCCTGTGTCATTCATATTTTGGAACCCGTTGATATCAGTGCTCCCAAGGATAGTGATAGGAATTACGTCTTACTATGGATACATTATACTTAAGAAATTTTCAAAATCAACGGCGCTTCAGACATCGTTTGCAGGAGCTATAGGGACGATTACTAATACTGTGGGTGTGCTTGGAATGGCGTATTTGCTGTATGGAGCCCAGTTTGCCCAAAAGCTGGGGGCTGATCCGGCTCTTGCGGGGAAGATGATACTTGGAATAGGAATAAGCCACGGGATTCCTGAGATTATAATTGCAATGATGGTTGTTTCAGGGGTATGCAAGGGACTCAAGCTTTTAAAATAGAAATTGTCGAATAATTATATCGAGGGGAAGATGAAGTATGCTTTTAGTGTGCGATGTTGGAAATACTAATACGGTTCTGGGGGTATATGACGGAGAATCGCTTATAAAGGACTGGAGAATTAAAACTGACAAGCAAAAGACGTCGGATGAATACGGAATACTAATAAACCAGCTTTTTGCGTATGAAGGACTGGATCTTTCAAAAATAGAGGATGTGATAATATCTTCAGTAGTTCCGAATGTAATGCACTCGCTGGAGAATTTTTCTATAAAATACTGTGAAAAAAACCCTCTTGTGATAGGGCCGGGAGTAAAGACCGGAATGAACATAAAGTATGACAATCCAAGGCAGGTTGGAGCTGACAGGATAGTCAATGCAGTTGCGGCATATCAAAAATACGGAGGGCCTCTTATAATAGTCGATTTTGGAACAGCAACCACTTTTTGTGCTGTGTCTAAAAAAGGTGAATATCTTGGGGGAACAATATCGCCGGGAATAAAAATATCAATTGAAGCCCTTTTTCAAAAGGCTTCAAAGCTTCCGCGAGTAGAACTTGTAAAGCCTGGCATGTCCATATGTAAAAATACGATTTCGGCAATGCAATCAGGTATAATATATGGTTATGCAGGACTTGTGGATAGGATTATTGAGATGATGAAAAAAGAGCTTGGAGATGAAGAGACAAAGGTCATAGCCACCGGGGGACTTGCAACTTTAATATCTTCTGAGACTGCTAACATAGACCATATAGACAAGTTCTTGACGCTTGAAGGTCTTAAAATAATATATGCCAGGAACAAGTAAAAGGTCGGGTAATGCCTGGTTTTTGTCGGCGTATTGTGTATATTGAATCTGACTGACATATGGAGGAATCAGCTTGTAAAGAGCTTGTATGGAAGGAGAAAAAATTGAAAGGCAGTATAAAAATAGGAAACGTAGAGCTTTCAAATAGAGTATTTTTGGCGCCTATGGCGGGAGTGACAGATCTTCCGTTCAGGCTTTTATGCAAGGAGATGAAATGCGGCCTTTTATATACGGAAATGATAAATGCCAAGGCTCTTTGCTATGACGATGAGAAGACTAAGAGCATGATAGAAATACACGAAAATGAACATCCCGTAGCGCTTCAGATATTCGGGCATGAACCTGAATACATAAAGGGGGCTGTTGAAATATTAAATAGTCATGACAATGAAATACTTGACATAAACATGGGCTGCCCCGCGCCCAAGATAGTAAAAAACGGGGATGGAAGCGCAATTATGAAAAATCCGGATCTTGCAGGCCGCATAATGGAAGCTGCTGTTAAGGCGTCGCAAAAGCCTGTGACGGTAAAAATAAGATCGGGTTGGGATGATGAGAGTATAAACGCATGCGAAATAGCCCAAATAGCCCAGGAGTGCGGAGTGAGCGCCATAGCGGTGCACGGAAGGACAAGGGAGCAGTACTACAGCGGAAGCGCAGACTGGAATATAATACGAAATGTCAAAGAGGCAGTATCGATACCGGTAATTGGAAATGGAGACGTAAAGAGCTCAGAGGATGCAAAAAACATGTTTGAAAAAACTCGATGCGACGCTGTAATGATTGGAAGGGGAGCCCAGGGCAACCCTTGGATATTCGGTCAGGTGAGCAGCCGGCTTAACGGCGGCGGAGAATATGGCGAGCCTGATGAAATTGAAAAGGTAAACACTGCAATAAGACATCTCAAAATGGTAATGGAAGTAAAAGGCGAATACAGCGCAGTGGTAGAAATGAGAAAACATCTTGGATGGTATCTCAAGGGAATGAAGGGTTCTGCAAGAGTAAGGGAAGAGATATACAAGCTTAAGACATTTGAAGATGTTACAAAAAGGCTTAATGCATATATGGATGAGTTTAATCTATAATTCTTGACATAAAAAAAATACTAATTTATAATTCATTATAATAACGTATGTAAATATTATGGGAATGGTATGATTTAATGAAAGTGTAAAATTTCCATATTGTGGTTTCATGTTGGCTGTAATGATAAAATTATATTGATTTTATCAGTTTTTTTTGTTTAAATACCAGGTATAGAAAGCGAGGAAGTTTTATGGATGTAAACAATAAAGAAATACTTCTTACCCAAGAAGGTTATGACAAGATAGAAAATGAGCTTGAAACTCTGAAGACTGTGACTAGAAAAGAGGTTGCGGGAAGAATCAAAGAAGCCATAGCATTTGGAGACATATCTGAAAACGCAGAATATGATGAGGCTAAGAATGAGCAAGCGAAGGTTGAAGAGAGGATACTAAAGCTTGAGAACATGCTTAGAAAAGCAAAGATAATAAAAGAAGATGAAGTGGACGAAAACATTGTAACTGTGGGTTCAATAGTTAAGGTTTTTGACTATGAATTCGACGAGCATGCGGAATACACTATAGTTGGATCTGCAGAAGCTGACCCTTATGAAAATAAAATATCTAACGAGTCTCCAGTGGGAAGTGCGCTTATAGGCAAAAGAAAAGACGAAGAAATAGACGTACAGGTTCCAGATGGAACAGCAAGATTTAAAATAGTAGAAATAAGAAGATAAGCATGTGGAGGTGCCGTAATTGTCAGAAGAATTAAATTTAAATGAAATGCTCCAGATAAGAAGGGAAAAGCTTAAAAATCTGCAGGATACTAACAGAGACCCTTTTAAAAATGAAAAATATGATATAACAGCGTATTCAGGAGATATAAAGCAGGACATAGAAGAAATGCAGGGGCAAAATGCAAGGCTTGCAGGACGTATAATGAGCAAAAGAGGCCATGGAAAGACTACATTCATGGACATTCAAGACTCACAGGGAAGAATACAGCTTTATGTAAAGCTTGATGCCCTTGGAGAAGACGAATACAATGTATTCAAAACTTACGACATAGGCGATATAATTGGAGTTGAAGGAGAAATTTTCATAACTAAAAAGGGCGAAATATCAATAAAGGCTCAAAATATAAAACTTCTTTCAAAATCACTTCAGATACTTCCAGAAAAATTCCACGGACTTAAGGACCCAGATCTTAGATACAGACAAAGGTATGTGGATCTTATAGTAAATCCGGAAGTCAAGGAAAAATTCGTAACTAGAAGCAAGGCGATGAAGGCCGTAAGGGAATACCTTGACGAGAGAGGCTTTCTTGAAGTTGAAACTCCTATATTAAACACAATAGCTGGTGGAGCGTCGGCAAGACCGTTCATAACTCACCACAATACTCTAGACATAGATATGTACCTTAGAATAGCAAATGAGCTGTATCTTAAAAGGCTTATAGTTGGCGGTTTTGACAAGGTATACGAAATGGGAAGAATGTTCAGAAATGAAGGAATGTCTATAAAGCACAACCCTGAATATACTGCAATAGAGCTTTACCAGGCTTATGCAGACTACAATGACATGATGGCAATTACTGAGAACATAGTTGCATACATGGCTGAAAAAGCTCTTGGAACTACCAAGATAAACTACCAGGGAAAAGAGATAGACCTTACTCCTCCTTGGAGAAGACTGAGCATGAAAGATGCTGTAAAGGAATACACTGGAATAGATTTTGATGATGTGAAATCAGATAAAGAGGCTTATGAGATAGCTGAAAAGAAAGGTCTGGAGCTTAGAAAAGGACTTACAAAGGGACACATACTAAGTGAAATATTTGAAGAGTTCTGCGAAGAGCACCTTACTCAGCCTACATTCATAACGCATCATCCGGTTGAGATATCACCTCTTGCTAAGAGAAATCCTGAAGATCCTACTATAACAAACAGATTCGAGGCATTTGTAAACACTTGGGAAATAGCAAATGCATTCTCAGAGCTTAACGACCCTATAGATCAAAGGGGAAGATTCATGGACCAGTTAAAGCAAAGAGAGCTTGGAGATGAAGAGGCTCAAATGCTTGATGAAGACTTCCTAAACGCAATAGAAGTGGGACTTCCTCCAACAGGCGGTCTTGGAATAGGAATTGACAGAGTTATAATGCTGCTTACAGATTCATCGTCAATAAGGGATGTAATACTGTTCCCTACTATGAAACCTGTGGAAAACAGATAAATATAATTGAAACTAAAAAAATATTTAATACCCCTGTTTATTGTTGATAGACAGGGGTATTAAAATATTTATAGGTCTTTATGACTGTGTTTGTCGAAAGGCTTTATTTTAGGGTTTTTTTTTGGTATATTAATATAAAATTAATAAAAATTTAATGGGAATATAAGGTTTATATGCAAAGAATTAAATATTTTCACCTGGATAAGCCTATTGTTTCGAAAATGAATATCGATTATTGTTTACAAAAAGGATTTTAAGTGACGTGTTATATAAATTTGCACATTAATTGTAGCATTGAGTACGGAAAAAAGTTTCATACACGGTAGAATAATTAAACTGGCAGTGTAGAAGGAGGAGGATAATGCTAATGCTTAGATGGATTTGTCTTATATGCATTCTTTTGTTTGTGGGTAAGGTAATGTATTTTTTTTCAATGAGTGCTCTTTTAGATTTGCATAATGAAAAAACTGTCCCTCAAAAGACAAAGAAAAGAAGGGTGCCTTCTCCTTCGAGAAGCTATGCTGCTACGGGTACATATGGCAAAGTGTATGAAACGGGTTATATAAAAAGCAAAAGAAGCATCTAAACGATGCTTCTTTTTTTACTATAGAGATTCTATAAACGTTTTGATTTTTGAAATTCCTCTGGTAAGTTCTTCATTGCTGCAAGCATAGCACATTCTTATGAAATCGTCTGTTCCAAAGGCCATTCCAGGAACGACCGCAACCCCCTCTTTTTCAAGAAGCTGATTACAAAACTCCATTGAAAGGCTTTCGGAGTTTTTAAACTTTTCTTTAAGAAACGATATATCCATGAATATATAGAATGCGCCGTCTGGTTCCACATAGCTGATACCATCAATATCGTTTATAAGAGATATTGCAAGATCTCTTCTGCTCTTAAACACTTTTACCATTTCGTTCATGTCTTCGTCGCATTTGACAAGAGCACCGTATGCTGCATATTGTGAAATGGTGCTTGGATGTGAAACCAAATGGCCCTGTATTGAAGATATCGCCTTGGCTATTTTAGAATTTGAAGCCGTATAACCGACTCTCCATCCTGTCATTGATGCTGATTTTGAAAAACCGTTCACAGTTATGGTCATATTCTTTATTTTCTCGGATAGAGAAGCGACGCTTGTGAAAGGGCAGTCATAATGTATTTTTTCGTATATCTCATCTGCAAGTATTACTATTCCATTTTCAACACAAAAGTTTGCAAGAACTTCAAGTTCTTCTTTAGAGTATATTGCACCAGTAGGGTTTGATGGATTTGAAAGTATTATAAGCTTTGTGTTTTTGCCAACAAGCCTTTCCAGATCCGAAGGTGTCACTTTGAAGTTGTTGTTTTTGTCGGTATCGACAAAAATGGGAACTCCGCCTACAAGCTTTACGGTTTCAGGATAGCTTACCCAGTAAGGTTTTGGTATTAAAACCTCCTCGCCCGGATTTACAACAGCCATAAGTGCGTTTGTAATGGCATGCTTGGCGCCGCTTGAGACAACTATTTGATCAAGCGAATATGAAATATTGTTTTCATTTTGAAGTTTATCCGATATCGCCTGTCTAAGCTCTATTAGACCTGTAACCTTATCGTACCTTGTCTTGTCATGGATTATGGCCTCTACGGCAGTATATTTTGCCTTTTCGGGGGTCGTAAAGTCGGGTTCTCCTACACTGAGATTTATTATATCGATATTTTGCTCTTTCAGCTGGGAAACTTTAGTGTTTATGCCTATTGTTAGTGACGGGGTGATGTTCATGGCTCTGTTAGAAAGCATAAGGTATTCCTCCTTTTAATAGCGTATGAATTTTTAAAACACATGTATTGTGTTTTAACGTGATAAAGTAAATTATAAAACAAAAAAATATTTTTGCAAAGAAAAAAATGGACACTTTATAAAAGCTTCAAATATGTAGTAATATTAGTATGAGATTAATATTAAAGGAGCGCTTAAAATGATGGCTAGAACTCACATATCAATAGGGTGTGCAGCGGGATTTGCCGCCGCGAATGCACTTGGAATGCAGCCTGGACCGGAATATCTTCTGGCAGTAGCGCTTGGAAGTATGCTTCCGGACATAGATCATCCGGGAGGGAAGATAAACAGAAAAATACTTCCGAGGTCAAAAAAAATAGACAAAATGGCAGTTTACACAATCATGGCAATTGGCGCTGGATACCTGTATGTGAAAAACAGCAACATGGCAGTTGCGCTTTATGCAATACCGCTATTTTTGATGATAGCATTTTCGAAACACAGGGGGATAACGCACAGCATATTGGGGAGCGGCATATTCATATTTTCAATACACAGCATATCGTTTGAATTTGGAAATAGCGCCTTTGTGATTCCATTTGCAATAGGATACATAATGCATATAGTTTCAGATATGTTTACGAGTGCGGGAATCCAGCTTTTTTACCCTGTAAAAAAGCGAATCAAGTTTCTGCTCAGATTCAAGACAAACAGCACATTTGAAAAGGTGGTAATGTATACTGCAGTTGCAGTTTCAGTGTATATGGGTTTTAAAGTGTACTTTTTAAGCTGATTGAACTGCAGCTTTTATTTATGATTATATGAGCATATTGCAAGGATTATATGAAAAAATAAATTAAAAATAGATAAAAAATACTATCGAAGCTTTGAAATGCTTGTAAATACTGAGGTATGGGAGATTCCCAAAATGAGAAATATTGAAATTTCAACATGTACAGTGATTTGATTTATATTCAAAAAACTGATAAGCTATTTATTGAAATGGAAAGGGCCTTTTTGATATGAATGAAAAAAGGCGATTTTTTTTGTTATTTGCATCTATATATGGTGTATAAATAGAATGGACACACAATATAATGTGGATATCTTGTGGATGATGTGGATAAGAAGGAAGGAGTTTTAAAATTGATTGAAAAGATAAGAAAAAGAGACGGTAGAATAATTCCGTTTAACAAAGAGAAGATAACTAGAGCGATATACCTTGCTGCTTGTGAGGCTGCAAAAAAAGATGGAAAGCCTGCAGACTACAATATGGCTGACGTTATAGCAGACGAGGTTGTAAAATTTATAAATAGAAGTTTCGCGGGCCAAATACCTACTGTTGAAGATGTGCAAGATGCGGTTGTAAGGACCCTTATAAAGACAGGCCATGCAAAGACAAGTGAGCTTTATATACTGTACAGGGGCGAGAGAAATAGAATAAGGGATTCTAAAAACAGACTTATGAAGGACATACACAAAATAACATTCCTGGATTCGGGAGATGCTGACATAAAAAGGGAAAATGCAAATATAGATGGAAACACTCCTATGGGAATAATGCTTCAGTATGGAAGCACAGTGTCTAAAGAGTTTTGTAAAAAGTTTGTAATAAAGCCGAAACATGCAATGGCACATGAAAGAGGAGACATACATATACACGACATGGACTTTTTGAACATGGGAACTACTACATGCTGCCAGATAGATATTTCAAAGCTTTTTGAAAATGGATTTTCAACAGGACACGGGTTTTTGAGAGAGCCAAACGATATACTAAGCTATACAGCTCTTGCAGCAATAGCAATTCAGGCAAACCAGAACGACCAGCATGGAGGCCAGTCGATACCTAAGTTTGACTTTGACATGGCAAAGGGTGTAATAAAGACATTCAGAAAGAAAATGAATGACAATATATCAAAGTACCTTGAAATTGAATTTGATATTGATGAAGATACTGTAAAAACAGTGATTTCAAGTGTAGATGAAAGCTACGGAGAAGTAGAGTCGATAGAGTTTTCTAACGAGCAAAGGGAAGGCCTTATACGAGCGATTGAAGGCGCAATAGCACAAGTCATTGACTCGGCTAAAGGCGAGAGGATCGGGGAAAAGGCTGTAAAGGCATTTGAATTTGCATACAAGAGATCGACTAAAGAGATAGAAAAGCAGACATACCAGGCTATGGAGGCTTTTGTACACAATCTTAACACAATGCATTCTAGAGCTGGAGCACAGGTTCCGTTTTCGAGCATAAACTTTGGAACAGACATGTCTCCTGAGGGAAGGCTTGTTTCTAAAAACCTTATGCTTGCACAAGAAAGCGGACTTGGAAACGGAGAAACTCCTATATTCCCTATACTTATATTCAAAGTGAAGGATGGAATAAACCTTAAAAAGGGAGATCCAAACTTCGACTTGTTTGAAATTGCATGCAGGGTATCGGCAAAGAGACTTTTCCCGAATTTTAGCTTCATGGATGCGCCGTTTAACAAGCAGTACTACAAGGACGGCGACCACAATACAGAGGTTACCTATATGGGATGTAGAACAAGGGTTATGGGTAATATATTCGGAGAAGAGATTGCCACTGGAAGAGGAAACATATCATTTTCGTCTGTAAATCTTCCGAGGCTTGGAATAAAGCATGGAATAGCATCAGGCAAGACAGAACCTGACATGGAAGGATTCTATATGGAGTTGGACGAAAAGATAGACACGGTTATAAACCAGCTTATAGAAAGATTCGAAATACAGGGAAGCAAAAAAGTCAAGAATTTCCCATTCCTAATGGGACAGGGAGCTTGGATACATTCGGATGAGCTTGGACCAGAAGACACAATAAGAGAAGTAATAAAACATGGAAGTCTCACACTTGGATTCATAGGTCTTGCAGAGACAATAAAGGCGCTTACAGGAGAGCATCATGGAGAAAGTGAAGAGGCTCAGAAGCTTGGGCTTGAAATAACAAGACACATGAGAAAGAGAATGGATGAGGCAAGCAAGGAGCACGAGTTGAATTTTGCCCTTATAGCCACTCCTGCAGAAGGGCTTTCTGGAAGATTTGTGAATATGGACAGAGAAATGTTTGGAGAGATAAAAGGAGTTACAGACAAGGAGTACTATACAAACTCATTCCATGTACCAGTAGGATACAAAATGAGTGCATTTGACAAGATAGACAAAGAAGCGCCATATCATGAAATTACAAATGGAGGCCACATATCCTATATAGAACTTGATGGAGACCCAAGCCAGAATTTGGATGCCTTCGTAAGCATAGTTCAGCATATGGCAAAGAGCGGCATAGGATACGGATCGATAAATCACCCTGTAGACAGGTGCCCAGCTTGCGGATATAGCGGCATAATAGGAGACATATGCCCGGCGTGCGGGGTTAAAGACGGCAGAGGCGGAGTATATTTTGAGAGAATAAGAAGAATAACTGGATACCTTGTAGGTACAGTAGACAGGTTTAATGATGCGAAGAGATCGGAAGTCAGAGACAGGGTAAAGCACGCATAATATATTAGATTAATTAATAGGGCGGCTCTTTATGAGCCGCTTTGTTTTGTAAGGAGGATGAAACTATGAAAATAAGACTGTCAGCCCCAGTTACAATAGATAGCATAGTTGATGGAGAAGGCCTTAGAGCTGTAATATGGACTCAAGGGTGCATACACAACTGCCGGGGATGCCATAACCCCCAGACTCACAGTTTTGATGGGGGATATTATGAGGATGTGAGAAAAATAGTAGAAACTCTTGAAAAGCTAAAAATACACAAGGGGATAACACTTTCTGGAGGAGACCCGTTTGAACAGCCCCTGCCGCTTGTCTATATATGCAGGGAAGTTAAAAAGCTGGGAATGGACATATGGGCTTATACGGGATATACATTTGAGCAGCTGACAGACGAAGAAAACATAATGCAAGGGGAATGGATGCAACTTTTAAGAGAAGTGGACATTCTTGTAGACGGTAAATTCGAATTGGAGAAAAAAGACCTTCTGCTGAGGTTCAGAGGCTCAAGCAATCAAAGAATACTCGATGTCAAAAAATCACTGGAAGCAGGAAAAGCTGTAATATGCGACAAGTATGTCAATGACAGATTTGAATAATAAGGCAGCCGTATTGATTTTTTTATATGAAAAGTCAGGAAACATATTGACAATAATCTGCAGACCTGATAGAATAATATTTGTTGTTAAGCGAGGTACACGGCAAATAAGCCGAGAGCTGAAAGAACTGCAGCAGTATGTTGCGGCCAATCGAATTCCACTTGGAGATTCTCTTGGGCAGCATTTGCATGAAACGTACATCTGCTTGATTCACAAGCAGCGTTACGGCTTCAAAAAGTTCTTGACAAAAGCGAAACGACAGAGTAAAATAATAAGAGTCGCCAAGGGGCGGCGCATTGAACCTTGAAAACTGAACAGCAAAACCATAGACTGATTTTAATCAGTCAAA
>CBDULP010000002.1:0-216267 GCA_965368085.1 uncultured Peptoclostridium sp. | reverse complement strand
CTCCATTGTATCCAAAGGAGTCTCTCCAAGTTCGTCAAGCTTGTATTTGCCTGCAAGCTTTTCTGGCTCTATTTCCGAAAGCTTTTCTATGAGCCTTAGGGCTATTGTTTCAACGTCAAGGACATCGTCCTTTATGGCTCCTGTGAATGCCAGGTTCAAGGCCACTTTCTCGTTTTCGAACTTCGGCCAGAGTATACCCGGCGTATCAAGCATCTCAATGTCTCCCTTAAGCCTTACCCACTGTTTCCCCTTGGTAACTCCAGGCCTGTTTCCGACAATCGCGCTCTTTTTGCCTGAAAGCTTGTTTATAAGAGAAGACTTTCCGACATTTGGTATTCCTACTATCATCATCCTGACAGCTCTTTCTCTTCTTCCCTTTTCAACAAGGCTTTGCATCTTCTCCTTAACGGCTTCCCTGCATGCCTTTGTAAGGGCGTCAATGCCCTTGCCGCTCATGGAGTTTATAAGCACTACCTTTGCGCCTGTTGCCTCGAAGTATTCCTTCCATTCCTGCGTTTTTGCAGGCTCCGCAAGGTCCACCTTGTTAAGCGCTACGACTTTAGGCTTGTCTCCTATTATCTTGTCTATTTCGGGGTTCTTGCTGCTCATCGGTATTCTGCTGTCCATTATCTCGACAACCATATCCACAAGCTTGAGGTTTTGAGCTATAAGCTCTCTCGTCTTTTTCATATGCCCCGGATACCAGTTTATATTCATACTATCCATATATATCACATCCTATATTTTTCAGGAAATTTAAAAGGGACTGAATATCCAGTCCCCATTGAAGTCTTACTATTTAGCAGGCTTAACTTTTGCAGCCTTACCAACTCTGTCACGTAGGTAGTTGATCTTAGCTCTTCTAACTCTACCTCTTCTTGTAACGTCTATCTTTTCGATTACTGGCGAGTGTATTGGGAATATTTTCTCCACACCTACTCCGAAAGATACCTTTCTAACTGTGAAAGTCTCTCTGTTTCCGCCGCCTTGTCTCTTTATAACAACGCCTTCGAAAATCTGGATTCTTTCTCTTTTTCCCTCTGTAACTTTGATGTGTACCTTTACAGTGTCTCCTGCTGAGAATGCAGGTAGATCGCTTTTAAGCTGCGCATTTTCAATACTTCTTATTATGTCCATTATTACTCCTCCTGATATACAACGTTCTTATCAGTATTCCGACAGAGGAACGTGCAAATTTTAACCTTTTAAATTATACCACAGCACGCGGTCTATTTCAAATCTTTTTTTCTATTTTTTAAAAGCTCAGGCCTTCTTTCCTTTGTTATCTTGTATGACTGCTCTTTTCGCCACTCGTCTATATTCTTGTGGTTGCCCGAAAGCAACACATCGGGCACTTTCATGCCCATGAACTCCTGGGGCCTTGTATAATGAGGGTATTCCAAAAGACCGTCCATGAACGATTCGTCCATGAATGACTCCTGTTCTCCAAGCACTCCAGGAATCATCCTCGCAGTCGCATCCATGACAACAAGCGCCGGAAGTTCTCCTCCCGTGAGAACATAGTCTCCTATCGAAATTTCCTCTGTGACTAAATTGTCTATTATCCTCTGGTCCACTCCCTCGTAGTGCCCGCACAGGAATACTATGTTTTCTTTTTGCGAAAGACGCTTTGCCATCTCCTGGTCAAATGTCCTCCCCTTTGGCGAAAGATAGACCACGTGGGGGTCTTGCATGCCTTCCTTCTCCAAAATGTCCATATAGGCGCTGTATATGGGCTGTGGGGTCATAACCATGCCCGCCCCTCCACCGTAAGGGTAGTCATCCACCTTTTTGTGCTTATTCTGGGAATAGTCCCTTATGTCAAATGCCTTTACGTCTATTACGCCGCTTTCAATGGCTCTTTTTATAATACTCTCCGAAACATAATTTTCTATCATCTGCGGAAAAAGAGTTAGAAAATAAAAGTTCATTATACCATCCCCTCTATGGGGTCTATCCTTATAATCCCTTTTTCCATGTCTATTTCCTTCACAAATTCATCCACTACAGGTATTAGCACCTGCTTCTTTTCGCTGTTTCTTACGGAATATATGTCATTTGCGCCAGCAGTCTGTATGACATCGTCCACATCCCCCACATACTCGTCTTCCATTGTGTAAACTTTCATACCGATTATATCTTCTATATAGTACGTGTCTTCGTCAAGCTCCCTGTCGCTCTTGTCCACATACAAATATACATTTTTAAGCTTTTCCACGTCGTTTATATGGTCTATTCCACGCAGCTTGAGTATTACCATGTTCTTTTTATATCTTACCTTTTCTATCTTCACTTTTTCAGAAAAGCTTTCACCCAAAAACAGCGAGTCCATCTCTTCAAACCTTTCCTTGTAGTCCGTAAGCGGATAGACCCTCATTTCTCCCTTTAGGCCCTGTGTGTTTACTATCTGGCCTATTTTCAGATACTCAGATATAAAAATCGCCTCCATTCAATTTAAATCACAAAAAAAGGATTAGTCTACTAATCCTAATCCTTTTACTGTACTATTTCAACTATTACTTTTTTATTTTCCTTGGTTGCTGCAGCTTTCACAAGAGTTCTTATCGCTTTTGCAATTCTTCCTTGCTTGCCAATTACCTTGCCCATGTCATCAGGTGAGACCTTTAGCTCTATCAAGAGTGACTGAGCTCCTTCAACTTCGCTCACAAAAACTTCATCAGGATTGTCAACTAAAGACTTGGCAACTAATTTAACTAACTCGCCCATCTGCTTCACCTCCTGGAAAAAAGGGATTATTCGCCTTTTTTAGCTGCTTCGAACTTCTCTATTATTCCGTTTTTCTTGAAAAGACCTTTAACTGTTTCTGTAGGCTGAGCACCTTCTTTAAGCCACTTTACAGCTTTCTCGTCGTCTATTTTAACTTGCTTTGGCTCTGAAACTGGGTTGTAGTATCCTATTTCCTCTATGAATTTTCCGTCTCTTGGTGAACGAGAGTCCGCAACTACCACTCTGTAAAAAGGTTTTTTGTTTGATCCCATTCTTCTAAGTCTTATTTTTACTGCCATATTTATTGTACCTCCTCAAATTTTATCAAGTATATATTATTTATTTAAAAGAAAGGAAATTTCATATTTCCGCCCTTTTTAAAACTTTTTTCCATGTCGGCAAACTTCTTCATCATCTTCTTTGTCTGCTCAAACTGCTTAAGCAGCCTGTTGACTTCCTGAACCGACGTTCCGCTTCCCTTTGCTATTCTCTTTCTTCTGCTTCCATTTATTATCTCGGGATTGTTTCTCTCATCCCTTGTCATAGACTGTATTATGGCCTGGACCTTTACTATTTCCTTGTCGTCAAAGTCTATGTCCTTAAGCTGCTTTGCAGATCCCATTCCTGGTATCATCTCAAGCACCTTGTTCAGCGGTCCGAGCTTTTTGACCTGCTCAAGCTGGTCTAAAAAATCCTCGAATGTAAACTGCTGTTTTCTTATCCTCTGCTCAAGTTCCCTTGCCTTATTTTCGTCTATGTTCGCCTGAGCCTTTTCAATAAGCCCAAGTATATCACCCATTCCAAGTATCCTTGACGCCATTCTGTCCGGATAGAATGGTTCCAGCTCATTCAGCTTTTCACCCATACCTACGAACTTTACAGGCTTTTGAGTTACGGCCTTTACTGAAAGTGCGGCCCCTCCTCTTGTATCACCGTCAAGCTTTGTAAGTATTACTCCATCTATACCAAGAGCCTCATTGAAGCTTTCGGCGACATTCACAGCATCCTGTCCTGTCATCGAGTCTATTACCAGAAGTATCTCATGCGGTCTTAATTCCGATTTGATGTTTACAAGCTCATCCATAAGCTGCTCATCTATGTGGAGCCTTCCCGCCGTATCTATTATAACGACATCTCTGCCGCTATCCACTCCATGTGCAAGACCATTCTTTGCTATTTCCACAGGACTGACCTTGTCTCCCATTTCAAATACAGGGATGTCCAGCTGCCCTCCGACAACTTTAAGCTGCTTTATGGCTGCCGGCCTGTACACGTCACAGGCTACCAAAAGAGGCTTCTTGCCCTGCTTTTTAAGGTAGTTTCCAAGTTTTCCTGCGGTTGTAGTCTTACCTGCACCCTGAAGTCCGACAAGCATTATAACCGTAGGAGGCTTTGGAGAAAAATTTATTTTGCTTTGCACATCCCCCATGAGGGCTGTAAGTTCTTCATTTACTATCTTTATTACATGCTGCCCGGGAGTAAGGCTTTCCATAACTTCCTGGCCAACTGCTCTTTCCTTTACCTTGCTTACAAACTGTTTTACGACTTTAAAGTTGACATCGGCCTCCAAAAGAGCAAGTTTTACTTCCCTCATAGCATCTTTTACGTCTTTTTCAGAAAGTTTGCCTTTACTCTTGAGTTTGCCAAGTGTGTTTTGAAGTTTTTCAGCTAAACCCTCAAAAATCATTTTAACAACTCCCTGCAGTGGTTCATTAATTTTTGGATGTCTTGTACCAATTCTTCAGTTTGGCCTTTCTCCGCTTTTGCCTCGAGCTTTTCTAGCCCCTCGCAAACAGCTCTTATTCCATCGCTTTTATTATCCAGTATCTGAACAAGCCTCAGCTTTTCCTCGTAGCCTTTAAGGATCTTTTCGGCTCTTTTTAACGTATCATACACGGCCTGTCTCGATATCCCAAGATTTTCACTTATTTCACTGAGCGAATAGTCTTCATCGTAGTAAAGACTTACTACATCTCTTTGTTTCGATGTCAAAAGCTCTCCATAATAGTCAAACAGTATGGACAGCTCAACCAGTTTATTCAAATCCATATTTCCACTTCCCATCACTAAAATGACAAGATTCTTGGATAGCAGAAATCCGATATTTTCCAATCTGCTCTTCAATTCCTTGTAAAGCTTTTAGCCTTTACAGATGTATTTTATATTAGATTGGCGCTGTTGTCAACACTTTTTGGTTTTTTTATTCAAAAAGGGCGTCTACAAAGCTTCTCGCATCAAAATCCTGAAGATCTTCAACCTTTTCGCCCACACCTATGAGTTTTACAGGCACCTCTACTTCAGACTTGACCGCAAATATGACTCCTCCCTTTGCTGTTCCATCCAGCTTAGTAAGGACTATACCCGTTATGTCCGCAACCTCATTGAACACCTTGGCCTGCTGAACCGCGTTCTGGCCTGTAGTAGCATCCACGACAAGCAGAACTTCCCTTTTCGCCTCAGGATATTCTCTGTCCACTATCTTGAATATCTTTCCAAGCTCGTTCATAAGGTTCTTTTTATTGTGGAGTCTTCCTGCCGTATCGCATATCAAAACGTCAGCCTTTCTTGACTTCGCCGCATGTACAGCGTCAAATATTACAGCTCCGGGGTCTGCCCCCTCGCTGTGGCTTACTATCTCTACTCCCGTCCTTTCAGCCCATACTTCAAGCTGGTCTATTGCCGCGGCTCTGAATGTATCCCCCGCTGCTATAAGTACTTTCTTTCCTTCACCTTTAAACCTGTGCGCCATTTTTCCTATTGTAGTGGTCTTTCCTACTCCATTTACGCCTATCACTAGTATTATTGCAGGCGTTCCTTCTATAAGGGCTTTATCTTCATCCCCGGAAAGCATCTCCACAAGGACCTCCTTAAGCTCATCCCTTACTTGACTTGCCTCTGTGACCTTATTTCTTTTCACCCTGTCCTTAAGGCTTTCTATTATCTTCATTGTAGTTTCAAACCCCATGTCAGAAGTTATAAGCACCTCTTCAAGCTCTTCAAAGAGCTCCTCGTCAACTTTCCCATATGACTTTAATACGGTGTCTATTCTTTCGGTTATTCCCTTTTTAGTCTTAGAAAGACCTTCTTTAAGTCTTGCAAACAGGTTGAACTTTGAAGGTTTTGGCTCCTCTACTTCCTCCGAAGTTTCCTCTACAATTTCTTCCTGTATTTCTAATTCCTCTGCAGTTTCTTCTTCCTCAACCTTTTCTTCTGGCTGCTCCTGAGTCTTTACTTCCACAGGGGCTTCTTCCATTTGAATAGTCTCTTGTGCTGCCTGCACTTTTTCAGGCTTTTGTTCTTCCTCTATTATTTCTTCAGCCTGAACAATCTCCTCTTCCGGCTCTATCTCCTCTATAACTTCACTTTCTTTTTGAATTTCCTCTATATCTTCTTTTTTCTCAATCTCCTGTTCAGATTCATCTTGAGCCTCTACTTCAGCTTCCTCAGGCATTTCGCCTGCATGAGGTTCAACCGTTTCATCCTCAGGTGTTTCTTCAACTTTGTCTTCTACTATTTCCTCTTGGTCACTGCCCTTTTTCTCTTCGCTCTTTTTCCCCAGTTTTCGAAATAATTTTTTAAACATACAACATCCCCCTAACTAATTTTTTCTTCTCCTTCAAAATCCTTTACGTCCTCCAGCTTAAGAGTCAGTATGTTCGAAATTCCGCTTTCCTCCATTGTCACCCCATATATATAGTCCGAAGCCTCCATGGTTCCCATCCTGTGCGTTATGGCTATAAACTGAGTCTTGTCTGAAAGCCTCTTTAAAAACTCCCCGAACCTGTATATGTTAGAATCATCAAGTGCGGCTTCAATCTCGTCAAGTATGCAAAATGGCGTCGGCCTTGTAATCAGTATTGCAAATATCACCGCTATTGCAGTAAGGGACTTTTCTCCACCCGACATGAGGTTAATATTTTTGAGGTTTTTCCCCGGAGGCTTTGCCACTATCTCTATGTCGCTGTGGAGCATGTCTGCCGGATCCAGCAGTTTCAAGTTTGCGCTTCCTCCACCGAACAGCTCGCAAAACACCTCTTTGAACCTCTCGTTTATGGTTTCAAATTTTTCCTTAAACTCGCTCACCATGCTCGATTCCATATTTTTTATTATGCCTGTAAGATTGTCCACAGAATTTTCAAGGTCCTGCTTTTGCTCTTTATAGAAATCATATCTTTCTTTGACATTGGTATATTCCTCTATCGAATCCAGGTTTACATTCCCTATTTCTCTAATTGCGGCTTTAAGCTTTTTGATTTCCTGCTGGCCTATGTTCAGGTTTTCATCTTTAATCTCAAGCGCATCTTCATATGTGAGCATGTACAGATCCAGCATCTTTTCAAGTATGTTTTCCTTCTTGCTTTCAATTTCTTGAATCTTGGTCCTGGCATTAAGCTGCTGCTCCCTTTGGGCCATGTATTCGTTCTCATAGGAATTCATGGCTTTTTCCACGGCCTCTCTCTTAACGTCCGCTTCTTCCTTTTGCACTGCCAGCTTTGAATTTTCACTTTTCATTTTTTCAAGCATGCCTTGGTCTTTTTCCACCTGGGCAATCAATTGCGCAGAGTGGTCTTTGATTTTTTTGATTTCATTTTCAAATGACATGCTCTCACTTTTTCTCTGGGTTATAAGAGTCGAATATCTTTCGATTTCCCCGTCCATTCTCTCTTTTTCCCTCATGCTGTTCGAACGTTCTGACTGGAGCCTTGTCATTTCAATAACCACTTCATTCAGCGAAGCTTCGTACTCTTTTGTATTTGTCGCGCTGTCTTTAGAGCAGCTTGAAAGCTCCTTGAGCCTTTTTTGACTTTTTTCTATTTGGGATTCAAGCGCCTCTATCTCTTGTCCCAGTTTTTTGCTCATGACCTGTATGTTTGATATGTTATCTTGTATGCTGCCTTTTTCTCTTTCAAGCCTTGCTTTCTTTTCGTCTAGCTCTTCAATTCCCGATGCGGCATTCAACGCCTTGTTTTGGAGAAGCATTATGCTTTTTTCCTGTTCCTTCATTCTTTTTTCATGCTGTTCAAACTGAACACGCTTTTCTTCCATTTTTATCTTGAGTTCGGCTTCCCTTTTAACGTTGCACTCAAGCTCTTCATTGAGCTTTTGAAGCGTCTGTGAAAGCTCCTGTATTATTCTGCCCCTTGAAAGTATTCCGTCTGAATTTTTTCTTAGAGAGCCTCCAGTCAAAGACCCCCCCGGGTTTAGCACCTGTCCGTCCAGCGTAACTATTTTGTATTTATGGCCAGTCTGTCTTCCCGTTTTTATTGCGCAGTCCATATCCCTTACGACTATGACCCTTCCAAGAAGACTTTCCCTTATGCAGTTGTACTCACCAGAGCACTTTACAATGTCGCTGGCCACGCCCACTATGCCTTCTTCCATTTTGAAAACAGGCTTTTTAAACGACTTCTCGCTGAATACATTCAAGGGAAGGAACGTCGCCCTTCCAAAATTATTCTTTTTGAGGTGTTCTATGGCTTTTTTAGCCGCATATTCGTTGCTTGTGATTATATTCTGGATGGCTCCGCCAAGCGCCGTCTCTATGGCCACTTCATATGTTTTTTCGACATTCAGTATGTTCGCAACAACATCCTGGACCCCGGCGATTCCGCTTCTCAGCACTTCCTTTACGCCCCTGTTGAAACCCTCAAGCTGCCTTTCCATGGATTCGTATATTTTCAACTTGGATGAGTTTCCCTTTATGTCAAGGTTTATTCTGTTTATTTCCCCAACTGAGGTTTCAATATCCTCGGCATGTTTTGCCATTTCAGCATTCAGGCTTTTTTTGAAGCTTGAAATCTCGTTTACATCGCCTGTCGCCGACTTTATTTCGGCCTCTATTCCTCTTAGGGTCTCCCCTTTTTTGTCCTTTGCAATGTCAACGTCGCTTATTTCGGCCTCTATGGCGGATTTTCTCTCTCCCATGGCTTCAACCGATGCTTCAAGGCTTGATATTTTGAGTAGCTTCTTGTTTTTTTCATCCACAATGTCTACTATTCCGTCTTTCAGATCTTCCATCTCGGTCTCGGCTTTTTCAATAGTTTCATTGTGGCTCTTTATCTGACTTTCTATGCTCTTCCTTTTTTCTCCAAGCACGTCTATCTTCTGGCTGTATTCGTTTATGGCAGCCATTATCTTTTCCAGATCAGACTTGCTCTTTGCCGCGCTTTCTTCCAGCGACTTCGCCTCGGAATCATTTCTTTTTATGCTTGACAGTATACCTGATTCCTTTTCTTTGAGTATGCCTATTTCTGATTTTTTTCTTTCCAAATGCTCCATCGTCTCAAATTCTTCCCTTTGGAGTTTCTGGTGCATCTGTGATATTTCTTCGCACAGTTTTTTAAGCTTTTCAAGCTCATTGCAGTCATTTTCTTTTTTTCCCTTTATGGCTTCCATCTGCCCTATGAGTTTTTTTTCAGATTCAAAGAGGTCAAAAAGCCTCGTCTTCATCGTTTCTATTTGATTTATAAAACTGTTGACCTCGAGGGTTTTAAGCTCTTTTGAAAGCGTTTTGTATTTCACCGCTTTTTTCATCTGTTTTTCAAGAGGGCTTATCTGCTTTTCTATTTCAAAGAATATGTCGTCTATCCTTTCGAGATTTTCGGAAGTCTTTTTGAGCTTCTTCTGCGCTTCTTCCTTTTTATACCTGTATTTTGATATGCCCGAAGCTTCGTCGAATATTCTTCTCCTTGAAGCCGAATTAGACGAGAGTATCTCGTCTATCTTCCCCTGCTCTATTATGGAATATCCTTCTTTTCCTATTCCGGTATCCAAAAAAAGCTCCTTTATGTCTTTGAGCCTGCACTGCTCGTTGTTTATATAAAACTGGCTCTCTCCTGATTTATAGGCCCTTCTTTTGACTGTGACCTCCGAAAAGTCAATGTCCATTATCTTGTCCTGGTTGTCTATTGTAAGCGAAACCTCGCAGTATGACATTGCTTTTTTTTCCTGGGTCCCCCCGAATATTACATCTTCGAGTTTTTCCCCTCTCAGGCTCTTCATCCTCTGTTCGCCGAGCACCCACCTTACCGCATCGGATATGTTGCTCTTTCCGCTTCCGTTAGGCCCTACCACGGAGGTTATTCCGCCATTGAATTCTATTGTCGTCTTATATGGAAATGACTTAAATCCTTTAAGTTCTATCTTTTTTAAATACACAAGCGTTAATCCTCCCTAAAATACATCTTTTCAAGACATTTGTATATTTGGTAAAGGCTAAAGTCAAGCTCTTTCTCTCCAAACAATATTTTCAAGCTGTTTGTACTCACCGTGTTGTCCTCGACTACGGCAAGCTCTGTTCCCCTGCTTTTAAAATATATGAGATTTTCTTTTTTGTTGCCTATAATCTTGGACATGTTTTTCTTCGCCGCACGCACTGTGACTTTCTTTTCAGCTCCATCTTCCGCGATAGAGCATATGAAATTCCTGTATATCCTGCTTTCAACCTTTTCCCTTATCGCCGGATGGTAAGGGCCTGCCACTACCTGGTTTCCCATAGTTATATTCTCAGTCGGCTGAAGCCCCACCCTTATGATATTTATATCATTCAGGCTGTATATCACCATGAGCTTCTTTACTATCTCCACTGTCTTTTCAACGTCAAAAGGGACATAGTTTCCGCGCTCATAGTCCCTTTCAAGGCCTGTATCCCTGACTACAAGAGTCGGGTATATCCTTACAAAATCCGGATGCAGCTTTACAAACTCCCTTGCCGTATATATGCATTTTTGCTCATTGTCATCAGGAAGTCCTACCATCATTTGAAGTCCAAGTGTAAATCCGTATTCCCTCACCATGTTGGCAGAAGTTCTCACGACATTTGAATCATGGCCTCTTATGCTACTTTTTAGCACATTCTCGTCCATCGACTGGACTCCAAGCTCTATTATTGTAACCCCATATTCCTTGAGTATTTTAAGCCTCTTTTCGTCTATGGCGTCAGGCCTTGTAGAAAGCCTTATGTCTTTCACCTTCCCAGCCTTCTTGTATTCGCTGGCAACCGACAAAAGCTCCCTTTGAAAACTTATGTCTATGGCAGTGAAGCTTCCTCCGAAAAAGGCTATCTCCACGTCATTGCTTTTCGTGTCTATGGTCTGCAAATACTCCTTTATTATCCCTTTTGCTGTCTCGGCATTCATGTCGGTTTGAAGCCCCGTTATCTTTCTTTGGTTGCAGAATATGCAGTCGTGCGGGCAGCCGATATGAGGAACGAATATGGGTATTATTTTTTTCCCTTTCATTTTAAGCAAACCTTTCTATGGCTTTTTTGGCAGCTTCCTGCTCCGCCTCTTTTTTGGTCCTTCCCTGTCCGCTTCCCAAAACCTTTTCATTGAACCTGACTTCCATTATGAACTTCTTGTCATGATCCGGGCCGAATTCGTCTATAAGAACGTATCTTATCTTCTCGCCTTTTCCTATGCTTTGGAGTATCTCCTGAAGCTCTGTCTTGTGGTCCCTGAATATGTTTCCGTCCATGGACGCCCTTATTATTTCATTCAGGCGCACTTGTATGAATTCAGTCGCCTGTTCCATTCCTCCATCAATATATATCGCCCCTATGACAGCTTCAAATGCGTCCGCCAGTATGGATGATCTGTCTCTTCCCCCGGTGGCCTCTTCGCCCTTTCCAAGGAACAGAAAATCTCCCATATTTATCTTTTTTGCCGCCTGGCTCAAAGATTTCTCGCACACTATTGTAGCCCTTTTCTTTGTCAGTTCACCTTCCTGGAGCTCAAGGTTTTTGAACAGGTAGCTGCTTACCGAAAGACCGAGTACGGAATCTCCCAAAAACTCAAGTCTCTCGTTGCATTTTGCTCCGTAAACCTTGTTTTCATTAGCATATGAGCTGTGCGACAGGGCCTCCTTTAAAACAGCCCTGTCCTTGAATGAGTAGCCTATTTTTTCTTCAAAACTTTTAAGTATCTTCTGGTCATTTTTATTCATAATAATCTACCCCTTAGCCTATCACTTCTCTACTTTTTTTCTTATTATATAGTTTTCCTTGACTTCAATGTCCATTTTGATGTTTATAAGCTGTTTAGGATGCGGAGCTGATTCGATTTCTTTCCAGTTTGCATCCCACATCTTTTCTACTGTAAACTCAACTTTTTCAAAGTCTGGTCCTATTATTTCCATTTTGTCTCCTATTTGAATCTTGTTTCTTTGCTCCACAAGCGCGACCTTCTTATCCTCGTCATATTCTTTTACAACGCCCATGAAGTCATACCCTCTTATATAAGAGCTTGAGCCGTAGTGATGTTCATTCGGGCCCGGCTTTTCAAAGTAGAATCCATTTGTAAAGTCCCTGTGGCTTACAGTCTTAAGTTCGTCCATCCACTCCGGATTGAACTTCCAGCCCTTCGGATCTTTTATATATGCGTCTATGGCCATTCTGTAGGCCCTTACCACATTTGCCACGTAGTACGCCGACTTCATTCTTCCCTCTATCTTGAGGCTCATTATTCCCGACTCTATTATCTGCGGTATGTTTTCAATCATGCAAAGGTCCTTTGAGTTGAAGAAGAATGTTCCTCTCTCGTCCTCGTATACGGGGAAATACTCTCCAGGCCTTTTTTCCTCCATGAGCACATAGTTCCATCTGCACGGATGCTTGCATTCTCCCCTGTTGGAGTCCCTTCCAGTCATATAGTTGCTTATCAGGCATCTTCCAGAGTAAGATATGCACATCGCCCCGTGTACGAACGCCTCTATGTCCATGTCCTCAGGAATGTTGTCCCTTATGGTCTTTATCTCCTCAAAAGACATCTCCCTTGCAACAACGACTCTCTTTATGCCCTGGTTGTACCAAAATCTTGCACTCATGTAGTTTGTATTGTTGGCCTGAGTGCTAAGGTGTATCTCCATATTTGGCGTTACCTCTTTGATTTTCATTATCACTCCAGGGTCTGCCGCTATGAATGCGTCTATTCCCGCCTCTTCGAGCTCTTTCAGGTATTCATCAAGTCCCTCAAAGTCCTCGTTGTGAGGTATCATGTTCACGGTTACAAAAACCTTCTTGCCTCTTGAATGTGCGAATTCCACACCCTCCCTTATGTCTTCCATAGTGAAATTCTTAGCGGCCGCTCTCAAGCCAAATCTTTCTCCTCCAAGGTATACGGCATCCGCGCCGTATAGTATTGCCATTTTCAGTTTTTCAAGGTCTCCCGCCGGAGCCAATAGTTCTATTTGTGTCATTTTCTGCACCTCATGCTCTCTATTTATTTGAATTTATATTCTCGTTATATGCTCAATTACTTCTTGTAGCTCAGAGCCACTCCGTCCCCTATAGGGATTATGCTAGTCTCAAGCTCGTCACTGCTGCATATGTAGTCAAGGTAGTTTCTCATCCTCTTTATTATTGTCTTTTTCCTTCTAACTGCAAATTCATCGCTTGCAACCATTCCCTTGTATAGTATGTTGTCAGATATCAAAAGTCCGCCTTTTTTAAGCTTGTCGAATGTAAGGTCGAAAAACAGCTTGTACTGACCTTTTGCAGCGTCCAGGAATATCATATCATATTCGCCATCTAGTTCCTTTAGAATCTCACAGGCGTCGCCTTCGAGTATTGTTATGTTTTCTTCAAGACCGCTTTTTTTGATATTTTCTTTAGCAATTGGTATTATCTTTTCATTTCTCTCCACAGTCGTTATCTCGCATCCTTCTCCGGCAGACTTTGCAAACACTATTGCAGAGTATCCTATTGCGGTTCCAACCTCCAGTATTTTCTTCGGCTTTTGGAAGTTCAGCATAACCCTTATAAACTGCGCCACTTCAGGCTGTATTATGGGAACAACATTTTCATGCGCATACTCTTCCAGTTCCTGCAAAAACGGCTCCCTTTCCCTTATAGTGGCTCTTATATAATTTTCCACCGGTTCATTGACTATGTTGCTCAAATACATCATCCCTTTCACAAAGAAATAGATGGATTCTCACCCACCTATTCCGAAAAATTCTTTTTCTTAGCCTTCAAATGTTCCTTATAAGTTTTTGAAAAAGTGTGGCTTCCGTCTTTTTTTGCTACAAAATACAGATAATCCGTATCGGCAGGATACAGAGCCGCTTTTATCGACTTTTGCCCTGGTGATGCTATGGCTGACGGCGGCAGCCCTGCGTATTTATATGTGTTATATGGAGATTCTATTTCAAGATCGGAATAACTTAAGTTTGCCTTTCTCTCCTTCAATATATACTGCACAGTGGCGCATGATTCAAGCCTTCTCTTGAGCTTAAGCCTGTTGTAAAACACTGACGAAACCAGTTCCCTTTCGGAATCCGCTTTCGCCTCCCTTTCAATAAGCGACGCCATTGTTATTACCTCGTTCAGTGTAAGTCCCGTTTCAGATTGTCTTTTCTCATATTCAGGCCCGTACACCTCGTCAAATCGCTTGAGCATTTTTGCTATTATCTGCTCTTCGCTCTCGCCTTTTTCAAAATAGTACGTGTCTGGGAATAAAAATCCCTCAAGGGTCTTTATGTCTTCATCTTTTAAAAACTCCGCCTCTTCATAAAATGCAGAAGGCGTGCTTACAAGTTCCATGAACTTTTCACCGCTTGCAATTCCATTTTCTTCAAGCCTCTTTGCAATCTTGTACGATTCAAACCCTTCAGGAATCGTAACCGATGTATTTTCACTGAACACTTCGCCGCTGTTTAGCTTCTCCAGTATCTCCAGATTGGAACTTGATCTGTAAAGCTTGTATTTCCCGGCTTTAATCGACTCCATGTCCTTTGTCTTTGCCAGAATTCTAAAGAAGGTCTCGTTCCTTATGAGGTTTTTCTCATGCAGAATGTCTGCAGCCCCTTCCATGTATGTCCCCTTTTGTATTTCAACGATCTCATATTCACTGCTGTTTTTTTCATAGGGACCTATCTGGTCCTTGAAATACAGTCCCGCGCCTGAAACCGCCACCGCAGCTGTCAGTGCCAGGGTCAAAAGTTTTTTCATAACATACCCTCTCTCAGTACCTAAATTACTTTACATAATATATTATTATATTATCGAAGCCCTGATTATACAACATAAAACTGAAATCTATGCATTTAGCCCCTCGGGTGCTTGCTCTTTATCTCTTTTCTCGCACTCTTTCTAACAGTGTCCATATAGGCCTGCATGCATGAAAGCGTCGAATTTCCGAGTATCTGGCTCACTATCTTCACGTCCGCCCCGTTTTGGATCATGTGTACTGCGAACGAATTCCTTATTACAGAAGGGGTAACGCTTTTGCCTATTCCGGCTGTCTTTGCGTATTTTTTCAGTATCTTCCATATTCCCTGCCTCGTAAGCCTTTCACCCTTGGAATTCACAAAAAGCGCCTGCTGGCCTTCACTGTCAACAATGCCTATTCTCGCATTTTCCATGTAGTTTCTGATGCTCTCCAGCGAAAGGCTTCCAAGCGGAATCGCCCTGCTACTTCCCGAACATCTGCAGCTTATATATTCCATTTCAATATCGACATCGTCAATATCTATGGATATTATCTCGGATACTTTCATTCCCGTTCCGTAAAGTATTTCAAATAGAGCCCTGTCCCTTTTGCCGATTTTTGAATCCAGTTTTATGCTCTCAAGTATCATTCCTATTTCCTCTTGAGTAAGTATTTCAATGCTCCCATTTTCTATTTTGGGCTTTTTAAGCTTTTTTGCCGGGTTTTTATTGACGCCTTCCTTTTCGCACATGAATTCATATAGCGATTTTATGGAAGATACTATTCGAGAAAGCGTAGAAGGTGACATGTCAAGGCTTTGAAGATGTATCAAAAAACCCGTCACGTCATTTTCCGTCGCAACTGCAATATTCATCTGTTTGTCCTTGATGTATTCAAAATATTTTTTAATATCGTTTTCATAAGACATTATTGTATTTTCAGATAATTTTTTTTCATCCTTTATATACGCCTTGTATTTTTTAAGGATTTTTTCCATTAATATCTCTCCCAATTAAAGCTTCTTCAAAAATTCCATAGAATAAATCCCCTTCCTAAAAGCGCAAATGCCGCATTATTCTGGTAAGGGGAATTTTTTACAACAGTTTGTCCACATATAATATTGATATTATACTCTTTGCGTCATTTATATCGTTGTCCTTTATCATTTGAACAAGTTCTTCTATTTTATATTTTTCTATATCTATATATTCATTCTCATCGGGCTCGGCCTTCCCGTTTTTAAGGCCCGTTGCAAAATATATATGTATCTTTTCATCCGTAAATCCGGGCGACGAATAAAAATCAACCAGAAATTCCATGTTTTCCGCTTCATATCCGGTTTCCTCTTTAAGCTCCCTTATCGCGCACATTTTAGGGTCTTCACCAGCGTCCAGCTTTCCAGCTGGTATTTCAAGCACACAATCTTCAATTGGTTTTCTGAACTGTCTGACCATTATGACTTCATTTTCTTCAGTAAGAGCTATTATGCCTACGCCTCCGGGATGCTCGACAATTTCTCGCTTTGAATATCTCTGCTTCGGAAGCTCTACAGTGTCGACTCTAAGATTTACAATCTTGCCGTTGTATACCATTTCACTGCTCATGGTTTCTTCCCTTACTATCATCTCAATCCCTCCAATATGTGGTATGCTGCAGCTGACGCCGCCTTGAAGAATTCTTCATCTTCTTCAAATCCTCTACCCATGCTCCTTACCTTCATCCCATAATTGTCCAGGGCTTTTTTCGTCAAATCATTATCAATAAAGAATACATCATGTTTTTCCATAAGCCCGCTTTCTTGGAGCTGTGCCTTTATTCTGTCCAGCCTGCCAGTGTCTTGTATGTTTATTGGGATTTCAGCCCTGCATCCCGCGACATCCTTAAGTATGGTTACAGTATGGTGGCTTATGCCAAAATGCCTTTCTCTCTTGTCCGCAAAGCTTATTCTCGGAATTGCAACCGGGCGTCCGCCCAGCCTTTCCACTCCATCGAGTATATATGCCTGTTCTATGCCCGTAAAACCGTATTTTGTTCCAGTCCCGACTATTCCAGGCCCCATGCATATGATAATTATATCAGATTTGAGCACCTGCTTTGCAAATATAATTGCAGAATAAAAATTTACGCTTTCAAATTCGCCTCCAAATGCATTACCGCACGTTATAGTGTGGTCTATAAGTCCTTTTTCAACAAGGCTTTTCACATTCCTGCTCAGATACATAGGAAGTGCCGCACCGTCAGTCATTATATAGGTTATCTTCTTTTTTGAGTCCAAATATTTCGCAGTGCATGCAAACGGGACAAGCTGGCTGTGAAGGGTTCCCACCGCTACAGGCATCCCCTCAAGCGAAGAGAACTGCTTTATTTCATCGTGGTACTTGCTGTCTTGCTCCTCCACGGCAAAGCACTTTATCTGCATGGGAGTATACCTGAGCTTCATTATATGCCCGCCCGGGCTCATCTGGCTCTGCGGCCTGTCCATGTTCACGATTACAAAATGGTAGCCCCCCGTTCCAAGTGACAGCTCGACAGCCGTGGTGTTTAAAATGACATTGTCCCCATCGCCCAGTCTGCCTGTGAGCGCCGTATAAGCTATGGCCTTCTCCTCAGCGCCACCTATTTCCACATAAACTTCCTGCATGTCATCATATTCTCTTATTATCGATTTGACTATACCAGTCTTTTTGCTAAGCATTGTATACTCCTTTTTCTACTATCTTCCCATTTTGTCCAAATAGTCGAGAAACCCGTTTCCCTCTATTATCTTTGTTATTGAATATTTTTCAGCCACAAGATGTATTATCACCAAAAATGCTAAAACCCCGACCTTGGCATTTAATCCAAGACCCATGGCGATTATCATTCCTATTGAAACGCCAAGCACATTAGAGCCCGCATCTCCCATCATGGCCCTTGCCTTTATGTCATCCGGGAAATATCCCATAACAGATGAAACGCATCCAACCGCCAACAGCCTGAGTTCATTGGATATAAGCGGCAAAACCGCAGCGCATGATGTAATATACACCTTTATGGCCCTTCCTGGCCTTAAATCCATGAGGTTGAAAAAATTGGTGAAAAGCGCTATCAAAAGTGTGTTTACGCCCATGTCAACAAGGCCGCTTGATATGGATATTGAAACGAACAGCGCCACAAGACCTCCAAACAAAGCCTTGAAAGCTCCCGTAGTAAGCTTTCCCTTGAAAAGAGCCTTGAAATGGCCCTTGAATCCGCTTGAACTTCTGTTTCCCATGGTATCGTCGATTATGCCAGCAAAGCTCATGGCCATCACGGCAAACATGTACATCCCCGCAAACTCAACTTTTTTTAAATAAAGCATTATAGCGCAGTTCACAAGCATGAACGGCAGAAAAGACATACCCATGCTCACAGGTATCATGTCCTCCCTGTAGTTTTTTCTAACCATTCCCGATTCGCTTATCATATCCTTGAAATAAGGGGTTATTATCCTTGTTCCTGCAAGCCCCACAAGTATCAGTACAAAATAAAGCAAAGAACCTACCTCCAATCCTCCCACAATTTATCTTCCCAGTGCCTTTTTGAGGAGTATTAGCAGTATGTGATAAAACTGCCTTCCCCTGTGCTTGAATCCCGAGATGTCCCTTCCAGTTTCATTGTGAGTCATTTGGACTGGCACTTCTTTTATGCTGTATCCATACCTAAGTATGTCTATTGTCATTCCAACTTCGACGCCATACCCCGCAGGCATCTCGCCCAGCCTTTCTATGACCTCTCTTTTAAACGCCCTTTGCCCCGAAAGACTCGAATATATCTCCCTGCCCGTGAAAAGCTTCACTCCGCCTTTTGCAAGCCTTTTGACAAGGCCGAACCCTCCCTTTTTCTTTGCAGGAGGAAACGCCGCTATCGTGACATCGCACTCGCCATTCAATATGGGTGTTATGAGTTTTTTTATCTCAGATGAGGACTCGCAGACATCAGCATCCAAAAATACTATTATGTCCGCTCCGCCCATATGGCCAAGCCCTTGGTTCATGGCGTATCCCTTCCCCATGTTCTTTTCAAGCTTATAGGCCCTTACCTTGTCCATGCCCTCGATTTGGCTGTACGTTTCGTCTACGGAACCGTCATCCACAACGACTATGTCGTCTATCTCTTCAATGTCCATTATTCCCATTATGGTCTTTCTTATTCTAGACCCTTCATTATATGCCGGTATCAGTACGCTAGTTTTCATAAATACAGATGCTCCCTCGCCTTATTAATCTATCTGCTTTGGCACAAGCTCTTCAGCAGTTTCCTTTTCTCCAAAATGTCCGTTTTTGCCGCCCAGCGCCATTACAAGCGATATTTTTCCTGTTATGCCGTCAACATTGTCTATTGTAGACGTTTTTGACTTCTGGTAGTAAGGCACATACGAAAATTCAACATTTTTCTTTTCAATTCCAACGGCGTCTATATTCTTTTGATTCAAGTATCTCGTTATATTCCCGTCGAAAAGATCCATTTTCGCCTTGTTTTCACCCAGGCTTCCCACAGCTATAACTACGGAATCCACAGCCGTGAAACCATCTTCGCTGTAAAGTGTGAATTTTACATAGCCTTTTTCAGACAGTGCATTTGCAAATTCAAAATTCCTGTCTTCTATTATGCTCTTTAAAATGTATTCAACCAAGTCGTCCTTGCTTTCAAACTCTGTTTCCATCTCCTGGTTGAATGCAGTAATGTCCAGCTCATCTGCAAGGGTGTCCTTCAGCACGAGTTCAAACGCAACCTGCCCCGATGCCTTTTGTATAAAACCTGCTACATTCGGATAGAAATAGTCCTCTGTTGTATACACCATTCCTATTGTCTTACCTTCAAGCTTGCTTTCTATTATTGCGCCGCTGTTGTTTTCAATATAGCTGTTAAGCTCTTCTCTGTTTTTTTCAAATATTTGAACTGCAAGTTCAAGATCCTCTTTTTGAGCGTTCACCTCTACAAGCCTTTCCTCGAGCTTTTGAATTATCTGAGTCTGCTGCTCGCTGAAGAACATCTCCCCGTCAAGATTAAAACCTATAAGTATTCCTATTCCAAGCGCTATGAATATGGCGCTTATGGTCACTACGTAATACTTCATATTTATATGCATATGTTATCCCCCTCTTTAAATATATCCCTAAAACTCTCAGAGTTTTAACCTATAAAAATTTAAGCCTAAGCTCTATAAGCCTCATTATCTGCTGTATCTGCGGAGACAATGATGCGACTATGAAAACCGGGAAAAGCGCGGCTATTACAAGTCCCAGCACGTATTTTATCTTCATACGGCTCCTGTAAAGAAGGCTTACACCCTTTGCATCTATCAGCTTTGCACCTATTTTCATTCTCACAAGGAATGTGCTCGACATTCCTTTCCTTCCTTTTTCAAGAAAGTCAATAATATGCGTATGGGTTCCAAGGGCCACTATAAGCTCCGCCCCGTTTTCGTAGGCTATTAGCATGGCTATGTCCTCGCTAGTGCCTATTGCAGGAAGAACCTTCGCCTTAAGTCCGAGTTCTTCTATACGCTTCATACCCGGAGCCCTTCCGTCCGGATACGCATGGACTATTATCTCCTTGCACTTTCTAAGACACTTGTCAGTAACGCTGTCCATGTCGCCCACGATTATATCGGGCACATACCCGTACTCCAAAAGAGCGTCGGCTCCCCCGTCAACTCCTATGAGGACAGGCTTTACTTCCTCTATATAAGAAAGTATGGCGCTGAGGTCCTCCTTGTAGTTTTGGCCCCTCACGACTACAAGGGCATGCCTTCCGTCTATGTCCACATCGGTATTTGGTATGTTCATGTCGTCCAGTATGAAGCTCTTTTCGCGCTGGGCGTATTCTATTGTATTGTCTATGAAATTGTCAAGCTCCTGCGCCAGATTTTCATGGCAGACCTTCATAAGTTCCTCGACCCTTTCGCAGTCGAGTATCTCCCCCTTGCCTATGAGCTTTCCATCCATATAGACGCTACTTCCGTCTATTTCAATCACATCGTCGTCTTTCAAATGCTCGAATATCTCGCTCCCTACATTGTCTATTATAAGGACTCCCTTTTCACAAAGCAGATGCGGCCCCTTGTTGGGATACTTGCCGCTTATGCAAAGGTCCGCGTTTATCACGGCCTTGACTTTCCTTTCGACAAGCGAGTCCGCGGCAACCTCGTCTATGTCCCTGTGGTTTATAACCGCTATCTCCCCGGCATTCAGACGCTTTGCAAGGTTTTTAGTCTTCCTGTCTATTTTGATTGGAGCTTTAATTTTCATACATCCTACCCCTTCTACCCCTTAATAATTTGTTAATTCAACTTAACATAAACAAGTCTCATTATAACATAAGTTTCTTTTTATAAATAGTAAAACCACATGCCATGCATGCGGTTTATTGTGTGAAAATTTTTTTCATTTTAAATAAAAGCTGCTCCCTCTGCTCAGGTCAAGCAGTAGCTTATGGTATAAAAAATGCCTGTTAAACAGCAACACCTAATATATATGAGATAGCAGCCCTTGAATGCCAATATACATTATAACTGATTGCACCTCAGATGGTATGACTTTTGACAAGTTTAGCCTTATCCCTTGCGCGGTGTTGCGCTTAATCGCTAGCCTTTATCATCGTATTTAAATGAAACATATTCAATAATAACCCCATAAACAATCCCAGCCAAAAATCCCACAACATCATCAAAACCTGTGGAGCTGTAAAAAGCAAATGAAACCAGAAGTCCCAAAAGAGCTCCACGACCAATTGCCTTTAACATCTCTCTTGTTCGACCTGCCAATCCTATGACTGTTCCCATAAGCACCCTATTATACCAAAAAGCAAACAAATACAATGCATCTTTTTCAAACCCAGATCTTATCATTGCCCCCGCAATACAAAACACACCTAGAATAGCCCCTGAGGCAACACATATCTTCATTCTTTTAGTAAACATGCTCTTCATCACTCCCATTCATTTTTTTAATACAATAGTAGGTACGCGCTCCACATGTGCAATATAAGTTCATTTCATATATACCCAGCTAAAGCTTTACTACTGCCCTTTACGAAACCATGCATATCTTTCAGCAGCGGATTCCAACTCAACTGTGCAGCTTCAATAAGTCTGAAAATTCTATCTTTTCGCCGTGAAATATTGCAAATGCATGCTATAATTAAACATATTGAATTATATATATTCGCAAAACCAGTTACAAAAAGCTCTTGTGCTTTAATCACGTGTAGCGTTTTGCATTTGACTGATGACTGTTATAAGGGGGATGATTTTAAAATTGAAAGCTACCGAAGGAAAACTTGGCAGAGTATTTGTTATCAGGCTTGAAGAGGGGGATATTGTCCCAGACTGCATAGAAGAATTTGCAAGCGATAAAAACATTTCCATAGCCCATTTAAGCATGCTTGGAACCTTGATGGACGGCGAGGTGATAGTCGGACCGCGAAAAACAGCTGAAAATCCGCCGAGGCCGATGGACCTGCCTATATACGAAGCTCACGAAACCATTGCAAGCGGCGTAATTGCACCTGATAAAAGCGGTAAGCCGGTTTTGCATATTCATGGTGCATTAGGCAGATCCGGAAATACAATCATGGGATGTCTGCGTAATGGCGTTAAGGCCTGGGTTTGCTGCGAGGTGATTTTACAGGAGATATTGGATGTGGATGCAAAGCGGCTACTTGATGAAAAAACAGGGTTCACATTATTGAATCTGGGCTAACAAGTCATTTTCGCAAAGAAATTTCCCAACGCATGCAAAAACACCATAAAGGCATGTGTTGGGAAATTTGATTTTCATGTTCCCAATATGTTACGGGCCAACATATTAAAAATGTCAAAAATCTATGGCTTTCTTCCGCTTATCTGCCTTGTGACTTCATTTATCAGCCTTCCCTTGTCCTGCGGCAATGTGCCTTTTATCTTAACTATGTTTGTCGGATGCGTCGTGTCGAATATCGTTGGCTTCTTGGGCTTAAGATTTTCTAGTAGCGTTTTCACTTCCACCAACCGCTCTCTTCGGCTTGCAGGGACAAAGTCTCCCCTTTTCACCATGTTTTTCAGCTCTGTTCCGTCAAATACTGTCAGATTCATTGTAATAATCCTACTGGTTATGAACTGATTGATCATTCCGGCAGTTGCGACTGCGTTATCTACAGACTCGCCTTCACCAGCTATCCCATACATGATAATGGAATTGAACTGAAGTTTTGCTTCATTGAGTTTCTTTGCCTGTCTAATCGCTTCATTTACTGTATGCCCTTTATTCATAAGTTTTAATATGTCATCCCGCCCTGTTTCAAAGCCAATATAGAGCATCCTGAGCCCAGCATCGTGAAGAATTGACAGCTGCTCAACCGAGTATTTAAAAATATTCTTTATTGACGCATATGATGCCACACATGCGCAATAAGGCAAATATTGATGTACCATTTCCAGCAATTTCTTCATTTTGTCAAACCCTATTGCCATGGGGTCTGCGCCAGTTAAAAATACTTTTTCAGTATATTTATATGCATTCCTCAATTGGATTTCCATATCCGAAAATGGAACTTCACAATATTTCTCACCTTTATACATAGAACAAAATACACATTTGTTATATGAACATCCCAATGTTACCGGCAGTAAAAAAGTAGTCATTTCATCCTGAGGATAATAAACCATATTGTTTTCATTCATAACCACAACCGCTCCCTTCGCTCAAGGCAAAAACATAATGAAATATAAATCCACCTGCCCTTTTATTTATATAGTTGCTGTTGTAGTCATTATACCACTTTATATAACGCCACTAACTCATGGCTAAAATCAGTATTAATTCGCATTCCTTCAATACGTGTCACACATGTAACCCTATCCACGCACAAAAGAATCCAACTGGAATAGCCAGGCCGATTTTATGGAGTTTTGCAATATTTCTCATCGAAATGCACATTGAATCCGCTGGAGTTTTGGACTGTATGAACGAAGTGAGTTTCCAAAATTCCCAAATTCAATGCGCATAATATTATAGAAATATCAAAACGTAATATTATCGGCCGTTTATTCCACTGGATTCCCTTTATTGGTTATTGCTTACTTTCCCATATTCAAGTATTCACTCATCGTCCTATAGTCCACCACATCGGCGCTGTCAGCTATGTCCATGGCGTCCATGAAAAGCCTTGCAGTGTCAATTGACGTGAACATTGGGACCTTGTGCTCCGAAAGTTTTCTTCTGAGCTTGAATCCGAACGTGCCGAACTCATTCCCCTTTGTAGGTATGTTTATAGCAACGTCTATCTTGCTGTCGAACACATAATCAAGCGCCTCCTCATTCGAAAGCACTTTGTGCTCTATCGAAGCTTTCTCCAAAGCAACTGCTGTTCCTCCCGAAGCAAATATCTCAAAGCCCCTCTTTGCATACTCAGATATTACTTCAGCGGCTTCCTCCTTATGAATGTCCGCCACAGAAACGAAGAGCCTCTTGCTCTTTGGCATTTTAAACCCTGCCGCCACAAAGCCCTTGTACGCAGCCTTTTTGAAATCCTCGTCTAGTCCGAGTATCTCTCCTGTAGACTTCATTTCAGGCCCTAGGTACATGTCGACATCCGAAAGCTTCTCGCCCGAGAACACAGGGAACTTGACAGCGTAAAAATCCTTTGGCTTGACGAGCCCTTTTCCGTATCCGAACTCATCTATGCCCTTGCCAAGCATCGCGCCAACGGCCATTTTGACCATAGGTATTCCCGTCACCTTGCTCAGTATCGGAACAGTACGTGAAGCCCTCGGGTTAACCTCTATCACGTATACATCGCTTCCATCGTATGCATACTGTATGTTCAAAAGCCCCACCACGTTCATTTCCTTAACTATCTTTTCAGTGTAGTCGACGAGCTTTTCTATGACGTCGTCCGAAACATTCAGGCAAGGGTACACGCTTATGCTGTCCCCGGAATGGACTCCCGTCTTTTCTATGTGCTGCATTATTCCCGGTATGAGTACGTTTTCGCCGTCCGCTATGGCATCCAGCTCTATCTCCACTCCCTTTACATACTTGTCTAGTATTATCGATTCGTCCGAAAGAGAAAGCGCTTCATTCATATACCTTTCAAGGGATATATCATCGTATATGACCTGCATGGCCCTTCCTCCTGTAACATATGAAGGTCTCACTATCACAGGATATGAAAGTCTGTTCGCAAGCTCCACAGCTCCCATTACGCTCGATACCATTCCACCTGTAGGCACTGGAATTTCAAGTTCTTTCAGCATCTTTGCAAACTTGTTCCTGTCCTCCGCAAGGTCGAGCGATTCAAACGAAGTTCCCAGAAGTTTCACACCTCTTTGATGAAGCTTTTTGGCAAGGTTGAGCGAAGTCTGGCCTCCAAGCTGAACTATCACACCTTGAGGCTTTTCCTTTTCTATTATGTTCATCACATCGTCTATATAAAGCGACTCGAAGTACAGCTTGTCGGCAGTGTCAAAATCCGTGCTGACAGTTTCCGGATTGTTGTTTACCATTATGGATTCGTATCCGGCATCGTTTATCGCCCACACTCCGTGTACACAGCAGTAGTCGAACTCGATTCCCTGGCCTATTCTTATCGGGCCCGAACCTATCACTATTATCTTTTCCTTTTCGGATATGACATTGTCGTCTTCCTCTTCGTAGCATGAATAGTAGTAAGGCGTCTTGGCCTCAAACTCCGCGCTGCAGGTGTCAACCATTTTGTATACCGGCTTTATGGCAAAGCTCTTTCTTACATTGTCTATCTCTGAAATGTCCATGCCGCTGAGCTGGCTTATCTCACAGTCTGTAAAGCCCATATCCTCGGCTGCATGTATGAGCTTTTCATCCATATTTTCAGATGAAAGCTTCTTTTCCATGTCGGCTATGTTTTTGAGGCCGTTTAAAAACCATGGGTCTATGCCTGTAATCTCGTTGAGGTATTCTACGCTGTTTCCTCTTCTTATGCTCTCTGTAAGAGCAAAGGCCCTTTCGTCGTCGCACTGGAGTATCTTCTCCTCAAGCTGATTGTCGTCCATATCCATTATATAAGGTATTCTCATTCCTATATACTTGCCCTCGAGGCAGGATATGCCCTTTAAAAATGCGCTCTCGAAAGTCCTTCCTATGGACATCACCTCTCCTGTGGCCTTCATCTGCGTTCCCAGTGTCCTCTTTGCGCTTTTGAACTTGTCGAAAGGCCACTTAGGTATTTTCACCACCACATAGTCCAGAGCAGGCTCGAAAAATGCGCTCGAATCCTTTGTGACGTAGTTTTTCAGCTCGTCAAGAGTGTATCCAAGCGCAAGCTTCGCGCTTATTTTTGCTATAGGGTATCCTGCTGCCTTTGACGCAAGCGCCGAAGAACGAGAAACCCTAGGGTTGACCTCTATCACTATATAGTCCTTGCTGTATGGGTCAAGTGCGAACTGTATATTGCATCCACCTTCTATTGCAAGGCTTCTTATTATCTTTATTGCTGAGCTTCTGAGCATCTGGTATTCCTTGTCAGAAAGGGTCTGGCTAGGCGCTATTACTATGCTGTCACCTGTATGGACGCCCACCGGATCGAAGTTTTCCATGTTGCATATTATTATGCAGTTGTCATTTTTATCCCTTATGACCTCGTACTCCACTTCTTTCCATCCCGCAACGCTCTGCTCAAGAAGAAGCTGCTTTATCGGGCTGTTTTCAAATCCCTTTTTGCATATCTCTATTAGCTCGCTTTCGCCCTTGGCAATCCCGCCGCCCGTGCCTCCAAGAGTGTATGCCGGCCTTACTATCACGGGATATCCTATCTCTTTTGCAAAGTCTATGCACTCCTGCGTATTTGTTGCTATAATGCTTTGAGGTATGGGCTCGTCTATTTCAATCATGAGCTTTTTGAACTCTTCTCTGTCCTCGGCCTTTTTTATTGCCATTTCGTTTATTCCGAGAAGCTCCACGCCATATTTTTGAAGCACTCCGCTTTCCAGAAGCTCCATCGAAAGGTTAAGCGCCGTCTGCCCTCCGAATCCCGCAAGAATTCCGTCAGGCATCTCCTTTTGTATTATCTTTTCTATGCTTTCTATTGTAAGCGGCTCTATATAAACGCTGTCCGCAATATTTTCGTCAGTCATTATTGTCGCAGGGTTGCTGTTTACAAGCACAGTTTTTATGCCCTCTTCCTTTATTGCCTTGCATGCCTGTGTTCCCGAATAGTCGAACTCAGCCGCCTGCCCTATTATTATAGGTCCTGACCCTATTATCAGGACTTTATTGATCGAACTGTCTAACGCCACTATCATCACCCTTTCATGATTTCTATAAAGTCATCAAATATGTGCATCGAATCCTCCGGTCCCGGGCAGGCTTCCGGGTGGAACTGCACTGAAAAAACTGGGAACTTCTCATGCTTCATGCCTTCAACTGTTCCGTCGTTCAAATTCCTGTGGGTCACAACCATTCCCTCGTCCTTTATGCTTTCCTCAAGCACTGCGTATCCGTGGTTTTGAGTGGTTATATAACCCCTGCCCTTTGGTATGTCGAGCACGCCGTGGTTTCCGCCCCTGTGGCCGTATTTCATCTTATATGTCTGCCCTCCCACTGCCAGTGATATGAGCTGGTGCCCCATGCATATCCCAAGCATGGGTATTTTTCCTATGAGTTTTTTGATCTGCTCAACGGCTTCCACCGCCTTTTCAGGGTCTCCAGGACCATTACTGAGAAGCACCCCGTCAAATCCTCCCTCCAGTATTTCCTCCGCGGAAAAACCGTATGGGAAAACCGTAATGTTGCAATCCCTATTCACGAGGCTTCTGACTATGTTACCCTTTACCCCGAAGTCCACAAGTGCTACGTTAGCCCCGCTGCCTTCTATTTTGTATACCTCTTTTGTCCCTGCGCTTTTCATCCAGTCGTCATCAGCCACATAGCCTTCGACCATCTTCTTGAGTTCTTCCACAGGAGTTCCGTCATTTGATATTGCGCACTTTAGCGCCCCTTCTTTTCTTATGTGCTTTGTGATCATTCTCGTGTCCACGCCGCATACGCATACTACGCCCATCTTTTTGAGCATGTCATCAATGCTCATTTGCGACTTGTAGTTTGACGGAGTTTCAGATGCCGATTTTATTATAAATCCCCTTGCATGGACACTGTCCGACTCGGAAAACTCCATGCTCACTCCGTAGTTTCCTATGAGCGGATATGTCATTGTTATTATCTGTCCCCCATACGAAGGGTCTGTGAGTATTTCCTGATATCCTGTCATGGATGTGTTGAAGACAAGCTCTCCCAGGGAAGTTCCCGTTTTGCCGAGACCCTTGCCCTTTATGACTCTTCCGTCTTCGATGTATATTATTCCGTCCATTGTTCAACTCCCCTTAAATGTGTTTTTACGCCTCTATTTCACCAAGCACTTTGTCCATTATTTCAACCGCTTGGTCTATTACCTCTTTTTCCACTGTAAGCGCAGGCACCACCCTGACCACATTTCCTCCCGCCTTTGCAAGCAGCAGGCCGTTTTCAACGGATTTTGACACAAACTGCGTAGTATCGCAGTTGAACTGTATTCCTACAATAAGTCCCTTGCCCTTTATCTTTTCAATCGACTTGTATTTGTCACACAGCCCGTTTAGCTTTTCAAACATGTATGCACTCTTTTCCTTCACGCCTTCTGTGACTCCGTTTTCCACGAGCTCTTTTAAAACCGCAAGTGCCGCCGCACTTGCAAGAGGGTTTCCTCCGAATGTGCATCCGTGGTCTCCGAATACGAATGCGCTTGCTATTCTTTCATTTCCTATTGTCGCACCTATTGGGAATCCTCCTCCAAGGCCTTTTGCAAGGCATATTACATCAGGAACCACTCCAAAGCTCTGGTATGCAAACAGGGTTCCCATTCTTCCCATTCCGCACTGCACCTCGTCAAATATAAGTGCGGCATCGTATTTGTCGCAAAGCTTTCTTGAAAGCTCCAAAAACTCTATGTTTGCCTCTATTATTCCTCCCTCGCCCTGCACAGGCTCGAGTATGAGCGCGCATACGTGGTCGTCAAATTTTTCTTCAAGGTCTTCCATATCGTTGAATTTTACCACCTGGGTTCCAGGCATAAGCGGCATGAAGTCCTTCTGGTATTTCCCTCCGTTGCTTCCGGTAACCGAAAGCGCCCCTATAGTCCTTCCGTGGAAGGAATCGCTCATATAGAGCACCTTGTTTTTTTTGTCTCCGCCCTTTATCTTTCCGTACTTTTTAGCAAGCTTCAGCGCGGTTTCAACAGCCTCTGTCCCGCTGTTTGAAAGAAAAACTTGAGAATGGTCGCTGTATTCGCAAAGCTTTTTTGCAAGCTCCAGCTGCTTTGGATTCCAGTAGAGGTTGGATATGTGTATCAGCTTTTCGCTTTGCTCCTTTATTGCATTTATAAGCGCCGGATGCGAATGTCCAAGGCAGTTTACCGCGACACCCGCCACAAAATCTATATACTCGTTCCCGTCTGTATCGTAAACCTTTGAGCCAATCCCCTTTTCAAAATTTATGTCAAATCTGCAGTACGTCTGCATGAGTTTATCTTTTCCCATTTTGGTCCCTCTCTTCCTGTTTACTCTCTCATTTTCATGTCGTTATATTCTAGTTTTTTATTTTCCTATTGTCGCAACCATTACCGCCTTTATGGTGTGCATTCTGTTTTCAGCCTGGTCGAACACCTTTGAAATCTTAGATCTGAAAACCTCGTCGGTAACTTCCATTTCTGATATTCCAAACTTCTCGTATATCTCCATTCCCACCTTAGTGTTGAGGTCGTGGTAAGAAGGCAGGCAGTGAAGGAATATGCAGTTTTCATTTCCAATAGACTCTATCATACTGCTGTCGACCTGGTATTCCTTAAGAAGCTTTATTCTCTCTTCGAACTGGTCCTCTTCCCCCATGGAAACCCAAACATCCGTATATACCGCGTCCGCATCATTTATGTCGCTTATGCTGTCTGTGATCTGTATTGAGCCTCCTGTTTCCTTTGCAATTTCATTCATTTCGTCCAGAAGCTCCTTCGAAGGCCACAGCTCCTTTGGCGCAAGCGCGGCAAATTGCATTCCCATTTTGGCGCTTCCTATCATGAGCGAGTTGCACACGTTGTTTCTGGCGTCTCCAACATATACCAGCTTCGTCTGCTCAAGGGGCTTATTGACGTGCTCCTTTATAGTGAGAAAGTCTGCGAGAACCTGGGTTGGATGGTAAAGATCCGTAAGCCCGTTCCACACCGACACCCCCGAGTATTTTGCAAGGTCTTCAACCACTTCCTGCTTGAACCCCCTGAATTCGATGCCGTCGTAGAATCTTCCAAGCACTTTTGCAGTGTCTTCAACGGATTCCTTTTTTCCAAACTGCGAATTTGAAAGGAATGTCACATTGGCTCCCTCGTCAAACGCCGCAACCTCGAAAGCGCATCTTGTTCTCGTTGAAGTCTTTTCAAACAGCAGCACTATGTTCTTTCCTAAAAGAGAGTCCCCTTTCACGCCAGACTTTTTCTTTTCCTTAAGCGCCTTCGCAAGATCAATAAGGCCTCCTATTTCCTCCCCTGTAAAATCCTTAAGTGTCAAAAAGCTCTTTCCCTTTATGCTTTTTATCATATTATTCGTCCCCTTTCACCATTGTGCCTATTCCCTCTTTTGTGAATATCTCAAGGAGCAGGCTGTGCTCTATATTTCCGTTTATGAGATGTATGTTCTGGGTTCCACTTTCTATGGTATCCCTGCAGCATTCCATTTTCGGTATCATTCCGCCCTGTATAATATTGCTCGATATCATATCGTCTATCTCGCCCTTTTTTATCTCGGATATGAAGCTTGTCGGATCTTTAATATCCCTGTACACACCGTTTACATCCGTAAGAAGTATGAGTTTTTCGGCTCCCAGCACTGAGCTCACGGCTCCTGCTACATAGTCCGCATTTATGTTGTAAGACTGGCCGTCCTTGTCGCATCCCACAGGTGATATGACCGGGATGTATTCCTTGTCTATGAGGTCCACTATTATGTCCCTTTTTACATTTTCAACCTCTCCGACATAGCCTATGTCTATTTTTCTGCCGCCTTCTTCGACGTATTTCTTCTTTGCCTTTATTAGCTCGCTGTCCCTTCCGCTTATTCCTACAGCTTTTATGCCATGAGCCGACAGCTTTGAAGTTATATCCTTGTTCACCTTTCCCGAAAGTATCATCTCTACAATCTCCATGGTGTCCTTGTCAGTAACCCTTAGCCCGCTTTCAAATTTTGTCTGAATATTCAGTCTTTTCAGCATTCCAGATATCTCCGGTCCGCCTCCATGGACTATCACAATATTTATTCCCACAAGCTTGAAGAGGACGACATCTTCTATGAAGGCCTTCTTGGCCGCCTCGTTGCTCATTATGCTTCCCCCGTATTTTATTACAAATACCTTATTTTTAAAGCTCTTTATATACGGCAGCGCCTCAGTCAGTATTTTTACCTTATCTCCCACACAAATCCATAATGCACCTCCAAAGTTTTATATATAATTTAATTTAATCATACTTAAAATATACCCTTAAAATGCGAGCTAAACTAAAAAAAGCCCTCGCACTTATATTAAAAATATAAGAGACGAAAGCTTCCGCGTTACCACTCTTTTTGAATCATCATAAGAATAATGCTTTGATGAATCCACTCATATAAATAACGGCTTTAACCGGACTGCCATACTCCCCATAGGTTTTCCGGCAATCTTCTCCGAGGTACGCTTCAAAATATGACGGCTGCCGGACTCACACCAACTCCAGCTCGCTTGTAGCCTTTTCATAATCCTACTATCCTCTTCAAGGAATTTGATGTATTAAATTATTTTGTATGTTTATGTGTATTTTTTTAATGCTTTTTCAAAATTTATTTTCGCTTTGGTTTGAGGTCAATTATATACCAGCGATTTTTTTGTGTCAACAGTAAAAATTATTTTTTATGACAAGCATTTTTTTCAACATATTCTTTTTCATAAAAAATATATTTTATGCTTGACTTTTAAAAAGCATTGCCTTATCATCTTGTATTAACAATTAAATTTTGAAAATCTTATGACTGGAAGAGTAGGTATGCAGATTGTATTCAGCGAGCCAAAGTTGGTGTGAGTTTGGCACATAACCATATTGAAACGTATCCATGAAGAAATTTTCCGAAAAGCACCTGCCCATTAGGAAAGTTCGGCCGCCACCGTTAAAGGCTTCGAGTGAAAACAATAGGCAAATCATTTGTATTTACAGTATTTCTATACCTATTGTTTTAAAAAGAGTGGTAACGCGAATGTCTTCGTCTCTTATTATTAAGAGACGGGGGCTTTTTTTATTACATAAAAGACGGTCTTGAAAAGCCAAGTCTTTTGAGCATTAATGGTTGCAAGCCCCTTTGCTGGGGTATCACCTATAAAAAAATATTTTTTCGCTTTGGTTTGTAAAACATATTATGAAAGGGTGATTAAAGATGATAAACGTGGGAGTAATAGGATCCACCGGCTATGCCGGACAGCAGCTTGTATGGCTGCTTCTTAACCATCCACATGTAAATATAGAGTTTTTATCTTCAAACAGTTACGTAGACTTAAAGTATTCAGACATATATATGAACTATTCTCAAATAATAGAAGAAAAATGCATATCAAACGAGGCCGCAATTGAAAAAACATCCGGTTTGGATGTTCTGTTTTGTGCAATGCCTCACGGAAAGTCAATGGACATAGTAAAGAAGGCGTTTGAATCTGGAGTGAAGGTCATAGACCTTAGCGCTGATTTCAGGCTCAACGACGCACAGGTATACAAACAGTGGTATGAACTCGATCACACGTGCAAGGAGCTTCTGGACTGTGCCGTTTACGGCCTGCCCGAGCTCCACAGGGCTTCCATAAAAAATGCCCAGATAATTGCAAATCCAGGCTGCTATCCTACTTCAGCCATACTTGGAATCATTCCAGTTTTAAAGTCGGGCCTGGCTGAATCAAATACAATAGTAATAGACTCAAAATCCGGAATATCAGGTGCGGGCAGGGGATGCGACATTTCAAAGCTTTACGCGGAGGCCAATGAATCCACAAGGGCTTACAAGGTTGCCTCACACAGGCATACTCCTGAAATAGAGCAGGAGCTTTCGGGCCTTTCAGAATGGGACGCAAATGTGATTTTCACTCCACATATAGTCCCAATGAACAGGGGAATGCTCTCAACATGTTATGTCAAACTGAACAAGGATGTTGACAAGGAATATCTTTTGAACATGTACAAAGATTTTTACAAGGACGAATACTTTGTAAAAGTTCTCGACTGCCTTCCCGAAACAAAATGGGTAAGCGGTTCTAATTTCTGCCATATAGGCCTTTCATACGACAATAGGACAGGCACGGCGGTAATAGTTTCAGCAATAGACAACCTTATGAGGGGAGCCGCAAGCCAGGCAGTCCAAAATATGAACATAATGTTGGAACTGGACGAAACATGCGGCATAGATTTTGCCCCTATGTTTCCGTAAAAATAATTTTAAAAACTAAATTCGAAAATATCTGCCATATCCGGCAAAATAAAGTTTGCATAATGTAACCTGTTGACATGTATCATATATAAGGAGTTGGTCGTTTTGATAATACTTAAAGACAAAACCATAACTGATGTTCCAGGCTTCACCTCTTCGGGAATTCACAGCGGAGTGAAAAAGAACAAAAAGGACCTTTGCGTAATATTCAGCGAGGTTCCGGCAACCTCTGCAGGTGTATTTACAAAAAACAAGGTCCAAGCCGCACCAGTTGTGCTAGACATTGAAAACATAAAGAATGAAAAATCGCAGGCAATAGTTGTAAACAGCGGAAATGCCAATGCATGCACAGGGGAGCAGGGCCTTTCAAATGCAAAGCTTATGGCCCAAAAGACCGCACAGTGCCTTGGAATAGATGAAAAGAGCGTACTTGTAGCGTCTACTGGAATAATAGGCCTGCAGCTTCCAATAGATACGATAACAAGCGGCATAGAAAAAGCGTGTTCCGTACTGTCCGTAGACGGCGGAGACGATTCGGCCCATGCCATAATGACTACGGATTCTTATACAAAGCAAATAGCCGTTCAATTTAAAATTGACGGGAAAGAAATATTCATAGGCGGAATTGCAAAGGGCTCGGGCATGATACACCCAAACATGGGAACAATGCTTTCTTTCATAACAACTAATATAAACATAGAAAAAGATACGCTTTCAGCAATGCTAAAAGACAGCATAGAAGATTCATATAACATGATATCCGTGGACGGGGACACAAGCACAAATGACACGGTTTTAATACTTGCAAACGGACTTGCAGGAAACAAGCCTGTTTCAAAAGGTGATGATTCATACTCAAAATTCAAGGAAGCTCTCGACTATGTGAACAAAGAGCTTTCAAAGATGATAGCAGCAGATGGCGAAGGCTCTACAAAGCTTTTGGAAGCGCATGTATTCAATGCACCTTCAAAGGAAGAAGCAAAGCTTTGCGCGAAATCGGTCATAACGTCAAGCCTTGTAAAGGCGGCCTTTTTCGGCAACAATTCGAACTGGGGAAGAATACTTTGTGCACTTGGATATTCAGGTGCCGACATAGTACCCGACAAGGTAGACATATTCTTCAAAGACGATTCCGACTCCATTCAGATCGCTGAAAACGGGGTGGGTGTAGACTTTGACGAAGAAAAGGCCCAAAAAATAATGAAGGGCGGCCATGTCACAATTACAATAGATCTTAAAATGGGCGACTTCAGTGCAACCGCTTGGGGATGCGACCTCAGCTATGATTATATAAAAGTCAATGCCATGTATAAAAGCTAATATACGACACAAAAATGCGGTACCTTGAGGTACCGCATTTTTTATTACTCTTCTACTTTCACAATCCACATATCTTTGAGGTGGCTGTAATTTTCTTCATATTCAAATTTCAGCTCCCTGAAATTGTCTTTTCCCTTTTCTTTAAAGACTGCATAGTTTATGCCGTGCTCTACCTTAGTATCATAGTATTCAAAACCTTCATTCAAAAGTTTTTCTATTTCTATTTTATTGTCATGACATTCTTTTTCAGTTTCTTTCTTTTCAATTTCATATCTTTCCTTGGATGATTCCCTAAACATTTTTTTATCTTTGTCTCTGCTCCTACCTATCGCTTCACCTCTGTATGGCATAATATCATCCCCTTTGCATTCTTTTTTATTTTGTGTCCCTTATATAGATATTACCCATTAAGACAGGTTTTATTTTCAAAAAATCAATTATTTTAAATTTAAATACCCATATTCTTTTTTAGCAATAAAAAACACTTCATTATCCATTTCGATAAGAAGTGTTTTAAGAATTACCATTATTTCCCCATTTTGTTTTTAATCCTTATGGCATCCGCCGCCATGGCTATGAACTCGCTATTTGTAGGTTTTCCCTTTTTGCCGTCATACGACTCGTATCCAAAAAGTCCTCTTATGGACTCAGGGTTGCCCTTGCTCCAAGCCACCTCTATGGCATGCCTTATGGCTCTTTCCACCCTGCTTGGGGTCGTGTTAAACCTTTGTGCGATTCCAGGGTAAAGCGCTTTGGTAACCCCGCTCAAAAGGCCCATATCCTTTATTACCATGTCGATTGCCTCTCTCATATACTGATATCCTTTTATGTGCGGAGGTATTCCCACCTCGTGCATTACATTTGTTATTTCATTCTCTATAGTGATAGACTCGTCACCTAATCCAGCACTTTCAAATTCCCTTTTTGAAGCAGAATGGTCAGCCTTTAACGAAATTGACTTTTGCAGCACAATGTCCCTTATCCTGCTTGTAAGCATTTCAAATGAAAACGGCTTGACCATATAATAATCCGCACCCATGCTAAGCGCCTTTTGAGTTATTCTATCCTGCCCCACTGCAGAAAGCACTATTATCCTTGGCATGTTCTTTATTTTCATTTCAACTAGCTTTTCTATAACTCCAAGCCCATCTATATGGGGCATTATTATGTCCAATATTAAAAGATCGGGCTTTGTCTCAACAACTTTTTCAATTGCCTCAATCCCATCTCTAGCCATTCCTACAACTTGTATGTCTTCCTCATTTGACATATATTCATTCATCATTTGGCGAAAATCTCTATTATCGTCAGCTATAACTATTCTTATGTCTTCCATATTTTTCAAATCCAATCCCCCCAAGACGAAATTTTTACATTCAACCCGTTATTTTCAGCTCTTCTTTGCCATGTCAAGTATCTCTTTTGCACTTTTAATTGTTGTCTGGGTTATGTTTAATCCCCCCATAAGCCTTGCTATTTCATCGACTTTTCCCTCTTCAGACAATTTTGCAATACTTGTTTGAACGCGCTTGTCCTTTATTATCTTTTGTATTTTAAAGTGACAATCGGAATTGACCGCTATTTGAGGAAGGTGGGTTATGCAAATTATCTGTTTCTTTGCTGAAATTTCCCTCAGCTTTCCACCGACAACCTGTGCAGTTATTCCGCTTATACCCGTATCTATTTCATCAAATATAAGCGTTCCGACACTTTCAAATTCCGTTATTACATTTTTAAGAGCCAGCATGAATCTGGATATTTCTCCACCTGACGCCACTCTGTTTAGTGGAAGTGTTTCCTCTCCCGGATTAAAAGACACCATAAACATGATATCATCTATTCCAGAATTTTCATATTCCGACTTTTGATTAAGCTCTATGTTAAATTCGGCATAATTGTTGTTTAGCGACTTTACCTCTTTTTTTATCTTCTGCTCGAATTTTCGGGCCACTGCCATTCTGCTTTCAGACAACTCAAGTGCGGCCTTTTTTAAAACCAGTTCAATTTCATCTTTTCGTCTCATCAATTCCTCAAGGACATTGTCCCTGTTGAGTATTTCATCCAGATTTTTTGAAATGTCATTTTTGTATTTTAATATTTCATCTATTGTATTTCCATATTTCCTTTTGAGGTTATTTATGGCTGACAGGCTGTCTTCAAGCTGTTCCAGCCTTATGCCGTCAAAACTTATGCTGTCGCTGTAAAGTCTGATTTCCCTCGCAATCTCAACTATTGTGTGATAAACTCCCTCTATGCTGGTTTGAAAATTTTCAAGCTTAGAATCAAACCCTGCTATGTCTTGAAGATCTTTATTTACCTGGGATACGAAATCACATGCATTGAAATTAGAAACGTAGAGTTTCGAATAGCAGTCCATTATGGTTTTTTCTATGCTCTTCATGTTCCTGATCTTATCGAGTTCCCTCTCCATTTCATTGATATCACAGTTTTCAAGGTCCGCCTGTTCTATCTCGTCTATTTGGAACTGTAGAAGGTCTATCTCCCTTTGTATTTGCTTCTCGTCTCTGTCTCCGGACAGGCTGTCTATTTGCTCTCTTATTTCCTTGTACTTTGAATATATGTTTGAATATTCAGCCTTGAATACTTCTATTTGTTTCTTTCCGTACTGATCCAGATAATACAGGTACTTTTCCTTGTCAAACATATCATAAGTTTCGTGCTGAGAATGAATGTCTATTATCATTCCCACAATGTTTTTAAGCCTGTTCAGCTTTATATTCCTACCGTTTATCTTGCTTATGCTCTTGCCATCGCCAGTCAGTTCCCGGCTCACTATTATCATTCCATCTTCCTTGCATTCGATTCCAAATTCCTCGGACAAATTTTCCCTGAGATATTTGTCCTCTATATAGAAAGTGGTTTCCACTATTGTGTTCATGCCCTTGTCTCTGGCATATGTCTTATCCCACCTGTCTCCAAGGCACAGCGATATCGCATTGAGAAGTATGGATTTACCTGATCCGGTCTCTCCTGTTATTATGTTGAGCCCTTCACCAAATCTCAATGCCGCCTCTTCAATCAGTATGAAATTTTTTATATACAGCTCTAGGATCATTCAAAATTCCTCTCCTAATTGTTTACAGTAGTTTTTTGAACCTTTCCATTATCTGCTCTATGTCTTTTCTATCCCTGAGAAGTATGAAAACGGTATTTATTCCGCCTATTGTTCCCACTATTTCGCGAAGCTCCAGGCTATCAACAGCGTGGGCAACTATTGGCGCCGCACCTTTTATGGTTCTAAGGCATATTATGTTTTCAGAGTAATCCATTGATATTAGTGTATCTTTTGCAACTCTTATAAGCTTATCTGAAGATTTTTTGTCATCCTTTTCAAGATATGTGTACTTGTATTTACCGCTCGGGCTAAGCACTTTCACAAGTTTGAGCTCTTTTATATCCCTTGAAACCGTGGCCTGTGTAACGTTTATTCCAACCTCTTTAAGTTCAAGGGCCAGTTCGTCTTGCGTTTCTATCTCTTTGTCCTTTATTATCTCCAAAATCTGAGAGTGTCTCGATAGCTTCAACTAGATACTCCTCCTTTTATGCATTTAATTTTTTAATTAGCTGTTAAGATCATTGTGTGAATTGTCCACTAAAATAGAAATGGATTCTTTCATGTCTTTAGGCATTGATTCTCCATTCTTTTGCATATAAAGAAGATATTCAATGTTCCCTTCCGGTCCTTTTACCGGTGAAAAATCAATACCCAAAACTTCAAATCCGTTTTCTTGTACAAAGTCCACTATTGTGTTTATAACATCAGCATGAACTTTTTTGTCTCTCACTACGCCCTTCTTGCCAACGTTTTCTTTGCCTGCCTCAAACTGGGGCTTTATAAGAGCGACTATGCAAGCATTTTCACTTATAAGCTCTCTTACAACTGGAACTACAAGCTTTAAGGATATAAACGACACATCTATAGATGCAAAGTCGGCCAGGTCCTGTATATCGTCACTGGTAACCTTTCTTATATTTGTTCTTTCCATACACACTACCCTATCGTCATTTCTAAGCTTCCATGCAAGCTGCCCATATCCTACATCTATAGAATATACCCTTTTTGCACCATTTTGCAACATGCAATCGGTGAATCCGCCTGTAGACGCCCCTATATCCATGCAAATCTTGCCGCTAAGGTCTATATCAAATCTTTTTATAGCCTTGTCAAGCTTGAGCCCCCCTCTGCTTACAAAAGGGATCACATTGCCCTTTACCCTTATTTCGGCGTCTTCGTCCACTTTCGTTCCCGGCTTCTCAACTTTTTGGTTGTCCACAAGTACAAGGCCCGCCATTACCGTAGTCTTCGCTCTTTCTCTCGACTCCACAAGACCTTTTTCAAACAGTAAAACATCTATTCTTTTCTTCATTATACAACTCCTCTTCTTGCTTTTGAAACCACATTTAAAATTCTCGATGCTATCTTTTCACTGGACAGTCCATATTTTTCAAGCAACAAAGGCGTATCTCCGTGCTCTATGAAATGGTCAGGCAACGCTATATTATATACTCTTGCCCTGTATACATCTGCATCTTCAAACAGCTTTACACTGCTCCCAAATCCGCCGGCATACACATTATCCTCTACAGTGAATACATAGTCGTATCCTGCGAGCACTTCCCTTATTGCATCCGTATCTATAGGGCTTAAAAATCTCGCGTTTATAAGCCCTGCATTTACTCCCGCATTTTCAAGTATTTCTACAGCTCCTGCAGAGAGTTCAACACCCTTGCCTATTGCAAGTATTGCAACACCACTGCCTTTTTTAAGAAAATCCCATTTCCCGCTGTTTACATTTGTCTTTTTAAAAGGGCTCGCGTACGCAGCGCCCCTAGGATATCTTATTGCAACAGGTCCGTTTATGTCCACCGAATATTCAAGCATCTGCTCAAGCTCTTCACCATCCACGGGAGCCATTACAGTGATATCCGGTATTAGTCCCAAATAGCTCAGATCAAACACTCCATGATGCGTCTCCCCGTCATTCCCCACAAGGCCTGCTCTGTCCAAAAGCAGTGTCACTGGCAGTTTTTGCATCGCCACGTCGTGTATGACCTGGTCAAATCCCCTTTGCAAGAACGTAGAATATATGGGGAAAAACGGCCTTATGCCGTTTGCTGCAAGCCCTGCACAAAATGTAACCGCATGTCCTTCCGCAATTCCCACGTCAAAAAACCTCTTTGGGAATGCACCTTTGAACTTATCAAGCCCGGTTCCGCCAGGCATAGCTGCCGTTACTGCTGCTATCCTGCCGTCTTCTTTTGCCATTTGAACAAGTTTGTCTCCCGCAACACTTGAGTAAGTCGTCTTGTTGCCCGAAACAAGCCCCTTTTGAACGTCGAATGACCCTACGCCGTGATATTTATCCGGATACTGCTCAGCTTTTTCGTAACCCTTGCCCTTTTTGGTCAAAGCGTGTATTATAACCGGGCCGTCAACATTTTTGACATCATTTAATGTGTTTATCAAATTTTCTATATCGTGTCCGTCTACGGGGCCAAAATATTTTATTCCCAGCTCCTCAAAAAATGCCCCTGGAATCATAAAGTATTTTACACTTTCCTTCACCTTGTGGGCGGTTTTGCACACCCTGTTTCCTATTTTGGGAATAGAGCTTATTATTCCCCCCACTTCACCCTTTAATGTATTGTACATCTTATTTGTTCTCATCTTGTGGAGATAATTCGATATGCTCCCCACATTTGGCGAAATGGACATGCCATTGTCATTGAGTATTATTATCATCTTGGTCCCTGAATGTCCAAGATGGTTGAGTGCTTCAAGGGCCATCCCACCGGTAAGCGCCCCGTCCCCTATTATCGACACCACATTATAGCTTTCATTTGAAATATCCCTTGCGGCAGCCATTCCAAGGCCTGCCGATATGGAAGTGCTGCTGTGCCCCACTTCAAATACATCGTGCTCACTTTCACACCTTTTGGGAAATCCGCTCAGCCCGCCGTACTGTCTTAGGCTGTCAAACTTGCCTTTTCTGCCCGTGACCATTTTATGTACATATGCCTGATGTCCTACATCCCATATGAACTTATCTCGCGGGCTGTCAAAACAGCAGTGAAGAGCAAGAGTTATTTCCACTATTCCCAGATTAGAGGCAAGATGCCCTCCCGTCTTTGATACTTTATCAATAAGAAAGGCCCTTATTTCACTTGAAAGTTCTTTCAGTTCTTGCATATTCATTTTCTTTAAATCTGAAGGAGCCTCTATATTATTCAAGTGTTTATACATGAGCTTATCTCCCCTTTTTCCCCTTTTGCCTTTTTTTATTTTTAAGTTTCAGAATTTCAACACCTAAAAAACTTTCAACTATATGAATAAATTTCGCCAAGTGATATACTATCTTGTCTGATTTTTTTATGCCTATTTCCTTGCCAATGGCCTTTCCTCCTATTGTCATGGAGGCCACAAGCCCACTGAGCAGGACACTCATAAGCGCCGCATCTTTTATATTATAAACGGCTACCATTCGTGTTATAATTATAGCTGTTGCAACACCACTTATTATACCACAAATATCACCTACGACATCATTGCATATGCTCGACACCATGCCGGCGTTTCTGACTATTCTTACTGCAGCCTTCGCCTCTTTAACCCGGTTTGCCGCCATGGAGTGAAACGTCATCTCCTTCGAAGCCGCTACCGCTATGCCCACCGCGTCAAATAGTACTCCAATCGAAATAATGATGATAAGTACTATGAAGGCTGTAAAAATCGCCGTATTCCTGAGAATGGTCTCAGATACTATACTCATAATTATTGCTATAAAAAAACTCATTACTGCTATTACCGCAATCCACCTTGCGTCTTTGATCCACTTTAACTTCCTTAACAAAACTGCACCTCTTCTTATAAATTATGCATATTAGTCCATAATTTTTCCATATTCTCTATACCCAAACATATTGCAAAATCATATATAAGCCCTTTGCATTGAAAGTATGGATTTTTGATCCATTCCAATATTCCCCTATCCACTACAGTAATTTTAAACAATTCGGCAAACATGGATAAAAATATATCCTAGTATGGCTACTAGGATTTTGTCCTTTATTATATTCAAAAGTGATGGCAGCAAGGATAAATTTTACGGCTTAGGTCCAGTAGGATTTCCCAAAGAAGTACTACCTGTCGCCATGATAGCGGTTTCCCTTTAAACCTCTTTTTGCATTGTTGCCATATGCAAAACTGAATCACCACTTAGTCCGCACTGCAATCCCCTTGCTGCGCTACAGTCTAGGAGTTTTCCTCAACAGTTTTCTCAATCCTTAGCCTCTTTTGCAGAATAGGTTTCAAGCAGCAAGTAACCCAATGTCCCTGAGCTCTAGGGCTTATGAGTTTGATCTGCTTATCTACCTATTCCACTCAAGGCAGGCTACTCTACATTCAGCCTGGCCCAAGTCCGACCTCCAGTAGGTTTCTCTGTCTTTTCCAAGAAAAGACAGCCTCCGCGAAGTGAGGGTCATCGCCTGCATGCCATTGCAGATCGCCCCCGCCTTCTTACTCCCTGAAATGACCCCCAACTGGGCGTCAGAAGCCAAAACAAGAAACTTCATCGATGTGCCCTTTGACGGATTTTTAACCCCGCCTTCCAGACTGAAAAAACTGACTAGAATACTGCATCACCTTAGTCTAACACAAATTATATTTTAAAGCATAATGTTGGCAATTACAATGCCTAAAATTGCTCCCGACAAAACTTCCACAGGAGTATGCCCTATAAGCTCTTTAAGTCTCTTCTCAATCAAGAGGTGTTTTTTATGCTTATGTATGTCCTCAAGAAGGGCATTTAGTATCTTTGCCTGTTTGCCGACAGACCTTCTCACGCCTGCCGCATCATACATGACTATCAGCGAAAGCACAAGGGCCACTGTGAAAATCACAGAGTCGTACCCCTCTTTTATTCCCACCGCCGTTGAAAGGCTCATTACAAACGAAGAATGTGAACTTGGCATTCCTCCCGAACCCACAAACCTTGACATATCAAATCTTTTTTCCACAAGCACAGTAAGTATAACTTTAATGAGCTGGGCCACAAACCATGCTGTAATGCATACAATAAAAACTTCATTTTTTAATACACCCTCAAAAAAAGCCAACTATTGTGTCCCCCCCATTAAAATTCTCTGTCAATTATATATTCAGCAAGTTCAACCAAAAATTGCGATTTCTCACCAAAATGGGATATGGCATTCTTTGCATCGTCAATTTTTGCGGATGCCATTTTTTTAGACTCTTCAAGTCCATACATTGACGGATAAGTTGATTTTTGATTTTCTTCGTCGCTCCCTATATTCTTTCCAAGCTTTGCCTGATCTCCAACCACATCAAGTATGTCGTCGACTATCTGGAATGCAAGGCCTATGTTTTCCGCATATTTTGTTATATTGTCCAATTCGTCCTGACTGGCTCCCCCAAGTATGGCTCCTGCCCTCATAGGTCTTATAAGCATTTGAGCCGTCTTGTTCATGTGTATGAATTCAAGTGTTTCTCTTTCAATAATCTTGTTTTCAGATTCAAGGTCGGCGGTCTGGCCTCCTATCATTCCAGACACTCCGGCACCTTGAGCTATTTCGTTCATCGCCAGTATATATTTATAGCTTTCATGAGGATACCTCATAGACGATTCAATCATAAGCTCAAACGCGTAGTTAAGCAATCCGTCACCCGCAAGTACCGCGAGCCCCTCTCCAAACACCTTATGGTTTGTGGGTTTCCCTCTTCTGAGGTCGTCATCATCCATTGCCGGCAAGTCATCATGTATCAGTGAATATGTATGTATCATTTCCACTGCACATGCGAATTTTATGGCCTTTGCAGCTTCTCCTCCGACAAGGCTGCACGCCTCCAAAAGAAGTATCGGTCTAAGTCTTTTGCCTCCTGCGTCGAGACTGTACCTCATCGATTCAAATAGCTTCTCATGAGGGCCTCTTATATTTGGTATGGCTTCTTTCAAAAACTCTTCAATAAAATCCTTTTTCCCCATAAGTGTTTCACTAAATCCCATTTTTTTAATCCTCCTGTATATCAAAGCTTTCTTCTACTATATTCCCCTTATTTTGTGAAAGCTTCGTTATTTTAAGCTGGGCATTTTCAAGCTGCTCACTGCAGTATCTATAAAGACTTATCCCTTCTTCATAAAGCTTCAAGGATTCGTCCAGCTGTACATCTTCAAATTCAAGTTTTTCCATTATTTCCTCGAGTTTTTCAAAAGCCTCTTCATAGCTCATTTTTTTCATCATCGACCATCCCCTTGCATATTTTATCGACGCTGCACTCAAGCATTCCATCCGAAAGCATGACATTTATAGTTTCCCCTTCGATCACGTCATCCGCGCTCTTTAGTGCCACACCCTTTTTTTGAGCTACACTGTAACCTCTTGAAAGTATTGAAAGTGGATTGAGGTTGAAAAGATTCCTGCCCGTCATTTCAATTGTTTTTCTGTTGCTTTGCATATTTTCGGACATTTTTTTTACCATTCTTTCAACAATATAGTCAAGATCGACTTTTTTCTTGTCATATATCATTTCAGGACTCCTAAAATGTCTTGTCCTGCTTATGTTTTCAAGTGCCGCGCCTTGTTTGTCGAGCCTGGCCTTTATGTCTTTCGCCATTTTATTTTTAATATGCTCAAGCCTATACTCCATGTCCAAAAGCGACGGTACGCAAAGCTCTGCTGCAGCTGACGGGGTTGGCGCCCTGAGGTCTGATACAAAGTCGCTTATTGTATAGTCGGTCTCATGCCCTACGGCCGATATGACAGGAATTTTAGACTTCGCAATCTCTCTTGCCAAATTTTCGTCGTTGAATGACCAAAGTTCTTCAATGGAACCTCCGCCTCTACCTATTATTATAACATCAATATTGGAAAGTTCGTTAAATATTTGAATTCCCTTTGCAAGCTGCTCCGCCGAATTCTCACCCTGTACAAGCGCAGGGTATATTTTCAAAGAAACCTTCGGGAACCTTCTCTTGACAACGTTTATTATATCCCTTACAGCCGCTCCCGTTTCGGATGTTATTACCCCTATCGAGCCTGGGTACTGCGGAATCGTTTTCTTTTTGGCATCTTCAAACAAGCCCTCGCTCTGAAGCTTGTCCTTGAGCTTTAAAAAATTCGCATAAAGCTGACCCATTCCCTCTATCTCTATGGATTTTACATAGAGCTGGACAATGCCGTCCCTTTCATATATTGATATATATCCATTTGCTATTACATTCATTCCCTCTTTCAAGGTTTCTTCATATTCAACCGCATTTTCAGAAAACATTATGCATTTTAGCTTTGAATTTCCGTCCTTTAGAGAAAAGTACATGTTCTTGCTACTGTGAATCTTGAAGTTTGAAATTTCACCCTTTACACGCACATTGTATAGTATTGGATCGTTTAAAATGAGTTTCTTTATATATGAATTCACATGAGTTACTGAAAGGGGTTTAAGCTTCATTCTTCTCATCTCCATCTTCAAGGTAAATATCCCTCCCTATGAGGGCTACTCCTGCCGCATTATCGGCTGAATATTCAGGACTGCTCCAATACGTGTTTATATCCTTTTTCCTCAAATCCCTTGATATTTGCGTACTTAAGAACTTGCTTGAAGCCACGCCTCCTGCAAACAGCACGTCTGTGCAACCGTATTTGCCGCTCAAACAGATTATGGATTTCTTAAGCTTTTCGGAAATTGCTTTTAAAACATGGTATGACATATGCATTTTATTTCGCTCGTCTAAATTTTGAGCATCAATAATCCTGTATGCCTGAGTTTCAACGCCTGAAAGGTTCATGTATCCGTCTTTTGACGATATCTTGAAAATGCATTTTTCTTCGCCATGGCAATATGCATTCTGATCAAGAACTCTTCCTGCCGGAAAAGAGTAACCAAGCCTTACTCCGATTCTGTCTAGCAGCTGCCCTGCACTTATGTCCTTGGTTCCTCCCACAAGTGATATCTCAAATCCCGCCCCTTTTTTTGAAGAAAGCAAAATTTCAGTTGTCCCGCCTGATATGTGAACCGCCAAAAATCTATTCGAATTTAGATTGCTGCAAAACTGTGCGGCTTTTATATGCCCTTCCTGGTGAGAAGTCTCGTAAAACTTCGCTCCCACTATTTGAGCCACAGCCTTCGCAAAATTATATCCTGCATTGAAAACCGGCATGTATGATCCTTCTTGCGGCCTTGGAATCTTTGATGCACAAACAGCTACTATTTGTGCATCTCCGGTAATGCTTCTGAAATCTCCAAAAAGCTCTCCGAAATTGCTTACATGCTGAAAAAGGCCTTCCGACTGCCTCAGGCCTTTGTTTCCTGCTTTGACCTTAAGCTGTACCTTTTTGTTCAACAGGACATCTCCGCCTAAATTTATAGCTGCTATAGACGTTGTATAGCAGCTAGTGTCAACTCCGAGTATTATTTTATTTTTCAAGCTCATTTGCAGCACTTCCCAGTACGCCATTTATAAATGATGGAGAATTTTCTCCCCCGTAAGTTTTTGCAAGTTCGACAGCCTCATTTATAGATATACCCGTATTTATATCGTCAGCATACATCATTTCAGAAACTGCAAGCCTTAATATGCTCAGGTCTATTTTTGATATTTGTTTTACGCTCCATCTCTTAGAGCACTTTCCTATTATCTCATCCACCTGCTCAATGCCGCCTATGAATTTGCTCGATATATTCTTGATGTACTCGACATCCATATCTTTCATTGCGTTTTCTTCTATATAGTCATAAATTTTCTGGCATTCAAATTCATGTCCTATTTCCATCTGATAAAAAAGTTTCATTGTCATTTCTCTTGTCACTCTTCTGCTCATCAAAAACCTCCAAAATAATCTTCATTGCACACAACTAACCCTCTGAAAATTCAGAGGGCTTTAATAACAATCTATTCTTGTTCCTGCACAGCTTCTTTTTTAAAGCTTATGCCCTGAACGTGAAGGTTCACTTCTTCAACATTAAGTCCTGTCATGTTTTCGACAGTATTTTTTACGTTTTCCTGAACCTTCCATGCAACATCGGGAATAGTGATCCCATACTCAACAAGTATAAAAAGATCTATATAAACTCGGTCTTCTTCTACCACCACTTTTACTCCCTTTGTCATGTCTTTTTTGCCTAAAATCTCCTTTATTTCGCCTTTTATGCTTCTGCTCATATCTGCAACTCCATCTATTTCTGAAGCTGCCATACTTGCTATTGTAGAAATAACTTCTTCTGATATTTTAATCTGGCCGTAATCCTTGTTTTCCATAGGCTGTACCCCCTAAACACTAATGTATTCATGGTATATTAATTAATGGTTGTATATTATTATAACATATACATGTCTAATTGATAAGAATCCATTTAAAAATTTACAGGACTATATAATGTCCAATCTCTGGAATCATCCCAATATACTTCCAAAAATTATATTTTCCAAAAAAATGCTGAAATTTAAAATTCAGATGGGATTTCCCATCTGAATCTCAAATCTGAATATATGAATTCACATACTATTCGTATTTTTTAAATGCAAGAGTTCCGTTGTGTCCTCCAAATCCAAGCGAATTTGAAAGTGCACATCTAACCTCCGCCTGCCTTCCCTCATTTGGCACATAGTCAAGGTCAAGACCTTCACCTGGATTTTCCAGATTTATTGTTGGAGGAAGAAATCCTTCTTTAATCGCAAGCGCACAGAATATTGCTTCAACACCTCCGGCAGCTCCAAGAAGATGGCCTGTCATAGACTTAGTAGAAGATACCGCAAGCTTGTATGCGTGCTCTCCAAATACGTCCTTTATTGCCATAGTCTCGAACTGGTCATTATAAAATGTGCTTGTTCCGTGTGCATTGATATAGTCAACATCTTCTTTGCTCATACCGGCATCATCCATTGCCATTTTCATGGCTCTTGCAGCACCTTCTCCGCCTTCAGCAGGAGTTGTAATGTGATATGCATCTGAAGTTGCACCATAGCCTACTATTTCAGCATATATATTTGCATTTCTCTTAAGAGCATGCTCAAGGTCCTCTATTACTAGAACTCCGGATCCTTCTCCCATTACAAAGCCGTCTCTGTCAGCGTCAAAAGGCCTCGACGCCTTTTCAGGCTGTTCATTTCTAGTCGAAAGAGCTTTCATGCTGCAAAATCCTGCCATTGACATAGGAGTTATAGGCGCTTCTGCTCCTCCGCAGACCATTATGTCTGCATCGCCTCTTTGGATAGCCTTAAAAGCATCTCCTATTGCATGCGTACCTGCTGCACACGCTGTTACAACGCATGTATTAGGTCCCTTAGCGCCCAGAGCTATAGCAACTTGTCCCGCCGCCATATTTGATATCATCATCGGTATAAGGAATGGGCTTACCTTTTTAGGTCCCTTTTCAACAAGTTTTGAATGCTGGTTTTCAAAGGTTTCTATTCCGCCTATTCCAGATCCTATTATAGTTCCCATTCTGTTTGGATCAAATTCTTCAAGCCCTGAATCTTCAAAAGCCATCTTTGCAGATGCCACAGCATACTGTGCGAATCTGTCCATTTTTTTTATTTCTCTTTTTTCTATAAAATCAGTTGCATCAAAATCATCAATTTGAGCAGCTATTGTAGCTGAAAAATCAGTAGTATCAAATCTTGTAAGTTCCTTGACCCCACAGATTCCACTCTTTATAGAATTCCAAGTGGCATCTGTTCCTATTCCTATAGGTGTAACACATCCAAGACCAGTTATTACGACCCTTTTTTTCATATGATATTACCCCCAAGAATTACTTGTTTTCTTCTATATAAGCTACTATGTCACCTATATTTTTGAATTTTTCTGCATCTTCGTCTGGAACTTCTATGTCGAATTCGTCTTCTATAGCCATTATTATCTCAACTGCATCTAGAGAGTCAGCCTCAAGATCGTTTACAAGAGAGCTTTCCTTTTTTATAGTTTCCAGCTCGTCAATTCCTAGTTGCTCTGCAATTATCTCTTTAACTTTATCAAATACCATTTTAAATTCCTCCTGTATGTTTGTTGTTTTTTTATAATAGCCTAAGCTAGTTTTTACAATCTATATCAATGCTTACTGCATTACAAAACCGCCATCAACATTTATAACCTGACCTGTTATGTAAGCCGACATGTCGCTTGCCAAAAATGCCACTGCATTTGCTACGTCTTCAGCTTGTCCAAACTTACCAAGCGGTATTTTCGAAAGCATCGCATCCTTTATGTCGTCTTTCAGCACATCAGTCATGTCAGTTGCTATAAAACCCGGAGCTATTGCATTTACATTAATGTTTCTTGATGCAAGCTCCCTTGCAGTGGCTTTTGTAAGCCCTATGACTCCTGCTTTTGCCGCACAGTAGTTTCCCTGTCCAGCATTTCCAGTTATTCCAACTATTGAAGTCATATTTATTATTCTGCCGCTTCTTTGCTTCATCATCTGCCTTGTCACTGATTTTGTACAATTGAAGACTCCCTTGAGGTTTACATCTATAACCCTGTCCCAGTCATCTTCTTTCATCTTCATTAGAAGAGTGTCCTTTGTTATTCCTGCATTGTTTACAAGTATGTCTATGCTTCCAAACTCTTTAGCAACGGAGTCCATGAATCCCTTGACCTGGTCGAAATCAGACACGTCAACCTTTTCACAAAGCACTTTAACTCCAAGAGCCTCTATTTCGCTTTTAGTCTCAAGCGCAGCCTGTTCATTCCCAGCATAGTTCATTGCGATATTCGCCCCAAAAGACGCAAGCTTAAACGCCACAGCTTTTCCTATACCTCTTGACGCACCTGTAACTACAGCCACTTTACCTTTTAAGTCCATTTATTTCCCTCCCCTTTATTCTTGGGATAAAAACTTTTCCATGTCGTCAGCCTTGTCTATATTAGAAATGCTGACTTTGACGCCCTTCTTCTTAGATATCTTCTTTATGAAAGAAGAAAGAGTCTTTCCAGGCCCTATCTCGACAAATGTATCAAATCCGTCGTCAATAAGCCTTCCTATAGAGTCCTCCCACATTACAGACAAGCTGACCTGTCTTACAAGGAGATCCTTTATGTCTTCTTTATTGGCATAGTCGCCTGTTACATTTGAAACCACAGGGTATTCCCCATCAACTATGTCCACTGTTTCAAGCTCTTTTTTAAGCTTTTCACCTGCTCCATCAAGCAAAGACGAGTGGAACGGTCCGCTTACATTTAGTATCACTGCCCTCTTTGCCCCTCTTTCCTTGCAAAGTTCTACAGCCTTTTCAAGAGGCTTTAGCTCTCCTGATATTACAATCTGTCCAGGACAGTTGTAGTTTGCAGCCTGCACGACTCCATAAGCACTGCATTCATCTATGACTTCGTTCAGTACTTCCCTGTCAAGCCCAAGTATTGCAGCCATTGAACCTGTACCCTCTGGCACCGCCTCTTGCATTATCTTTCCTCTTTTTCTTACAAATCTTACGGCTTCCTCAAAATCAAACGATCCCGACGCCACAAGCGCTGAATATTCTCCAAGAGAAAGTCCTGCACAAGCCTGAGGCTTTATGTCTGCCTTTTCCTTCAATACCTCTAGTATTGCAATACTGTGAATAAGTATTGCAGGCTGTGTATTTTCTGTAAGCGAAAGTGATTCTTCAGGCCCTTCGAACATAAGTGTGTTTATGTCCATTTCAAGCGCCTTTTGGCCCTTTTCAAACACTTCTTTTGCCTTATCATAATTTTCATATATTTCTTTTCCCATGCCAACATACTGTGCTCCCTGGCCTGGGAATACAAGAGCCAACTTTCCCATAAGACTCCTCCTATATTTTAAGGTTTTCAATCACGTTTTTTGCATCTTCCATTATATCTTCTATTATGGCCTTGCAGCACTTTACGTCCTTTATCATTCCGGCTATCTGCCCAGCCATTACAGAGCCGCCTTCGATGTCTCCGTCTACGACTGCGTTTTTAAGTGCTCCCACACCTCTTTTGTCGATCTCTTCAACAGGAGCCCCCTCTTTTTCAAGAGCTTTCATTTCTTTCATAAGCTTGTTTTTAAGAGCTCTTACAGGATGTCCCGTTGACCTTCCGCCCACTATGGCATCCCTGTCCTTGGCTTTAATTATTGCATTCTTGTAGTTTTCATGAACCACGCATTCGTCGCTGCATACGAATCTCGTGCCTATCTGGACACCTTCAGCTCCAAGGGCAAAGCTTGCAACCATTCCTCTTGCATCGCCTACGCCACCTGCCGCTATTACAGGTATGCTTACACTGTCCACTATCTGCGGAACAAGAACCATAGTTGTAAGCTCTCCTATATGTCCTCCTGCCTCTGTTCCTTCTGCTATAAGAGCATCGACATCATATTTTTCCATTCTCTTTGCAAGCGCAACCGAAGGAACTACAGGTATTATCTTAGTTCCTATGCTCTTTAGCTTTTCTATATACTTCGCAGGATTTCCCGCTCCAGTAGTTATAACCGGAACCTTTTCCTCATATATAACTTCCATGACGTCTTCTACAAACGGAGATATGAGCATAACATTCACTCCATACGGCTTGTCTGTCATGTTTTTTATCTTTCTTATCTCTTCTTTAACAACGCTGCTTGGAGCATTTCCCGCAGCTATTATTCCAAGTCCGCCAGCATTGCTGACCGCCGCTGCAAGTTCTGCAGTTGCAACCCATGCCATACCGCCTTGTATTATAGGATACTTTATGTTTAAGATCTCACATACTCTATTCAAATTGTTCTCCCTCCATTGCTAGCTATATACTCCACTTTAAAAGCAGCGCACCCCATGTAAGGCCGGCTCCAAAGCCTACCATCAAAACAGTATCTCCCTTTTTGATCTTGTTTTGGGTATAGGCTTCATACAAAGCGTAAGGGATTGATCCGCCCGACATATTTCCATACTTGTCAAGGTTTACGAATATTTTTTCCATAGGACATTTGAGTCTCTTCGCCGAAGCCTCTATTATTCTCATATTTGCCTGATGTGGTATTATAACGTCCACATCTTCAATTCCGATACCGGCCTTTTCAATTACCCTCTTTGACGATCCCGGCATCGCTCTTGCTGCAAATTTAAACACTTCCGGGCCAGCCATTGTCAGGTAGTGAAGCCTGTTGTTCACACTTTCAATACTTGCAGGTATCCTAGATCCTCCCGCAGGTATTTTAAGACAGTCGTGTCCGCTTCCATCAGAACCCAGTTCAAATGAAAGTATGCCTTCCTCCTCGTCAACCGTTCCAAGAAGAGCCGCTCCTGCTCCATCACCAAAAAGGACACATGTAGATCTGTCCTTCCAGTCAAGTACCTTTGACATAGCTTCCGCCCCAATGACTAGGACATTTTTATAAACTCCGCTTTCAACAAACTGTTTTCCCACTACCATGGCATATATGAATCCCGAGCAAGCAGCTCCAATATCAAATGCCGCAGCGTTTACAGCTCCTATTTTATCCTGCACTATACATGCAGTCGATGGCATATTTGAATCTGGCGTAAGCGTAGCAACAATTATAAGTTCAACCTCTTTCGCACTTATCCCAGCACTTTCAATAGCTCTTTGGGCTGCCTCTGCAGCAAGATCCGATGTTGCCTGATCTTCAGCCGACACTCTTCTTTCCCTTATGCCTGTTCTTGTGACTATCCACTCGTCAGACGTATCCACAATCTTTTCCATATCGAAATTACTAAGTATCTTGTCAGGCACATAGCCGCCTATCCCTATTACTCCAGCTTTCCTGTTCATATGATGTACCAGCTCCCAATCTCTATTAAAACCATGCTAAATAGTTTGTTTTCATTATAATAGTTAATATTAGCACCTACTACTAATGACTACTATATAATATTTAAATTTAAAAATCAAGAAATTTTTAGATTGGCATATCCCTGTTAATCCGCGCAGTTATTCATTTTCAACCAAAACCATGCTATTCGCTATGCCATCTATAACATTTCCCTCAGCATAGCTTGCGGCCTGTCTTATTGCATTCTTAAAGGCATTAGAATCCGAACTGCCGTGCGCCTTTATAAGCGCACCGTTCACTCCTATTAGCGGCGCTCCTCCGTACTCAGAATAATCCAGCCTTTTTTTCATATCTGAAAGGTCCTTTTTCACAAGAATAGCTGCAATTTTATTCTTTAAACTGCTCATGAATACACTTTTCAGGTTTGACATCAAAAATCCCGCCACACCTTCTATAAGCTTTAGCACGACATTTCCTGTAAAACCGTCGCATACTATTACATCCGCATCTCCGCTGGGAATATCCCTCGCTTCGATATTTCCGCCAAACACTATTCCTTTTTCAGATTTGAGAAGCTCGCTTGACTGCTTTGTCAGCTCGTTTCCCTTTCCTTCTTCAGACCCTACATTGACTATTTTCACCACAGGATTTTCAACATTCATAACCTTGTTTGAGTATATAGAGCCCATAAGTGCAAACTGCCTTATGTTCAACGGCTTGCAGTCAGCATTCGCGCCCGCGTCGAGCATTATGGAAAAACCCTTTTTGGTGGGAAGGCATACACAAAGTGCCGGTCTGTCTATTCCGCGTATCCTTCCTATTACAAAAAGTCCTCCAGCCAAAAGCGCGCCCGTATTCCCCGCGGATACGACCGCATCTGCCTTTTTGTCCTTTACAAGCTGCATGGCTATAACCATGGATGAATCCGTCTTTGCTCTTATGGCTTTTACCGGCTTGTCCTCGTTTTCTATTTTCTGGCTTGTATGTATTATCTGTATTCTATTCTTGTCGTATTCATATTTTTCCAGTTCAATTTCAAGTCTTTCCCTGTCTCCAGTTAGTACTATGTCAACCGGAAGCTCCTTTATTGCATCTACAGCACCTTTTACTGTAGCAAAAGGTGCGTTATCTCCACCCATTCCATCTACAGCTATTTTCAATTTCAAGCCTCCCCGTCTTCCAGTTCATCGAATATGAATTTTCCTCTGAAAACCTGTTCTTGTTTCTTATTGAATATCTTAACATGGACATAATGTTTTTTATCACGTTTTTTAACGACCTCGGCCTTTGCTATAAGCCTTTCTTCCGACTTAATAGGGGTTATGGTCTTTATGTTCGCAACTCCGAGAAGCACAACAGGAGCGTCTACAACCGCCATGGCAAGAGACTCTGCCTGCCCAAATATATAATGGCCCTTTACAATGTTAGTCTTGCTGTAGAGCATTTCCCTGCTTGTTTCGAGTATTGATATTCCAAAATTCCCTATTTCAAGATCTATAAGTTCGCCCACTATTTCCTTGCCCAAAAGGGTCTTCACTTTTACAACATTGCTCTCTGCAATCTTTTTGACTCTCTCTCTAAGCTCGGGTATGCCTAAAGTGAGCCTGTCAAGCCTTATAGTCTGTATGCTCACACCAAAATAATCCGATAGTTCTTCATCTGTATAAAAAGGGTCTTTTTCAAGCATTTTCAAGAGTTCTCTTTGTCTTTCATGCTTTTTCTTTTTTTTCATAGTTTCACCCCGATAAAAACAAACTGCACTCAAATTATATTTATATTATAAGGATACCTAATCCATTATGATTTTTCAAATTATATTGAACCGGGAACATCCATTCCAGCTCCAAATTTTGAAAAAAAAAGCATGTAGTATAGACTACATGCCTCTTTTCTTTATTCTGATACTACTACTTCTTTGCCTTTGTAGTGTCCACATTCAGGGCACACTCTGTGTGGCATCTTTGGCTCATGACAATTTGGGCAAGAAACAAATCCTGGAGCCGTCATTTTCATGTTTGCCGCTCTTCTTGAACGAGTATCACACTTTCCTGTTTTACGCTTTGGTACTGCCATTGATATTACCTCCCATATTCTGCTTTTACAGTAAATCTTTTAATTTTGCTAAGCGAGGATCTATTAGTCTTTCATCTTTTTCTTCTTCGCTGCATCTGCACTCTTCTACATTCAAATCGGCCCCACACCCCGGGCACAATCCTTTGCAGTCTTCGCTACAAAGCAACTTCTGGGGAAGATCCAATGCAATTGCATCTATTATTATCTTATAAAAGTTAAGACTTTCCCCATCATAAACAAAGATATCTTCTTCCTCTTCCAAAAACTCCTCGTCTTTTTTAACAAGGAACCCCTGAACATTGGAGTCTATTTCGACTTGCATATCCTTAAGGCATCTACTGCAAAAGTCCTTTATTGTAGTCTTGATATTGCATTCCAGATACATACCCTCAGTCGTATTTACTATCTCGCCTTTGATTTCAATCGGTGAGAGCATTGCTATCTGTCTACCATCTACATTTATGTGATCCAAATGCTCTGCAAAGTCAAGCTCCATTATAGTTAGTTCTTTGGACTTGAGCTTTTCTAAACTTATATTTATCATTAAATCACCTCAATGAATTGCCAAATTAATTATACAAACTCCAAAGTTTTTTGTCAAGTATTTTTACTTGATAGGCAAAATGTCCCTACAGAAAACAAAGGCGGACAAGGGTCCGCCTTTGTTTGAATACCGTAAAATTCTTATTTTACAAGTGCCGCAGTGTCTTTTGCTATCATAAGCTCTTCGTTTGTAGGTATTACAGCTACCTTTATAGCAGAGTCGTCTGTACTTACAACAGTCTCTTCTCCTCTTACGTTGTTCTTCTCAGCGTCCATCTTTATTCCAAGACCTTCAAGTCCTGAACATATGTCTGCTCTCATAGATATTGAGTTTTCTCCAAGTCCTGCTGTGAATACTATTATATCTGCTCCGCCCATTTCTGCCATGTAAGCACCGATGTACTTCTTAACTCTTTGAGCGAATGCGTCAAGTGCAACCTTAGCCTTTTCATTTCCTGCATTAGCTGCTTCTTCAACGTCTCTGAAGTCGCTGCTCACGCAAGACATTCCAAGTATTCCTGACTTCTTGTTTACAAGGTTGTTAACAGCAGCTACATCAAGATTCTCTTTTTCCATTATGAATGTAACTATAGCCGGGTCAAGGTCTCCGCATCTAGTTCCCATTATAGATCCCTCAAGTGGAGTAAGTCCCATTGAAGTGTCTACAGATTTTCCGTTTTTAACAGCTGTTATACTTGCTCCGTTTCCTAAGTGGCAAGTTATTATCTTAAGGTCTGCTATATCTTTACCCATAAGTGCTGCAGCTTTTTGAGCAACATATTTGTGAGATGTTCCGTGGAATCCGTACTTTCTTATTCCGTGCTTCTCATAAAGCTCGTATGGAAGTCCGTAAAGGTATGAAGCCTTTGGCATTGTCTGATGGAATGCAGTATCGAATACAGCAACCTGAGGAACTCCTGGAAGTATTTCTTCACAAGCGTCTATTCCCATAAGATTTGCTGGGTTGTGAAGTGGTGCAAGCTCTGCACAGTCTTGTATAGCCTTTTTAACTTCGTCAGTTATAACAACTGATTCTGCAAATTTCTCTCCGCCGTGAACAACTCTGTGCCCAACTGCTGATATTTCTTTCATGTCCTTGATAGCGCCTATCTTTGGATCAACTATTGCATTTAGAACTATCTTAAGAGCGTCCTTGTGGTCTTTCATTGGCTCTTCTATGATTGTCTTTTCTCCATTAACTTTATGTACTACTCTAGATCCTTCGATTCCTATTCTTTCAGTAAGGCCTATTGCCATTACCTCTTCATTTTCCATGTTTATAAGTTGGTACTTAAGAGATGAACTTCCGCAGTTTATTACTAAAACGTTCATTATAGTTACTCCTCCTTGGCTTTTAATTATTATTTTAAAGCTGATTAAATGAATAATCTAACTTTTTCGACTTTTCTGAATGCCTGTGCCCACAATTCATATTTTAACCTATTTCGCATTTAATTTCAAAATTTAATTTTCATTTCGAATTTTCAATACTAAAACATATCTGCTTGGCACCATTGTAGACATCGATTATGTCATCACTATTGATTATACAAATCCCCTGAAGATTATTCAAGATAATTTTATAACAACCTCAGAAATAAATAAAGACCTTTTTTTCAAAAGGTCTATTATAGCTATATTGGCGGGAATACGTGGGAATCGAACCCACCCAGGAGGCTCTTAACCCCCCGTACTGGTTTTGAAGACCAGAGAGCACACCAGCACTCATCTACTCCCATATGTTGTTTGTTTTTGTTCGCCCTCCTCTCGAGGACTTTTATAGTATAACATAGGTTTTTTTGATATTCAACACTTTTTTATTCATTTTTTTATATATTTATTCAAAAACCGCTCTACCCATTGATATCAGCCGCTTAAAACTCCTATTTCAGCATCAATCATATGAATAGATTCATCATTTTGGACTCAAAATAGCAATAATTATTTTTTTTGTTTTTCACATAAGAACATATTTTTTATGCCGATTTAGTATAGAGCTATTTTTGTTTACATCGAAATATTTCGGGGTATTAGTATAAAATTTTAACAAAATGCATGTGGGGTGTTAACAGATTAACACCCCGCATGCATTTGCTATATAATATAATTCGGCCTAAAACAGCACCCTTTTTTCTCCAACCCTCTTAGTTATTTTGTTTCTGTCAAAATCCTCAAGCAGAAGCATTGCATATTTTCTGCTCGCACTTATCATGTCCCTGAACTCCGCAAGGGTTATTTCTCCATTTGAGCTTATATGGGCCTTTACAGACTCCACAGCATTTTGATAGTCTTCCTTGTAGTATACAACCTCGTCTGAAACCCTCACAAGTGTATCTCCTACAAGAGCTTCAAGCACCTGTGTATATTCTTCCCTTCCGCCTGTCAGCTCTGAAACCACAGGGGGCGCGTACCCACCTGACTTTATGCCCTTTTCTATTTCATTTTTTATCTGGATGTCCTTGTCGCTAAACACCACATTGAAATCAGACAGCGAAACAGTGTTTTCAACTATTTTTATGTCGCCGTCTCCCTTCATAATGTCAATAAGAGCGTCAAAATCCTTGCTCTTTAGCTTGCTTTCAACCCTTGATCTTAACTCTTCCTTCACCATTCCCTTTTTCAGCCTGTTGCTCGAGTGGAATTCGCCCAGTACCTTAATCGCTTTTTCCTTGAGCTTTCCATAGTGCTGGCTGTGAATGTATGAGCCGTTTATGTTCACTACTTTATTTTCACTGCAAAGAGCCTGTATTACATCCGCCAGCTTTTCTTCGCTTTCACCAAGCTGCTTTGCAATCTCCTTTATGCCCGGGTATTGAGACGAATTGCTTCTTATGTTTTCTTCCACTACATAGTCCACATCTCCGCTTTCTTTCATTGTAAGCGTGTTTATTATTTCTTCATCGTATCTCTTGTGCTTTTTAGGGTTTGTATCAAGTATCATTCCCCCTCCTATGGTCTCCATAGGAGAATAGAACCTTATTACAAACCTATCGTCTTTTTTCGCCACTATATAATCTTCAAGCCTAAGCTGGCAGTAGCACTCTTCACCAGCTGAAAGTTCTTCCCTGTCTATAAGGGCAACCCTTGCAAGTATCTCTTTTGCTCCATGGTATACTCTCACCCTGTCCCAATACTTAAGGCTTCTTTCGGTGTTTTTGATTATCTTCAGCTTTACATCTATCATCATCGAGCTGCTCATTGAATTAGGCTTTGCCAGAACGTCGCCCCTTTCAATCTCCTCAACCTTGACGTTCGCAAGGTTTATCGCAACCCTTTGCCCCGCATATGCGGTCTTTTGGGACTCTCCGTGCACCTGAACACTTCTTATCTTGGTCTTTATCTCTTTTGGGTATATCATCATCTCGTCGTCTACGTTCATCTTGCCTTCCATGAGCGTACCCGTCACGACAGTTCCAAATCCCTTTATGCTGAATGTCCTGTCTATGCTGAGCCTTGGATTGGCCTCCAGATTCTTTTCGCCAAGTCCCTCTGTAATAACGTCTATCTTCTCCGAAAGCTCAGGTATTCCAGTTTTGCTTATTGAGTCGACTTCCATTATCTCCGCATCCTCAAGGAATGTTCCCTCAAGCTTCTCCATTATTTCTTCCTTTACAAGCTCCTTGAACTCCTCATCAACAGTGTCGGCCTTTGTTATTACTACAAGACCCTTTTTTATGTCGAGGAAGTTCAGTATCTCAAGGTGCTCAAGAGTCTGGGGCATTACACCCTCGTCCGCCGCAACCACAAGCAGCACAACGTCCATGCCGTGGACTCCCGCAAGCATGTTCTTTACGAATTTTTCGTGCCCCGGAACATCTATTATACCTGCCCTTTTACCGCTCGGAAGATCAAAATAGGTGAAGCCAAGATCTATCGATATCCCCCTTTTTTTCTCCTCTTTAAGCCTGTCTGTCTCTTTTCCAGTAAGCGCTTTTATAAGTGTAGTCTTTCCATGGTCTATATGACCGGCTGTTCCTATTATTATGTTTTTCATACAGCACCCCTATCCAAGTATTTTTTTTAGTCTGTCACATACTATTTCAAATTCCTCGTCAAAAAGAGTCCTAACGTCAAGCACATATTTTTCATCATATATTCTTGCAACCACATGATCATCCGAAAGCCTCATCTCTTCTTCAAGCTTTGAAACGCTCATGTTATTTGGAACTATTGATATGACCCTGCTTTCTAACCTTTCAAGTGGAAGAGACCCTCCCCCAACCTGAGAATAGCCCGTTTCTATTTTAACGTCGGCCTTTATTTGAGCCTCTTCTATAAGCGAATAAAGTCTTTCTGCCTTTTCCTCAATCTCTTCTATCTTGTATGTCAGCATTCTAAGTGTAGGCACTTTCTTAAGTGCAGTCTCTTCTTCAAGGTAAAGTCTCATAGTGGCTTCAAGCGCGCATATTATAAGCTTGTCGACCCTGAGGGCCCTTGTAAGCTGGTTTTTCTTCATCTTTTCTATATATTCCTTCTTGCCCACTATTATTCCTGCCTGCGGCCCTCCAAGTATCTTGTCCCCGCTGAATGTAACTACGTCTGCTCCGTTTTTCAGAGAATCCATAACAGTTGGCTCGTAAGTTATGCCGTATTTTGAAAGGTCTACAAAAAGGCCGCTTCCAAGGTCCTCTATTACAGGGATGTCGTGTTTTTCGCCAAGGTCCTTAAGCTCCCTTAGTCCAGGCGTGTCTGTAAAGCCCACAACCCTGTAGTTGCTTGTGTGAACCTTCAAAAGAGCTCCTGTGTCTTCAGTTATTGCATCTTCATAGTCTACTGCATATGTCTTATTTGTGGTTCCAACCTCTACAAGCTTGGCTCCACTCTCTTCCATAACCCTAGGTATCCTGAAAGAGCCTCCTATTTCAACAAGCTCTCCCCTTGAAGTTATTACTTCTTTTCCTTTTGCCATAGTGCTAAGAACAAGCATTACAGCAGCCGCATTGTTATTTACCACAAGCACGTCTTCCGCCCCTGTGATCTTTCTTATTATGTCTTCAAGGTGAGAATATCTCGAACCCCTCGCTCCGCTTTGGATATTATACTCAAGATTTGAATACCTCGATGCTATTTCCCACATGTCTTCCTTTATTTCTTCTGAAAGAGGAGACCTTCCGAGGTTTGTATGGACAACCACTCCCGAAGCGTTTATAACCCTTGTAAGGTTTAGGGCATACTCTTTTTCAAGATTATTTTTTACATTTTGAACCAGCTCGTCAATTTCAATGCTGAAGCCTCCCATTTCCTCTTCAGTAAGGCTTAGTATTTTTTTCCTGCATCCGTCTATTTCCGCCCTTATGATGTCAACCAACAAAGTCCTTGGATACTGGCTTTCGAGCTCTATAACGCCTGGATGGCCCAGCATTTTGTCCACTGAAGGCAGATTTGCAAAAAGTTTTCTTCTATCCATTTATATATTGCACTCCTTTGAATAATATTTTCTTTTTTTAATTATATACCATTAATATACCACAAGAACTACTTGTACTGACATATATGTACACAGCAAAAATTAATGAGGCTACAAAAGCCTCATTAATAGATCTGTTCTATAAAAATTAACCAATCCAAAACTCAAATGACTCTTTATGACGGTTTGCTTAAATCTAAAACACTCTTATATAGCTGTCTTCCTTGCCTACAACTTTTCCAACTATGCTTGCCGCAAGGCTTCCGCTTTGAAGCATCTTCTGCGCAAGCTCCTGCGCATGCTCCTGTGGTACTGAAACCAAAAGGCCTCCTGAGGTTTGAGGGTCATAAAGTATATCCATTATATGCTCTTTTACACCTTCCGCCCTTACGTCTTTTTGTATATAATTCCTGTTTTTATACATTCCAGCAGGTATTATTCCCATTTTTGCAAGATCTTCCGCCTCTGACATTATAGGCACCTTTGAAGAGTCTATCTCTATAGTAAGGTCAGAACCCTTGGCCATTTCCATTGCATGGCCTAAAAATCCAAATCCAGTTATGTCTGTAGCTGCATTTACAGCTATGTCGTCAAACGCCATTGCTGCGTACTTGTTCAAATGTGACATTATCTTTACAGCCTCTTCTTCTGTGCTCTTTTGAACCATGTCAGCCTTTATGCCCGTATTTACTATTCCTGTCCCTACAGGCTTTGTAAGAATAAGCACATCCCCCTTTTTAGCACTTGAGTTAGCAAGAACCTTGTCAGGGTGTACAAGCCCCGATACAGAAAGTCCGTATTTAGGCTCCTTGTCATCCACCGTATGTCCTCCTACAAGCACTGCTCCTGACTCTGTAACCTTGTCGGAACCGCCTTTTAATATCTGTCCAAGAACACCCATGTCATGGCATGACGGGAAACAAACTATATTCATGGCAACTATAGGCTTTCCTCCCATTGCGTATACGTCGGAAAGGGAATTCGTAGCTGCTATCTGCCCAAAAAGATATGGGTCGTCTACAACCGGCGTAAAAAAGTCCAGTGTCTGTATCAATGCCTTTTGTTCGTCTAATTTATATACAGCAGCATCATCTGCAGTATTAAAGCCTATTATAAGATTTTCATTGCTCACCTGAGTAAGCTGTGAAAGCGCCTTTGCCAGATCCTCTGGCCCTATTTTCGCAGCTCAGCCTGATGCTGAAACCATTTGAGTAAGTCTCATCTCTTTACCCTTCAAATTTATCACTCCCATATTCTATTCAATCATCACTAGATACTAATATATCATAAAAGAAAGCCTTTAAAAATAGCATACTGAGCATAAAAAGGCAAAAGACCCCGCCTGAATTGGAAGGGTCTGTAAATTTTTTCTCTATTCCGCTTTAAACATACTTAAATGACTCTAGTTTGATGCACATTCAAATATATGCAATCCTTTTGGTGTGCAGACAAGTTTAATTGTATGTTTCGTTATTAAAATTTTTTATTTTCAAAAAATTAATATCTATAGAAGTTTTTTTGCCTCCTCTATGGCCCTGTCGTAATCCGGATGCTGAGTAACCTCTTTTACATATTCTACATATCTTATGACATCTTCCTTGTCAATTACAACTATGCCCCTGCTCAAAAGCCTAAGCTCGTCTATTACAAAACCATAGTTTTTTCCAAAAGAAAGATTCTTATGGTCAGATACGACGTATATATTGTCTATTCCGTGCGCAGAGCAAAATCTATCCTGGGCAAAAGGAAGGTCTACGCTTGTCGTTATAACAACCGTATCGTCAAGCTGTGAAGCCTCTTCATTGAACCTCGTGGTCTGCAGTTCACAAACCTTTGTATCTACGGAAGGTACCACACTTATTATCTTGACTTTTCCCTTTACCTCGTCAAGAGTGAATTGAGACATGTCCCTTTTTACCGACGTAAACTGCGGCGCCTTTTGACCTGGTTTAACCTCTTTACCTGCAAGCGTTAGCGGATTTCCTCCCATTGTTATTACACCTGTTCTCTTATCCATAATTCTATCTCCTTTCAAATGATTTAAATTTTAAATCTATACGTTTTCAGTATACTTTATTCCCTCATGTAAATCAATCTAAACATATTTTTTATTCCGTTTTTATCATGTCACTTATTCCCTCAAATTTCTTATCACCTATTCCAGAGACATCTTTAATCTGGTCTATTGATTTGAACTTTCCATTTTGCTCCCTGTATTGTATTATTCTTTGTGCTATCGCATCACCTATTCCCGGGAGCTCTTTCAGCCTGGTTGCGTCAGCAGTATTTATGTTTATTTTGGAATCCTCCATATCATTTGCTCCACCAACTTGTGCCTGGCCTTCATCTGCATATCCAATATTTTCACCTGTTTTAGGCACTATGTAGTGCCCCCCATCCTCGAGCTTTTGAGCCAGATTCACTCTGTTCACATCCGCATACTGAGTAAGCCCTCCAAGCTTTTCCACAGCATCCACAAGCCTAGCATCGCTACTTATCTCTATCACCCCGTAGTTTTCAACCGCCCCGCTTATATACACCTTTATATAAGGTGCTTTTTCCTCTTCAAATTCAATCCCGGCTTCAACGCCCTCCTCTTTCCGCTCGGATTGAATATTTTCCTGTGCTGGCTCGCTTTCAGAACTTATCATGTGGACATTGCTTTGGGAATTGTTTTTAAATGCAATAACCATTATGATAATCACAAGCACTCCCGCAAGTATTTTGTTCTTATCTATCTTAATCTCCACTCTTATCACCTCATTTGCTTATTACCCATTTTTTCAAAATATGTTATACTAAAATTATCTTTTTTCAAAAGATTTCATGGCATAAATCACAAAAATGCGCCGGTCATATATTCCAAAAGCAGCGCGCCAAGACACACATATTCACTAGTCAGGAGAGATTTTATGAAGAAAAAGCTTTTTGCCATTTTAATGGCCGCATCAATAATACTTTCAACTCTTATCATTTCAAATGCACAGGTCCCTGCACAGCCTGATATCACAAGTGAATCAGGAGTTCTTATCGACTACAAAACCAAAGAAATACTATATAATAAAAACGCCTTCAAAAAAATGTATCCTGCGTCTACCACAAAAGTCATGACCGCCCTTTTAACCCTTGAGAACTGCAAAAACTTGGATGAAGTGGTAAATATAGATTACGACCTTGGATATGTAGGCGGAAGCAGCATGTACATAAAGCAGGGTGAATCATTTACAGTAAGGCAGCTTCTCGAATTCATGCTCATACATTCTGCGAATGACGCCGCAGTAGCCCTTGCAAACCATATAGGCGGCTCTATTGATGAGTTCAAGGATCTCATGAACAGCAGGGCAAAAGAGCTTGGCTGCCAAACCACCCATTTTAACAATCCGAATGGAATGCCAGACGAAAACCACTATACAAGCGCATACGACCTTGCCCTTATAGCACGCGCAGCTATGAATCGCGAAGAGTTTCGAAGGATAGTAAAGTCCACTAATGTCCAGCTGGCTCCAACCGAGCAAACTCCAGAATGGAGGGTCTACAAAAATTCAAACAGGTTCCTTTGGGGAACCGGCGGCGGCCATCAGATAAACTACAGGAATCAGTGGATCAATATAAAATATGATTTGATAGACGGCATAAAAACCGGCTATACAAATGCCGCAGGAAACTGCCTTATAAGTTCTGGTGAAAAAGACGGAATGAGGCTCATATCGGTAATATTAAAAGCCAAGGGTTCAGATGTATATCTTGACTCAAGAACCCTTATAGACTTCGGTTTTGAAAACTATCATTTTGAGCAGTATATTTCCAAAGACAAGATACTTGGAGAAAAAAATATATTTTTTTCAAAAGAGAAAAAGCTTCAATATTCTCTGGACAAAGATGTAGGATTCGTGGTGGAAAACGGACAGACCCTAGATTCGCTAAACCTAAAATACAATGTAGTTCTGAACGAGGATATAAAACCGCCGCTTAAAACAGGTGATATAGTTGGATATGTCGAAATATACAGGGCCGATACACTTTCATCCACAGAAAACCTCGTATCCGTTTCAGATTTGAATTCACTTTCACTTCTTGCCATGGCGAAAAACATAGCGCTTAAACTGATTAAGTATCTGCTTATGCTGACAGTATCTTTAATATCCATAGGTCTAATAGTCAGATTTGTCAATATCAACATATTGAGGAAAAAAAGAAGAAAAAAAAGCAGCAATTACAAATATTATTCTTAACAAAATCGACTCTTTTTTGTCATTATTGTTTAGAGCTAAGTCTTTTGGGGAATTTTCATAATAAGTCCATTTTTTATTTTTTAAAGGAGGAGATTCCAATGGTAAAACTATTACTAGGCAAGGCTGGCTCAGGTAAGACAAAAAGAATGATTCGAATGGCTAATAAGGACATTTTGAACTCAAAAGGAGAAATAGTCTTTATAGACAGCGACAACAGGCATATGCATGAACTACATAGGGATATACGGCTTATTCCCTCAAACGAATTTAATCTCAATAGCATCGACTCCTTCTATGGTTTCCTGTGCGGGATGGTAGGAGAAAATTATGATATTGAAAAAATTTATGTGGATGGAATAAAAGAAATAATACCTGACTGCTCCGGCAATTTTAAGCCTTGCTTCGAAAAACTTAAAAGCTTTTCTAATAAGTTTGGAATCAAAATACTAATCTCCGCTAGTTCAGATCTTGAAAGCGAATTATCCGATTTTGAAAAATACGATATTGTGGAATCAAGCACTTCTTTAGAACAAGAAAAAATATTGGTATAGTATAAAAGACCTCCAGCTCAAATCTGGAGGTCTTTTATTTACATAATTCTCTTCAATTAGCTGAATATCTGCTTACATAGCATACATCCCGTAGGAGTGCTTGCAGCTCCCCCAAGAGCCGTTTCCCTAAGTTCAACAGGAAGCCTTCTTCCTACCTCGTACATTGCCTGCACAGCTTCATCAAACGGTATTACGCTTGGAACTCCCGCAAGAACCATTTCCGCACTTATAAGCGCATTGGCAACGCCTATGGCATTTCTCTTCTGGCAAGGCGCCTCAACAAGCCCCGCTATAGGATCGCACACAAGCCCCATTACATTTTTAAGGCATATCGCCGCAGCGTCAAGCGCTTGCTCAGTGCTTCCACCCATGAGCTCCACTATTCCTGCAGCCGCCATTGCTGCAGCTGCTCCTGTTTCGGCTTGACATCCGCCTTCAGCACCCGAAACCGTAGCATTTCTTGTGATTATTATTCCCACTGCACCTGCGGCAAACATTGCATTTACTATCTCTTCATCGCTCTTTCCAAATTCATCCCCTACAGTTATGAGAGCTCCCGGAAGAATTCCGCAAGAACCGGCAGTAGGCGCAGCCACTATAAGCCCCATTGATGCATTAACCTCCATGACTCCCATAGCCGCACTCATAGCCTTTGACATGACTTCGCCACATACCGGCCTGTTTTTGCTCATTCTGTCATTGAGCTTTTTGGCTTCTCCGCCTATAAGCCCTCCCATGGATTTTAGTTCTTCACTTTGGCCTTTTTTAACCGCATTTCTCATTATATCGTAACTCTTTCTCATGTCTTCAACTATGTCGTCTTCACTTCTCGACGAAATTTCAACTTCTCTTTCTATACATACCTTGGACATTGAAAGCCCGCTGTCCTTGCTCATTTGTACAAGCTCTGCTCCATTTTTAAAGTTCACACTGCTCACCTTCTTTTTGAAATTTTTTAAACTTTCAGATATTTATCCGTGTCATCATATGGATACCACAAAGGCATCTTGTATAAGCTGGGTGTTGCTCTTTATATCGTCTATAGCCTTTTGGCATATCTGCTCGTCAGCCTCTATTATTGTAAATGCGTGGTTTCCCTTTTCCTCTCTGTATATCCTCATGAACGCTATGTTTACATCGTTTTGAGCTACGCAGTTTGTTATGTGGGCCGCCGCGCCAGGCATATCCCACTGCTTTACTATGAGCGTATAATACTCGCCTGTGAATTCAATGTCAAGTCCGTTTATGCCAACTATTTTGATGTTACCCCCGCCTATGGACTCTCCTATTACCTCCACCTGCGAACCGTCTTCCTTGGTTATCATCATCTTTACCGTGTTTGGATGGAATTCGTCCCCAAGGTCAATTGGAATGAATTCATACTTAATCCCCTTTTCATCCGCTATCTCAAATGAATTTTTTATCCTCTCGTCCTCCGTGGAAAATCCAAGCATTCCTCCCACAAGAGCCTTATCCGTTCCGTGTCCCTTGTAAGTCTTTGCAAAAGATCCGTGCAGATAGAACTTCACTTCCTTAACGCTTCCCTTGGCTATTTTGGAAGCCGCAATGGCAATCCTTGCCGCTCCTGCAGTATGGGAGCTTGAAGGACCTATCATACGAGGCCCTATGACATCAAATATGCTATAATTTTTCATATTGTAAACCTCTCTTTTTAATTTTAATATTACAATTGCCGGCATTTTATATGCCGGCAATTTCTATTTTTTTGTTAACTTTTTTACTCAACAAACGCTATAACTTCTATTTCAACTTTTACGTCTTTTGGAAGTCTCGCAACTTCAACGCATGCTCTTGCAGGCTTGTTGTCTCCGAAGTACTCAGCATATACCTCGTTTATCTTTCCAAAGTCGTTCATGTCCTTTATAAACACTGTGGCTTTTATTACATCTGCAAATGAAGCTCCTGCCTCTTCCAGTATTGCCTTAACGTTTTCAAGTGATCTTGCTGTTTGCTCCTTAACGTCTTCCGATACAAGCTCCATAGTCTCTGGTATGAATGGAATCTGTCCTGAAACAAAAAGCATGTTTCCAGCCTTTACAGCCTGAGAATATGGTCCCACTGCCGCCGGCGCCTTGCTTGTGCTTATTATCTCTTTTTTCATCTAAATACCTCCAGTTTTTATTATATTTAAATATTGGCTAACATCATTATATTACAAATATCACTTTGCATAAAGATGGATTGATACTTTAATCAAATTTAACACTTGTTTAATCGTGTTAAATTTTCAAATTAAAGGAGTATTGTATATCCGTGTCCTCTAAGCTCTTTGACTATCTTTTCCATGTGACTCTCGTCAAAGGTTTCAAGCACTACCTCAATCTCCTGCATTCCAATTTTGACAAAGTCCTTAAGCCTTGTCTGGTTTATCGAGAATATATTGGCGTTGAGCTCCGACACAAGCTGTATCACCTTCATAAGCTCTCCCGGCTTGTCAGGTATCATAGTGTGGAAATAGAATCTTCTTCCCTCTTTCATAAGGGCCTTGTCGACTATTTTAGACATCATGTTTATGTCTATATTTCCGCCTGAAACTACAGCAACTACATTTTTTCCCTTGTCCCATATCTTTTCATTCATAATCGCAGCAGTAGTAACAGCTCCAGCACCTTCTGCAACCAGCTTGTTCTTTTCCATAAGGTAGAGTATAGCCTGCGCTATTTCATCCTCTTCAACAGTCACTATCTCATCCACATACTTTTCTATTATCTCATATGTGACATCTCCTATTTGCTTTACGGCTATTCCGTCTGCTATAGTCGAAGCCGAGTCAAGAGTCACTATCTTCCTCGCCCTTCTGGCGCTGTACATAGACGCCGCGTTTGCAGCCTCGACACCTATCACTTTTACAGAAGGTTTTATCGTCTTGGCAGCTATTGCAATACCGGATATAAGTCCGCCTCCGCCTATTGGAACAAGTATTACATCAACATTTTCAAGCTCTTCAAGTATTTCAAGGCCTATTGTTCCCTGTCCAGCTATGACGTGAGGATCATTGAAAGGATGCACAAAAGTTGCGCCGGTTTCCTTTTGAAGCTCCACAGCCTTAAGGTATGCATCGTCGTAAACGTCTCCGTGAAGCACAACTTCAGCTCCGTATCCTCTTGTAGCCTTGACCTTTGCCAAAGGGGCAGTGGCAGGCATTACTATCGTGGAATCTATTCCGTATTCGCTTGCTGCAAGGGCAACTCCCTGAGCATGGTTTCCTGCGCTTGATGCTATGACTCCGCATTTTCTTTCATCATCTGTAAGGTTTGCTATCTTGTTGAATGCTCCCCTTATCTTGAAAGCCCCAGTCTTTTGAAGGTTTTCAGTCTTTAAAAACACATTGTTTCCAGTAAGTTTCGAAAGGTTTGGACACTCATAAAGCTTTGTCTTTATCGCAACGTTTTCCAGAACATCTTTTGCCTTTAGTATTTCTTCGAACGTCACAGAGACATTTGTCTTTGTATGCATTACACTCATTCTCCTTTTATATGTTTTCGCGTACACTTAATATCTATTTTATACCCAAATCGCCATATAATCAATACGCAAAATCAGTAAGAGAACCCAATTAATGCATACCCAATTTCAAGGTTGCTTTCACAAAATATTACAAATACAAAATTTTACAAAAGATTTGTCTTTAGCATAGCTATTTTTAACACCTATAGACACATTATGACTGCGCTTAAGCTTATAAAAGGAATCCAGGTGAATAAACAGCCGCTGATCCTACGTTTTGAGTTTTACATAATCTAATGCCCTGCTTGAATTCTGGATTTTTGAAAACTCACTTCGCTCAAACAATCCAAAATTCCCAAGAATTCAAGCGTGCATTTCAATTTGGAAAACTTACAAAACTTCATAAAAGCGGCTTAACCATTCACTCTGGATTCCCCGATACGAGGACGCCTCAAATTCATTAATTTGCTGGATCAACCAGTAACTATAAGCAACACTGTAGCAATTAAAATAATGGTTATTTTCTTCAAATTATGGCCTTCCTTAATATATATTGAATTTATTTTTTGAGACCTGGAAAGCTATTTTGATAAGCCTTCCAGGTTTTTTATTACTCAAATTAAATATTTTACCATTCTATAGCAACAAACAAAAACAGTAGCACTTGATTGAATTTTAAAGATAGGGGTTAATCCTGTCTTCAAAATATATGCTTAGCTAAGCCAAGATAAGATGTTAATCTCTAAGCTTTGCAGTTCATTTTTTAGTGATATCAATTGTTGCAATATAAAGGCTTTTGAAGAGTGATTCGTCATTAGGAAAGATGCTTATCAAGCTCCGCTTTAAGCATTTCCTGGATTGTTTTTGAAAACATGTCTTTAAGTGCTTTGTGGATGTCTTTTTCATCCTTGATTGATAATTTGATTATATCAATTTCAAAGAAGATACACACTTTATTTTACACTCTCCGTAAACATGAACCTCCCTCACTGCAATGCATAAGTGGGGAGGTTCATGTTAATCAACACTAGTGAATTTTCTTATTGCATTGAGTAGCAAGTCGTTTTCCCACTGGTTTCCCACAGAAATCCGATAGCAGTTCTTTAGCCATGTGTCTGATAAATCGCTTATTAGAATATTCTCTTTATTCAGCCTCAAAGCAAATTCAGGAATAGATGTTCTGACAAGCAAAAAATTAGTTTGGCTCGGCGTTACAGCCAGCCCTGCCATTTCTAACTCGCCCCTTAGCCTTTCCCTCTCATTAATAATAATTTTAACATTATTAAACGCGTACGCTTTATCTTTTATGGCTGTAATAGCCGCACGGCAAGCCGGCCTGTTAACCACTTGCGCATGAGAGGACAGCCTTCTTAAAAATCTGTCTCCTGCAATAAGATAGCTGACTCTAAGGCCAGCCAATGAAAATGCCTTGTCGAGAGTTCTCGCTATGGCCAAATTGGGGTATTTCTCAACAAGATCTACAAAAGATTTTTTTGAAAATTCATAGTAAGCTTCATCGATTAAAACAAGATTATCACTGTTTCCCAAAATTTCTATAAGCTGCTTCCTCTCTATCAGGCACCTCCCCGTGGGATTATTTGGGGAATCCAGCAGCATTAGAGAAGGCCCTCCCGTCAAAGCCTCCAAATTAATTTTATATTCAGGTGGTACTAGTTGAATTTTCATAATTCTTTTAGCGGTATATTTCGCACTTTCTACGGAACCGAAAAACGAGGGATTGAAAGTGATTACATCCTTGTTTTTAGCGAAATTAAATATTGTTTCCTTAAAAAGGTAATCCGTCCCCGGGCCAACGAATATGCGTTCTTTTGAGACCTGGTTGTAATCAGAAATGGCTTCTTTCAACGCGTCCAACTCTCCATGACCTACATATCTGTTGAGATGAAAAGCACTTTGCATAACCGCTTCGATTACCCTTTTAGAAGGTTCGTAGGGGTTCTCGTTTGAACTTAAATCAATCACATTTAACCTCCATTACAATTTCCTCGTTATATCCGATTACCACATGGATATCCCCTATTAGTTCCATGTCAATTCCATGATCTCCCGTGTCCACTCTCAGGCATTCCAAAGCTCCAACTTTATCTAAAGTGCTGACAATAATGATGTTTTCTCTTTCAATCAATCCTAAAACCTTTGGAGATATTTGCTTGCTTCCCCTTCCAAATATAAACCCATTGCCCCCAATGGGAGTAACGATAATTTTTGCTTTTTCATGTCTTTCAATCAATCTTAGTATTTCTTTTTCATTGATGTCCGAACCAACAAGCTGGCCATTGAAAACAGCGTCAATCCCCAATAATGATTTCTCAACTCCAAGCCGGTCGGTAATAGCCTTTAGGGTGGTTCCGGGTCCCAAAATATACATCATATCTTTTTCCATGTTTTCCACTATATACTCGGCAACTTCTTTTTTCTTATCTTCGGCTTTCACCTTGACATTTGAAGACTCTTTCCTTCCCTGAAGCAGATGGCTTATATCCGGCACCCTTACAAATCCATAAAGCTTTGAAACCAGCCGGTTATTCCTGAAAGCCTCCTCGTCGATATCCAACACTTCCTTCTCTATGAACTTATCCTCAAATGAATTAATCATCTCAGCCGCAGCATGGGCAGATAAGGCGAATACCGGACTAAACATTTTGACCCCTGAAGGAATGCCAATAACTGGCGTTTCCATACCCACTACATCCAGGATATCTCTTGCAGTTCCATCTCCTCCTACAAATATCAGCAGCTCTATTTCCTTCGATACCATCTCTTTGGCTATATTTTTAGTATCATCCGAATCGGTTTCAATTCCAATATCACCTACAACTTCATAATCAAAACAAAACTCTTTAACATAATCCTCGCCCATTTTCCCTTTTGCCGCCAAAAAATAAATGTCTTTTCTCGTGACTAGCGAAAGGACTTCTCGGATTCTTTCAGATGTCACTTGCTTTGCGCCTAAAGTTACAGCCGTTTTATATATTTCGCCATCAGTGCCTTTTAATCCAACGCTGCCTCCCATTCCAGCTATTGGATTGACTATCAAACCTACATTTACCATTTGATCTCCTTCTTTCCTTTAAACTTCATTACACTCTTTTTCAAATAGATGCATTAATTTTGGAAAACAAGGTAAAATATAAGGATAATATACCCGTTATGAGGACTATCATTCTAATGGTGTAATATTTGCCTTTTTCGCCAACCAAATGCCTGGAAATCTAAGCCTGGTGCGAAAAGACTTTTTTATTTAAAATAACTGTTTAATATAGTTAGAAGTAATTGATCTGGATGTCATAGACTCGGGTCGAAGAAATCATTTATGCTGTAGAAAGGGGGCTTGAATTTTGAACGCCAATGTTATAGAGGTTAGCAACCTTAGCAAAAGCTTTAACGATTTCAAGGCTGTCAAGGAAATCAGTTTTTCCGTGAAAAAAGGTGAGGTTTTTGGATTCCTAGGGCCAAATGGCGCTGGCAAGACAACAACCATCAATATGCTTACCGGCCTTGCAAGGCCTACATCTGGTATGATTGGTATTGCAGGGCAAAATGGCATAAAGAACATAAAGAAGGTTCAACAGCTCATCGGTATTGTTCCAGATGAAAACAATCTTTATGCAGATATGAGCGGGTTTGACAATTTGGTTTTTTGTGCTTCACTATACGGTATGGATAAAGTTACTCGAGAATCAAGAGCTAAGCAATTGTTGGACCAGTTTGGCCTTTCAGATACGGGAAAAAGACCTTTCAAAGCCTTTTCCAAAGGTATGAAAAGAAAGTTGACTATTGCCGCCGGAATTATTCACGAACCCGAAATACTCTTTTTGGATGAACCCACCACAGGAATTGATGTGGAAAGCACCAGACGAATCAGAAAACTTATTCAAGAGCTCAATAATAAAGGCACTACAATCTTTTTAACAACCCACCATATCGAGGAAGCCGAAAGACTGTGCCATAGAATCGGGTTTATTGTCGACGGCAAAATCATTAAAGTAGGCAGGACGAGCGACCTTCTGCTAGAAGCCCAAGAGAAGAATATCGTAGAATTTTCCATAGAAAATAACCGTTTATCTTTTGAAAAGGATTTGACGAATGCTTTCCCCTACATCAATGTACACAAAATCAATGCAAGCAAAATCAGAATCATATCTGGCGAAAAAGTTAACCTTATGCCCTTTATGAATTTTTTTGACGAAAGAGACATTCTAGTCAGAGAAGCAAAAATTATCCATCCTTCATTGGAAGAAGTTTTTGTGAAAATCACAGGTATTGAAATAGACAAAATGAAAAAAGAAAAGGAGGGCAGTCGAAATGAGTAAATACATAGCATTTTGGAGTATTTTGATGAAAGATATGAAAAACTATTATTTAAAGCCGCCTAATATCAGTTGGGGGATTGTTTTTCCCATATCCTGGACGCTTATGTTTTTCGTACGCTCAGAAAGTATTGTAGCCATAAGAGATATTTTGCCGGGCGTTATGTCATTATCCATACTATTTGGCACAACATCCATGCTTGCGGTAACCATAACATTCGAAAGGAAAAGTCGCTCCTTTGAGAGGCTGCTGCTTGCGCCTATCAGCTTGAATCTTTTGATGCTGGCAAAAACAACTGGTGCCATTGTTTTTGGAATAGTAAATGCTTTCATTCCAGTGCTGTTTGCTTCGTTTATGGTTGATTTATCCGGAATTGACTGGGCATTGGCTCTCTTGAGCGTAGTGCTTATAGCAATAACCTCCACCTTCTTAGGATTATTTATCGCCGTTTCAGTGAGCGAAGTGTTTGAAGCTCAAACATTTTCTAATTTTTTTCGATTCCCAATGGTATTCCTCTGCGGCCTGTTTATTCCTATAGACAATCTTCCTGCCGCGATAAGGCCTATTTCATATATGTTGCCACTCACATATGGCGCTGATATATTAAAAAATTCAATCAACGGCAATGGGATTATTGCCCATGGAATCAGTTTTCCAGTACTTATAGCATTTTGTGCAGGGTTGTTTATTGCAAGTACTCACAATATACAAAAAAAATGGATATATTAAGACACATTTTAATTGAAAGAGACTTTTATGCTCCATAGGACCAATAGAAGTCTCTTAATATTTTTCTTCAATAACTTTAGCCAGAAAAGTTCCATATTATAAATATTGCTATGTACTTAGAGTACAATCAATATGATTTTTTCATCTGATTCTTCCTTAATTGGAATAAGAAAAATACATTATTTGTCTTTAACAAATAATAAAGGCATTACAATATCACTAGTACAACATGGAATCCATACAGCGATAAAAAGGAATGCAAAAATGGTAATATACTCATACAAATTTAAAGACTGCCCTTTGGCCATCATAATATGAAATAGCGAAGACCAAGTGCTTAGTAATACATGCCCAGCGTGAGAGCTTTTTGTCGAAGGCCTAAAATAGGCTATTGCGATACCTATAAATGCCAGGGGGTTGATCAGCCACCATTTTTCAATAAAACCTATATGAATGCCTCTATTAGGCATATTAAGCAAAGCTTCTGCAATATAGGGTATTACTGAATCGCTTAAAGTGGCTATACCTATTGATCCTAAATAACCAATCATTAATAAAACCCATATGTTGCATTTTTCACTTTTATTTTTGCATTGATAAAATTCGTACATCGATGCCGTTGCAATTGCGCTTAAAACGACATGGAGTGGATGGAGTAAATAGAATATATTATTGGAAAATTCAAAAGACAATTCATTAAAAATCACCATTATAATTATTCCGGTACCTGCACCCAAAATAGTAAACGGAGCATGTTGTTTTAATTCCTTGATTATTTGCGTGAACATTTCTTATCCTCCTTCCCTTTTAGAGTATTTTAATAATAAATGGGCATTCCATTGTCAGTTCAATATTAAGTATAATTGGATTTCTTTTTTAGTTCCTTTTCGAATTATTTGATTTTCAAATCTTTTATTCCGATGTTATGTTTTTCCAGTAGTAATATTTACTTCCTAGAAAATAAATAAGAGATATCTTTTATATAGACAATATATAATTTTTAAAGCTGTATTCAGCATATACCCTTAAACATTATATGGTACACTTTAACAATTTGGGGTATCGAAAGGAATAGGACATATCGGAAAAGGAGGTCGCATGTATGGTTTTTGAAAAAGAAAAGACTAATGAATTTAGTAATATAAAAAAAGTAATAGCAATTATGAGTGGCAAAGGTGGCGTGGGAAAATCCTCAGTCACATCCTTATTGGGCGTATCGCTGAGAAAAAAGGGATATGATGTGGGAATTTTAGATGCTGATATGGGAGGTTCAAGTATACCTAAAATATTTGGTATAAATAATGAAAAATCCAATATAAGCAGCCGTGGAATAGACCCGGTCAGCACATCGACAGGCATAAAAGTAATGTCTTTAGGTTTTTTATTGGACAAAAGTGATTCCCCTGTTATTTGGAGAGGCCCGCTTATTTCGCGCACCATAAAACAATTCTATACAGATGTGTTATGGGGGGACTTGGATTATTTGCTAATAGATCTTCCTCCAGGGACAAGCGATGTACCTCTCACAATAATGCAATCTCTGCCAGTGGATGGAATTATTGTGGTCTCTTCCCCGCAGGATTTAGTAAAAATTATAGTGAAAAAATCTGTAGACATGGCAAAAAAAATGAATGTCCCCGTATTGGGAATTGTAGAAAATATGAGCTATTATCTCTGCCCTGATTGTAGAAAGAAAGTAAATATATTCGGTGAAAGCAATGCTGAAAAAGCTGCGAAGGAAATGGGTATAGAATTAATAACCCAAGTTCCAATTGATCCAAAACTTGCACAGCTGTGCGACGAAGGCAAAATAGAAATTTACGACGAGATGAATCATTTATTAACGGATTCATTTACAGATAAAGTCACAGGAAAATTGGAACAGCTATAAAAATTCAAAATACTTATTTGTACGGAAGGAGGCTTTCATGGGAGAGTTCAAATATATCTATGGCCCAGTACCGTCAAGGAGAATGGGCATTTCAGTGGGCATAAGCCCCATACCGGAAAAGTATTGCAACTATTCATGCATATATTGTCAATTGGGAAGAACATCTCATCTGACGAACAAAAGGGAGGAATTTTTCAAGCTGGATGATATTTTGGATGAGTTTGAAAGGTATTTAAAAGAGAATCCCAAGTTCGATGTTGTAACAATAGTCGGAGAAGGTGAGCCTACGCTTTACTCAAGGCTGGGAGAACTCATAGATGGAATTAAAAGGCTTACTGAAAAACCCGTAGCGGTAATAACAAACGGAGCACTTTTATACGATGAAGAAGTTAGTAATCAGCTTTGCAATGCTGACATAGTGCTGCCGTCTCTTGATGCATATGATGAGGAGACTTTCAAAAAGATAAACAGGCCATGCCGGGACATCAGCTTTAAAATGGTGCTTGAAGGGCTCATTAAATTTTCTCAGAAATACAAAGGCCAGCTTTGGATTGAGATTATGATTATAAAAGATACGAACGATTCCACGGAGGATATTTTAAGATTTAAGACCCTGCTGGATAAAATTGAATATGACAGGTTGTATATAAATTCTCCAGTAAGGCCTCCGGCGGAAAGTTGGGTAGAGCAGCCTTCAGCAAAAACAATCAAAATGGCAGTTGATATTCTCAAGGGGATTTCAATAGATGCCTTGGCGTCGAAAGGATTTTATAGTGAGGATGAAGATGATTATAGGGCTATACTTAGCATAATAAAAAGACATCCTATGAATCAGCATGAGATAAATGATTTTTTAAGTTCCAGAAACTGTAGCAATGCACTTGAAATATTTAAAACGCTTGAATTGGATGAATATGTGGAAAGTATAAATTATAAGGGTTATATAACATATAGGCTAAAAAAATAGATGACTAAAAGACAGAGCCTGTGAATAATTTTGTGTATTCGGCAGGCTGATTCTAAAACGATGCCTGTGGGCATAATGTGTTTTGAATATATACATTATTAGCGTATACAACTGATAAAAGGAGGGGTTTTATGTATTTGCCAGCGCCGCATGACAAAAGAAAGGGAAGCCTTATGAGGTACTTTGACAGGATGTTAGAAGAGGATTTTTGGAAATTCCCTACACCTGACTTTTTCACAGAGGGCTTTATAAGAACAGACATAAGGGAATCTGACAAGGAGTACATACTCGAAGCAGATCTTCCCGGCTTTACAAAGGGCGACATCGAAATTAAGATACAAGACAATTATCTTATATTGTCAGCAGAGAAAAAACAGGAGATTGAAGAGTCTAAAGAAGGCTATATAAGAAAAGAAAGATCCTACGGGAGCCTTAGGAGGTCTTTCTTCCTTGAGAATGTAAAAGAAGACGAAATATCCGCCAAATTTAAAAACGGAGTTCTCACAATAGTTATTCCAAAGACCAAGGAGGAAAAGAAAGAGGTAAAGTCAGTAATCATAGAATAGACAAACGGCTGTCATCAAATGGTGACGGCCGTTTTCTCTGATGACAATATCAGTATTTCCAGCCACCCATAACTTGTACAAGTGTTTCAAATGCTTTTAAGTCTTCATAATCCAGAAACTTATCTTCAATTATAATCAAAGCACCTGTGTCAAGCTTTCTAATCTTATTTTCAATTTTTTCAGACAGAACCCCAAAACGCTTAATTGCAGGTTTTATAATCATTTCAATTCTTGCTTCTCTTTTACCTTCTTTATATATTTCGTCGATAGTTTCCTTGCTGACTATATGTGTATATTTTTCATGTATGAGCATTACTAATATCGCATCCTTTGTATATTCCATACCCATAGATACTACCTTTAAAGGTCATTCTCAAGATATTTTGTAGCAGTTCCCTTAACCCTAGTAATCCAGTTCAGGAGGCTGCTTTAGAATATATTTATGTGTTGTGTGTGATATACACCTTCTTTGTGCTTGCCGTACTTTATTCGCTGATGATCTGTTTGCAACCTTTATGTGGCTTGTGTGGGAATCAGTGCAGAGTGGGGGGTCTTCAATAAGCTTGTTCTTCATCGAAACCGCTTGGTTCCACTGGTAAAGATTATTATTTGCGACGGCGTTATTGACATATGCCAATAACATAGGTAATATGGGAAGTGAAAATAGCATATGCCAAAATAGCAAAAGGAGGCTTTTAATATGCCAAGAAGAGACGGAACAGGCCCACAGGGCGAAGGAAGCATGACGGGAAGAATGATGGGAGTTTGCAAAACTTCAAATGATGAGGATTTCAAGCCGGGATTCGGAATGGGAAGAGGCATGAGAGGCGGCATGAAATCTGGCTTTGGATGCAAAAGATGTTTTGGAAGAAATGGACTTGGAATGGGCAGACAGCTGGACGAAGCTTCAAGAAAAGAAATTCTAAGCAGTGAAAAGGAAATGCTGGAAGAAAGACTCAGCCAGATAAAAAAAGAAATTGAAGACTAGATTGTCTGTTGACATTGAAAGGGTGAAATTCACCCTTTATTTTTTGTATAAACAAGAGCACTCGATAATATAATCTAAGGAAGAAAAAATCATCTTAAATTGCTATTCAGGTCAAATTGCTATTCAGGTCAAACCGCAGGTCAGGTAGTCGTGGTTTTAAAATCGTTGGGGTACAATGCCTGTTCGTTAAAGAGTGGCATGATGGCTAGCTCTGAAAATGATGGTTTGAATATTGAAGCAAGTTGTTCTACTTGAAGTTAATGATATCTCCAGTGGAGATATGTAAGAAAAAACAACTTGAATTATAAATGAGTGCTTATAATAAGAGGTAAATTAGAATGAAAGATTTGCTACGCTGTTTGAAGTGTAAAATCAAAAACTCTGTGAAAAAAACTATGTTGCTGTGTTCGGGTGAAGAAGTCACAGGATACAGGTGCGTAGCTTGTGGAAAAGAACATGGAGATGACTATCCTGACTATATCCCTTTTAAAAGAATAGGAATGGGCGACAATATAGATGAATGTGGAGATTATAAATCGTTCAGTTACTGGTGTTACTATGATGGCGACGCTGTAGAGTTCATAAGAGACAGGTTGGATCACATTAAAAATATAAGGGAGCTTAAAATTCTGGCCATAACGGTGAAGGATCTAAAGAGCCAGGTAAGTGAAAATAAATACGAAAAGTGCGTGTTGATGTTAGTGGAGTTCGCGGAAAAATACAATGTAATTGATGCGTTAGAGGGATTTGATTTTTAGTAAATATATATGTTTAAAAATAATAAGGTTTTTATTGCAATCATCATGTCATCCCAATGCAACATCAAGGAACATCATTACAGTGAACCCAAGCATACATCCAATCGTAGCGATGTCTATGCTTCTGTCTCCCTGCGCTTCAGGAATCAACTCTTCCACAACTACATATATCATCGCCCCAGCTGCAAATGCCAATGCGTACGGAAGAATTTGTCGTATTGTAATTACAGCGGCCGCACCTATTACACCTGCAATAGGCTCCACTATGCCCGATGCCTGACCATACATAAAAGCTTTGGTTCTAGATAACCCTTCCCGTCTTAGAGGGATTGATACAGCAGCGCCCTCTGGGAAGTTTTGCAAACCAATTCCTATGGCCAGTGCTACAGCCCCAGATAATGATGTAGCCGGGATTCCTGATGCAACAGCACCAAATGCCACCCCTACGGCTAATCCTTCAGGAATGTTGTGAATAGTAATTGCCATTACTAAAAGTACACTCCGTTGCCAACTGGTTTTAATTCCTTCAGCCTCTTCAATCGGTAACCCTAAGTGCAAGTGCGGCAATGTCTGATCTACAATCCATAGGAATGCTCAGCCAATTAAAAATCCGACAACAGCAGGTACATATGGTAAATGGCCCATCTCTTCAGCCAATTGAATCGCCGGAGCCAGTAATGACCAAAAGCTAGCAGCAATCATAACACCCGCAGAAAAGCCCAACATCCCATCAAGCAGTCTCTGTTTAAAACTTTCTACAAATTAGATTTCATCCTCTTCAGCAATGGCATCAAGCAGCTTATGCCTCCAGTAAAAAACTGTACGCAGGCTTGTTCCGACATGCTCAACGCATTTTCTCAATGATAATCCACTAATCATGCACTTCGCGTAAAGAATACACGCCCTATATTATTCTATCCGAGCCCGAACGGAATAAAAAGGCCTGACTTAATAAGATTTGTAAGATTTCTTATCAAAATGCAACCTGAAACCGCTTAAAACTTTGACCGTTTGAGCGTAGTGAGTTTCAAAATTTTGCGGAATTTAGAGCTGCATGAGATTGTAGAAATCTCAAATCGCAATTTAAAGGCCGTTTATTTCTTCGGAACTCGTAATGCCATATAATTTAACTTGGATATTTAAACATCAATCAAATTCTTTATTCAAACGAAAAAAACCGGGATACCCCGGTTTTCTCATTTTGATTTTAATATTTCTTTTTTATTACAAACTTCACTGTAAATATATATTTATTACTGTATTCCGCTAAAACCCGTCCACTTTTTCATCCCCCGTTAACCGTCAACCCTGTTCTTTCTATTCCTGACCTAAAAGAAGATCTTCATATGTCTGTCTTTTTACAACCATCTTTATTCCGCTGTCGTTCACAAATATCACGGCAGGTCTTCTCAGCATGTTATAGTTGCTAGCCATTGAATATCCATATGCCCCTGTGTATAGAAGCGCCAGTATGTCGCCTTCTTCCATCTTGGCCATTTCTATATTGTTTATAAGGACATCTCCGCTCTCACAGCATTTCCCTGCTATTGTCACAACCTCTTTCTCATCGCTTTCAATCCGGTCTGCAATAACCGCAGTGTACTCGGCCTGGTAAAGCGCAGGTCTTATGTTGTCAGTCATTCCCCCGTCAACTGATACATATTTTCTAACTCCTGGGATTTCCTTTATGGCTCCCACGGTATACAGATTTACTCCAGCATTGTTTACCATCGATCTTCCCGGCTCTATTATAAGCTTTGGTTCGTTCATTCCAAGCTTTGCTACTCCTTCTGCAACTCCCTTTAATATTATGTCAATATATTCTTCTATCTCGAGAGGATCGTCTCCCTCTACATAGTAGCATCCGAATCCCCCTCCAAGGTCAAGCTCTTCAAGATCCCTGCCTATCTCCTCGTTTATTTCCTTGAGTATTCCAAGCATAGCAATCGCAGCATCGTAAAACGGCTGAACCTCGAATATTTGAGATCCTATGTGGCAGTGTATTCCCTTTAGCTCTACATTTGAAAGCCCTTCTGCAGTCTTTGCCGCTTTAATGTATTCCTTTTCAACTATGGAGAATCCAAACTTGGTGTCTATCATTCCCGTCTTTATATACTCATGTGTATGTGCCTCTATTCCCGGCGCTATTCTAAGTATTGCATTTGAAGTCTTGTCCATTTCTCTCGATATTTCGTCTATAAGCCTTAGCTCCCTAAAGTTGTCGGCTATGAAACGACCAACCCCAAGTTCCACTGCCATTGTGATTTCCTCTCTGGTCTTGTTATTTCCGTGGAAATATATTCTTTCCATAGGAAATCCCGCTTTTTTAGCGGCATAAAGTTCCCCCGAAGAAACCACGTCAAGCGACAGTCCCTCTTCCTTTATAAGCCTGCACATTTCAACAGTAAGGAACGCCTTTCCTGCATATGTCACTATGTTTTTTCCATTTTCGAAACTTTCCCTGTATCTTCTAGCATTATCCCTTATGTGATTTTCATCATATACATAAAGTGGGGTTCCGTATTCGCTTGCAAGTTCTTTCATACTGTGTCCGTGAAGGTGTAATCTATTGTCTATAACTTCATAATTTCCAAAAGTTTTCATAGTATCTTCTCCTAAAGGTTAAATTCTCTTGCTATTACATTTACTGCCTCGCTCTTGTCTTCTCTCTTTATTGCACATGTTATTTTAATTTCAGATGTTGTTATCATTTTTACCTGTATGTTGTTATCCTTAAACAGTTTGAATATCTTTGATGCGACTCCCGAAGTCGTCTTCATTCCTATTCCTACAACAGAGAATTTAGTTATGTCCCTGTCCACTGTTATGTCCTTTTTATCTGCAAAGCTTCCAAGTATGTTTATGCACTCGTCAAGCTCGTCCTCCGGTATTGTGAATGAAAGGCTCACCTTTCCATTCGACGGTGCCGTCTGGCTTATCATGTCTATGTTTATCTTCTTGTTCGCTATCGACTCGAATATGTCCGAAAGCATGTTTATGTCGTAGTTTATGTCCTCAAGTGTTATAGATATATCCGCATCTGAAACTGCTATTCCTGTTATCGGCTTATTTTCCATTTTATTTACCTCCCTGATGTAAGTTCCCTTTTTATCGCTGCAGCTTTCTCCCACGTATATTGGTATATTGTATTTTTGTGCCAGCTCCACTGATCTTGAATGCATCACCTTGGCTCCAAGGCTCGAAAGCTCCACCATCTCTTCGTAGCTTATCTCGTCGAGTTTTTTCGCATCGCTGAATATCCTTGGGTCCACCGTATATATTCCGTCCACATCGGTATATATCTCACATACCCCGTCCATTTTAGCTGCTATTGCAACCGCAGTAGTATCGGAGCCGCCTCTTCCAAGCGTTGTTATCTCGTTTTCACCCGATATCCCCTGGAAGCCTGCAACTATTATTATCTTGCCCTGGTCTATATATTTGTTTAAAACCTTGTCTTCTATGTTCTGTATCAATGACTTTCCATATGTCCCATCTGTCTGTATGCTTATCTGGTATGCATTTAGCGATATCGCGTCATGGCCCATGTTATTTATCGCCATGGATAAAAGCGAGCTTGAAACCATTTCGCCCGTGGCGACAAGCGCATCCAGCTCCCTCTTGTTGGGCTTGTCGCTTATGCTCTTTGCCAGACCTATAAGCCCGTCCGTAGTCTTTCCCATAGCTGAAACTACAACTATCATTGAGTCCCCAGCCTTTTTTCTTTCTATTACCCTCTTTGCTATGTTAGTTATTTTTTCAACTGTTGCAACTGAGCTTCCACCATATTTTTGTACGACTATTCCCATTACCACACCTCCGAAATTTAAAAACATTTGTACTGTGTATAACGACACCTGTGTGTATGAGGATCCCTTATAAGAATTTAGAAACACTTCATTGATCCCTATTTTCATATTACCCAATAAAAAATAGTATAAAAAAATGCAACAAAGGTATTTGCCTAAGTTGCATCAAAAAGCATCTCGACAAACCCTTTTAGCTCTCCATCCAAAACAAGGATGACAGCCATATGCATGTTATGCACATAGCCAGGCACGCCAGCTGGCAACTGGGCACACCTTCGGCTTCAATCCCTTTCACTTCGATTCACTGATTGCCATCTCCACAAAGCTACTGATTATTAAAGCTCCTCTAAACAAGGTCGACATTTAAAACTTATATAATTGTATACAATCTTTAATGTCTTTTATTCTACTACAGCATTAAGGTTTTTTCAACTGTATTTTTTAAATTTTTAAAATTCATTGGATTGATTTCCCATAAAATCCCTCATGAATCCCATAAAAAAACAGGCTCAGAGTTTGAGCCTGCTTGATTTGTGCTGTTTAAAATATTAAGAACATTTTTTAACAGGAGCCTTGCTTATGTTTATCTCTTTTCCTTCTTTACGCCACTGTGCAAATTCAGATACAGCCGTGAAAAGCACGTCTGTAGATGAGTTAAGCGCAGTCTCACAAGAGTCCTGTATAACTCCTACTACAAATCCTACTGCAACTACCTGCATTGCCATGTCATTTGGAATTCCAAACAGACTGCACGCAAGAGGTATAAGCAGAAGCGATCCTCCGGCAACTCCTGAAGCTCCACAAGCACTTACAGCTGAAAGTACGCTCAGTATAAGCGCCGTTCCCATATCCACCTGAATTCCAAGCGTATGAGCTGCTGCAAGAGTCAGTACAGAAATTGTTATAGCCGCACCCGCCATGTTTATAGTGGCTCCAAGCGGGATTGAAACCGAGTAAGTGTCGCTGTCTAGTCCAAGTTCTTCGCAAAGACTCATGTTTACAGGTATATTTGCAGCCGAGCTACGTGTGAAAAATGCCGTCATTCCACTGTCTTTTAGGCATTTCAGTACAAGCGGATACGGGTTTTTACGTATGTTCACAAATGTTATTATAGGGTTCACTACAAGTGCCATGAATAACATACTTCCAACAAGTACGGCAAGAAGCTGTCCGTAGCTTTTAAAAGACTCTATACCGTTTGTTGCTATTGTATTGAATACAAGTCCCATTATTCCAAGCGGTGCAAAATTAATTACCCATCTTACTATTTGAGACAGTGCATCCGAAAAATTGCATATCATTGTCTTTGTAGATTCAGGAGCATGCTTTAGTGCAAGTCCAAGCAGAAGCGCCCAAGCAAGTATTCCGATGTAGTTCGCATTCATAAGAGCATTTACAGGATTGTCAACTACGTTCATAAGAAGGTTCTTAAGAACTTCTGAAACTCCTCCTGGAGGCGTTATTTCAGCTCCAGCTCCAACTCCAAGCTTTAGTGTTACAGGGAACATAAAACTTGCAACAACGGCAACAAGTCCCGCCATGAATGTTCCAAGAAGATAAAGTACTATAATTGATTTCATATTGGTCTTTTGGCCCGTCTTATGCTGAGATATTGCAGACATAACCAGGAAAAATACCAGTATTGGTGCAACCGACTTTAGGGCTCCTACGAATAGTGAACCAAATATTCCAACAGGCTGTGCAGAATCTGGAACAGTTAGAGCCAGGATAATACCTGTGATAAGTCCTATTATAATTCTTTTGACCAGACTCAATTGATTCCATGTGTTAAGTAGGTTTCTCATTATTTCTTCTCCTCCAATAATTAAAATGATAATGACATAAAGCTTAACTAAATACATTCAATTTTTGCATCTCAGTTCGACATATTGTGCTAAATGTCGGCATGAAAAACTCAGAAAACGTTCTCATGTACGTCACATTTCACACTCTTGACGAACTGTTTTTTTATTAAAATGAATTCCAAAGAAATTGTACCATAAATAGCAACACTTTAAAAGTGAATTTATCAAATTATTTTAATTTTTGTTTTTGTTAGGAATTTTGCTTGAAAAGTGATTTTTGAAAACTTTTCTATTCTTCTGAAATATCAATATGTTTCGAATTTCATAACTGAGCACATATGTTCATCATATGTGCTTTCCAAACTACCTGTTCTGCTGTATTTGTTTTTAACAAAAATATATGTCACGACTATACTTAATCGCGACATAATGTTATGCATTTTCAGCTTAAAAAAATCCTTTTCCGACATGATATACAACCGGCACTATTATTGCAGGCAGCAGGTTTGCAATTTTAATCTTGCTCGCCCCCAATATATTGAGTCCAAGTCCCATTATCAGAAGGCTCCCCACAACGCTCATATCAGCTATGACTGCGTCCGTAAGTATGTTTTTAAGGAATCCAGCCCCGAGTGTTATTGCGCCCTGGTATATAAAAACCGAAACCGCCGAAAGCATCACTCCTATTCCCATTGTAGACGCAAACACTATTGATGATATTCCATCCAGCACGGATTTTGCAAAAAGCGTTTTGTGGCTGCCGGTAAGTCCGCTCTCAAGTGACCCAACTATCGCCATGGCTCCGACGCAGTATATAAGAGTGCAGTTTATGAAGCCTTCAGCTATTTTGCCTCCCTTTTTTGCAAATTTCATCTCCACCCTCTCTCCGAATCTCTTGAGCGCGCTGTCTATGTCCAAAAGCTCTCCCGCAAGCCCTCCAAGAGCTATTGAAAATATGACCAGCATCATGTCTGTAACCTCAAGAGCTCCAAGCATTCCTATAAGTATTACGCAAAGTGCTATCCCTTTTATTATCGTATCGCTTAATTTTTCTGTATTTTTCCCCCGTATGCTTATTCCCAAAGCGCTGCCTGCGACTATTGAGAGCACATTTACTATAGTTCCCAGCAAGTTATGCATCCCCTTTTGTGTATAAAATCAGGAGCGGAAAAATTTCCCCGCTCCTGTATGTAACTAATATATCATATGAACACTATATTATTTTACCACTATGTTTACAAGCTTCTTAGGCACTACTATCACCTTGACTACATTCTTGCCTTCTATAAACTCTTTCACTTTCTCGTCTTCAAGTGCGATTTTTTCCATGTCCTCTTTAGAAATCTCAGAAGGAACGCTCATCTTTCCTCTTACCTTGCCATTTACCTGAACCACTATTTCTATTTCATCCTTCACAAGTGCCTTTTCATCGTATGAAGGCCACTCCTGGTTGTGTATGCTCCCCTCTTGATTGCTCATCTCCCAAAGTTCTTCAGCCGCATGAGGTATGAATGGTGCAAGCATTACAAGAAGCTGCTTAGATGCAAAATTTAACATCTCAGGCTTTTTACTGTCAAGAGCCTTGTATCTGTACATCTCATTTACAAGTTCCATAACTGAAGATATTGCAGTATTGAAGTTGAATCTTTCAGCTATGTCCTCTCCGACCTTCTTGATTGACGCGTTAAGCACAAAGGCAAGCTGCTTGTCGTCCTTGTCAAGATCTCCAGAGTACTCGCAGCCAGCGCTTGCACACACTTCGTTTATTTCATCCACAAGTCTCCAAACCCTGTTTATGAACCTGTAGCATCCTTCAACTCCATTTTCAGACCACTCAAGATCTCTTTCAGGCGGTGCCGCAAACAGTATGAAAAGTCTTGCAGTGTCTGCCCCGTATTTGTCTATTATCTCTATAGGGCTTACTGTATTTCCTTTTGATTTTGACATCTTTGATCCGTCTTTAAGCACCATTCCCTGAGTAAGAAGGTTTTTGAACGGCTCGTCAAAATCGCACATTCCCATATCCCTTAGAACCTTAACAAAGAATCTTGAATAAAGAAGGTGAAGTATAGCGTGCTCAACTCCTCCTATATATTGGTCTACAGGCATCCACTTTTCAGCTATTTCCTTTCCAAAAGGAATGTTTTCATTCTTAGGATCTATATATCTTAGGAAATACCAAGAAGAATCTACGAAAGTATCCATAGTGTCAGTTTCTCTTCTGGCCTTTTTGCCGCATTTCGGACAACTTACATACTTGAATTCTTCTGAAGTCGTAAGCGGAGATTCTCCCTTTCCTGTGAACTTGACATCAGTCGGAAGCATTACAGGAAGGTTCTCTTCCCCTACAGGCACTATTCCGCATTCATCGCAGTATACAACAGGTATAGGACATCCCCAGTATCTCTGTCTTGATATAAGCCAGTCTCTAAGTCTGTAGTTTACAGTCTTCTTGCCTATTTTCATTTCTTCAAGCTTTTGAGTTATTTTCTCGCCGGCTTCTTTGTAATCCAGTCCGTTGAACTCTTCCGAGTTTATTACTTTTCCGTCTTCATCTATTACGTCTACTATTTCAATTTCATATTTCTTGGCAAAGTCGTTGTCCCTCTCATCATGCGCAGGAACTGCCATTACTGCTCCAGTACCGTAATCTGCAAGCACGTAGTTCGCTATATATATAGGAATCTTAACTCCATTTACAGGGTTTATTGCGTATCTTCCTATGAATACACCTTCTTTTTCAGCTTCATTTGAAGTTCTTTCTATCTCGCTCACGTGAGCCATTTTAGCCTTGAATTCTTTAACTGCTTCTTCATACTCGCTTCCTGCCACAAGTTCGTCCACGTATTCATGCTCAGGTGCAAGAACCATGTATGTCACGCCGTATATGGTGTCAGGTCTTGTAGTGAATATCTTCATGCTCTTGTCAAAACCATCTATTGCAAAATCAGCCTCTGCGCCTATGCTTTTTCCTATCCAGTTTTTCTGCATGGTCTTAACCTTTTCAGGCCATCCGTCAAGCTTGTCAATGTCCTGAAGAAGCTCTTCCGCATAGTCTGTAATCTTAAAGTACCACTGGTCAAGCTTTTTCTTTCCTACAGGGCTTGAACATCTTTCACACTCTCCACCCACTACCTGCTCGTTTGCAAGAACAGTCTCGCATGAAGGGCACCAGTTTACCGCATATTCCTTTTTGTATGCAAGTCCCTTTTCAAAGAACTTAAGGAATATGTACTGAGTCCACTTGTAGTAGTCAGGATGGCATGTTCCTATTTCCCTGTCCCAGTCATAGCTAAGTCCCAAAAGCTTAAGCTGAGTCTTCATCTCTTCCATGTTTTCAATAGTCCACTTGTATGGGTGCACTCCGTGCTTTATAGCTGCATTTTCAGCCGGAAGCCCGAATGCGTCCCATCCCATCGGATGAAGCACATTGTGTCCTTTCATCTTCAAAAATCTTGCAACCACGTCCCCTATAGAGTAGTTTCTTACGTGACCCATGTGTATTTTTCCCGATGGGTATGGGAACATCTCCAAAGCATAGTATTTAGGTTTTTCATTTTCTACTGTTTTGAAAGCTTCTGTCTCATCCCAAATCTTTTGCCATTTCTTTTCTATCATACTGAAATTATATGATGACATGCTGCACCTCCTAATATATTCACAAAAAATAAAAAAGTCCCTGCGTCCCCCTTTAGGGACGAAAGGACTGAAATCTTTCGCGGTACCACCCTAATTGGACCCCTTAGGATCCCTCTTAGATTGCATTTTAAGGTTTGCTAAACCACAGGCTTATGTTTGGCAAGTTCAAGGGATTGCATACTGGTTTGCAGCTACCACCAGCTCTCTGACTTTATGCCATATCCTCTACTACTCCAACGCCTTTTCTTGTATACAGTTTACATTTATTATATATAAATTACATGTCCTTATCAAGATAGTATTTCAAATTTTTAAAAATTTTCTATATCTTCTCTTTTCGCATCTTTCCAGGTCCTTTCAAGATCATAGAAATACCTTTCCTCGCTCTTGAAAATATGCACCATAACATCTCCATAGTCCATAAGTACCCAGCTTGGACTTGAAAGCCCTTCCTTTCCTATTGGAAAAACTCCTTTTTCGGCAAGCCTTTTTTGAACTTCTGTAGCTATCGCCTTCGCCTGCCTCTCAGAGCTCGCGCTTGCGATAACAAAATAGTCGGCTATTATGGAAAGTTCGCTTATATTTATTACCGTTATGTCCTCACCTTTTTTATCGTCAATTGCCTCATATATCTCTTTTACAACAGCTTTTATCTCTTCTGCAATCAATAGTCGGCCCCCTTAATTACTTTGCCGAGGAGAAAATCTCCTCCTTTATGGCATCTATGTCTGCCTGCTTGACCTGATAATATGAAATACCGTTTATCATGGTAGCTGTTCCTGGAAGAGTCGTCTTTGTCATCTCGTCCGGGTTTATTTCCTTTGCCATATACGCCATGTCCAGCATGTCCTTTATTCTCATGTCCGTTTCAACATACATGAAAAGAGTCTGGACATAGTCCGGAATCTTTAGTATTGAAGAAGGGGTCAAAAGCTTTCTTATCGTTGCATCCAAAAAGCTTTGCTGGGCTTTTATCCTTCCAAGATCCTGGTCAGGATATCCGGGATAGCCCTTGCTTCCCTTCCTGAATCTTAAAAACTGCATGGCCTTGCTTCCGTCAAGCACCTGTTTTCCCTTTTGAAGGTCTATATGAAGCGGCGGACTCGCATAAGGGTCGTTATATTTCATCCTTATAGGCACGTCGACTTCAACCCCGCCTATGTCGTCTACAGTCTTGAAAAGCGCCTGGTAATCAACTTTTACATAGTGGTGCACCGGCACGCCCAGAAGGTCCTTGACCGTTTTGACAGCAAGGTCCACTCCACCGTATACATTTGCAGCATTTATCTTGTCATATCCGCTTCTTCCTCTTATTTTGACCCTTGTGTCCCTTGGTATAGAAACCACAGAAGCCTTGCTGGTCTTCGGATCAAAGCTTAAAAGCATCATAGTGTCAGTCCTTGTGTTGCTCTTCTTTGCATCCAGACTGTCCACACCCATCAAAAGGACATTTACAACTCCCTTATCTTTCTCGTCGAGTTCTACAGAATCATTTTCAGCCTCTGCTGCGCCTCCAATTTCATCCTGTATGCCGCTTATCTTGGAGGTTACAAAAAAAAGGCCTCCACTTATTGTCATAGTAAATATAAGAAATGAAACGACAAATACCTTAATAAAATATTTCATATTAACACCCCGTATGCTCCATTTGTTCTAAAATGAAATTTCTGGCTTCAATTGTCCTCGTATGAAGTACCTTGTGAATTGACAAGACATATTTTATGGTATTGTCAAAAGCCATGAGAAGCGCCAAGTCAAGATCTTCAAACGCCAGTTTTCTGAGTTCATCCACTCCGGGATAGCTCCTGTTTGGTTCAATAAAATCGGCTATATACACTATTTTTTCCAGCTTTGTCATATCAGCTTTTCCTGTAGTGTGATACCTTATAGCTGAGATTATTTCATCATCATTTATTCCAAATTCTGTTCTTGCCATATATGCACCTATGGCGCCATGGGAAAGAGCAGCCTCTTTTTTTTCAATTTCATCGAGAAATATGGTATGCTCCAATACATAATTGCGCATATCATCCCCTTTTACGCCCTTCGCGCAATCATGGAGAAGCGCCGCCATTTGAGCCTTTTGAACGTCTGCTCCATAAATCTTTGCGAGCATTTCTGCCGTTTCAAAAACTCCAAGAGTATGCTTGAATCTTTTTTTTGAAACAAGCTTTTTAAGCCTTTCCTTGACTTGCTCTATGTCCATATTTATCACCTGTATAGATTATATTTGTATATATATTGTTCCACATTTTCCGGAAGAAGATATTTTATGGTCATCCCGTCCATTATCCTATTTCTTATGTCAGTGGAAGATATATCAAGCGACGGAACGTGAACGTGTAATATTTGGGTTTGATATTTTTGCTGGATTCTCGCTATATTGCTTTTGAAATCATCCATATCGATCCCTGGCCTGGTCGCTCCAACAACTTTTGAAAGCTCAAACAGCTTTTCAACCCTGCTCCATGTCTCAATGTCACAAAATGCATCAGCTCCCATTATAAGGTAGTACTGAACATTCGGATTTTTTTCATTGAATTCCAATAGTGTATCAACAGTGTACGAAAGTCTCTCTTTTTGAATCTCCACGTCGGAAACTTCAAAAAATTCATTGCTTATAGTGGCAAGTATGCTCATATTGTATCTATGTGATTTTGAAGTTATGTATCTGTGGGTTTTATGAGGAGGGTTCCCAGACGGTATGAAAAGTATTTTTTCAAGTCCGTATTTTGTCCTAACCGCTTCTGCCATAGCCAAGTGGCCATGGTGAATAGGGTCGAAAGTCCCTCCCATTATACCTACTTTCATTTTATTGTCCATGTCTATTCTCCAATGAGATTACTTTTTACTATACTTCATATTTTATATTCATTTTCACAAATACCAAAATAGACAACTCCAATCCCACACAAATAGCATTGAAGTTGTCACAGTTATATCCCCATTATATAACATAAAGGGCTTTTTGTAAGCTATTAATACAGCCTATTTTTTAGGAAGTTTTATTTGCTGATTGTCTTTTGATCTTTTATATACTGTAAATTTAGACCCTATGGCCTGTACAAAATTGCCATTAACCCTTTTAACCACTTCGTTTGCGCACTCCTTAACATCCAGTCCGCTGTTTTCAAGAACATGCACTTTTACCAGTTCCCTTGTATTAAGTGCCGCATCAAGCTGCTTTATAAATGCATCAGTAACTCCATCTTTTCCTATTTGCGTAATAGGCTTAATTCCGTTTGCTAAACTTCTAAGATACGCTCTTTGTTTTCCTGTAATCATGTTTTACCTGCCCTTCGATAACTGTCAATTTATTCATAGTATTCAAATTCAAGTTCATATATCTTTACAAGATCCCCGTCTTTTATGCCCATTTCCCTAAGCTTTTCAAAAATACCTTTTTTCTCAAGCACTCCTTGGAAATATCTAAGGGATTCCATGTCGTCAAAGTCTACCGAGTATAGAATAGTGTCAAGCGCTTTGCTCTCTATTGTATACACATCATCTTCAACGCTTATGCTTATTTCATCTTCGTCCTGCTTCATCATATCCAGGCTTGGCATCATGTCTTCTTCCGATATTATCTGCGTATCTTCTATTTCTTTCAGAATTGGAGATACATAGTCTATAACCTCGTCAACTCCGCTTCTTGTCGCGGCAGACATAGAAAACACCTTGTATCCCAGCTTTTCTATTTCTTCTTTGAATATTTCATAGTTTTCATTTGCACCTGGAATGTCCATTTTGTTTGCAACCACTACCTGAGTCCTTCCTGCAAGTATGGCATTATACTTTTGAAGCTCTTCATTTATCTTTTTGAAGTCATCCAGCGGATCTCTTCCTTCCATTCCAGAAACATCCACTATGTGTATCAAAAGCTTAGTCCTTTCGACATGCCTCAAAAACTCATGTCCAAGCCCTATGCCCTCATGCGCACCTTCAATAAGGCCCGGTATGTCCGCTATTACAAAGCTGTCTCCAAATCTTGTTTTTACAACCCCCAGATTAGGTGTAAGCGTTGTAAAGTGATAGTTTGCAATCTTAGGCTTGGCCTTTGTAACTATAGAAAGGAAAGTTGATTTTCCAACATTCGGAAATCCTATAAGACCTACATCCGCAAGAAGCTTAAGTTCAAGGGTTACCCATCTTTCCTCACCAAGCGTTCCCGCCTTTGCAAATCTCGGAGCCTGTCTTGTGGCTGTCTTGAAAAAAGCATTTCCTTTTCCGCCTCTTCCCCCTCTTGCCACTACGGCCCTGTCGCCATGCTCTTTAAGATCGGCTATTACAAGTCCGCTATCTTCGTCTCTTACTATTGTTCCCGGAGGTACATGGAGTACAAGCTCTTCTCCGTGTGCTCCATCCATATTTTTTTTCTTTCCGTCTTCGCCTGACTGCGCAACATATTTTTTCTTGTACTTCAAATCCATTAATGTCCTGAGCCCATCATCGGCCTCAAGCACTATGCTTCCGCCGTTTCCGCCGTTTCCACCTGATGGTCCTCCAGCTGGAACGTAAATTTCTCTTCTAAATGCTACAGCGCCATTTCCGCCGTTTCCTGCCTTAACAAATAATTTTGCCTTGTCGACAAACATAAAAATACCACCTTCATATTAAAAAGGAGTGTCAAAAGACACTCCTTAGAAATCCTATTATTCTGCAGCATAGATACTAACTTGTTTTCTTTTCTTGTCTTTTCTTTCGAATTTAACTACGCCGTCTACAAGAGCAAACAGTGTATCGTCTCCGCCTCTTCCAACGTTGTTTCCTGGATGTACCTTTGTTCCTCTTTGTCTAACTAGTATGCTTCCGGCAGTTACAATTTGTCCGTCTGCTCTTTTCACACCTAGTCTCTTTGATATCGAGTCACGGCCGTTCTTAGTAGAACCAACACCTTTTTTACTCGCGAATAATTGAAGATTTATGTTGAAAAGCATGCCTACACCTCCTTATACTCAATGTTTACGTAGGATCCGTACCCATTTTTGATGTTTTCAATTCCGAGTACCATTGTCTCAAGAATGCTGTCTATCTTAACCTGCTGCGGTTCCGAGCAATGCTCCGGCAGTTTGCAGTAGAGATATCCATCCTCTATTTCGTAAGTACAATCTATCCTTACATATTCTATAAGTCCAATCACGGCAGTCTGTGCAAGAATTGAAATCGCACTGCATACAATGTCTCTTCCGTACTCATCGTATCCCGCATGGCCGCTTATTTCGAACTCCATTATTTTATTGTTTTTACTACTTCTGGATATATTGACCGTAATCATTATCCCATTATTTTTTCAATTTGAAGCTTTGTGTATGGCTGACGATGGCCTTTTTTTCTTCTGTAGTCTTTCTTAGCTTTGTATTTGTAGATAACAACTTTCTTAGCTTTGCCGTTTTCTACAACCTTAGCTTCAACTTTAGCACCTTCAACTGCAGGGCTTCCTACTGAAAGACTTCCGTCCTTAGAAAAAGCAAGAACCTTGTCAAGAGTAACTACATCTCCTTCACTTGCCTCAAGCTTTTCAACGAATATCACATCGCCTTCTTGTACTCTGTACTGCTTTCCACCAGTTTCTACTATTGCGTACATATGTCGCACCTCCTCTATCCAGACTCGCCAGAATCAGGTTGCCATGTGGCATTCATACCCATCCTGCGCGGTTACCTCATTTATGTTATCAAATTAAACTTCTTTTGTCAATGGATAAATTTCTTTAAATTCATGCCCATTTTGAAGCTTATCAAGCACCTGATTTTTGCTTCCCATTGCCTTCACGCAGGCCTTTCCAGCTTTTTGAAAATAATCCTTTGCAATTACTATTGCAATCCCATATTTTTCGCATATGCTATATAAATGATTGAAATTATCCTTTTCCATTGATTCGTAAAAGTCATAGCCCACATGGAAAAGAACTCCATCTGCACTGGTATGTTTTTTTATCCTTGAAACTTCCTTTTCAATGAAGTCCAGTACTAAGTAATCTGAAGATATTTTTCCGACTCCATGGCAGCAGGGACATTCCTTGCTCATAAGCAGATCTATTCCCTTTTTTTGGTTTTTTCTTGTGATTTCAACAAGGCCAAGCTTCGTCACCCCGTGTATGAAGGCTCTTCCAGGTTCGTCCGAAAAATTTTCTTCAAGCCTTTTTACCAGTTTTTTTCTGTTTCCTTCATATTTCATGTCTATAAAGTCTACAATAACTATTCCGCCTACGTCTCTGAGCTTTATCTGGCGCACAACCTCGTCCGCAGCTTCGATATTGGCCTCAAGTATGGTCTTTTCTGCATCAAAGCCCTTAACCTTCCTGCCAGTGTTTACATCTATCACCGTAAGCGCCTCTGTGGCCTCTATTATTATGTGCGCTCCGCTTTCAAGCCATATTTTCCTCTTTATAAGGTTTTTCATGCTCTTTTTTATGTTGTAGTAATCAAATATATCGCTAGTCTCATCGAAAAGGCGCAGCCTGTCTTTTTCTCCATTACCCATTTCAATCATTGATTTTATTTTTTCATAGTATTCAGGATCGTTTACCACAATCTGGCCAAAGTTATCATTGAAATTATCCCTTACATATTCAAGTAGCGGATCAATTGACCTTAGCAAGAGCTTAGGACCAATACCTAATAAATACTCGCCTTCTATGTCCGTCCACCTGTTTCCAAGACCTCTTATTTCATCCTCAAGCTCAGACATTCGAGCTGCAGCTGCATTAGTCCTGACTACGGCCCCAAATCCATCTGGGCAGATCTCTTCCATTATTGACAGTAGCCGGTCTCTTTCATCTTCATCATTTATCTTATTCGAAATTTTCATAACATTTTTTCGCGGTATTAGTATAATATGTTTTCCTGCAATAGAAATTTCAAGAGAAAGCTTTGGACCTTTTTCTCCCATGCCGTCCTTTTCGACCTGCACCAAAACATCGCTGCCCTGCTTTACTTTGCTGCCTTTATCAAGTGGCAAATATCCATTTTTGCCTTCTCCTATATCAACAAAAGCTGCTCTTATTCCAGGGAGTATCTTATGCACCTTCCCCCTATACACATTCCCCACAAGGCTTTTATTCAAGTTCTCATGAACTCTGAAGTCCAACAGGTCTTTGTCGTTCGCCGCAGCTATTCTTGTATAAAACAGTCCCCTGTCTACTATTATTCTCTTCAACCTTTGAACCCCCCACAACTATATAAATCCACAATAAGGCATGTGTATTGCATGAACCTGTCCGGCTTTATAGAGCTTTGACGTCCGGCAGGTTCATACTTCTCATGCCTTTAAATTAGTGCTTTTAGATTTTCGCCGTCCATGATGTACATGTCCTGCCTTTGAATCCTCGATTCCTGCGGACAAAATTCAATATTGGTGCTTGAACCAATCGAGTCTAAAAGTATATCAGGCTTTAAGTTTCCGGCAGAACCTGTTGAAAGAACTGCATTTAAATACATCTGGCCATTTTCCACAAAGGTTATTGCCATGCTTTGTATCATCGTTCTTATGTTTATTTCCTTTATTTTGCCCTTTTTGTTCTTCTTTTTAACTAGTATCTCTTCCATGTCCATGAACTTGTCCAGCTCGATTTGCGCATCATCCATAGAAATTTCACTCTGCAGTTTTATGTTTATCATGTATCTTGCATGAGTCACTATGCCCATTAGCGAGTCTGACTTTTTGTCCACTATTTTCGACTTTGTGAATTTTATTCCTTCTGGAAGGAATTTATTCATGTTGTCCTTGAATTCATCCCCGCTCATATCGCTGTCAATTTCCATGTCCACATACTCCCCTTGGCTTGTAATTCCAAGTGAAAGTGCCTGTGCAAACGCTATTTTAGGGTGTTTGTTGAATCCTTGCGTAAATGTCGGTTTTATACCGGCTCTTCTCATTGTTCTTTCCAGCAGTCTTAAAAGGTCAAGGTGCGATATATATATCATGTCACCTTCTTTTTTGAATTTGCTTCTTACTAAAGGCATTAGCACAGCCCCCTTGCTATTTCTGTATTTATTCCGCAACCCCTGCATCCGCCCCTGCAGTCAGGTGTAAGCTCTTCTTTTTTTGCTTTTTCATTTTCATTTATAAGGAAGTCCTTGCTTACCCCGGCATCTATATGATCCCATGGGAACAGTTCTTCATAGCTTCTTCTTCTGTGTGCATAAAACTCCATGCTGATGTTATTCTCTTCAAACGCCTCCTGCCAAAGGTCAAACCTGAATTTGTCATCCCAGCCGTCAAATGTGCAGCCCTTTTTGAATGCATCATGTATTACTTTTGCAAGCCTTCTGTCTCCCCTTGCCATTACAGCCTCAAGGTAGCTTGTCTTCGATTCATGGTATTTGTATGATATATTCCTATTTTTAAGCATTTGAACTAGATACCTTTGTTTTTCCCTAAGCTCTTCAATAGTGTTTTGCGGCTCCCATTGGAAAGGAGTGAATGGCTTTGGCACAAATGAAGACGTACTCACTGTCACGTTGAAATTTCTGCCAAGCTTTCCATCATTTAATTCCCTATATATATCCAGCACCTTGTATGCAAGGTCGCCTATGCCATCAATATCTTCATATGTCTCCGTCGGAAGACTCATCATAAAGTAAAGCTTTACATTGCTCCATCCCATGCCAAAAGCTTTTGTCATTGCATTTTCAAGATCTTCTTCAGTTATCCCCTTGTTTATTACATCCCTAAGCCTTTGAGTTCCCGCCTCTGGCGCGAATGTCAGTCCGCTTTTTCTAACCTCTTGTATCTTTTGGGCAAGCTCCGCCGAGAAATTGTCAAGCCTTAGAGACGGGAGCGAAAGAGATACTTTCTGTTTTTCACTGTATTCCTTTAATATGTGCATTGTAAGTTCCTCAAGGGATGAGTAGTCACTTGTGCTCAGCGAAGATAGAGATATCTCTTCGTATCCAGTACTTTTCACAAGCTTTGCCAAATGCTCCTTTAGCTTTTCGACGCTTCTTTCCCTTATAGGCCTGTACAGCATTCCTGCCTGGCAGAACCTGCATCCCCTTGTACAGCCTCTGAATATCTCAAGCATTATCCTGTCATGGACAATGTCTACATATGGAACTATTAGCCTGTCCGGGTAGTATACAGAATCAAGGTCTTTTATTATTCTCTTTTTTATCTTTGTCGGCACTCCTTCGACATTTGGAGCAATCTCCTTGAGCGTACCATCCTCGTTGTACTCACAGTCATAAAGGGATGGAATATAAACGCCTTCAATCTCCCTTGCTATTTGAACAAGAAATTCCCTCTTGCTCTTGCCGCTTTTTTTCCACTCTCTGTAGCTGTCCATAAGCTCGACCATTACCTCTTCGCCCTCGCCTATTGTCGCTATGTCCACAAAGTCTGCTATAGGCTCCATATTGAAAACACAAGGTCCTCCGACTATCACAAATGGATCTTCTTCCGACCTGTCCTTTGTGTACAGCGGTATTCCGGCAAGGTCAAGCATGTTTAGTATATTAGTGTATGAAAGTTCGTACTGAAGCGTAAATCCTATAAAGTCAAAATTCTTCACAGAATGCCTGCTTTCAAGCGCAAAAAGCGGAATATTCTTTTCCCTCATTATGCTTTCCATATCTGCCGCGGGTGCAAACACCCTTTCACAGTAAACATCTTCAATATTGTTGAGCAGATTGTAGAGTATCTGCATTCCCATAAAGCTCATTCCAACCTCGTATATGTCTGGGAATGAAAATGCAAATCTTATTGTATTTTCATCTATCTCCTTTTTGTATACGTTCATTTCATTTCCCGTATACCTTGCAGGCTTTTCAACCTTAAGCAAAATGTCGTTTATTTCGACTCTTTCCATTATAATTAACTACCTCCATAAATATATTAAAAATTGATTTTCTTCCTTCTCATAGAAACGTTGAATACGAGCCCAAGGGCTATCATGCTGTTAATCATGGAACTTCCCCCATAACTTACAAACGGCAATGTCACTCCAGTCACAGGCATAAGACCCATAGTCATGCCTATATTTTGAATCGTCTGGTATAAAAACATGAATAGCACTCCCGTTGTTATGAGGCTTCCGTAAAAGTCTTTTGAAGTCTTGGCTATTGTAAGTATTCTTTTCAAAAAAATGTAAAACAGAATTATGAGTATCATCCCTCCTATAAGGCCCAGCTCTTCCGCAAGCACCGCAAATATAAAATCAGTGTCTTGAACCGGGAGGAAATTAAACTGGTTTTGGGTCCCCTGGTAGAGTCCCTTGCCGAAAATTTTGCCTGAACCAATGGCAATCATTGATTGTATCACCTGGTAGTTGCCGGCATAGTCAGGATTTCCCGGATGCAAAAATGCATCTATTCTTGTTTTTTGATGCGCTTTCAAAAAAGGATATACCGCAGGAATTGATAAAATAGAGGCCGCCGTGGTATAAAAAACTATTTTAAGGTTTATATCGCATATAAAAACCATTCCAGCAATTATCGATATGAAAACTATTGCGGTTCCTAGATCCGGCTGCTTCAATACAAGCAGCACTATGGGTGCCGCATACAACGCTACCGGCATTAAATCTTTAAAGCTGTTTAACTTTCCCTTTTTCTCTTCAAGAAAATTGGCAAACGACAGTATAAAGCCTATTTTTACTATTTCAGACGTTTGGAGATCGACAAATCCAAGATTTATCCAGGATCTTGCACCTGCTCTTTCTATTCCAAGGCCCGGCATATACACAAGAAGTAAAAGCATTATATTTGCTATATATATTTGTCTGCTGTATTTTGCAAAAGTGTTATAGTCTATAAGCAGCAGACCAAATATTATTACCATACCCATTAAAAACGATATGAACTGGACCTTCACCTGCCTATTGAGCCCCACTATATTTGCATGAGTCGCACTGCTTATTACTACTATCCCTATTGCAAATATGAGCGATACTATCACAAGCAGCTTCCAGTCCAGCTCTTTGAACTTCCTCAAATCCATTTTTTCCTCCCCTGCTTAAATAAGCCCTTGCAGATTTAAAAATAAATACAAAGCGAAAGAAAAGGAAATTCCAAAAGTGGAATTCCCTTTTATCTTATGCTGTCCTTCACTTTTTTTATCGGTATATTAGCTACCAAGGCTGAAAGCACAGTCCCCTCAATCGAATCCCTCGATTTGGTCATCTTGACTTCAAAACCATCCTCATCTATCTCTATGTAGTTGGATATGGTTTTTATGAGGTCTCCTTTGATGTTTTCCAAAAATTTATCTGAACAATTAGTCCTGTCATGTACGAGCACAAGTTTAAGCCTCTCTTTTGCTATATTCTTGCTTGATTTAGAGCCTTTGCCAAACAAGCTAAACAAATCCATCCCTAATCACCCCTATCTAGCAATCCCAAGTATTCTCTTGACCTTCTCCACAAAAGTCTCATTGCTTTCAATACTTAAAAACGGAACTTCTTCCCCCAATATTCTCTTTGCAACATTCAAATAAGCCTTGCCCGCAATCGATTTCGACTCTGTAACTGCCGGTTCACCCTTGTTCGTGGTTATCACGACACTCTCGTCATCCGGAACCACGCCTATGAGATCCACCGCCAGAATGTCTATTATGTCTTCTATATTCATCATGTCTCCACGCTTTACCATTTCAAATCTTATTCTGTTGATGATTAGCTTTGGATTTTCAAGATCATTTGCCTCTAAAAGCCCTATTATCCTGTCAGCATCTCTCACAGCTGAGACCTCAGGAGTGGTTATCACTATCGCCTTGTCGGCTCCAGATATGGCATTTTTAAAACCTTGCTCTATCCCGGCCGGACAGTCTATTATTACATAGTCAAATGTTTCTTTTAGATTTTCTGTAAGCTCTTTCATCTGCGCTGGGGATATGGCGGTCTTGTCTCTCGTCTGAGCCGCCGGAAGCAGATACAACCCTTCGAATCTCTTGTCCTTTATGAGAGCCTGCTTCAGTCTGCAATTGCCCTCTACAACGTCCACAATGTCATACACTATTCTGTTTTCCAGCCCCATTACCACATCCAGGTTTCTAAGCCCTATGTCCGCATCTATAACAGCGACTTTCTTTCCGGAAAGGCTCAGTGCTGTCCCTATATTTGCAGTTGTGGTCGTTTTTCCAACGCCCCCCTTGCCAGATGTTATAACTATTACCTCTCCCATCTATTCAACCTCCCAAATCATTTTCTATTAAGGCTTGGTTCTATTACTATATTATTGTCTTTTATTAAAGCCGTTTCTGGGAACTCCGGTTTGTTTCCCATTTCGCCATCGGGTGGTATGGCTATTGCGTCCGCTATCCTAAGTTGCATAGGCTGAAGCTCATATGCTGATACAAACGCCATTTTGTTTCCATTTGCACCTGCATGCACGACTCCTTTCAAAGAGCCTACAACTATAACATTCCCATGTGCTATTACCTGGGCACCTGGGTTTACATCGCCTATTATCACTATATTACCATTAAATTCTACCTTTTTTCCAGACCTAAGTGTACTTCTGACAAATTTTGTTTTTCCTTCTTGTATGCCTTCAAAAACACCGGCATTTTTTTTACCCTGCTCTTCAAGAAGACTCATTCCCAAGTTTTCTGTCACAAGAGCTTTGAGCTTTAAATAGTCGATATCATCTATGCCGTTACAGTTTATAGCTGCTATAGTAGCTCCTTTAAAAAAGCCTCCTGCACCTTCAACCCTTTCTATAACGCTTTTTTTTATTGTGTGAAAATCATGTTCACCCTTTATGTTTATAATGAGCCCATTTTTTGTTCCTTTGAATTCAACAACTTCTGCGTCCTTCATACAGACTCCTCCATATATTTTATTAAATGCTCTTTTACTCCGTCAATCTGCCTGAGTAATCAATTTTTTGATTGTCAAAATCATCTTCCAGTCCCATATATTGTGCAATTACATCTCTTGCTATAGGGGCCCCGTATCCTCCGTGCCCACCTTGGAATATAAGGACTACAACCGCAATCTCTGGTTTGTCATATGGTGCAAATGATACAAACCACGCAAAGTCGTCATATGTGTCCTTGAACCTGTCTATATCGGCAGATTTGAGATTCGGGTTGAGTTTCAAAAGGGCACTTCTCAAAAAGTACTCCCTGTCCATTTTCTTGGCAGACTCCGCTTCCAGTTCATCGGCTTTTTGATCAAGATTCTCTCTTGAAACTCCAAAGCTAGGCAGGTGGGAATATATATACTCCTGCTCGTCTTTAGCCGGCATCCTTCCACTTTTTTGCGCGGTACCCGTCTTTGCTGCTGTTGCAACTGGAAACCTTCCAAACACACTCCTTGCCGTTCCTATGGTTGTAACTCTTCTCATACCCTTTTTTATGTCTTCTAAATTTTTCTCGTTAACCAAATCTATTTTTTCGTGTTTTCGCTCTATTCTCTCTATTTTAAGTTTATCATAAGATTCTATTTTGTCCACCACAGTAACCCTATTTTTATAGCCTCCGTTTGATATCGCAGAGATATAGTTAGCCATTTGTATAGTGGTATATGAGTTTTCCCCCTGCCCTATGGCTATGTTGAAACTATCGCCAGTGCCCCACTGAGCTTGGTTGAAATAGCTGTATTTCACAAGATCCGTAACTTCGCTGATCTTGTCGCTTTTTATTTTAAGCTCTTCAAGCCTTCTTATAATTTCTCCCCTTGAAGGGTTTTCCTCCGTCCACGAAATTATCGTCTCAACCCTTTTTTCATATTCGCTTGTATCCTTGTTTTTCTCTATGTCCTCAAAATATTTCTCAAGTTTTTTGCTGAGTCTGTTTTTAAGCATCCTCTTCGTCATTTTGAGCTTATCCTCCGGGTTTGGAACCGTTCCTGCAAATTCCTCTATCTGTATCCCGGTCTCTTCGTCAAGCCCGAAAAGCCTTGCGTAATGCAATATGTCATCCACACTCATCTTCACAGGCAGCGGCTTGTCTGCCCCATAGTTGTATCCTACGCTCAAACTGTAGAAGTAGTAGTTGCATGAGACCTCCAGGGCCTTGTAAAGATCAGTATCCCCATGATTTCCCCTGCTGCTGTTCCATATCCAGCATCCAAAAGTCTTATTACCCAGCTTTATATATCCCTTGTCCCTTATAATATATGTCGGTGACAGGCCCGCTTCTAGCCCTGCAAGACCAGTTATCATCTTGAAAGTCGATCCAGGCTGTACAGCTGTCATTGTAGATATGTTGTAAAGCGGTCTTGCTGCAAGAAGGTCATTCCTGTTTTCCGGAAGCAGATTTTTCATGTCCTTGCTCGATATCCCAGTCGAAAACAGGTTTGGATCGTAGTCTGGGTAATTTGCAAGCGCCAGGACTTCTCCTGTATTGACATCCAGTGCGACTACGGCTCCGGACGTCGCCTTGTTGTATATCTTTTTGTTGTCTCTAAGCCTGTAGTTTCCCCATTTACTGTTGTAAGTGCCCCCAGTTCTTATCGTCTGGAGCACATTGTTTAGCGATTCCTCAGCCTTTTTTTGAAGATCGAGATCAATAGTGAGGTATATTGTGTCTCCTGGCAAGGGCTCATTCATGTCAAGCCTCTTTACAAGCCTTCCGGCAGCATCCACCTGAACCCTCGTGTAACCGTCCGTTCCATTTAGTCTTTCCTCAAATTCTTTTTCTATTCCCGTTTTGCCTATCATGTCATTTTGACTGTATCCCTTTTCCTTTACATAATACTCTATTTCCTGCGTCTGGGAAATCTTTCCCATTTGTCCGAGTATATGGGATGCTGTACTGCCGTTTGGATAGTACCTTACGGGCTTGATTTCAACGCCTACCCCCGTAAGCTGCACTCCCCTTTCCTCTATTTCAGCAACTGTTTTTTGTGATACATCCACTGCAACGTCTACCGGCTGATACTGAAGATATCCTTTTGCTTTCAAAAGATCCCTTATAGACATTATCTTTCTGGCATCTTCAATGTCTGCTGTATTATCCAGCTTAAAATATTTTTTTATCTTATCAAAAGCCTCGTTCGCACTTATATTTTCATCCTTTAGTCCATACCCATAAAGCCAGTTTTCCTTCCTTACCTGCTCGGAAAACTTCCACTTCGAAACATATATGGGAGGATATTTCCCCTTGGCATTAAGCAGCTCTTGCAGCTTATACGGCTCCATGGCATATATGTCCGCATCTATTGTTCCACTTTCAACAAGCCTGTCCGCCATAATATAGAAACTTTCTTTCGCACTGCTTACCAACGGAATATTGTTGTCTACTTTCCACTCATTTATTTTTTCATCAAACTTAAACTCATATGTTCCATTGTCCGTCACTATTGGAAATTCGTCCAGATATTCATCCCCATTTTTCTCCAATATGTTCACAAGCTCCAGCACCACGTCATTTGTCCTGTCTTTTAATACTTCATTTTTAGATATTCGAACTGTGAAACTCGGTCTGCTGCCTGCAAGCAACCTGCCATACCTATCCCTTATCTCTCCTCTAGGCGACTGGACTGATATTTTTCTATAAACCTTGTTTGACGCCTGTTTATAATATTCTTCGCCCTGTATTATAGTCATAAATGAAATTCTTGCAGCCAGTATGCAGAAAATGAAAATAAACGCCAGCCTTAAAACGTCAAATCTATCTTCAAACTTTTTGTTTTGAATCATAGCCTCCACCCTTATACAAATCTAGTAAAGCGATGTTGCTTTCTTAAAATTTTTATCGATCTTTTCCCAAAACCTATATGAAATCACGGCAATTATACTGTTTACAGCTGGAAATACAGTAAAATTTCTAAACATTGTAGTGTACAGGTTTCCATTTATATATTCCTTATAAAAAGTCATTTTAAATGCAGAACCCACTACGCTTGCAAATATTAAAAGCACAGCTATTGTAAATCTGCTTTCCTTGAATATCTTGTCTTTTATATAGCTGTATACATGCGCTATTATAAAGAATATAAGCGCATCCAAACCTATTATGTTTCCCACCAGCATGTCCCTCAAAAATCCTGCGCATACCGCCGTTGCTACAGCTGCTTTTTTTTCAGCTGATATGGAAATCAGGCAGATGTATATTAAAAGGAAGTCCGCTGACGATCCAAATATCTTGAAATTGTTCAATATGCTGTTTTCAAATATGACTACTATAAATGACATAGCCAAAAAAATCGCAGTTTTCATATTCATACCGCCCTACTCAATTCTATTTGGGTTTATTATCATGACATCATCCAGCTTTTTAAAATTCACATATGGTCTCACCTTTATATTCTTCACGAGATTCTTTTTGTCCTCTATGACCTGTTCAATCTCTCCTATGGGAATCCCTTCCGGATACATTCCAAGTCCGGATGTTATGAGTATGTCTCCCGGAACAGCATCATACTCCATGTCAAACATGTATCCCACAAGATATCCCTTTACATTCTTGGCTGAATCCACTGAAATGTTTTTTCTTATTACGCCCATGTAGTCGCTCTTTCTGAGTACTTTGAAGCTCACTGCCGATTTGTAATTCAAAAGGGATATTGCCTTTGAATAATTCGAAGAAATTTCATATACTATTCCTGCAAGCCCGTCTCCTGTAACTACTATGCTTTCGATTTCCACTCCGTCTTTTTCGCCCGCACCTATGACAAAGCTTTCATACCAGTTTCCATCATTTTTTGCGACAACGCTTGCACTGACATAGCTTTTGGGATTTGTAATTCCAACATAGTTGATAGCATTTTTCAAGTCTTCAAGACTCCTTAAATCCTCTTCTAGTATATCCATATCTATAAGCTCTTTTTTTAGTTTTTGATTTTCTTTCCTCAGATCCTCAATCTGCTTAATATTTTCCTTGTAACTGAACATACCGCTTATATTTTTCTTTATGCTTGAAAACAATCCCCCTGTAATCCTTTCTGAAGGGGTAAGGGCATCCATAGTGCCTGATGTCACCTTGGACAATGCGTTATTTCCAGACATTGAAAAAAGCGCAATTAAAAATAGAGTGATAGCCACACTGACAGCTGCTATCACTTCTTTTTTATTTTTACTGTATTTTTTTATTTTAAGCTTCATATTTGACATCACCGTCTGTTACAATTTTTTTGTTGATATTAGAACTTTTTTAAGGCTTTCTATCTCCTCAATGACCTTTCCCGTTCCAAGCGCAACGCAGTCAAGAGGGTTTTCAGCTATCTTGACAGGCATAAACGTCTCCTTTTTAATAAGAACATCAAGTCCCTTTAAGAGAGCTCCTCCTCCTGTCAGCATTATGCCGTTTGTCATTATGTCTGCCGCAAGTTCTGGTGGAGTCTTTTCAAGAGTCGCCTTTACAGCATCCAGTATTACTGTTACTGGCTCACTTAAAGCCTGCCTTATCTCATGTGCATCCACCTCTATTGTCTTTGGAAGCCCCTGCACAAGGTCCCTTCCCCTTATCATCATTTTCTTTTCCCCGGCCTCATATTCATGTGCCGATCCTATAGTTATTTTAATTTCCTCTGCAGTTCTTTCACCTATCATGAGGTTGTATTCTTTTTTTACATAGCTGACTATGGAATCGTCAAGCTCGTCTCCTCCAACTCTTACGGATTTAGCCGTGACTATTCCTCCGAGTGATATGACAGCTATTTCAGTAGTTCCCCCGCCTATATCAACCACCATGTTTCCATATGGCTCTGCCACTTGAAGTCCAGCACCAATAGCTGCGGCCATAGGTTCCTCTATAAGGTAGACCTCTCTCGCCCCCGCCTGCATGGCAGCGTCTTCAACAGCTCTTTTTTCAACCTCTGTGATTCCAAATGGTATACATATCACTATCCTCGGGCTGAATACGGTTTTTTGCGGGCTGGCCTTCTTTATAAAGTATTTTATCATACTCTGCGTCACGTCGAAATCCGCAATAACTCCGTCTCTCATAGGCCTTATCGCTATAATGTTCCCCGGAGTTCTTCCTATCATTTTTTTTGCTTCTTCTCCAACCTCAAGTACAGATTTGCCGTGTTCTTCTATGGCTACAACCGAAGGCTCTCTGAGAACTATTCCCTTACCCCTTAAATATACAACTGTATTAGCGGTTCCAAGGTCTATCCCCATGTCATTAGTTTTTATGCTGAAAAAATTACCAAACCCCATTTTCTTCTTTGGTGATTTGTTTTTGCTTTTGTTTGTTTTATCTTTAGACATTGATGTCAATCTCCTTTCTAGATGAGCGAATGCTCTTTAAAGCTAAAATATACTCCATCTCCAAGTATTATGTGATCAAGTATCTTTATTCCTATTATGTCTGCGCATTCCATAAGTCTTCTGGTTATGTTCTTGTCCTCACCGCTCGGTGAAGGGTTTCCAGAAGGATGGTTATGAACCAGCATTATGCTGTTTGCACTTCTTTTTATCGGCTCTGTAAACACTTCCCTCGGATGGACTATTGACGAATTAAGCGTTCCAGTGGAAACATCTATATCGCATATGATTTCATTTTTAGTGTTCAAAAGAACTGTCTTGAAAACTTCCTTTTTTAAATATCTCATCTCTTCCATATATATGTTTGATATGTCACCCGGATGAGTTATTTGCGGCCTGTGCCCCTTCGAAAGCCTTGATATCCTTTTTCCAAGCTCCAGTGCCGCTATTATCTGGCAAGCCTTTGCGGTCCCTATGCCTTTTATGTCACTGAGCTCTTCAACCGTTATGTTTTGAAGCCTTCTTATGCCTTCACTGTCCGCATTTATGACCCTGTTTGCAAGATCTATCGCCGACAAGTTCTTGCTGCCAGTCCTTATAAGTATCGCAAGTAGTTCTGAGTCCGAAAGATATTTTGCGCCTTTGATAATAAGCTTTTCTCTTGGACGTTCATATTTTGACATTTCATTTATAAGTATGCTCTCAGATCCGCTCATAGTTTTTCCCTCCTTGAATTATATAACATATCAGTTTAAAAAAATAGCCCGAGAGTTGAAAATTAATACTTCATTAATATTCAAAGCACTTATGCCCATCATGTTCAAATTCTATTGCGATTTGTATTTGCCCTGTGCGTATACCAATACGAATCAGTTCCATTTGATAAATTCTTCGTCCAGTTCTTTAATTACATCGTAAAGCTTTGCCAGTGGAAGGCCCACTACATTATTGTAGTCTCCTTCTATCTTCTCAACAAATACAGCTCCAAAACCCTGTATGCCATAAGCTCCCGCCTTATCCATTGGCTCCGATGTTTTTATATATTCATTGATCTCTTTCTCTGTCATGTTCTTCATATACACCTTTGTCTCTTCATAAAAATCAACTGTTCTGCCGCAGCCTATAACCGCGACTCCGGTATAGACGTAGTTGACATCTCCGCTCAAACGGCTCAATATTTTAAAAGCATCCTTTTCATCTTCAGGTTTTCCTATCACCCTGCCATCATGTACTACGACAGTGTCCGCGCCTATCACCACGACGTCTTTGTCGTCCACTGAGTCATATACATTTTTCGCCTTCATGAGCGCAAGCTTTTTCACAAGCTCCGTAGGTTCTATGTCTCCTTCTATACTTTCATCAATATCACTTACAATTATATCAAATTTAACCCCTATTTGTTCAAGTAGTTCTTTTCTTCTAGGGGAAGCTGACGACAATATTATTTTTTTCATGTTTGCCTCCTTTGAAACTATGTAATGTAAAACTTTAGCAAAATGCATTCGCAATCATGAACCTGTGCTGCAAACCGCACATCTGCCTAACGACTTAGTTTATCACTCAAAAACAAAAAAAGCAACAGTATGCATAATTCATGCCTCCTGCTGCTTTTTAGTGATGCTTTTTTATTCTAAGCGTTTGAAGCCTCTTGTTTTGCTTTTTCTCTTTCCTCTTTTGCCTTCATTGCCTTTTTGATTTTTTCAGCTTTTTCAACATTTCCTGATATGGCCCCAGTAGGACACTTTACAACACATTTATAGCACTGCTTGCATTTTTCATAGTCTATCTTGGCAAGCTTGTTTTCTATTGTTATTGCGTCGAACGGACAAACCTTCGCACATATTCCACAGCCTATGCATCCCACTGAGCATTTGTCCTTAACAGCCTTGCCGAATTCTTTGCTGTTACAGTCCACAACAACTTCCTGCTTGTACGGCGCCCACTCTATAACGCTTTTAGGGCACGCTTCAAGACATTTTCCACATGCCACGCATTTGTCCTTGTCTATGTGCGCTATCCCATCTTTCATATATATCGCTCCAAATGCACATACCTTTTCACATGTTCCGAGTCCAAGGCATCCGTACTGGCATGATTTCGCCCCGCTGTTTGCAAGAACCGCAGCCTTGCAGTCGCTTATACCCTTATACTGTGCCTTGTCTTTTGCCGACTCACACGTTCCCTTGCATATTACCCTTGCAACCTTTTTCTCTCCTGCATCGGCAGAAACTCCCATTACATTTGCTATTGCCTCAGCTGCTGCAGCTCCTCCTACCGGACATGCATTGACAGGGGCATCTCCATTTGCTATTGCCTGCGCAAGCGCACCGCATCCCGGAAGCCCACAGCCTCCGCAGTTCGCGCCAGGCAGAATATCACTTATGGCTTCAGCCTTCGGGTCAACTTCCACTGCAAATTTTTGCGATGCATATGCAAGTCCCGCTCCAAACAAAAGTCCCATTGCTCCAAGACTCAAAACCGAGTTAATTATTACATTATCCAATCATCGCACCTCCTATACAAGTCCTGCAAATCCAAGAAATGCTATAGACATAAGTCCCGCAGTTATAAGCGCTATAGGGAATCCCTTGAATATTTCCGGAACATCTGATATTTCAAGTCTCTCTCTTATTCCCGCAAACAGCACTATTGCAAGCGTAAATCCGACAGCTGCACCTAGTCCGTTGAATATAGTCTGAACAAGATTGTATTCGCTCTGTACGTTAAGTATTGAAACCCCCAGCACGGCACAGTTTGTAGTTATAAGAGGAAGGAAAACTCCAAGCGCCTGATAAAGCGTCGGGCTCACCTTTTGTATAACCATTTCAACAAACTGCACAAGCGAAGCTATTACAAGTATGAACGCTATTGTCTGCAAGAATTCTATGTGCATCTTCACAAGAAGAATCTGTACAAAATAAGTAATTATAGAAGCAAGTGTCATTACGAATGTAACCGCCATTCCCATACCAAGAGAAGTTTCAACCTTCTTGGAAACTCCAAGAAATGGACATATTCCAAGAAATTTTGACATTACAAAGTTGTTTACCAGTATGGAACTCAGCAATATTATAAATATAGATTTCATCTTTCAACCTCCCTACTCTCTTTTTATTTTGCCGCTGTAAGCTTCTTGAAGCCGGCAAGTAAAAGGCCAAGCGCCAAAAACGCCCCTGGCGGAAGTATCATTATAAGTGCCGGATTATATGTACTTCCAAGAAGGCTCATTCCAAATATGCTTCCGTTTCCAAACAGTTCTCTCACTGAACCAAGAAGTGTAAGCGAAAGGGCAAATCCAAGCCCCATTCCAAGTCCATCTACAATTGATGAAACCGGGTTGTTCTTGGATGCAAAGCTTTCGGCCCTCGCAAGTATAAGACAGTTTACCACTATAAGAGGTATGAACAGTCCCAGTGCAGCGTCAAGAGTTGGCATATAAGCCTTTAAAAGCATTCCTACAAGAGTAACAAATGTCGCTATTACAACTATGAACGCCGGTATTCTTATCTTTGAAGGTATGAACTTTCTTACAAGCGATATTACAAAGTTTGAACATATAAGCACCGCTGTAGTCGCAAGACCCATACCCAATCCGTTTTCTGCGGACGTCGTGACCGCAAGTGTCGGACACATTCCAAGCACCTGCGCAAATATAGGGTTTTCATTTATAACACCATTTTTAAATATCTTAGCAAGTTTCATAATTTCACCTCCAAGCTACTTTAGCACTTCGTTAAATATTCTTATCGCCTCATTTACGCCGTCAGTCACGGCTGATGACGTTATTGTGGCTCCCGAAATTGCAACTATCTGGTTGTCCTGTGGCGCTCCGGCCTTTATAACTTCCATTTCCTTTTCTACAGACTTTCCAGAGTACTGGTCCTTAAACTCTCCGCTTGCCTTTGCTCCAAGCCCCGGAGTCTCAGCATGGCTTCCTATGTTAACTCCAGTTATCTTTCCGTCTGCGCTTATCCCAACTGTAACTTCTATGGCTCCGCCATATCCGCTTGTTGGAACAGTCTTTATAGTATATCCCACAATGTCTCCGTCTATTCCCTTATAGACTTCTTTTACTATGGAACCAAAATCCTCTCCTGAAACTTCCTCAAACTCCTTTGCGGCAGGAAGTATTTCCGCTCTTGCCTCATTGCTGGCCTGCTCAGCCTGAGCCTGTATTATAGGCTTTGTAACTTCATTTGTAAATCCAAGCACTACCGCCGATATTGAAGCTATCACAAGCAGTATCGCACCAAGCTTTGCTATTTCTTTCATTATTTAGCCACCTCCCCGAATACCCTAGGAGCTGTATATCTGTCTATAAGCGGTGCCGCCACATTCATAAGAAGTATCGAATAAGAACATCCTTCCGGATATCCTCCCCACACCCTTATTACAGTAAGAAGTATTCCCGCTCCAACAGCATATATTATCTGTCCCTTATGTGTTACAGGCGATGAGGCATAATCGGTAGCCATGTATATGGCACCTATCATAAGCCCCCCTGAAAACAGGTGGAAAAGCATGTAGTTGATGTCAAATCCGCCTATTAAAAGCGTAAGCACTGCAACTGTACCTATATAGTATGCAGGAATCACATATGTTATCACGCCTCGATAAAGAAGGTATATTCCTCCTATGATCAGAAGGATCGCCGAAGTCTCTCCTACACATCCCCCTATGTTTCCAAGCATCAAGTCCTTAAGGCTTACTCCACTAAGAGCTGCATCTTTTCCCTGTTCCATAAGGACGCCAAGAGGAGTCGCAGTTGATACCACATCGGCTCCCGGAGCTTTCCAAGCTGTCATTTCAACCGGCCATGAAGCAAGCAGCATTGCACGTGCCGCAAGAGCCGGGTTCATAAAGTTATGTCCTATTCCTCCAAAGAGCTGTTTTACTATTATTATTGCAAAAAACGAACCCACAAGCGGTAACCACCAAGGTGCATATGGCGGAATGTTAAAAGCCAAAAGAAGGCCAGTAACCACTGCTGACCAGTCGTTTACAGTTATCTTTTTTCCCATCATTTTTTGCATGAGTGCTTCAGCTGCCACCGCGCCTATAACTGCGGACAGTATTACCGTTATAGCTCCCATCCTAAAAAAGTATATTGAGCCTATCGTCGCCGGAAGAAGGGCTATAACGACATCTCTCATTATTGTCGATACGTTCTCTCCATTTCTCAAATGTGGAGACGATGAAACTATCAGATTTTGACTCATTGTCCAACCTCCCTGCTACTTGTTTTGCTTTCTTCTATTTGAAATTATCTCTTTTTTTGCAACTCTTATGGACTGAAGAAGAGGACGCTTAGACGGACATATAAAAGAACATGATCCGCATTCTATGCAGTCAAGAGCCCTGTATTCCTCTGCCTTTTCAAAATCATATTTAAGTGAATACGCACTCATATATATCGGCTGTAAAAACGCCGGACATATTTCAACGCATTTACCACACCTTATACAATTTTCCGGTTCAGGCAGACTCGCTTCCTGCTTGTTCAAGCACAATATTCCTGAAGTACCCTTTATTACAGGCTGCTCCAGGGTACTTTGCGCAAGCCCCATCATAGGTCCTCCTGATATGATCTTGCCCGGCTCCTCTTTGAATCCACCGCACTGATTCACTATTTCACTGTACAGTGTTCCTATCTTTATGATAAGGTTTTGAGGATCTGCAATAGTACTTCCTGTGACAGTCGTTATTCTCTCTATAAGAGGCATTCCTGTCTTTATTGAAACTGCAATCTGAGCCGCGGTTCCCACATTGTTCACTACAGCTCCTACGTCCATTGGAAGCCCGCCTGACGGAACTTCTCTTTTTGTGCATGCATAAATGAGCTGTTTTTCAGCTCCTTGCGGGTATTTTGTCTTAAGAGGTACAATTTCTATGCCCTCTTCCCCGCTTGCAGCCTTTTGCATTATTTCTATGGCATCTGGCTTATTGTCTTCTATCCCTATGTAGCCTGTTTTCACACCAAGTGCTTTCATAAGCGCCTTGAGTCCATAAATCACTTCGCCTGGCTGTTCAAGCATCAGTCTGTGGTCCGCAGTAAGATAAGGCTCACACTCAGCCCCGTTCAATATTACAACGTCTATTTTCTTTTCCTTAGGTGGTGAGAGTTTTACATGTGTTGGAAAAGTCGCTCCACCCATTCCGACTATTCCCGACTCCTTTATTATCTCCACTATTTCTTCAGGCTTGAGGCTTTCAAGAGTTCCTCTTGATTTTACACTTTCGTGTTTTTCATCCTTAAAATCGTTTTCCACCACTACGCACATAGTCTTGGCTCCCATAGGCGACGGCATTTCCTTAATACCCTTCACAGTTCCTGACACAGATGAATGTACAGGTGCGGAAACAAATCCCTGTGGTTCGCCTAATTTTTGCCCTACCTTGACATAGTCTCCTACCTTGACTAGACAAGCACAAGGAGCTCCTATGTGCTGCTGAAGAGGTATGTATACAAAACCGGGATTTTCTGCCCGCTTTGTAGGATTGTGTTCTGTATACTTCTTTTCATGTGGAGGATGAATACCGCCTCTAAAAGTTGAAAGATTCATCAAAATACCTCCTACTTTCTAAATTCTTTCTTCATTTCTCTGAATTTCTGTTAAAAATTTTGTAAAAAGTTGCTAAACGTTTTAAACCCCATCAATAATTGCCATTTACAGTATATCACAAAGACTCAGCCTATTGCGATAAATTAATTTATTAACGTACCCCCCCATATTCAATTTACTTTTTCGGTTTTCAGCCGCTTTTATAATTTTAAATTCAATAAAAGTTCATTTTCACCCTATACAGCCATATGAATAAGTCGGATTATCCACTTTTTGGTTCTCTTGTATTTTCATTATCTGTAAACGGGCCCATATTAAAACATTTTATTATTGAATATTTTTACCTTTTTATGCATTTTTCGGGCCTCATTTTGAATATTTTTTCACAATCCCGCATGTGAATCATCAGTATTTTCATTTCGCTCTTACTGCTTGTTTTAAAAGCACAACCTTACTGATTTCATATATCGATGAAGTTTGTATATTTTTGAATTTTCAAAAAATGACAGCTTCAAAACAGCACCTATTAATGGCTCTGCTAAATAAATATTCACCAGTTCAATCCATTTAAATAGCAGATTGCATCCACATAAGTTTTCTTTCTATGTCAAGTTGAAAAGATAAAACGCTTACAGGCACCCTGCATTATATCCAATTTTCAAACTGTTCAAATAATCATTCCAGCCAAAACAGGGTATGCGCCTGAACCTTCACATGCCCTGCTTCAACTTATTTTATTATATATTCTTTATAATGCCTATCTGTTCATCCTGCTAAGCTCATCTCTGTTTTCTTCAATAGTTACCAAAATGTCTTCAAAGTCCCGCTGAACCCGCTTTAACATTTCATCCGCATATTCCCCTGCGCCTATTCTTATTTCATTTGAAATTTTTTCAGCTTCCGAAATCATTTCGTCAGCCTGTCTTTGAGCCTCTTTTATTATTTCGCTGGCCTGAATTTTTTCCTGTATGTACACCCGGGCCTCTTCAACCATGTCATCGGCTGTATTCTTACTTTTTGCAAGTATTGAATCGGCTTCGCTTTGACTTTTTTTAAGCATTGCATCAGCTTCCTTTTGGCCTTCTGTAAGAATCCTCTGCCTTTCAGTGTTTATCCATTCCGCCTGTTTGATTTCATCCGGCAGTTGTATCCTGACTTCCTTTATTATTTCAAGAGCTTCCTTCTTGTCCAAAAGAACCTTGTTTCCAAAGGGAATCGAAGAACTTTCATCTATAAGATCCTCCAATTCCTCCAAAAGTCTAAATACCTCCATACTATTCATCCCCTTTTAGCTTCTTGTTTAACTCTCTTAGAACTATTGACGGAACAAATTCACTTATATCTCCATTTAGGCCGGCTACTTCTTTTACAAGCGTGGAACTTAAGAATGAGTATTTTGTACTTGTTGTCAAAAATATGGTCTCTGTTTCACTATTAAGCTGCCTGTTCATCTGGGCCATTTGAAGTTCATATTCAAAATCCGAAATCGCCCTAAGTCCTCTCACTATTGCATTTACCCTCTTTTTCTTGCAGTAATCTATTAGAAGACCAGAAAATGCATCTATTTCCACATTTTCCATGCCAGATGTTATTTCCCTTAGCATATCTACTCTTTCTTCAAACGTAAACATGCATTTTTTTTGTGAGTTGTTTAAAACTGCAACTATAAGCTTGTCAAAAAGCTTTGAGCCTCTCGTTATTATATCCAAATGTCCTTTTGTTATAGGGTCGAAACTTCCTGGGTACACTGCTATCTTTGCCATTTTAATCCTCCAGTTCGTAAAAAGAAATTGTTGTGCCTCCGTAAGTCCTCTCATCCGACTTTACTAGAGTTTTTATATTTTGAGGGGTTTTGTCGCTTGAATCATGCTCTACCACCACTATTCCATCCGAATCCAAAACATTGTTGTCTACAATCGATTCAAGCACTGGCTCTATAAAGCCTTTGCAGTATGGAGGATCCATAAATATCATGTCAAACTTTTCATTTGAAAGCTTCGAAAGCGCCAGTTCGACTTTGGATGCTACTACATCCGCCCTGCCGTCCAGCCTTGCTTTTTGTAGGTTTTCATTTATTATCCCTATACTTTCTCTGCTTGAATCCACAAAAGTACAGCTATGCGCCCCTCTTGAAAGCGCTTCTATGCCAAGAGCCCCACTTCCGGCAAAAATATCCAATACACGGCTTTCCCTTATTCTAAAATTTATTATGTTAAACATAGACTCCTTAACCCTGTCTGTAGTAGGCCTTGTACTCATGCCCTTTGGTGTTTGGAGTTTCATTCCTCTTGCGGTTCCTGAAATCACTCTCATTGCGGTATCACCTTCCTATACTTCCTATATTTTAGCATATTTATACTGTATTCAACAAACGTCTGTGTTCCCATATTTGAAAAGCATATCTTTAAGCAGACTGTTCTCGTGATTTTCAAGTTCCATGTCAGTCTCAATCAATTTGTCCACTTGTTTTTTTGCCTTTTCAAGTATGTCTGAATGCCTCAAGATATCGGCAATCCTGAAATTAAGCATTCCATGCTGCCTGCGCCCCATAAATTCGCCGGGGCCCCTGATTTCAAGGTCTTTCTTGGCGATTTCAAATCCACTTGAACTGTGCTTTATGACATTTAGCCTTTTTATGCCTTCACTCGAGGAATTTTCACATACAAGCACGCAGTATGACTGTATGTTTCCTCTTCCCACTCTTCCCCTTAGCTGGTGGAGCTGTGAGAGCCCAAACCTTTCTGCGTTTTCAATTATTATTATGCTTGCATTTGGGGCATCAACACCCACTTCAACTACGGTCGTACATACAAGAACATCTATCTTTGCACTTTTAAAGTCCCTTATTACCTCTTCCTTTTCGTCAGTGCTGAGCCTGCCATGTAAAAGTCCCACATTCACACTGTCTTTCCAGAGTTTTTTGAGCTCATAATAAGTTTTAACAGCAGAATTGAGACTTAAAGAGTCAGATTCATCGACAAGCGGGCATACTACATATGCTTGCACTCCGCTTTTAACCTGTCTTTTGAGTGAGTCGTAAAGCTTTTTTCTCTTTTCACTTGTAACTATGCTCGTAATAATCTCTTTTCTTCCACTTGGGAGTTCATCCACCGTGGTTATATCCATGTCGGCATACATCGTTATAGCAAGAGTTCTGGGAATCGGCGTGGCCGACATATAAAGCGCATGTGGTTTTTTCCCCTTTTTCGATAAAAGCTCCCTTTGGCCAACCCCGAACCTATGCTGTTCGTCTGTAATTACAAGAGCTACATTATCACATTCCAGGCCATCCTGTATGAGGGCATGTGTTCCAACTAAAATATCTATGTTCCCTGCTTTCATTTCACTGTAGATATTTTCCTTTTGGCTTTTTTTAGTGCTTCCCGTAAGAATTTCCGTTTTGATGCTAAATTTTTCCAAAGCCAGATTTATCGAATTATAGTGCTGTTGCGCCACTACTTCCGTAGGCACCATTATAAGGCTTTGGTATCCATTGAATGCACAGTTTGCCATGATCACTGCTGCTATTATGGTTTTTCCGCAACCCACATCCCCCTGAAGAAGTCTATGCATTGTACTGTTTGAATTCATATCCCCTATTATTTCATCTATGGCCTTTTCCTGGGATTTTGTAAGTTTGAATGGGAGTGAATCTATAAGCCCATTGAGTTCTTCACTTTTTTTCACAGCAAATGAGTTTTTTATCACAGTTTCTCGCTCGTTGAACCGGAGACTGCACTGCATAATAAAAAACTCCTCAAATACCATTCTGTACATTGCTTGTTTGAAACTTTTTTGTTCTTTTGGGAAATGTATATTTTCTAGTGCAGTGGCTAAAGTGCAAAGCCTCTCTTCCCTTAATATACTTTCTGGTATATGATCCTTTCCAATATCAGAGCTTTCCATCTCAAAAGCCCTTTTAACGAATGCACCTATATCATTATTGCTCAAATTCCCGCTTAAAGAATATACAGGGATCAACGACCCTATTTTTTCGCTTTCGCCAACCCTTGATGCACTATACATTTCACTCCCGTCAATTTGAGTATCTCTTCCCTTTTTCCTGAGCTTTCCATATATAAGAACTTCCTGGCCTTTTGAAAATTTCTTGAGCATATAATTTTTGTTGAAAAACACGGCATATATGCTCTCTTTTCCATCATCTATTAAAACCCTTCCCATTCTGAGCCCGTGTTTGACTTTTTTGTTTTCAATTTTTTTTATTACGGCCCTTATATATGCCTTCTCCCCTTCTACTATGGAGGATATGCTCTTTATTTTTCTTCTGTCTTCATATGTTCTCGGAAAATAATATAAAAGATCTCTTATTGAGAATATCCCCATCTGGTTTAGGCTTTTCGCCTTTTTAGGCCCAATACCCTTTATATTCTGTACAGGGTCATAAATACTCATATAATCACCTTCTAATATTGTATACTTATAAATTATAGCATACTGAACATATATATATGAAATACAAATTTTTCTCATTATTTTCAAAATAAAAAGCAAAGAGAATGCTCAAATCTTCTCTTTGCTCTTATCTTCTAATACTTTGTATTCCGATTACAAAAGGCGGCTTATCGAAGAATGCATCATTTTCATAAGCATTTCCTTGTCTATGTCCATTGCTATTTTGGCATTTATTCCTTTTCCCATTTTGTCCCCAATGTCGACTACAGTCTGACCCAGAGTGTGCTCACCCTTGGTCTCGACATCTATATGACAGTCCTTGCATTTGAATATTTGCGGATTCATGACATATGCGACCGCACATGCGTCATGTATAATCGCACCGCCAAGATCAGTATTTTCAGAATAGAATTTATAGTAGTTTTGAAGTATCTGCGACGCTGCATTTCCCGATGCGTTTCCAATGGACCTGAATATGTCCATTTCCTCTTTGTACACTACCGCCCTGTGTGTAACGTCAAGTCCGCTCATAACTATAGGCACTCCAGACTTGAATACCATATCTGCCGCTTCGGGATCAACATATATGTTGAACTCCGCACACGCAGTGACATTTCCGCCATTGCATGCACCTCCCATAAGCGATATGAACTCTATCTTTTCTTTCAAATGAGGATATACAGACAATAAAAGAGCTATGTTTGTAAGAGGGCCCGTAGGTATGATCACTATCTTTTCATCGCTTTTTTCTATTATTTCCGCCATTGTGTCAACCGCACAGCTCTTAATCTCCCCTATCTCTTCATCCGGCAGATCCACTCCGTCCATTCCCGTTTCACCGTGAACAGCAGAAGCTGTCACAAGGCATCTTGAAAGTGGCTTTAAGGCTCCCGGTGCAACTATTGTATTCGCGCCTATAAGCTTCAATAGCCTTTTTGCATTAGTATAAACCATTTCCTGAGTCTGGTTCCCCGCACATGTCGTAACGGCCTCGACCTGAAGCTCCTCGCTTCCAAATGCAAGCATAAGTGCCAGGGCATCATCATAACCAGGATCGCAATCTATAATAACCTTCTTTTTCATACTGTAAGCCTCCCTTTATTCTGCTGAAATTATATAATAGTATACGGGCTGGCCCCCGTAGTATACTTCAAATTCAACGTCCTCATATTCCTTTTCAAGCTCGCTCACAAGGCTGTTCGCATCCTCTCGAGAAACATCTTTCCCATAGAATACGCTTACTATCTCAGTTTCATCGTCAATCATACTCTTAGCTGTATTCACCGCCCCATATTGCACCGTTTCGGCGCACACGTCTATTTCACCGTCCACTATGCCTATTATGTCACCTTTTTTAATATCCTTGCCGTTTAGCGATGTATCCCTAACCGCAAATGTAACCTGTCCGACATTCACATATTCCAGGGCCTCAACCATGCCCTTTTCATTCTCAATCGCATCCCCATCAGGATTGAATGCAACCATGGCAGAAAAAGCCTGCGGTATGTTCTTTGTAGGTATGACTATTACATTTTCATCAGACATCTCTTTCGCCTGGTTTGCAGCCATGATTATGTTCTTGTTGTTTGGGAATATTATTATATTTTCAGCATTGGCAGATTCCATTGCTTTCAAGAAGTCGCTTGTGCTCGGGTTCATGGTCTGTCCACCTTCTATTACAACATCAACACCGAGGTCTCCCAATATAGAAGCCATCCCTTCTCCTGAAGCCACGGCTACTATGGAATATTTCTTCTTTTCCACTTCGACAGGCATCACTTTTTCCTCTTCAAGCATATGGCTTTCATTCTGAACTCTCATGTTCTCTATTTTAACATTCACAAGCTCTCCATGCTCAAGAGCCATTTGAAGCACTGTTCCAGGCTCGTTTGTGTGTATGTGCATCTTTATGAGGTCCTCATCGGATGCCGCCACCATACTGTCACCCATGCCTTCAATGGATACGCGCATCTGCTCGCAGCTTATGCTCTTTGACTTCAGTATAAATTCAGTGCAGTACGCATACTTTATATCTGTTGCTTCGCCCTTTTTCAAATGCGGCTTGTCCGAATGCTCAAAATATCCATGCTCACCTTTTGGAATCGGATTTCTAATAAGGGCGCAGTACATTCCTTCATATATAAGTACAAGGCCCTTCCCTCCCGAATCCACAACATTTGCCTCCTTAAGCGCATCAAGAAGGTTTGGGGTGTTTTCAAGAGATTCATTCGCCCTTTCCACAAGCTTTTCAAAAAAATCAGCTATAGATATATCCTCTTTAACAAGTTCCAGTGCATACTCTCCAACTTCCCTTGCCACGGTAAGTATGGTCCCCTCTATGGGCTTTATTACTGCCTTGTATGCCATATTTGCAGCTTTGCTCAGTGCCTGCGCAAAATCGAATACGTCAAGCGCCTTTTTTCCTTCGACTGCAGACGCAAAGCCCCTTAGAATCTGCGAAAGTATCACTCCAGAGTTTCCCCTGGCTCCCATTAAAGATCCATTTGAAACCGTTTTTCCTACATTTGCTATTGTCTTTTCCTTTAAACCATGAAGCTTCTCTACCGCCGCATTCATTGTAAGCGACATATTCGTTCCAGTGTCACCGTCAGGTACCGGAAATACATTGAGCCTGTCCACAACGTCTCTATGGTTTTCAAGGTTGTTAGAGCCTGATATAAGCATTTCTATAAGTATATTAGCTTCTACAAATTCGTGTTTCAATTTTTTGATACCTCCCACTACTTACTTACTCTTATTCCCTGGACCCTTATGTCTATCTTAGAAACCTTGAGCCCGGTATTTTTTTCAACTGAATATTTCACCCTGTCCATTATGTTATGAGCCACTTCCGATATCTTAGTTCCATACTCTATTATAACGAAAAACTCCATCTCGAGCTTTTCCTCGTCTACATTCACACTTATTCCCTTTGCCATGTTTTCTGATCTCAAAAGCTCAACTATTCCATTTTTTATGGATTTCGAGGCAAATCCAACAATCCCATAGCATTCAACTGCGGCTTTTCCGGCTATTTTTGCTATCACGTCATTTTCTATGTATATTTTCCCATATTGGTTCTCTATTTTTCCGTACATGCACATTCCCCTCCATAATAAACTTCTTTACAATATTATTCTATAGTATGCATGGCCTTTCTTCAATACAATTTATTTTATATTGCCAAATACCCCTAAATGTGATAATATAGTAATGTTTTTAATGGCAATTTATGAAACACAAAGGAGGTGTTTTTACGTGGCAAAGGTATGCGAAATGTGCGGTAAGGGAAGAACTTCTGGAAATCAGGTCAGTCACTCAAATCGTCACTCTAAAAGAACTTGGCTACCTAACCTTAGAAGCGTAAAGGCTTTGGTTAATGGTTCTCCAAAGAAAGTAAAGGTATGTACAAGATGTCTACGTTCTGGAAAAGTAGACAGAGCTATCTAGTTTGGAGATAATTGGATATTGAAATGTTTTCAATATATAATTAGCAAAAAAAGAGTCGTAAGACTCTTTTTTTTATGCCCTTATACTGTAATAAAAATAACGACCTATAAAAGGTCGTTATTTTTATCCTAGTCTCTTGCTTTTATTACAAACACGCATCCTCTTTTCACTTCTACACTGCAGCTGTCCCCAACCATTACATTGGAAAGCCCTATCGTCTTTCCAAATTCGATTGTATAGTCCGCAAGCGGGTATTCAAGACCCGTAAGAGTAACTCCTACCGCATCACCGTTTACAGGTATCACAGACACCAAATCGCCCTTGCTTCCTTTTAGCACAATTTTAGAATCGGTGATATGCACTTCGTTTTTCTCGTTTACAAGCCTTCCCTGTATGCCTCTTTTAAGCATGTAGTACAAAAGATTCATATTCCCCAAAGAGTGGTCTATTCGGCTTCCCACGCCCGCATAGAGCACTATTTCAACTGCACCGATATCCTTTGCGTAGTCTATCGAAAGCTCGGTGTCGGTAAAATCTTTTTTTGAAGGGAATTTTTTAAACTGGACTCCCTGTTCCATAAAGAATCTCTTTGCATCTTCTTCTATTGAGTCCATGTCCCCGATAATAACATCCGGCACTTTTCCCATCCCGTAAAGGGCATTGGAAGCCCCGTCTGCACTTATTACATAGTCGCAGCTATACAGCTCTCTTTTGTAAAACTCAATATCCTCTATAGCCCCGTTCACCAGTATTCCAACTACCACTTTATCACCTTTTTTCTACAGTTCGCTGTTTTTTCTGAATTCTTCAACAGTCGCCTTTATGTCGTCACTTCCAAATATCGCAGAACCCGCAACAACCACGTTCGCACCCGCTTGAACAACCTTGTGTACATTAGAAGGCTTTATTCCTCCGTCCACCTGTATGTCCAGTTCTATTCCAAGTTCATCTGCCATCTTTCTCACTTGAGATATCTTCGGAAGCACGCCTTCTATGAAACTTTGCCCTCCAAATCCAGGGTTTACACTCATTATAAGCACCATGTCTATGTCTTGTATGATGTGCTTTATAGTCTCCACAGGAGTCGCCGGGTTAAGCGCAACCCCTGCCTTGACTCCGTATGACTTTATGTTTTGTATCGTCCTGTGAAGGTGCCTGCAGGCCTCTTGATGCACAACAATTATGTCAGCACCCGCATCAGCAAAGTCCTTCACATAATTGTCAGGGTTTTCAATCATAAGGTGAACGTCAAACACCATGTCCACATTGCTCTTTTTAAGAGCCTTTGCCACAAGCGGCCCTATTGTTATGTTGGGAACGAAATGTCCGTCCATAACATCTATGTGCAGGAATTCACAGCCTGCCTCCTCAACCTTTCTTACATCATCCAAAAGTGTTGCGAAATTTGCCGAAAGTATCGACGGTGCCAATTTTATCATCTTCTGCTCCTCCTGTTGTTATTTCTTATTTCATTTAAAAGCTGTATATAACTGTCATATCTTTCCTTGAAAAGATTTCCATCTTCCACGGCATTTTTAACTGCACAGCTCGGTTCATTTTCATGTATGCAGTCGCTGTGGAATCTGCACTCTTCTGCATATTCCGCAAACTCTGAAAAATATTCCTTGAGCTCTTTTTCATCTATGTGATTCAAGCTGAGTGAACTGAAACCCGGAGTATCTGCAATCATTGTACCTGCTCCAAAGTCCATGAGCTCCGCATGTCTTGTAGTGTGCTTTCCTCTTCCGAGTTTTTCGCTTATTTCCCCAGTCTTTAGCTGAAGCCTCTCGTCTATGGCATTAAGCAAACTTGATTTTCCAACTCCCGAGGGACCTGCCAGCACCACGACATTTCCATCCATATGCTCCTTGAGTTCCTCTATGCCTATGCCTTTTTTGGTGCTCGAAATCACTACTTTATACCCACATGACTCATATATGCTCTTTATTTTCATATAGTCTTTTTCTTCATCCACATCTATTTTATTTATGCATATGACTATGTCAAGAAACTCCCTCTCCGCAAGCACTATGAACCTGTCTATGAGAGAAAGATTCGGATCGGGATTCTTGGCAGCAAACACAATTACCGCCATATCAACATTTGCTATGCTTGGCCTTATCAGCTCATTTTTCCTCTTTTTAATAGTTTCTATAACGCCTTTTTTTTCGTATTCGTCGACAACTGAAATCTCAACCAGGTCTCCTACAAGCGGGGTTTCCTTCTTCTTTCTGAATATCCCTCTGGCCTTGCATTCATACAGGCCTTCGCTTGTTTCGACGTAATAAAAACCTCCTATCCCCTTTATTATCCTTCCGTCTACCATCTAACCTCTCCTCGCCTAAAAGTTGACCTCTCCATCATAATAGGAGTCACCGTCTATAGTTATTTGATATGCTTTTGTCGTTCCACTTTCGCCTTTTATTGGAACATTTAAAAGCCCGTTCGTTTCACCTACTTTTATCTCTTTATCATATATAATCTTCGTCTGAGAATCTTTAGTTTCTTTCACCACGACTTTTATTTTTTCCTTGCCTTCAGGAAGCTTTATAGAAAGATTTCTTTTAATCATACCTTCCGATTTGCTACTGTCAGCTGAATTTGTTTTTCCATCTGCGGTTTCGTCCTTAGTCTCTATTTTGTTCACAACAAGATTCATGCTGCTGTTTTCTTCTGCCTTACTTCCTGCATGGAGGCTCTGTTTTAGAACCACTCCATTCGGCTGCGACTTATCTTCCCCATAACTCACATTTCCAAGTCTCAAGTCTCTCAGCAGATTTTTAGCCTCTTCAAAGCTTACGCCTACCAGCTGAGGCACTATTACCAGCTTCACTTCCTGACCCTTGCTCACAACAAGGTCTATGGAACTTCCCTCTTCCACCTTAGAAAGCGCTCTGGGCTCCTGTGAAAGTATAGTTCCTTCCGGCTTGCTGCTGAATTCAAATGTGACAATTCCCTCTTCGAAATTGGCCTCGCTCAATATCCCAGTCAGTTGGTTCAGCTGCTTGCCTTCAAGATTTGGAACTTGCGAAACCTTGCCGCCTTTGCTTACAACCACCTTGACCTCAAACTCTTCTTTTACAGTCGTTCCAGCCTTTGGCTCTTGGCTTATTATGCGCCCTTTGAGAACTTCGTCGCTGTATTCTTCTCTTCTCATGCTAAGCTTTATATTCTTTTCACCCAGTATCTTTTCAGCCTCTTCAAATTCCATATTTTCAAGTTTTGGCAAACTGTATATCTTGGGCTTCAACATCTCCTTTATGTAAAATCCTCCTGCAGTGAACCCTACGGAAGCTACAAATCCCAAGACTATAGCCAGCATCATTATGAGCTTTTTATGTCCTTTGCCCGATTTTTTCGGCATCTCCAACTCTCCCATGTCTTCTTCGTTTTGAAAATTTTGGTCTTTTGTTATTTCAAAATTGTCGGAATGTCTTTCTATAATTATCTCCCTTTGCAGCTCAGCCTTTTCTATGGCCTCTCCAAGATTTTCGATTTTTTGAGTCTTGAAGTCTTCATAGTTCGGCGGGGCAAAATTGGGGCTTACATTTCTTCGCATCATATCCATGTCTTTTATAAGTTCATCTGCTGTAAAATACCTTCTTGACTGATTTTTCTGAGTCAGCTTTAATACAAGTTTTTTTACGTCCTCTGAAATTTCATCTTTTATGAAATCTGGAAATGTCACTTCCTCGTTTATATGCTGCAATGCTATATTCACAGGACTGTCACCTTTAAACGGAACCCTTCCTACAAGCATTTCATACATCACTATCCCCAATGAGTAAAGGTCTGATCTTTCATCCACATATCTTCCCTTGGCCTGCTCCGGCGAAAAATAGTGTACGGACCCTATTACGCTTCCCATATTCGTAACAGTAGAACTCGTAACGGCTTTGGCTATACCAAAATCCACAACTTTTACAGTCCCGTCCTCTTTGACAAGTATGTTGTGCGGCTTTATGTCCCTGTGTATTATGTGCTTCTTGTGGGCCTGTGAAAGCGCCATTGCAATTTGCCTTGCTATATCAAGCGCCTGGGCTTCGCCTATCCTCTTGTTACTTTTTATTATGTCTCGTAGGCTTTTGCCGTCGACATATTCCATAACTATATAGTGGACCCCCTCATCCTGACCCACGTCATATATATTGACTATGTTTTGCTGAGTAAGGCTTGCAGCCGATTGCGCTTCATTTTTAAACTTTTCAAGAAATTCCTCGTCTTCAACAAATTCACTTCTAAGGACTTTTAAGGCAACTATCCTGTTCAAAAGCCTGCACCTTGCCTTGTAGACAAAAGCCATTCCTCCATCGCCTATTTTTTCCAATATCTCATATCTGTTCCCTAATACTTTACCTAACACAGTACCACCAACTCCCAAGTCATATTAAAATGTGAACCAAAGAAATATTGTCGTCTCCCCCGCTGTCCTTGGCTCTGCTTAAAAGTTCTTCACAGCTTTGATCAATATTTTCAAAGTTCAATATCACTTCTTGCATCTCATCATGTGCAACCATATTCGTAAGTCCGTCTGTAGTGAGAAGGATATGGTCTCCCTTTATTACATCCCTTTCATATACATCGACCTTTAAAGGCTTGTCAAGGCCTACAGCCCTTGTTATGATATTTCTTTGCGGATGCCTTCTCGCCTCCTCCTCGGTTATAAGCCCCTTTAATACCATCTCCTGCACAAGTGAGTTATCATTTGTAACTCTGTGGAGTTTTTTTTCACTAAACAAATAGCATCTGCTGTCTCCAACATTTCCAACATACATTTTGCCTTTTGCAATTACAGCTACCGTAAGGGTTGTCCCCATGCCGTGAAATGCTTCGCTCTTTTGGGCTTCCTTAAGTATCATGTCATTTGAACTCTCATATGACTTAATAAGATTTTCAACCACAATAGAGTCAATGTCATTTTCTGCAGACTCAACTTTGCCTTTCAGATATTCCATGACATTTTCAACTGCAATCCGGCTTGCGACTTCGCCTTTATTGTGCCCCCCCATGCCATCAGCTATGGCAAATATGCCTACTTCATCTTTACCGCTGCCCAGTATCTGCGCAGCCCCAAAATCTTCATTCACACTTCTGACATTCCCTACATCCGATACGGCTTTATATATCATATTATCACCCCGAAATAGTTCGCTTCCTAAGCTGGCCGCAGGCTCCATTTATATCGCTTCCCATCTCTCTTCTCACCGTGGCGTTTACGCCATGTTTTGAGAGTATCTTTGAAAATCTCTCCACTCCCTCCTTAGAAGGTCTTTCATAATCATTTTCGTCAATCTTGTTGACAGGTATTATATTGACATGTGACAAAAGCCCCTTAAGAAGTCTTGAAAGAGCCAGAGCCTCTTTTTCACTGTCATTCACCCCTTGTATTATTGCATATTCAAATGTGACCCTTCGGTTTGTCTTTTCTATATAGTACCTGCAGGCATCAAGTATTTCCTCTATTGAATATGCAGTTGCTATTGGCATTATCTTTTTTCTACTGGCATTGTCCACCGCATGCAGTGATATCGCAAGATTTATTGGAATCTCCATATCGGCCAGATCATAAATTTTCGGCACGATTCCGCAAGTTGAAAGAGTTATGTGCCTATATCCTATGTTAAGCCCGTTTTTGTCATTTACGGTCCTTAGGAATTTCACCGTCTCCTCAAAATTGTCGAGAGGTTCTCCGCTTCCCATCATTACAACATTGGAAACCCTCTCGCCCGTGTCCTCTTGTATTCCTATAATCTGGTCGAGCATTTCTGATGCCGTAAGATTTCTAGTCATGCCGTCCACGGTAGATGCACAGAAGCTGCATCCCATCCTGCAACCAACCTGTGTTGATATGCACGCCGACACGCCGTGCTTGTACTTCATCATTACGCTTTCTATTATATTCCCGTCCATGAGCTCGAACAGGTATTTTCTCGTTTGGTCTATTTTCGAAACAAGCTTTGTTTCTATTTGAATATTGTCTATATACGCATTTTGAGAAAGTTTCTGCCTAAGCGATGCAGGTATGTTGTTCATTTCATCAAAATCCTTTATACCATTATAAATCCACTTGAAAACCTGGCTTCCCCTAAAGCTCTTTTCACCTATTGTTTTCATATATTCCCTAACTTGCTCTTCTGTAAATGATTTTATATCGATCTTTTCCATTACTACCTTACCTTTCTAAGCTTTGCAATAAAAAACCCATCGATTCCGTGTATGTTCGGATAAGTTTGGATATACCCGTCCTTTTGGGTTTCCATATCTACACTCACTTCTTTTATGGGCTCCAGTACATAATCGCTGTTTTGTTTTAAAAACTGCGATACTACACCCATGTTTTCCTTATATTCTATTGTACAAGTACTGTATATGAGTAGTCCATCTTTTTTTACATATCTGCTTACATTCTCAAGTATGCCCATTTGGATATTCGGAAGCTGATCTATCTCGTCCTTGCCCTTGTACTTTATCTCCGGCTTTCTGCTTATTATTCCAAAACCAGAACATGGGACATCTGCAAGCACTATGTCAAACTTTTCATCAAGCTCCTCCTGGTAGCACGCCGCATTTGCTATTTTGGCGTTTATGTTCTTGAGGCCAAGCCTGTTTGCATTTTGATTTATAAGGCCAATCTTGTGCTCGTGCACATCCCTAGCTTCAACGCATCCCGTGTTTTCCATCAGAGTCGCCATGTGTGTCGTCTTTCCGCCTGGAGCGCTGCACACGTCCAAAACATGCATATTTTTTTGAGGGCTTGCAACATGCGCAACAAGCATAGAGCTTATGTCCTGGACAAAAAACATTCCCTGTACAAAGAGTTCGTTCGACTCTATGTTTTTCATCCCTTTCACCCTTATAGCCTCAGGAACCATGCCCACTGTCTCGCATTCTATTTCCTGATCCCTCAGCTTCTTTACAAGTTCGTCCCTTGTAATTTTCAATGTGTTAGCCCTTACATATAAGGATGGTCTTTCCATGTTGGCTATCATTAGATCTTTTGTAAAATCCACCCCATATGTTTTTATCCATTCCTTTGCAATCCACTCTTCATATGAATATTTCACAGAAAGGTATTTTGCCGGATTTTTTTTCTCATTCGGCATTTTAATCGAGGTCTTCGATCTTATTAGATTTCTGAGTACCGCATTAACAAAGCCTGATGTCTTGGGCTTGAATTTTTTCGCAAGCTCAACACTTTCATTAACAGCCGCAAAGTCCTTCACCCCGTCCAAAATCAGTATCTGATATACGCCCATTTTAAGTATGTTCAGCACGACTGGCGAGAGCTTTGGAAGCTTAGTCTTCGAAAACTGGCTTATGGCATTTTCAAGAAAATATCTGTTTTCAACCACTCCATATACAAGCTCAGTTACAAATCCCCTGTCTTTGCCTGACAGTCCCGATCCCCTCAGCCTTTTTCCAAGGGCTATGTTCGAATACATTCCTCTATCTTCTATGTCATTTATAGTCTCAAGTGCTATAATTCTGCTCTTTTCCAAACTATTTTCCTCCCCTACAAAAAAGAAGTCCTAAGATACCCTTAGGACGTTAGTCTATTAATCTCTTTGATTCCTTATGAGCACAAGCCTTATGAGCTGAAGTACTGCCGAAGCAGTTGCAGCCACATATGTCAGCGCAGCAGCGCTTAAAACCTTCTTGCTGTAAGCTATTTCATCCGCATATATTATATGCGCACTTCCAAGTTCATTTATGGCCCTTGAACTTGCATTAAACTCCACCGGCAGCGTCATGATCTGAAAAAGCACGGCACCAATAAACAGCAGTATTCCTATGTCTAAAAGCGCAGGGCTTATTATAAACCCTAGCGTTATGAATATCCATGCCATGGAAGAACCTATGTTGGCCACGGGCACAAGACTGTTTCTAATCTTGAGTGGAGTATATCCCCTGGCATGCTGTATGGCATGTCCAACTTCGTGAGCCGCAACCGATATCGAGGCTATTGAAGTTCCCATGTACACATCTTTTGAAAGCCTAAGTCGCTTTCTTCTCGGATCGTAGTGGTCCGAAAGCACTCCTGTCACCATCTCTATTTGCACATCTTCTATGCCGTTTGAATGGAGCATATACTGGGCAACCTGAGCTCCTGTATAGCCCTTTTTAGACGGCACCCTCAGATACTTCGCAAAAGTCGACTTGACTTTGGTCTGAGCGTATATTGCAAATATTATGGCCGGAACCATTATTATGAATGTAGGATCGTAAAAAGGATATCCGTACACTTTAATCTACCCCCATAAAAAATTTTATAGCATTTTCAACGTTGTCAATATTAACTTCCGTGTTAAAGCACGGTCCGTTAGGCCTTTCATTGTATACGCCCAAAATAGGTACTTTAATCACTTCCTGTATTCCACTTGTAAGGTCCCTCTCGCAGGCTATGGCCACTATTGCCTTTGGCCTATTTTCAAGTATTATCTTTCTTGCAAGAGTCCCCCCTGTGGCTACGAATACCTTGACGCCATATTTCTCTCTGAGCGTGAGAAATCTGTCTACGCTACACTTTCCGCATCGCTTGCAGTTTGAAACATCGTAAGTCACTTTGAGATTGCAAAAACTCTTTTGTATGCAGTGCGGCGAAAGCAACATTATGTCCTCGCCTCTTAAATTATATTTTTGAGAATATATATATGAATTGTTAAGTTGTACAAATATTCTCCTTATCTCATTCTTATCGACATTTAGCAGTTTTCCAATGCTAACTACAACCGGAAAAATCACAGAAAAAACAATAAGGCTGATTTTAAGCGACCTGCCCTTTGGCATACCGCCGCTGCATATCCTATACACTACAAAGCTCATGTAGATTATCGCAGATACACTCGAAAATACCAGTATATTGAGTACAGCCAAAACCACTCCTGTAACTGACTCATATTTCCCCAAAATCACCATGTTTGCAAGCACAGCTAAAAGGACTATTACTACAGTGAGCATTGCTGCAATATTCATGAATTTGTATTGAGTCTTCATATCTATCCTCCCAGGGATATGCCTTTTTCTATTTCATTTCCCTTGAGGTATTCCGAAACCTTCATCCTCTTTTTGTTAGGCATTTGAATTTCCTTGATTATTATGCACCCGTTTGCGCATGATACCACTATGCCTTCGTTAGAAACATCGACTATGCGTCCAGGCTCATTGTCGCTCCTGCACATGTCGTATTCTGCCACTTCCCATATCTTCATTGTATTTTCATTATAAACTGTATGCGCGCCAGGCCATGGATTCGTTCCCCTTACAAGGTTTACTATATCATTTGGCTGCTTATCCCAGTCTATTTTCCCAAGTCTCTTGTCCATCATGTGTGCATATGTCGATATCGAGTCATCCTGCTTTTCCCTTGGCGCATTTCCTTCTCTTACTGCCCTTATTGTATCCTTTAAAACCTGCGCTCCAAGGCTTGAGAGCCTGTCGTAAAGCTCTCCGGCAGTTTCGTCATTTCCAATTTCCACTTCGCTTTTGAGTATCATATCTCCAGTGTCAAGGCCCTCGTCCATGTACATAGTCGTGATTCCAGTCTTCTTTTCTCCATTAATTACAGCCCAGTTCACAGGCGCTGCTCCCCTGTACTTTGGAAGAAGCGAACCGTGCACATTTATGCAGCCGTATTTTGGTATCGAAAGTATTTCCTTTGAAAGTATCTGGCCGAATGCAACGACCACTATTATGTCTGGATTTATTTCCCTTAATATTTCTACGAATTCGCCGTCCTTTACACGCTTTGGCTGGTATACCTGTATTCCATTTTCAATTGCAAGTTCTTTTACAGGCGGCATTGCAAGCTTTTTACCTCTTCCCTTTGGCTTGTCAGGCTGTGTAACCACTGCAGCCACTTCAATTCCCTCGTCCAGCATGACCTGAAGGCACGGCACAGCAAAATCTGGTGTTCCCATGAATACTGCTTTCAATATCATCACTTCCCTAGTAGTTTTTATCCTTCGATTTTTCCTTCAACTTTGTCTGTAAATAGTACTCCTTCCAAGTGGTCCAGTTCGTGGAAAACAGCTCTTGCAAACAACTCTTCTCCCTCAAGCTCTACATGTTCCCCTCTTCTATCCTGGAATTTGACTCTTACCCAGTTTGGCCTTCTCACCTTTCCGAATTTGCCAGGAACGCTAAGGCACCCTTCGTCTCCAAACTGCTCTCCGTCATACTCCACTATTTCGGGATTTATCATCTCTATAGGCCCGTCTCCTACATCTATTATGACTATTCTCTTTAGTATTCCAACCTGTGGCGCTGCAAGGCCCACTCCGTCCGCCTCTACCATAGTCTCGTTCATGTCGTCAAGAAGCTGCGCTATCCTATCATCTATCTTTTCAACCACTCTTGATTTTTTTCTTAAAACCAGATCTCCATCTGTCTTTATTATCCTTGTTGCCATTGCATATTCCTCCTCGTTTAAATAAGCACTGTTTTACATTATGCTAGACGGATTGATGTCTATACTTACACTTACATCTTCGTCTATTATATTTGAGCGCTTTGTAATACATACAAATCGCACTATTTTCTTTAAGAATTCAACGTCTATTCCATCGTCCCTGATCACCATCTGCCATCTGTGCTTCATATTTATAAATGCCATGGGGCATTCACTTGGTCCCATTATAAAAGAAAAATCTTCAAATCCTTTTTTTGCAAGCACATACGTCATGCCCTCATGTATCTTGTATATATTGTTAATTACGCTGTTTTTGCTTCTGCCTGAAACCACTATGCTCAAAATGTTTCCAAAAGGTTCATATCTAAATGCCTTTCTGAGCCTTATCTCCTTTTCATAAAAGCCTTCGTAATCATAGTCCTTTGCGTGCTGTATTGAGTAGTGGGTTGTATCGTTAGCCTGAAGGGCCACAACGCCTGGAAGACTTGCCCTTCCGGCCCTTCCCGAAACCTGTGTTATAAGCTGAAATGTCTTTTCAGAGCTTCTGTAGTCGGGATAGTTGAGTGTAGCGTCCGCTGACACCACTCCCACAAATGTCACATGCGGAAAGTCATGCCCCTTGCTTATCATCTGCGTGCCTATAAGTATGTCGGCCTCTTTGCTTCTGAATTTTTGAATTATCTTAGCATGTGCACCCTTTTTCGACGTCGTGTCCCTGTCCATCCTTAAAACCCTGCTTTTGGGATAAATGCTTTTTATCTCATCCACAACTTTTTGAGTTCCAACCCCTCCGGTTTCAAGTGCATTTGCTCCGCACTCCGGGCATAATTGCGGCATCTTTTCCTTATGTCCACAGTAGTGGCATTTCACGCCTCCTATGTCCTTGTGATAAGTCATGGATATGTCGCACCTTTTACACTTTAATACAAATCCACACTCTGTGCAATACACAAAATTGGAATATCCCCTTCTGTTAAGGAATATTATCGCCTGCTCTTTTCTGTCAAGAGCATCCCCCAAAAGCTTTATAAACCTTCTGCTGAAAATGCCTCTGTTTCCAATGTCGATTTCCCTTTTCATGTCTATGATTTCTATTTCCGGGGGCAATTTATTGTTCGCCCTGTTTTCTAACCTTATTATATCATATTCTCCATTTTTACACATGTAGTACTCTTTTACAGAAGGCGTAGCCGATCCTAGCACAAGGCCGGCGCCATGCATTTCGCATATGATTTTTGACAGTTCTATTGTATCATATTTAGGAGACATTTCCGACTTATATGAACTTTCATGGAATTCATCTATTATGACAAGTCCTATATTTTCAAACGGAGCAAATATAGCAGAGCGCGCGCCTATGCACACCTTTGCATGGCCCTTTTTCATTTTTCTCCACTGGTCGTATTTTTCACCTGCTGACAGTCCGCTGTGAATTACCGCTATATTGTCTCCGAATTTGGCTTTGAATCTTGAAACAGTCTGTGGAGTAAGCGCAATTTCAGGCACAAGCATTATGCACTCTTTTCCAAGTGAAACTGCCTTTTCAATCGCCTCTATATACACCTGTGTCTTTCCGCTTCCCGTAACTCCGTGAAGAACTGCGGGCTTTGAAAATCCTTCCAGCAATCCACTTTCAATCTGTTTTACAGCCGCCTGCTGTTCATAATTTAGCGTTATATCAGACTCTTCCATGTGCTGCTGCTCCGGCTCCCTATAATATTCCTCTTTTTGAATCCGCACTATGCCTTTTTGCAAAAGCGATTTTATGGTGGCCTGTGAAGCTCCGACAATCTGCTTAAGGTCGCTTTTTATGCACCCATCGTTATACCTTAAAAACTCCACAACCTCCGCCTGCTTGTGTGCCCTTTGCTTTTTGAGCTGCTCTATTTTTATGTCTATGTCATCATAATCGATGCACAGACTCACCGTTTCCATATATTTTTTGTTTTCAAGCTTTTTATAGTCCCATACAATATCTATGACACCTTTTTTTTCAAGCGCTGCAATAATTTTTTTAGCATTTTCAAATTTTCCTGTGAGCTTTTCAATTGAAACCAAGCCCGATTTTTGAAGCTGCCCTATTATAATTGATTCTTTTTCAGAAAGCGGCTCGTATGCCGCATTTTTGAGCACTGCCGCCTTGTAGTTTTCAAGCCCTATGCCTTTGGGACATATCGCATTTATACAATCCATATACGTGCATATATAATTTTCTCTCATCCATTCTACAACATCCAGCTGTTTTTTTGTGAGAACGGGATCATAGTCTGCAATTTCAATGACTTTTTTGACCTTAAAGTCGGTATCCTTTTGACCGAGCATCTTGAATATATAGGCCTCAACCGGCTTGTTTCCTCTTCCAAATGGCACTAGCACCCTTTGCCCCGGCCTTATGCTTTCCTTTAGCTCGTCCCCAATCTCATAAGTATACAACCTGTCAGTATTGTAGGAATTGTTGCTGACTACTGCTTCAACTAAATTTTTCATAAAAAATCTCCTTCGATTGTAAAGACCTCACATAACAAAAATAAGCATCCATAGGATGCCTATTTTTGTAATAGCAGTGTCACTTTGTCTATTATAACATTTGCAAGTTCATCCTTGCTCATTTTAGGAAATTTTGTAATATCGCCGTTTTTTTCTATTATGCTAACTATATTTGTGTCCACTGCAAACCCGGCTCCTTCTTTAGTCAGGTCATTTGCAACTATAAAGTCCAGATTCTTCTTTTTTATCTTCGCATTTGCATTTTGGATCAAATCATTTGTTTCAGCCGCAAATCCAACAAGCACTTTTGAGCCTTTTATCTCACCAAGCCCCTTGAGTATGTCAGGATTTCTCTCAAGCTCTATAATAAGATTGCCTTCGCTCTTTTTTATTTTTTCATCCGCCACATTTTTCGGCCTGTAGTCCGCAACTGCCGCAGACTTTATTATGGCGTCGTTTTCCTCAAAGTTTTCCATAACCGCCTTTTGCATGTCAATGGTCGATTCCACGCTTATGAATTTTGAAATTCCACTTGGCGGATCAATATGGGTCTTTCCCGATACCAGTGTGACATTTGCACCTCTTTTAGCAGCGGCAGCGGCTATTGCATATCCCATTTTGCCTGTAGACCTGTTCGTTATATACCTTACGGGGTCTATTGGCTCTATAGTCGGGCCTGCGGTAACTAGAATATTCTTTCCTCTGAGCTTTTCTCCCAGCATAAAATGCTCTATAATCCTTGCGACTATGCTTTCCGGCGAAGCAAGCTTGCCCTTGCCTTCATCTCCGCATGCAAGCCTTCCCGATTCAGGCTCTATAAATTGGTATCCAAGATTTTGGAGCATTTTTATATTTTTTTGCACTACCGCATTTTCATACATTCCCGTGTTCATGGCCGGAGCTATAAGCACAGGACATTTTGCGGCCATTACAGTTGTAGAGAGCATGTCATCCGCAATTCCATTTGCAATCTTGCCTATTATGTTGGCTGTCGCCGGAGCTATTAAAAACATATCCGCCTTTTGAGCCAGCGATATGTGCTTTATATCCCAGTTTAAAGGCCTTTCAAACATATCAGTTGTTACAGGATTTTGGCTCAAACTTTGAAATGTAAGCGGCGATACAAATTCCGCCGCGGAAGCTGTCATTATTACATCAACACCTGCTCCGAGTTTTTTAAGCCTGCTTACAATGTCACACGCCTTGTATGCAGCTATGCCTCCGGTCACTCCTATTACTATGTTTTTGCCTGAAAGCATTTCATCCCTTCTCCCTGTTTTCTTTTAGATATTTAAAAATAAATAACAAATCACATTTAAAATACATAATTACTATTTATTTTTTTCGAATAGCCTACAGCTGGTCTTGCAGCTCTCCCATTTCAATATCTGGCTTTTCCACTACTATTTCATGAGCTGCGACTTCGTTTGTAGCGATATTTACAGGCTTGTCGTTACAAGCAATTGTTCCTTCTCTTTGTTCGTCTATTATCTGTCTAGCCCTCTTCGAAACAGCTATCACAAGATAGTATCTGTTTTCCATTATGTCAAGCAAATCGTTTATTGATGGATATAGCATTTATAGTTCCTCCTCGAATTTTTTAAGTATGCACTCTTTATATCTTGAAACCCTGTTTTTTTCCGCCATTATTATGCTTTCAAGCTGCTGTACAGCCTTATCAAGGTCATTGTTGACAAGATAGTAGTCGAAATTTTCTATCTTGCTTATCTCCGAGAATGCACTTCCAAACCTCTTCTTAAGTGACTCTTCAGTCTCGGTTCCCCTATTGACTATTCTGTTTTTCAGCTCCTCAAGCGATGGCGGCAGTATGAATATGAACACACCATCAGGATATTTCTCCTTCACCTGCATTGCTCCTTGTATGTCTATTTCCAAAAGTACGTCTTCACCCTTTTCCAGGTTTTCAAAAACCGCTTGTTTTGGTGTCCCGTAGCAGTTATCATATACTCTTGCGTATTCAAGGAACTCGTCTTTTTCTATCATATCCTCGAATTTTTGAGTGTCAAGGAAGTAGTAGCTAACTCCATGCTGTTCGCCATCTCTTGGGCTTCTTGTGGTTGCAGATATTGAAAGCTTTATGTCTGTGTTCTTTGTCAGAAACTTCTTGCATATTGTGCCTTTTCCCACACCTGAAGGTCCACATATGACTATCAGAATGCCTTTTTTATTCATGTATTTCTTCCTTTCTGTCCTCATGGTGATGATCATTGTGATGATCTTCCTTATTTTCAAGCCTATGCGCCACCGTCTCCGGCTGTACAGCCGAAAGTATAACATATTCGCTGTCGGTGAATATCACCGCTCTTGTCCTACGTCCATATGTGGCATCTATGAGCGTTCCCTTTTTCCTTGTCTCTTGTATTATCCTTTTTATAGGCGCCGATTCTGGGCTCACTATGGAAACTATTCTGTTAGCAGATACTATGTTTCCAAAACCTATGTTTACAAGCTTTATAGCCATGTTCAGCCTCCTACTCTATATTTTGGATCTGTTCTCTTATTTTTTCAAGCTCGCTTTTCACTTCTACGACTGTTTTTGTTATGTCTATATTCGATGACTTTGAGCCTACGGTGTTGGCCTCTCTGTTCATCTCCTGTATCAAAAAGTCTATTTTTCTTCCTATTGAGTCATTAGACTTTATTGTATCCTTAATCTGAATTATATGGCTGTTAAATCTTACAACCTCTTCAGTTATGCTGCTTCTGTCAGCAAAGAACGCCACTTCCTGGCTCAGTCTGTTCTCATCAAGAACAACTGAACCTTCGAGCATTTCCTTAACCCTCGCCGAAAGCTTTTCCTTGTATTCTAAAGCAACGGTATGTGAAAGCTTTTCCACTTGCGATATGTAGTCTTGCATCAAGCCGCATCTCATTTCTATGTCCTGTGCAAGTTTTTCACCTTCCACAGCTCTCATCTTAGATACTGTGTCTATTGATTCGTTTAGCGCAGGCTGAAGGCTTTTCCATATCACATCTTCGTCTTCTCTTTTTTCCTCAACTTTTATGACATCTGGAAACTTGGATATGTTTGAAACTGTTATGTCGTTTTTAGCTCCTGTAATCTCTTCTATCTTGTTTAAGATATCAAAATACTCTTTCGCAAGATTCGAATCGAGATTCAGGCTTACTGCGCTTTCTCCGACAAGCTGCATGCCAACATATATGTCAACTCTTCCTCTTTTGATGAACTTTTTCACATGGTTTCTTATCTTTTCTTCAAAAAAGGATATCTTTCTTGGCATCCTTATGTTTATGTCCAAATATCTATGGTTTATAGTCTTGCATTCCACAGTGAAGTGGTAATTCTCGTCCTTGTGCTCGCCTCTTCCAAAACCGGTCATGCTTATGGCCATGTCTTACACCTCCAGTATGCCTTCGCAAATTTTCACGGCCGGACCGTCCATGTATATGACGCCGTCCTTTATTTCTATATAAAGCCTGCCTCCAGGTGACTCAACAGCCACACGTTCGTCGCAAAGGCCTACGAGATTTGAAACGTATGCCGACGCACATATGCCCGTTCCACACGCCAGGGTATGTCCGCATCCCCTCTCCCATGTATAAACCACAAGGTTCTCCCTGTCAACGACTTTTACAAAGTTGACATTCGTACCTTCTGGGAAAACAGCATGCTTTTCAATTTTCGGCCCAAGAGTCAAGACCTCGTCCATGTCCACATCATCCACAAACACCATGGTGTGAGGAACCCCTACAAGCACAGACGATACCTCGACCTCTCTGCCCGAAACAGTTATTTTCTGCTGTATGAATTTTTCCCCTTCATAGTCAACAGGTATTTGCTTTGGTTCGAGTATAGCGCCTACCATTTTGACATTGACGCTTTTTACCTTGCCCTCTACAGTATTGGCCTGCACGTCAAACACTCCGGCAAATGTTTCAACTTTAAACCTGTCCGCCTCCACTATGCCGCTGTCACGCACAAACTTCACAAAACACCTGAGACCGTTTCCACACATGTTAGCCCTGCTTCCATCAGCATTGTAGTAGAGCATGAAACAATCTGCAGTCTCAGACGGCTTCACGACAAGCAGCCCGTCCGCCCCAACACCAAACCTTCTGTGGCATGCCTTTTGTGCAAGCTCTGAATAATCCCAAGTTTCTTCTTTCATCCCATCAATCGCTATAAAATCATTTCCAGCGCCATGAAGCTTCGCAAATTTAACCACGGCCACGCCTCCCATACTGATATATTATACATAATATATTTTAATAGTTCAAAGTAAAATTCACAAATATATTGGAGTTTCACCTTTTGACTCTTTCAATTATATATAAAATGTAAATTCATGAAAAACATATAAAAAAAGAGGATGTCTTTCGGCCGCATGGCTATTAAATAAACCAAACCGAAGCAATCCCATCTCTATAAAAAATCTTAACACGTTTTTAATCTGTATTCAATCCTTTATATGAATATGGATTGATTTCTCTTTAAAAGTCCACTGTTTTTAATAGAGCTTTATAAGGGATTCCCTTCATTCACATTTTAAGAATGTTGCGATATAAATACTATTTAATTATCGAAAATCAATCAACACTATTTTAATGCCGCGATTTTCAGAAACAAATCTGACTCAATCTATAGTTTCTCTATTTGTTAATCCCACAATTTATAATAGTCGAAAATGACTTTAAATTGTAAGAGAATCCGTCAATTTTCAATGAATCATGGTGGTTACATTTTGGAAACTAGGGTTCGAAATAGGAACTACCATACGAAAAAGTGCGTACTTCACAATACGTTGGCCGTGATTTAGAATAATAACTGTCCTCGGGAAACAAATGCAATAGCAGTGAGACGAGAGGATGCAAAATAAAATTTCAATTGATTCTTTATAATCAATTAATAATAATTAGGAGGAATTAATATGGCAAGATTTACAATACCAAGAGATGTATATTTCGGACAGGGAACTGTTGATGAACTTAAGAATCTAAAGGGCAAAAGGGCGGCAATTGTAATAGGTGGAAGCTCTGTAAAGAAAAATGGCGCACTTGAAAAGGTTGAAAAAAATCTTAAATACGCTGGAATGGAAACTGTTCTAATAGAGGGCGTAGAAGCTGATCCTTCTGTAAAGACAGTAATGAAAGGTGTACAGGTTATGGACAAATTCCAGCCTGACTGGATAATAGGACTGGGCGGAGGATCTCCAATGGACGCTGCAAAAGCAATGTGGATTTTCTATGAGTATCCAGAATTCACATTCGAAGAAGCTGCAAAGCCGTTCAACCTTCCTGAGTTAAGACAAAAATCCAAATACGCTGCAATACCTACAACAAGCGGAACAGGTAGCGAGGTTACATCTTTTGCTGTAATCACTGACAACGAAACCGGAATAAAATATCCAATAGCAGACTTTAACATAACACCTGACATAGCGATAGTTGATACAGACTTGGCCCAGTCTATGCCCGCTAAACTAGTTGCTCACACTGGTATGGATGCACTTACTCACTCGCTTGAGGCATATGTGTCTACTATGAGCAACGATCTAACTGACGCACTTGCCATGAAGTCTATAGAAATGATAAAGGATTACCTTATAGAATCTTTCAAAGGCGATGAAAGATCTAGAGCTCAAATGCATATATCTCAGTGCCTGGCTGGAATGTCATTTTCTAATGCAATACTGGGAATTGTACACAGCATGGCTCATAAGACGGGCAAGATATTCAACATAGAGCACGGATGTGCGAATGCAATCTATCTTCCGATTGCAATAGAGTTCAATGCAGAAGTTGCAAGAGCTAAATATGCAGATGTAGCAAGAAGACTAGGCCTTTCAGGATCTACTGATAAAGAGCTTGTTGAATCTTTAGTTCAGTTCGTAAGAGACCTAAACAGCGCTATGAACATACCGGCTACTCTTAAGGAGTTTGGCATTGCTGAAGATAATTTCCAATTTGTGCTTGATGATATTTCTAAAAACGCAGTGGCTGACCCATGTACAAGTACTAATCCAAGAGATATATCTGCTGATCAGATGAAAGAACTTTTTAAGAAAGCTTACTACGGAGCTTAATAGTAACCTTTTCAAAATTTATAATGCAAAAAGCTGGGCGAAGTTTCGCCCAGCTTTTTGCATTATAAATTTTTCCTATATTCAATATACTCTTTTCCCCATTCATCCAGTTCTTTAAATATAGGGATGAGCTTTTGCCCCCTTTCAGTAAGTGAGTACTCCACTACTGGAGGAACTTCAGGATAAGCAGTTCTTTCGACTATTCCATATTTTTCAAGGGTTTTAAGCTGCTGAGTCAGCATCTTTTGAGTAATTCCCGACAAAGACCTTTTCAGCTCCCCGAATCTTTTGGTGCCCTGTGTCCCAAGAGTCCATAATATCAAAGCATTCCATTTTCCTGATATAATTTCAAGAGCAACTTCAATTTCGCATCTATAATTGCCACAGCTTATTTTATTAATCCTATCTTCAGGCAAAAAAATCACTCCTTTAATTCATAGTATATTACAATTGCAACTTTCTATAGTATTGTATAACAATTTTCATCAATTTATATATCCCAAGCATAAAAAATAAAAGTAAATCTGGCATAATTTCACCTATAGCACTTCTGAATAATATCAATCTTTAGCAAACGGCATATGAACAGTATGAATAAGTCCGGCCTTAATCTCCCTCTCAAGTCGACAATATTCCAGCTTAGTGATAAAATCATATTATTACTGCGGTTTCCAACAAAAAAATTACTATTGGAGGATTATAATGGCATTAGACGGAGTATTCATATATTCGCTTGCAGACGAGCTCTCCAATGCTCTTGCAGGTGCGAAAATAGACAAGATATACCAGCCCGAAAAGGATGAGATACTGATTCACATAAGAAAGCAAAGAGAATCCATAAAACTTCTTTTAAGCGCAAGCTCTTCCAATCCCAGGGCCTATATAACAAGCGAGCCCCCTAAAGAAAATCCGGGAGTTCCACCCACTTTTTGCATGCTTCTTAGAAAGAGTCTTACAGGCGGGAGAATAGTCGATGTTACCCAACCTGACTTCGAAAGAATAATAAGCATAACAGTAGAGGTCTATGACGAGCTCAAGAACAAAAAGAATATGAACCTTATAATAGAAATAATGGGCAAGCACAGCAATATAATACTTGTCGACTCACTCGAAAATAAAATAGTCGACTCCATTAAAAGGGTTCCCCTGAGCATAAGCAGCTACAGGCAGGTGCTTCCCGGAAATAGATACATGTCTCCACCTCCCCAGGACAAACTGAATCCTATGGACGAGATACCACTTTCAAAGTTTTCAGAAGTAATAAGAGGCTCAAACGCTCCCGTATTCAAGTCTGTATACCAGTCTTTCAAAGGCATAAGCCCTCTGGTTTCGAGGGAGATCCTGCATCGGGCGTCTGTCGATGAATCCTCGCCAGCCATGAGCCTCGAAAGCTTTGAGATCGAAAAGATATATGATTCATTCACAAGAGTCTTCGGGCAGCTTAAAAACAAGATATTCAGCCCATGCATATCAATAGACAGGGCCACAGACTCCCTCATAGCATTCAGCTGCATAAGGCTCACTATGTATTCGTCGTATTCATATATAGAAAGCTCCAGCCCTAGCTTCATACTTGAAAAATACTATACTCAAAGGGATAACAAAGAGAGAATAAAGCAAAAAACAATAAATCTCAGGAAAAACATATCCAACAAGCTCGACAGGCTATACAAAAAACTCCAAAAGCAAAATGAAGAGCTTTTGGAAGCTCAAAACGCCCCTCACTTCAAGCTGCAGGGCGAACTTATAACATCATATATATATATGATACAAAAGGGAATGGAAGAGATCTCTCTCCAAAATTTTTACGATGAAAATGGGGGCGAGATCACTGTGAAACTAAACAAAAACCTGACCCCGTCTGAAAACGCACAAAAATACTTCAAAAAATACAGCAAACTCAAAAATGCATCAATAATGCTTTCAGACCAGATAAAAATGACAAAGGCAGAGGCTGACTATCTTGAAAACGTGCTCTACAGCATAGAAAACTGCGAAAACATAAGTGAAATAGAGGAGATAAGAAATGAACTTATAGCCGAGGGGCTCGTCAAAGACAGGGTTAAAAAGAAAAAGGATCCAAAACCTTCTGCCTCTAAGGAGTCAGAACCGCTTCACTTCTTTTCTTCCGACGGATTCGAAATTCTTGTAGGCAAAAACAACAAGCAAAACGACAGGCTTACACTTAAAATAGCGTCTCCTTCCGATGTTTGGCTTCACACAAAGAACATCCCGGGCTCACACGTCATAATAAAGACAGACGACGGCGAAGCAAGCGAACAGGCAGTGCTTGAAGCCGCAACACTGGCGGCCTACTTCAGCAAGGCCAAAATGTCGGCAAAAGTGCCCGTTGACTACACTGAGCGAAAGAACGTCAAAAAACCAAGTGGCTCAAAACCCGGAATGGTAATATACGAGACAAACAAAACCGTATACGTTACACCTTCTGAAGAAGAGTTTACAAAAATAAAACAAAACAGCCACAAGAGCTAATAAATCTCTCCAGGCTGTTTTATATGAGGCTACGCTTTTAGCGTAGCCTCAATCTTTTTTTGTCCCTGATAAGCGAAGAAATCACAACCACGGCAGTACACGGCAACAGCCATTCAAGCCCAAATTCTGAAAGCGGCAAGTAAGCCAGAATCGGCGAAGCATCTAAAAACTCTATCCCGGCACTTGAAAGAGCCTGGGCTGTTCCTATAGGCAATACAACAGCCATAGCGGCCTTGTAGGCCATTTTGTTTGCAATCATATTGTCAAATACGCTCATAATAACTATAGATATTACCACAGGATATACCACAAGCAGTATTGGAACCGCAAGACCAACTATAGCATCCACTCCCAGATTGGATACTCCGAAGCTGACAACTGCGCACACAGCCACAACCCACTTGTAAGACAGTTTCCCATTTGAAATACCCGAAAAAAAGCCTCCCGCCATTGCCGTAAGCCCTGCAGAAGTGGTAAGACACGCAAGCATAACCGTAAGGCTCATCACCATCTTTCCTTTTTGTCCAAGTATTCTGTCAACTGCCACTACAAAAAGGTCTGTCCTTGAGGCTTCCTGTACATCTACAAGGTTAGCCCCGACAAACATGAGTCCTCCGTACACAATCGACAGTCCAATTGCCGCTACAAGCCCTGCCTTTGCAGATATTTTAAACTGCTCATCCCTGTTAGATATGCCCTTGTCAATAAGCATCCCTATTGCAAATCCTCCCATAAGTATTGATCCGAGGGCATCCATTGTCTGGTATCCTTCTTTAAATCCAATTGAAAACTGTTGTGCTGAAAAAGCAGGCGCAAATCTGCCTCTCAGCAAAAATATTCCCTTCGCTATTATCACAAATATTACCGTTAACAGCACCGGCGTAAGCACCTTTCCTATCTTGTCCATGACTTTTCCCTTATTCACAATTATCAAAAAAGTCAGTATAAAATATGCCCCCAGCACAACAAGCTTGCTCGCCTGCGGAAAAACCGGCAGCACCGCCATTTCATAAACCGTTGCTCCTGTCCTTGGGACCGCGAATATGGGCCCTATTATGAGCATTATAACCGCACCCAAATACTTGCCAAAATTTCTGCCTACATGCTTTGTAAGATCTTCCACTGATTTTCCTGCCTTAGCCGAAGCTATTACCCCCAGTATTGGTATTCCAACTCCTGTAAGCAGGAATCCGGCCATGCACATAAGCCAGCCCTGCCCTGACTGATTTCCAAGGTAAATTGGAAATATGAGGTTTCCAGCTCCGAAAAATGTTGAAAAAAGAGCAAATCCCATGACTATGTAATATCTTTTGTTCATTCTTTCAGTCTCCTTATATATTCATACTGTATGACTAATAGCACACAAAATTTATTATAGCATTTTAAACGGTTCAGTAAAAGAAAAACCTCCTCTTACGAATCTGTCATAAGAGGAGGTTTTTGCAATTCACATATTAAGCAGCTATTTCAGATTTCTCATTTCTATTTAGAATCTTATTAAGCGCTATTCCTACTATTGCAGCAAGGCTTAGTCCTGTTATCTTAACTGATTCAGTTATAGATATACCCATTGAGATTCCAAAATGCTTTTCTATATATCCCGATCCAAGCCCTATGAATATTATCACTGCTATTATAGCTATATTCGAAGGACTGTAATTTATTTTGCTGTCTTTAAGCGTTTTGAATCCTATGAACGATATCATCGAGAACAGCATAAGGCTTATTCCCCCCATTACAGGAACCGGTATCGTCTGAAGAAATGTTCCCACTTTACTTACACAGCCAAGTATTATGGCAAGGACCGCTGTTATTCTTATTATAGAAGGATCATAGTTTTTAGTTATTGCAAGCACACCCGTGTTTTCTCCGTAAGTAGTATTTGCAGGTCCTCCAAGGAATCCGGCAACAAGAGTCGCAAGGCCGTCTCCAAGAAGAGTTCTGTTAAGGCCTGGATTTTCTATGAAATTCTTTCCTACTACCGCTCCGTTTGTAGTTATGTCTCCTATGTGCTCCATGAATACTGCAAGCACTACCGGTGCTATTATAGCAATGGCTCCGATTTCAAATTTTGGAGTAGTCACATTAGGCTTTGCTATCCACGCTGCTTCTTTTATGGCCTGAGTATCTACAAGACCTATTTGAAGCGACAACACATATCCTGAAATCACCGCTATAAGTATTGCAAGCTGCTTTATGAATCCTCTTCCCAGGAATGTTATTCCCAGAGCTATCGAAAGAGTTGCCGTAGCCACCATTACATTGCTTGAATACATGCCTACTGCAACTGGGACAAGATTAAGTCCTATGACTATTATCATTGGTCCTATAACTTGTGGTGGAAAATAGCTTTTTATTCTCTTTACCCCGAATTTTTTAACAAGCAAAGACATTATTATATATACGACACCTGCGGCCATTATTCCGCCCTGTGCATATGTCAAATCTCCATTATAGGCTTCTTTTACCGTTATTATAACTGGAATGAATGCAAAACTCGATCCCAAGAATACCGGAACCATTCCCTTTGTCACAAGATGGAAAAGCAGAGTTCCTATACCCGCAGACATTAGAGCTACTGACGGGTCAAGCCCTGTAAGTATCGGTACCAGAACCGTAGCCCCGAACATCGCTATAAGGTGCTGCATTGCAAGTATCACTTTTCTTGCCGATTTTAAAGCTGTCTCTCCCATTGTAGTTTCTCCTGAAACCATTGTTTTTTCCGCCATTAATAATTCCTCCTTTTTTTATAAGGAGGGAGAATAATCGTTCTCCCTTTTCCAGTATCTCTGTACTGATTTAAAAGACCTGAAACCCTTTTACTTTTCATATATTGAAACATTGTTTGCTTCATCTATTTCTTCAAGCTGTACGCTTATGACTTCATTTCTCGAAGTCGGAACATTTTTTCCAACATAGTCAGGTCTTATAGGAAGCTCCCTGTGGCCTCTGTCCACAAGTATTGCAAGCTGTATTGCCCTGGGCCTTCCGTGATCCATTACAGCATCCATTGCAGCCCTTACAGTCCTGCCTGTAAATAGCACATCGTCCACAAGTATTGCAATTTTTTCATTTATGTCAAAATCTATCTGCGAACCGTGAACCACAGGATCAAGTTCCTCCTTGCTCAGGTCATCCCTGTACAGGGTTATGTCTACCTGGCCTATCGAAACATCGACACCTTCTATTTCCCTTATCTTCTTTTGTATCATCCTTGCAAGAGGAACACCTCTTGTCCTTATGCCTATGAGGACGATATCCTCAACACCTTTATTCTTTTCTATTATTTCATGGCTTATTCTCGTAATAGCTCTAAGCACAGCCTTTTCATCCATTATCTGAGCTTTTTCCTTCATACAAGGCCTCCCTTCAAAATCATGCAACATTTATTTTCTTTGTACCCATCAAAAAAGACTCCCTGTCTGACAGGGAGCCTGTTGTTTGCACACAAAGTAAGCCCGATGCACAACTCCTTGTCAGTTTCTCTGAACTGATTTAAAGGACCAATTTATTCATCTTGATAATTGTATCATAGACCATAGTTGCTTTCAAGTATTTTAATTATATTTTCAAAGTATTCTGGAAGCTCGGAGTCAAACTGAATATATTCACCGCTTCTCGGATGGACAAATCCCAGAGTCCTTGCATGCAAAAGCTGTCCATCAAGCTTGAATTTACTTTTTTTGATTCCATATACCGGATCTCCCAAAAGAGGAGTGTTCCTATTTGAAATATGGACCCTTATCTGGTGAGTCCTCCCCGTTTCAAGATTCGCCTTGAGGTGTGTGTATCCTTCAAATCTCTTTATAACCTTGAAGTGCGTCACCGCATCCTTACCGCCCTTTACCACTGCCATTTTAAGCCTATTTGATGGATTTCGCCCTATTGGAAGATCCACTGTGAACTCGTCCTGCTTGACATTACCCACACACACCATCTCATACGTCCTTTCTATGGAATGGTCTTTAAACTGCTGAGCAAGGCCATTGTGGGCATTGTTGTTTTTTGCTATGACCAAAAGCCCTGAAGTGTCCTTGTCTATCCTGTGGACTATCCCCGGCCTTATGACACCATTTATAGATGAAAGGTTTCCCCTGCAGCGATGCATAACAGCATTGACAAGGGTCCCCTCATAGTTTCCTGGCGCCGGATGGACAACCATTCCCTGGGGCTTGTTTACAACTATTATGTCATCGTCTTCATGCACTATGTCTATGTCTATATCCTGAGGTTTTACTTCAAGGCATTTAGGCTCCGGTATGTTTATTTCAACGATCTCATTTTCACTTACGATGTATTTTGCCTTCTCAACCTTTTCTCCGACTTTCACAAGCCCTTGCTTTATAATCTTTTGAACATATGACCTTGACATGTCCTCGAGCTGCTCCGAAAGGAACACATCAAGCCTTACTCCTTCTTCATCTTCCATGACACAAAAGCTTCTAATTTCCATACTTTAAAAAATACCTCCTAGTTGTCGCCTATAAGGTCGCTCCTAAAGAGCATTATATAAGCGAGCATGCATCCGCCAACAACCACGCATATGTCAGCCACATTAAATACCGGCCATATCCTGAAGTCAAAAAAGTCCACAACAAATCCAAGCCTCACTCTGTCTATAAGGTTTCCTATAGCCCCCGCCACAATAAGGTTGAGTGAGATTTTGACGTATATGTTAAGCCCCTTGTTCGAATAAAGAAAATATACTATATAACCTACAACAGCCAAAGTCAATATTATAAATAAAAATCTCTTATTCTGCAAAACCCCGAAAGCCGCACCCCTGTTTTCGACATAAGTCAGGTGGAATATATTTTTTATCACAGGAATAGAACCTATATCCGAAAGCTTAAGCAGTGCCCAAAGCTTCGAAAGCTGGTCTATTATGACAAGTACGACTATAAGTATTAAATTCAAATTTCTCCCCCCGTATCTCATACTCTATATTTTTTTAAGCATCGCAAGAACTATGTTTTTTGAGTTATGGGCCGCCACCTCTACAAACTCATTATAGTTTACATGCGCCGTTCCGTCAGCCTTGTCTGACATGGCTCTTATTATGACAAAAGGCACTTTGTTCAAATTACATACATGACCTATTGCCGCTCCTTCCATCTCTGCACAATATCCGCCAAATACTCCCACAAGCTTGTCCTTCACTTCCGAACTGCTTACAAATATATCTCCAGTGGCAATTCTTCCCTTTAGGGTCTTGTGTCCATTTGAACTTTCTACCCCAGCTTCGTATGCCGCCTGTGCAAGCTTTTCGTCAGCTTCAAAAATTGAAGTTTCCATTCTCGGAATTTCTCCTGGTTTGTATCCAAATCCGGTTGCGTCAAAATCATGCTCCACCGCATCTGTTGAAACCACTATGTCAAGAACATCGAGTTCACTGTGAAGAGCTCCCGCAACACCAGTATTTATCACGGCGCAAACCCCGTATACACTTATAAGTATCTGCGTGCACATTCCCGCATTCACCTTGCCTATGCCGCATCTTACAAGCACGATTTCTTTATCCTCTATTCTTCCCGAATAAAAATCAAGGCCTGCTATTCTTCTGCTTTCCCTTATATCCATGTGCTGCTTTAGTATATCAACCTCTTCGTCCATCGCTCCTATTATTCCTATAATATCCATACTTTTTCCTCCTTCGCGCAAAAAAATGAGTGCCTTTATTCAGCACCCAAGTCTGCTTCTTCTTGTCCAAATAGTTCATCGACATATTTTATCTGATCTTTGAGCATTGATTTAAACCTGTTTTTAAATACCATAAACTCTTTTCTAACTTCCTCGTACTCTTTTTTTATTGCTATTACCTCATTGTTGGAATCCGCTATCATCTTCCTGCCTTTGATCTCAGCCTCTTCTATTATCAGTTGCGCCTTTTTTGACGCACTCATTCCAACTTCTTCCGCCGTGTTCTGGGCTACAATGAGCGTGTTTTTAAGCGTATCCTCCATGCTTTTGAATTTTGATATCTGGTCTGAAAGCATGTTTATCTTGTCTTTAAGCTCTATATTCTCCTTGTAGAGGTTCTCAAAATCGTCCTTCAAATCATCCAGGAAATCGTCGACCTCGTCTTCCTTGTATCCCCTTATACCTCTCCTAAACTCCTTGTTTTCAATATCAAGTGGAGTTATCATATTTCACTTCCTTCCGTAATCCAATATGAGCTATATCATAATTTTGACTGTTATTGAAGTCCTTCCCTTTTTAGTGCTTCCGTTAATCCTCTCTACCATAGCCCTTCCTTTTCCCCTTACGGAAATAAGGCTTCCCTCGCCCAAATTCTTTGAGCTGTTAACTGCCGGCTCAAAATCGACCTTCACACGTTCTGATGATACTATTTTGCTGGCCTCGCCTCTTGGGATATTGTATATCCCAGAAATCATGCAGTCGAGCCTCAAAGATGAAACTGTGAAGTTTTTGATTTTAAACTCCTGATCGCTGCTGAGAAATTCTTCACATCCTATAAAACCTACATCCACACTGTTTGAAGACACCTTACTGAAGTTCATATGCAAAAAATCCGCAATTTCAGACTTCACAGCAAAATGGCAGCTGTTTTCATGCACATGTATATCGCCTATCTTCTCACGTCTTATCCCAAGACCCATTATAGACCCCAGGTAATCCCTGTGCGATATCTCTTTGAACTTGAAATTTCCCGAAGCGCAAAGAAGCGATATTGGACTTTCGATTTCTTCAACATCCATATACCAAGGACGCATTAGCACGCACTTTCTCTCGGCACTTTCGCCAGCCCCATGCTCGCTGTATATAAGTTCTCCCTTAATGTGGTTAAGAGCGTCCTTTACACATTTAAGCTCATATGGATTCAAAAAATCCGTAGACTTTATCTCATGGCTCCTGATCACCGACTGGGCCTTGTCCAAGACTATGCATACAAGCCGTTTAACCTGTTCATCCCTTATATGTAGCGTCAATTTTTCCTTGTCAATCACTTAAAATCCCACCCCGATAAGCAGCCTTATCAGCGTTCTGTGTATGAACTGTATTAAAAACAGTGCCACTATGGGAGAAAAATCTATCGATCCAGTGTTTATAATTTTGTTCATAAGTTCCCGTACAGGTTCAAGTACAGGTTCTGTAACCCTATATACAAAACTTGCGAATTGAGAATATGGGTCTATATTAATCCATGACATGATTACCCTTGTGAATATCATTATTTGTAAAAATTGCACAAAATATCCAAGAGCATTTATTATAACATACATATGAAAATCCCCTTATTATTTATTTTTGCCAAGGAAACAGAACTTTGTTTTCCAACTCCCTTTTTATATTCGCATCTATGTCTATATTGTTTGGTGCAAGTACGAATATCCCACTTGACACTTTTTGTATAGTCCCTTCAAGGGCATATATTGCGCCGTTTAAAAAGTCAAATATAGTCTTCGCAGTTTCAGCATCTTGGATGCTTTGCAAGTTGACTATCACCGCTTTTCTGTTTTTCAGATTGTCCACTATAGTCGGTACTTCCTCGTAATTACTCGGCTCATACAGTATCACCTTCATCTGAGTCGTCGCATGAATATTCACTATCTTGTTGTTTTTCGAAACTTCCCTTGGTGTTGCAACTATCCCAAGCTGCTCTACCTCTTCTTCAAAAGATTCATTGTCCATATCGTATTCTTCCTCAAATCCCATCAGCTTTTTCATCTTATCCACCATTTTTCCCGGCATAGCCTGACCTCCTAACTGTCATAGTTCCTTTTGCCAAATATGGCTGTTCCTATTCTTACCATATTTGACCCTTCTCGAATTGCAACCCCATAGTCATTACTCATGCCCATGGACAAATATTCCATTTTTACACCTTCAATATTCATACCCTCAATTTGAATTGAAATATCTTTTAATTGCTTAAAATATATCCTTGTCTCTTCAGTTTCTTCCGCAAATGGTGCCATACCCATAAGCCCACGTATCCTTATGTTTTTACAATCACTTGATACAGTCTTTATGAATTCAACTACATCTTCTTTTGCAATGCCGTGCTTTGAATCCTCCTGTGATATGTTCACCTGTACAAGACAGTCCATAACCTTTCCATTTTCCATTGCCCTCTTGTCTATTTCCTTGGCAAGGGACATCCTGTCAAGCGAATGTATAAGGTCTACTTTATCAATTATATATTTTACCTTATTGCTCTGTAAAGACCCTATAAGATGCCATTTTACATTTTCCTGTACATCATCATATTTTCTAAGGATTTCCTGGACCTTATTTTCTCCAATATCCGTTATACCTTCTCTGATAGCTTCGTTCATCTTGTCCGCTTCTACCGTCTTTGTAACTGCTATTAAGACTACTTTTTCCGCTTCCCTGCCAGCTTCTTTTGCATTTTTTAAAATATTATTCTTTATCTCAGCTATGTTTTCTCCTATAACAGACAACTCCATTCACTCCTATCTTATTCTTCTACCCTCTTTGACTTTTCCAGGATTCAAAATAATTTCATCATACAAATTTACAGTCTTCACCTTATCCCTGGTTATTTTCTTATAATCCAGTATAACATATTCGTCGTTTTCTCCCAAAATACAATTTAACTCTTTAAAAACAGCAACTCCTGTTTCTGAAATCACATATACGCCTTTCTTCTCATCCTTTTCAATTACAGCTCTTTGCGGGATTTTTATTCCATTTAAATTTTTAAGTATTATATCCACTTCGTGAACTCTATCATCATGCATTGCCGCACTACTCGAATTGGTCTTAAATACCATTATATATTTGCCGTATTTGTCCTTGTATATTTCTTTAATGACCCCATACACCATATCTTCTTCATTCTTTATGTAAATGCCCTTGCCCTTTTTAAACTGCTCGGCCTCTTCCTGCTCAAGCACAAACACCATATACCAATAGTGATTGTTTACTATCTTAAATACGGGATCACCTTCATTTACGTCCTTTCCCTTGCTTATGCGGTTCCTGTTTTGTACCTCGTTTAAAACTTGGGAGTTCAATTCTCCAAGCCTGTCCGGCTTGAGCATGATCTCATATCCGTCAGCAGAAAGAGAAAGTTCTCCAGGAAATGTATTTTTTATGAATTTAGTCGAAGATTCCATCTGATTCCTTATTGCCGTTATCTTGCTGGTAATAGAGCCCTTGTTCCCTGCACTCGAAAAACTGCCGTACAATATGCTTTTTTGATCCATAAGGTATAGCATCTCTTTTTTGAGCCTAGATATCACAATCAAATTTCCACTCATAAAGCTGTTTTTTATTTCATGCTTCTTCACAGATATCATTCTGTCTAATTTTTCCGGAGTCAATACGTTTGGCGAATACACCATTCCCGTTTCCATTATATCTATGCGCCTTTGTATTGTATCTGCCTCTTCCTTGAGTTTTTTATCGGCAAGGCTTATTTGTACTTCACATACATTTTTATTGCTGCCCATACGCTCGCCTTCTTTAAAAAGGTACTTGGGAACACCTTGCGCATTTGAATAAAAAACCTGTTCAGTTCTCACCATAACGCCTCTTTCAGGCATGCTCTCCATGAGCTGGCCCTTTTTGACGGTATATGTTTGTATTCCCGTATTCATTATACTAATTACAAGGTTATATATTATATAGCTAAATATTCCCATGAATATAATATAATTTGAAATCTTTTTTTTCACCCTTTTGTTCTTTCTCGTCAATTGCAACACCTCAGCATTATTAGTATGGCCTCTTTACGTCTGCTATTTAATCTATATATATATTTAATAATCCATTCACATCACTTTACAATGGTAAAACTTGTTTTAACTTTAAAGCAACAACTTTATTATCGTCCATGTAATAATTTTATAACAGGGTGTGTCGAAATGCCAAGAAAAAATATTCAAACGGTAATATACAAAGTTTTACATACCGAGACTATTCATGTATGCACCACCAGTTTTGCTCCCTTGAGCATGGTAATACGCCAGAACTCTTTCTATTGCAAAACCCGCAAATTCAACATATAATTCTTCGAATTTGCGGGTTTTAAAACACATTTAAGTTTTCTATATGCTAAGATCTTCTATTTCATGTGTCTTGCTTCTCATCATAAGATCTATTACAGATTTTTTGACATCCTTGCCTTCAAACAGTACTCCATAAAGCTCGTTAGTTATAGGCATTTCAATATCATATTCTTTCGAAAGACCGTATGCCACCTTTGCAGCTTCTACGCCTTCCACAACCATTTTCACCTCTTTAAGCGCCTCTTCCAGACTCATTCCCTGTCCTATCAATATTCCGGCCCTTCTGTTTCTACTGTGCATACTCGTACAGGTTACTATAAGATCTCCTACTCCAGAAAGCCCCGAGAAAGTCTTGGCATTCGCACCCATTGCAACACCAAGTCTCACTATCTCCGTAAGCCCTCTTGTCATAAGAGCGGCCTTTGTATTGTCGCCGTATCCAAGCCCGTCGGAAACTCCTGCTGCAAATGCTATTATGTTTTTAAGCGAGCCTCCAAGCTCTACTCCTACAAGGTCTGTATTTGTATACACTCTGAACTTCGGTGATATGAATATGTCTTGAACCGCTTCCGCAACATCCATGTCCTTTGATGCGACAACAACAGTAGTGGGCACATCCTTTGCAACCTCTTCCGCATGAGAGGGTCCCGAAAGCACTGCAAAGCTGTTTTCTTCAAGCTCTTGAGCTACAACCTCAGATATCCTCAGGTTGCTTCCCCTTTCGAGCCCCTTCGATACGTTCACTATTATCTGATCCTTTGATAAATAAGGCTTCGCCAGCTTTATGACTTCTCTTACAGCCTGAGAAGGCACTGCCATCACTATCGCCTTCGCGCCTTTTATCGAGTCCTGTATGTCTATGCTGAGATTCATGTTTTGAGGAATAACAACTCCCGGAAGAAAATCTATATTCTCTCTTGACCTGTTTACCGCCTCGCACTGGGACTCTTCATTAGTCCACATTTCAATCTCATATCCTTTTTTTGCAAGGAGCACTCCAAGAGCACTTCCCCAGCTGCCCGCTCCAAGTATGCATATCTTATCCATAAAATACACCCTCTTTATAGTTAATATCTGCTTTGTTTCTCCCTGCAGTAAAATCTTATAGGGGTTCCTTCAAAACCGAAGTTTTCCCTTATCTTATTTTCAAGATACCTTTGATATGAAAAATGCATAAGTTCCTTGTTGTTCACAAAAACCGTGAATCCCGGAGGCTTTATGTTGGTCTGGGACACATAGTATATTTTAAGCCTTTTACCCTTGTCCGATGGTGGCTGATTAAGCATCATGGCCTCTGCTATGACCTCGTTTAGAACTCCGGTTTGAACCCTCATTGAATGCTGATTTGATACGAATTTTATCTTTTCTATCATTTTGTCAAGTCTTTGCTTAGTAATCGCCGAAACAAACATTACGGGCGCATATGAAAGGAATCCCAACCTGTCTCTTACTTCCCTGGTATAGTCCCTCATTGTATTTGTTTCTTTTTCCACAAGATCCCATTTATTTATGACTATTATGCAGGCCCTTCCCTCTTCATGCGCTATTCCAGCCACTTTTGTATCCTGCTCTGTGACTCCTTCAGTCGCATCTATAACTATTAGTACGACGTCTGACCTGTCTATTGCAGCCACGGTCCTTAACACACTGTATTTTTCAACGCCCGCTTCAACTTTTTTCTTTTTCCTTATTCCTGCAGTATCTATAAGAATAAATTTGTCATCTCCGTGCTCAAAATAAGTGTCTATCGAGTCTCTCGTGGTTCCTGCTATAGGACTCACTATAACTCTTTCCTCTCCCAATATGGAATTAAGTATTGAAGATTTTCCGGCATTAGGCTTTCCAGCTATCGCAACCCTTATCACGTCATCTTCATACTCTGTGTCCACACCTTCCGGGAAGTTTGCTATGACTTCGTCAAGAAGGTCCCCTATTCCAAGACCTATGGAAGCTGAAATCTCAACAGGGTCACCAAATCCAAGTTCATAAAAATCGTAATAGTGCTCTGACATCTTGTTGTTGTCAACCTTGTTAAGCACAAGTACCACAGGCTTTTTGCTCCTTCTAAGCAAATTGGCAACCTCTCTGTCTGTAGACGTAAGACCTGCCTTTGCATCCACAACAAAAAGTATTACATGAGCCATGTCTATGGCCACCTCAGCCTGCTTCTTTATAAGTGAAGGTATAAGCTCATCACTGTCTGGCTCTATCCCTCCGGTATCTATAAGAGTGAAATTGTGGTTAAGCCACTCCGCGCGGGTATAATTCCTGTCTCTTGTAACGCCAGGGCTATCCTCCACTATCGCCAGTTTTTTTCCTGCTATTTTGTTGAAAAGTGTCGACTTTCCAACATTAGGTCTTCCTACTATTGCAACTAACGCTCTGCTCATATAAGCGCACCTCTTTCCGATAACTAATCTTTATATAACTTTGCTTCATTCTTTTCATTTTCAATCGAATAACTGCTGCCGCAGTTTGCACTCGGCATATGGGCAGTTTCCATCAAATTATGTTACCATGTATATGACATTCCAGTCAAGCTAGCATTTAAGTCTATTTGATATTCCAGGGAATACAACTTTGAACATGTTTCTTCTGAATATATTCAAAAACTTAACCCGGCACGGCTCATCAAAGCATTTTTCCATCCTCTTAAGACCCATGCCGCTTTCCAAAAACCTTTTCTGCTCGTCGAGTATTATAAGTCTTTCGTATATCCAGCTGTTTCTCCTTGGAGGATTGCTCTCCTTTGCAATTTCTTTTAGGCTGTCTCCGTTAAGTATTGTCCCCGGGTTACTCACTTCAACCCTGTCGCCATCTATATACACCACGGTCTCCCTGTTTATGTCAAAATAGTCCCTGTGGACAAGACTGTTTCTAAGCGCCTCAAAAACCGCGGCAACAGGATATCCTAGCCCCCCTATGAGTTCGTCTATATATTTTTCCGACTCATCCAGCATTCCAAGTATGTTTCCGTGGAAAACCCTTACTATTTTACTTTCTATATTGCTTACAACCCTTACAGAAGATCCCACTATATATTTTTGAGGATGCCTGCCAAACACCATCAGCCCTCCAAGAGTTGGATGCATATGCCCGCCTCCCGTGGATACGCATATGCCGAGCATTTCATACAGTTCATGCGATACGGCCTCGTCGAGATTTATCTTCCTGCAGTATTCATATACAAGCCTTTCGTCTATATCGTCTGCCGTCGCCTCATATATCGGAGTCATTTCTATGCTCAATATTCCGCTTCTTTGAAACATTGAAGCAACCTCTATCCTCCTTGCCACATCGGTTGTAGATCCCCTTCTTATATAAAAAGCTCCATTTTGCCTTATCTGATGGGGCTTTTGAATGCTCTTGAATATTGTAAGCACCCCTATGCTTTTCCTTCTGTATTTGACGTATTCCATCCTTACAGCCACGGGGGGGTCTATCCTTTGTGCTATTATCTGCTGTATTTTTTCTTCCATATATTTGTCGTATTCCACTCCCACAACATTCTTGTTCTTGTCCTCTATCCCAAATATTATATACCCTCTTCCTCCAGGCGTATTTGCAATCGCCGCAACATCCTTCGCGAATTCCTTTTTTTGGCTGCTGGTCAAAAGTTCCATATCTCTTTTAAAATCGAGTTTTGCACCTTCAGATTTTTTTATAAGCATTTGCAATTTGTTCAGCTCCATATCAATGCACCCCTACTTATATTTTTTATAATTATATTATAAAGCAATACTTCGACAAAAAACATTCTATTAATAAACTTTATTTGATATAATCTATATGTCCCAGATTAAAATATTCAATAATATTTTGATTATTGCGGATAAATTCTATCATGGAAGAAGGGATTCAATTGGATTTCAAACAACTCGAAAGCTTCATATCAATCGCCAAGCACAAGAGCTTCTCCAAAGCTGCAAAAGAACTTTTCCTGACCCAGCCTACAATAACCAACCACATCCAAAATCTTGAAAAGGAACTCGGAACAATACTGATCAACAGATCAAACAGGACCATATCGCTTACAAAAGCCGGAGACATCCTTTACGATTTTGCACTCGATATGATAAACACAAAGAAAAACACCCTTTTCACACTGGGAGAATACAAGGGTAAAATCGAAGGCCTTATAGAAATAGCCTCCAGTACAATACCCGAAGAATATGTGGTTCCAGAACTTATAAAGTCATTCAGTAAAAAATTCCCCCATGTAAAATATGCTCTAAAGCATTTCGACTCAACTGATGTTATAGATGAGATACTCAACCAAAAGTCAAATTTCGGTTTTGTCGGTGCAAAAATACGCAACTCCCAAATAGAGTATGTCAATATTTCTTCAGACGAACTTGTTCTAATAGCTCCATCAAGTATGGATGTCAAAAGCGAAGGTGGCTACATAGACCTTCATGACTTCAAGGGTCAACCTCTTATAATGAGAGAGACCGGCTCTGGAACAAGAGACCTTTTCGTAAGAGAACTTGAAAAGCACAAGCTATCTATGGATTCATTCAATATAATAGCACATGTCGAAAATACCGAATCCATAAAACAAATGGTCAGAAAAGGCATGGGAATATCCATAATATCAAAGTCAGCCGTGGAAGACGAGGAGAACTTCAGCCTCCTAAACGTATATAAGATAAAAGAGTTAAAGCTAAACAGAAGCTTTTATTTCGCCTACCCTAAAAAGAGAACACTCGCTCCCCTTGAAGAAAAATTCAAAGAACACGTTCTTGATTTCGTAAATATCTGATTGCATGACACCAGAGGAATTTACATCAAATTCCTGAGACTTTGCAAATCTCAAAACAGAAAAAAACCTCTGACGTTCTCGAATAAAACCGTTGAGAATTTCAGAGGTTTTGTATTTATATTATGCGTTTTTAAGGAATGCGAGATATCCCTTTTTAGCCATGTATGCATCAACCTTGCTTGCAAGCTCCATAGGCGCGTGCATGCTTAAAAGTGCCACTCCGCAGTCCACAACTTCGGCTCCATAATTCGCAAGTATATACGCTATGGTTCCACCGCCGCCCTGGTCGACCTTTCCAAGCTCCCCCGACTGCCAAACAATCCCGTTTTCATTGAATATTTTTCTTACCAGTCCGACAAACTCAGCATTTGCATCATTGCAGCCTGACTTTCCTCTCGAACCCGTATACTTGGCTATTGCAAGCCCTTTTCCTATATATGCGCTGTTTTTCTTGTCCATAACCTCCGGGAAGTTCGAATCGAATCCTGCAGTCACATCTGCTGAAAGCACCTTAGTATTTGCAAAAGATCTCTTGAGCTTTAGCTCATTATAGTCTCCCTGGAGATTTATAAGCTCCGCAACCGCATTTTCAAAGAATTTTGATTCCATGCCCGTATTTCCCACAGAACCGATTTCCTCCTTGTCTGCAAATATGGCCGCACATGTACGCTGTGGCGATTCAATCTCAAGTATGGCCTCAAGACCTGCAAACGAGCATATTCTGTCGTCATGTCCATATGCCGCTATAAGAGACCTGTCCATTCCCACATCTCTTGCCTTTCCAGCCGGCACAACCTGGACTTCAGCGCTTATGAAATCCTCTTCCACAATTCCGTATTTTTCATTTAAAAGCTTGAGTATGTTCATTTTTATGGCATTTTTATCTTCATTTGAATCTGGCATAGACCCCGCTATTACATTGAGTCCTTCCCCTGTTATAAACTCAGAAGCCTTTTTTTGCATCTGGTCCTTTGAAAGGTGAGGAAGAAGGTCCGAAATATAAAAGACAGGGTCATCATTGTCCTCTCCTATATTTACATTCACAGTATCTCCATCGGCCTTTACAATAACTCCATGAAGGCTCAGAGCAATGGAAGTCCATTGATACTTCTTAACCCCTCCGTAGTAGTGCGTCTTGAAAAGTGCCATTTCAGAGTCCTCATAAAGCGGGCATGGCTTGAGGTCAAGCCTCGGAGAATCTATGTGGCCTCCCACTATATTCATCCCCTTTTCTATGTCCTCTTTTCCTATTACAAAAAGAGCCGCACCCTTGCCTCTATTTTCAAAATACACCTTGTCACCGGCGCTAAGCTTTCCATCCTTTATGTCATTAAAATCCACAAAGCCACTTTTTTTGGCTGCATCGGCTATGAATATAGTGCACTCTCTTTCAGTCTTTCCATAGTCCAAAAACTTTTTGTATCTTTGGCCGTAAGCCATTACCTCTTCTTTTTCACAAGGGCTGATGCCCTTCCAGGCGTTTTTAAATTCATGTTTAAGCTGCATCTAATTTACCTCCACTCGAATAAAAAAATTTTTACGTAAAAATTTATTATTCATTAATTATACCATAACTTACTCCCACATTTTGATTTCCAATCCAATTTTTTAAAAATTATACCTGTATACACTTCTTCCGTCAAGGCTCCAAACCCTCTGCGAGAATTCACCTTCCTGTGTATCTTCAACGGCCTTTTTGAAATCGTACATCCTCGCATCCATTATATCTAGGTAGTGAAGCATTTCAGCTTCAGGTATGAGGGGCTTTTTAGGGCTTCCATATTCAGCCTCGAAATGGTGTGAAAGTATCATATGCTCGAGTATCATAGACGTTTCCCTTGGTACGCCAAGTTCTGCAGCTGCAGACTCCACTTCCTTTATTCCCTGTATTATGTGCCCGAGAAGCTTGCCTTCAACGGTATACTCGGATACCATTCCAATTTCATTGGAGTCCATCTCGTCCACCTTGCATATGTCATGAAGCACAACTCCCGCATACAAAAGGTCGCTGTTTAAAAATGTGTATATTTCCATGAGCTTTTCAGCCGCCGAAAGCATTGTCATCATATGATACAATAGCCCCGCCCTTATTGCGTGGTGGTTTGACTTGGCCGCCGGATAGTACATAAGCCTTTCCCTTTTCCTCTCAACTATGCACTTAACTATTCCCCTTATGTCTTCAGAAACTATCCTGTCGACATATCCGTTTATAACTTCGTACATATGATCCGGTTCATATGGCGCCGCCGCCACAAACTGATCTATGCTTACGCCGTCTTCTGGGGCCGCCTCCCTTATCCTTTCTATTTTGAGCTGCATCGTATTTTTCCAGCTGCTTACAAGAGCCCTCACCTTTACAATGCTTCCCATTTCATACGTAGCTTCCTGATAAGGGCCCATGTCCCAAAGCTTCGCATTTATGTCTCCCGTCTTGTCCGAAAGTGTAATGTCCATATAACTCTTGTTGTTGCTTGCCGTTTTGACCTCAATTGACTTTATGAGAAAAAAACCATCTATTTTATTTCCAGGCTCAAGAGCATTTATACTCTTTATATCAAAAAATTTCATATATATACCTCATCTCCACTCCATTTATAAATTACGTGTCCATGTACTATATTTTATTAGATTTTAAAAGTTTTGTAAAACTTGACAGCATGTTTATATGATATACTATTTAAAAATAAACCTATAGATACAAAAAACTTTCTTTTGCGGAAGGTGACAATAATGAATAAATACGGTAATATTTTCACGACAAAACTCAAAATTTCAAATGACATACTGAAAGATTTTGCTACAATCTGCGAAATCGACATATCCACTAAAAAGCATGATGTGGACATATTTTTCTACAGGTATATAGGCATGGATTCATCCAAAGATTTGTATGTTGAACAGATAAGGTCTGTTTTCATATCGCTGCTTGAAAAAAACATTCCTTTTTTGCACTATATAGGCGAAATATCCAGCGCACTTGATCCTGCTTCTGTAGAAAGCATAAAACACTCGTTTTCGGATTGCAGCGGCCTTAAAGACATCAAGTGCGTCTGTGAAAACCTTGAAAAAAATGATTCATTCTACAGGACTTCAAATGACATTTTAAACGTTTCTGCAGTGGCGTCATTTCGAAAGGTCCTTTCGCTTTTCATGGCCAACAACAAAAATACAAATGTGACGATCATAAAAAACTTATGCGCCAAATTGCTGTCATGGATAAATACGACGCTTCCCCAAATAGATGAAATCTTAAAGAATACAAGTGTTTCTGGTAAAATCACACTTCCAAAGATAGTATACATGGGGGATGTGAAAATCCACGAGATATACTTTTTGATATTCCTTTCAATGTTGGGTTGCGACGTGCTTTTTGTAAACTCCATGGGCGACTGCGCCTTTGAAACAGTGGACAAATACGAGACCTATTCAAAGCTGAAGCTCAATTCCAAAATCGGCGTGGAAGTTGACTACAACGGCATAATACCGTCCATACCAAAGGAGTATTTCGACTATAAAGAATCCCAAGACATAATAAATGCTTCCTTAAAAAGCACTGCGGACATATTTTCCGACATTACATCTCCTCTTCAAAAGAGAAGCAGCTTTGTGCCAGGCAGTTCCCCGATCGTTCCAGTATTCTTTTACAGGGTCATAGGCATATCCGACAATAGCGACAAGTATTACAACAGCATATATGCGCTACACAAAAAGCTTTCAAATCTGTACAGGCTGTATGTTAAATTCGAAGGGCAAATACCCATTCCGTCGGACAGGAATTCGTCAAGCATAGGCGCCGGGCTTAAAAATCTCTTTGAAGACTTCGATTTCAAGAATTCTATACTTTGGATCAATTTTCTCAAAAAACATGGCATTACCAACATAAGCGAAAACGATACAATAAACAGCTCTTTTGAAAAAAACCTAAAGCTTGTGCTCGACCTTTACATCAAAAACACGCCAGACATAAGCTTTACAAAGCTCAAAAACTTCTGTCTTAAGATGCTGATATGGGCAAAAAAATATATGGATCCTCTGTTTTCAGGATTCGACTTTGTAAATGCGGGCGAAAAGACTTACAATCCCAAAATACTCTACTACGGGGATATAAAGCTTCATGAGATATACTTCCTCATACTCATGTCAAAGTCCGGCTGCGATGTTCTTTATATAAACACGTCTTCAGACGAAGAGTTTTCAAGTATAGACAAAAATCAGGTGTATTCAAAATCAGTGATACTGCCGCAAAAACAGGCCCTGGAACCATTCCCCCAAACCGAGAGGATTGCAAGACACGAAACAGTGGCATACAAGTCATCCAGGGAGATATCAAATATAATATATTCAGATGAAGACGGTTTTTACAGGCCGTGGCAGTTCGAAAAACACAATACAAGCCCGGTTACTCTAAAAACAACATACGACGAGCTCAAGATACTTTGGAAAGAAGAGGCAAGGCTCAGATCAGGCTTCAAGGCTGATTCTACAACAGTTTTCATCCCGAATATATTTTCAAAGATAAGCGGTGTGCACGAAGACATTGGTGAATACGCCCAGGAAATAGACATGTTCAAGTCGGCGGAGAATGTCTTTTTCACAAGCGATATTCCATTTTCAAACTCAGGCTTTTCCACCGGAACGCCTTCGGGGTATTCAAAGAGTGGAGCTGTAAAAAGGGACAACACATATCCGTACAGATTCCTTTTGAGCTCAAATGGAAAAATAGAAAAAAAGACACTGCTTTCAAGCAGCCTTTACAAGTTTACTCACTTGAAGACCGCCCTTCAAGAGGCAATGATAGAAAAAATACAATACCTAATGGATTCCGACATATTGACAATGGACCACCACGAGGACATGAAACTCAAGATACTCTCGGTAATACTCAATATCGACAAGAATTTGCTGAATATGATACAAAAATTCGACTACCCTTTCAGCATTCCAAAATTCGTGGCATACGACAGCAGCGAAAACATATTCAGTTTGGAAGACTGTATAATTATAGCCTTTTTATATTTATTTGGATTTGACATACTTATAATAACACCCACCGGGTATAATAACATGGAAAAATATATTAACTCCAAATATTTCGATGTGCACAAGCTTGAAAATGTGAAATTCGATCTGGACATTCACAACCTGTACGCCTACTCAAATATGACACGGAAAAAGGGGAAATCCATATGGTCGAACATATTTGGAATCAATAACAGATAATAATAGACATGAAAGGAGCATTGACATGGAAAATACAAACACTATGACTGAAGAAAAATATGAAGTTGACATCCAGAAAAAAACACAGGAGGTCGAGGACAAACTGCAGCATTCTAACGAAGTGGTAGTTTTGACAAATCAAATCGACATTTCAAAGCCAGAGACAATCTCCGCATTTGGACACGAAACGGCTCATGAGATCTCAAAATTCGCAGACAGGATACTGGCGACAATACAGACAACATCAGTTGAGGATTCAGGCCAGCTTCTCATCCAGTTGAACAAGATAATGGACAAGTTCGACTCTTCTGACTTCAGCAACGAAGAGAAAAAGGCCGGTCTTTTGAGCAGGCTGTTCAAAAAGACAAAGGACTCAATAGACGCACTTTTCCAAAAATACAATACCATGGGAAGCGAAATGGACAAAGTATACGTCCAGCTCAAGGAATACGAGTCTGAAGTTAAAAATTCAAACTCAATGCTCGATGACATGTTCGAACGCAACATGGACTATTACGAAATGCTCGAAAAATACATTTTGGCGGGAAAAAAGGTTCTAGCGGAGATTCAGGGCAATTTCATCCCTCAGATGAAAGCCAAGGCGGAGTCGCCTTCAGCCGAACAAATAGACCATATAAACCTTTCAAACGCCCTGCAGATAGACGAAATGATGCAGCAAAGGATATTCGACCTTGAGCTTGCGAAAAACGTGTCGCTGCAGACAATGCCCCAGATCAAAATGATACAAAAGGGCAACTACAACCTTGTAAGAAAGATAAATTCGGCATTCATAGTTACAATACCTATATTCAAGCAGTCTCTGATACAGGCCATCACACTTAAGAGGCAGGCCATACAGGCAAAGGCAATGGCGGCTCTTGACGAAAAGACCAACGAGCTGCTGCTTAAAAATGCCGAAAATACAGCCCTTCAATCAAAACTATTGGCACAGCTTTCAGGTGGAAGCTCAATAAGTGTTGAAACGCTTGAAAAAACCTGGCAGACAATAATAAAGGGAATAGAAGAGACAAAGCAAATACAAGAAGACAACAAAAGGAAAAGAGAAGAAGGCAGCAAAAAACTCCAGGAAATACAGGACGATTTCAAAAGAAGAGCCCAGTCGCAAGTTTAGTCTACTTTGCACACAGCTCCAGTATCTCATCAAAAGAAATGCTATTAATGGTATACAAAACAAAAGCGGCCTCCGGCCGCTTTTGTTTTCCAAGTCTATTCTATTTCTTCAATTTCCTCGCCTTTCATAATAACTTTCTTGCATCTTGGGCATACCACCTCAATGTCTTCATCGCAAATCAGATCTTCATCGACATATATTACTTCGCCACAATTGGGACAGCTTATTTCAACTGTGTTAAAATCATCTTCGTCTTCAAATGCGAACATTTCATCCTCTATATCAGCAATATCCTCATCTATTGATTCAATATATTCTTCCAGTTCTTCCTGGTTTTCATGTATGTCAGCCAAAACATCTACAAAATCTTCAAGCATGTCTACTATGCTTAAAAGAAGCTTCGCCTCTTTAGTATCTTCCTTTATATCCAGCCCATCAGAAAGCCCCTTTATATAAGCCAGCTTTTCATATATATAGTTTACGCTCATTCCCAATTCACCCCTTCTTATTAGTTAGTGCATCCGCTCGATTAGCCCATCTTTGCCCCAGATGCATAGTAGGCTTCTGCAAACCTCACTATGTCAGGCGCAACCTCCATTCCATAGTCAAAGCTCATTTTAAGCAGCTCCCTTACTTTAGCCCAGTCCACATCCTGCCTTTTGACTTCCTTGTTTACACTTCTGAAAAGCTCCTTTATTTCTCTCTTGATTTCTGTATTCTCATTCAAAAGGTCTATCTTAGAAAGTATCCTTATCCCTATTTCATTATCCATGGCATCCTCTTCAATGTAATCATTCTCCCAGTAATTATTACCCTCTCGTATAAATTTAGCTTTTTCCTTAGTTGATATGATCTTCAAATTAAGAAGCATACCTTCTACAGTGGAACTCTCCCTCAACTTCCTGTACTCCTCGGATTTTTTTTCATATATATTCTTTACAGCCTCAAAGCAATTATTATGCCATTCTATATACTTGAGTGTATGTCTGTCGTCTTCAGTAAACTTAACGCCTTTTTTTATAAGCTCATCTAATTCGTTTATCTTATTGTGTCCCATAACAATCCCCCCTGTTTTTAAAAGAGTATATTTTTTTTATACCTATTCAAAGCGAATTCTAACATGATATTGCATTTATTATGCTTAATTTAAAAATTAAACGTGAAAAAACAGAAAAAACCATCATTTTGTGATGGTTTTTGTGATAATTTCTAAAATCATAAAAAAACAGATGCCGAAACCGGCATCTGCAATGACTACTATGCTCTAGACATGTATTCACCTGATCTAGTGTCTATTCTTATTTTGTCCCCAACGTTTATAAACATTGGAACCTGTACTATAGCTCCTGTTTCAACAGTGGCAGGCTTTGTAACGTTTGATGCAGTGTTTCCTTTTACTCCCGGCTCGGTTTCAGTTACTTCAAGCTCTACGAAGTTAGGCGCCTCAACCTGGAATGCAGCTCCTTCGTAGAATCTTATTACTACGACGTCGTTTTCCTTTATGTATTTTATAGCCTCTTCAACTTGCTCGTGCTGAAGTGGAGTCTGCTCATACGTTTCATTGTCCATGAAGTAGTAAAGTTCTCCATCGCTGTAAAGATACTGCATTTCTTTTGTTTCTATGTTAGCCTTAGGGAACTTGTCTCCTGGGTTGAATGCTTCTTCTCTTGTAGCTCCAGTTTTAAGGTCTCTATACTTAGTTCTTACAAATGCAGCCCCTTTTCCTGGTTTAACGTGCTGAAAGTCAACAATTAGACATGGCTGACCGTCTTTTACGAATGTTACACCTTTTCTAAAATCTCCTGCTGATATCATAGTATACCTCCATATTATATAATGCTCTGCTAAAAATTCACATTGTTATGATATCATATTTTACCCAAATTGAACAGTATTTCAACAACTATGTCCTCTACACTCTTGCCGTCTACATCCATAATAAAATGGGCCGCGTTTTCGTATTTTGGCGCTCTTTCAAAAAGCATTTTATCGACCTTGGCCTCCTGCTCCCCTTTTTTCATGAGGGGCCTTACATCTGCAGAGCGCCTAAGGTTTTCAAGTATGGTCTCTCTGTTTGCCCTGAGCCATACAACAGTGCTGCTTTTCCTGAGAACATCCACGTTCCGGGACCTTAAAATCGCTCCTCCGCCAGTGGAGACAACCAGCCCTTCCATCGCGCACACCTCTTCAACCATACGGCTTTCTGCGTCCCTGAAATAGCCCTCCCCACCGGTTTCAAACATGTTCTTTATCGACCTTCCCTCTTTTTTCTCTATAAGCTCATCCGTGTCCACAAACTTGTATGAGAGCCTATCTGCAAGCGCCTTTCCTATTGTGCTTTTACCGCTTGCCATGAAGCCTATTATGGATACATTCTTTTTGTTCTCCAAGTCATAACACCCCTTTAGTATCTGTTGAACAAAGTCAATGCCCGTGTTCAAATCCCGAACTTGTATATTCAAAATTATCACATAATTAGAGGTGATTGTCCAATGGGAAAAATTATGGATATTTATTTTCGACTCTATTCGCACACATTCCTGAAATACACGTTAAAGCCAACATCCATACTGCAATTTTCCCTTTCAAGTCCAAATACCAGCCTTATACCTCTGCCGCCGTCCAGCTTGTACCCCTTCATGCTTGTCACATAGTCTGCAAATTCATATCCGGTTCCAAAACCATAGCGCCTGTGAGGTTTTGTACTGTAAAAAAGCTTTTTCTTTACATTATTTATATATATCTTGCCATCCAGCTCATCAAGACTAAAAATCAGCTCCTTTATCTCTCCTTCCTCGAATTCTTCCCAGTCTTCATAAGCTTCTCCAGTCCTCCTGGTCTGGATCATTTTGGAGCAAAGATACATTCTCGTTTCAACAAACTGCTGGAGCATTTGAGCATTTTCCTGTATTTCCACACTGGATTCGCCCCTATTGTAAATCCCCTTGAACATAATTAACATTTCAAACAACACAGTCAAAAGCATAGACATAAGAGCTGCCGCAACTACAGTCTCAACAAGTATAAACCCATTCCTATTCTCCATATATACCTTCCTTTATCAAAACCCTTCCGCTAAACGGCACTATTGTAAGTGTCGTAGTTTCTCCGCTTTTATTGTCAATTATCTTTATTGTCTCTCCCTTTCCCCTTGAACTTCCTGTTAAAATCCCAGTACATGTAAACTTTATTACACCAAAAGAATGTTCTATATACGTATCTTTTGGAAGCGCCATCCGCCTTACAACCTTACCGCCTTCCTTCAGCACGTAGGCATTGCGCCCATCTTCTAAAATTTCATGTTTTACAAGGGTCGTGTTCTCAGCACTCATGTTTCTCAACCTGACGTATCTTATGTCACTGCAAAGGCTTCTTGCAAAAGTCTCAATTTTCACATTCCTTGTATCAATGCCAAATAAAAAAACTCCCGCCAAAGAAGTCAAAATCAAAACGGCACATAAAACCTCTATCAGTGCAATTCCCTTTGATGCCCGCTCCATATAATCATCTCCATGCCTACTGCCTTCTTCTCCACTGCCTTATGTCTATAAGACCTTCAACATCCACGTCCCCATGCATTTTCGCTCTCCCAAGCTTTTCAATCGAAACTATATAATCGTCTGGGTCCATCTTTGAAGTGTCTAATATATCTTCAAGTGAATTTAATGCGATAAGTTTTTCCACAAGCTCCCTATTTCTCTTGAGCACAAAACCTTCTTCGCACTCTATGCCTGCCATTCCCACAAGCATGCCTTCAAATTCTCCTGCACCGGTCTTTATGTCTCCTTTCGTAATTACAATTCCTCTGCGCATCGAGCCGTCAAGTTCAATATTGTCTTCACCAAAATATACAATAGTTTCGTCACTTCGATTTGATATTTCATAGTCCCAAAGCATAATGTTTTCCATTTCCAATATTCTGGATACTTCCTTTAGAATTTTAATGTCTTCCATGCCCTCCAGCTTGACAGGTTCTGGGGACACAATATCAAAATCCATAATTGCCGGTATCACAGCCTTGCATTTGGAATACTCCAAATGCCCGCAATCCTTACCAGGTACAGCTATTCCAATCTCAACATTTATTATTATGTGAGAGTTCTTGCACTTTCTGCTTGAAGATATTTTAAGCACTATCTCTTCTCCTTCATCCACAACCATGTCATCTATTACATTTATTTTTGCATCTTCTATTTCTACAGCCTCTATTCCCGCTACAAAATCCCTTCTGTTTTTATCGCAAAAATATCCTGCATACGCCTTTTTAAATATTCCATTTAGCATTTCATCTATTTTTTCCTTGTCTAAACTATAGTCTGAATGTCCATACTGGTCTTTTGAAGATTCAATATAAATGCTGCCTTCACCCTCAATTTCTTTTTGCATCTCCATATTTATGAAGTCTTGATATTCCTCTTCCATGAACCTGTCCAATTCGCTCCAACCACTTTCAAGCGCCTCTTTTACTTCATCCGTAAGTTTGGCCTTTACAGCCTCTATGGCTCCCTCACACATATAAAAATTCTGCTTTGCCCGGCCGCTCAACATCTTCATTTTTGCATTGCTCATAGATACCGAGACAAGTGTAATTCCCATTATCCATATCGATACTATAACAAGCATAATTCCTATCATCACAAATCCATTTTTATCTTTTTTCAATTTAATCCCTCACATTTCTGTAAGTGACGATTTCAGCCTCCAAATCATCTCTGCAGTATACACGAATATCCGCCCTTAAAAGCCGCGATTCATTTTTAAAGTCACCCATATTTTCCTGAATATAGACATTTTGTCCCTCTATTTCAATTTCATTCAAATTCTCGATAGGATTTGTGAAGTGATATACATAAATGTCGAACTTAGAATGGTTTTTCACGCATATTTTCTCAATCTCCGCACTTCCCTTTTGCCATATTGCAACCACACCGCTATCTTCCCCTTCAATGTTTATTCCATATGGCTGCACCAGTATATTTTTCGATTTTTCTATTGTTATTTCAATATTATTTTGTACCGCCATTTCAAACCCATCAATCAAAACTGCATCATCTACTATTTCAATCAATATGTCCTTTTTTATTTCTTCGATACATACATCCCCCTTGGAATTTTCACTTGCAGTTTTCAACTCCACACACACCTTGTAACTGCCTTCTTCATTTTCATAGCCTGTGTATGTGCTTATAAGCAAATTATCTTCCATATTAAGTATCTCTTCCGCATGCTTTTGTGCTATATTGACCGCTTCTTGATTTTGTGCGGCTTTATATATTGTATTTATAGAGCCGTAATATGCATCTATTAAAGAAACCAACATCACCGCTACTATGCTTATGCCCATAATTATTTCTACAAGTATAAACCCCTTTTCGTCCACTATATCTTTCATTTTTATCCCTCTCTAGTCCAAATCAGAGTATATTTTCACCTCCACACAAGATAGCAATCCGCCGTCTTTTTCCGCCAATACATCAACGCTTCCTATTGATATAAAACCTCCCATTTCCTCGATCATGTTCAAAAACTTGACCGTATTTCCCCTATCACCCGAAATTGTCATCTTTATATCCGTGCTTTCTATATATCCATTTGATTTTTGCAGCTTTAAATCCCTCACTTCATGGCACTGGTTTATAAGCTGGACTCCCGATGCCAAGTAGGCCTTTTCCAAAGCCTCCAGAACCTTGACTTCACAATCCATCGATTCAAGGTTTTCTCCTATGTCTTCATATTTCTCATTTAACGCTTCATATTTCTTTTTCATTACGCGGTCTTCAAGTTTTTCTATCTTGTTATCAATACTTTTTGCGTATTTGTATTCTTCAACTGCAAAACCCATATCGTGCACAAAAGGATTTTCAATATATGAAATAATAAAATACAGGCAGATCATGTTTATAATTAACTTCCTCACCTTCATTCCCCCTGATCATGTGATTTTAGTCTGCATTTGAGCCCGAATGAATATGATCCTCCTTCGATGCCCTGCTCTGTCCTTGATATTTTTTCAACCGCAAAATCAAATCCATATTCACAGTCCAAGGACTCTATAAGCGCCACTACGCTACCATAGCTTTCACATTTCCCATATATCGAAATTCCGCTTGAATCAATAGATATTTTGTTTACTCGCACCAAATCCATTGATTTTGAAAATATATATTCCACCATGTTCCCTTCCGATATATCATTCAAGCCTTCCATTGCATTTTCAACATCTTCCACATATTCCTTTTTCAGGTCATATGTTTTTTCGAATTCGTAAAATCTGTTTTCATATTTTGATTCAATCCTGCTATTTTTATCGCCCTGCCATTTTGAATACATGCTAATGCCCTTATCCGCTATCATAATGAAAACCGCAAATATTATAACTACAATTGCAAATCTGTATTCCCCCAATATTTCCAGACTTTTTTTATATCTGTTCAACCTGTTGAAATCGAAATACTCATTCACAGGATCATTTAATCTTCCAATCAAAGATTCATCTACAGCAAACTTTTCGGTAAGTTGTTCCAGATCAAAACCGCTCTGCGCCATCAGTGCGGCATTCGCGCATATCGCCTGTTTTTTACTCCCCGCGAGCTGAATCTCTCCCATAATATCTTTTCTTTTTATTCTTTTAACCTCAGCCCCTTTATCTCTGAATATTGCTGAAAATATCGAAAACCCCCTATCATAAAAGAATATGCCGCACCCATAATTCTCCAAAATACACTCAGCCTCTGAAAAAAGAACTTGAGTGCCTGAGTATATAAATATTTTGGCTGCATTCAAACCTTTTGATATTTTTTTGAAAGATTCTATCCTCTCATCCATGACAGCCGTAACCAGCATACATGCATCACCGCTTAGGTTTGATATTTCTGCCTCTTTAAACGTGTATTTCCCGTAAATGTTGTCATTTTCCAATATAAACTGGTTCCTCGCCGCCATGCGGGCCATACGCTCGAATCTAAATTGTGGAACTCTTATGGTCTGGGCAATACAAAAACTTGAATTGTCCACAAATATGATTTTTTCAAATTTAGAATCAGTAGCATATTTTGACTTTACGCCTTCTATGCTTGATTTTAAGTGTTCTTCATCTATTGAGTGGTACTCTCCTTCACGCAGGCTTTTAATCCGAATGTTATCCATTGATTCTACGAGCCCACCACTGTCTATAACTGCTATGTTAGCATTTTCATCTTCAATCCAAACTAATATTTTCACGACTGCACCTTCTTAGCTGTTTTTTGTCGACTTCGAGATTTTTAAATGTCGTCACTGGGGTAAAGCTTTTTAGTGTCTTCTCCATCTTTTGATATTCCAACCTCGACTTCTCCGTCATCGTTTATATCTATATTCCAGCTGTAATCCTTGCTTTTGGGCTTTCCGACATTTTTCACATAGCCCCTGCTTTCAATTTCTTTTATTACATCCGCCTGACTTTTCAAGCTTAAGTCCTCATCCTCACTTTCCATAATATAAAGTTCCACAGCCTTCCCTATGGCATTGGCCGAGACTATATCAGCCTCTTCCCTTCCCCTTGTGTTCATTTTTGTTATGTTTGGAATAACCATAGACATGAGCACTACTATCATGGCAACCGCCGCCATTACCTCTATGAGCGAAAACCCTTTTTTATTTTTAAGCTTTCCAATCAATATTTCCATACGCATTCCTCTCCTTTAAGACAAGTCTTATGTCCCTACCACAAGCTAGCTATACCAAGCCGTTCAAAGTGCCCATTATGGGCATTATAACCAAATAAAGCATAGCACCTATTACAACAGATATTAGTATTATAATAAGCGGTCCTGCAATGCTTACCATTCTTTTAATTGTTATCTGCAAAACCCCCTCGTAATACAGCGACATATTCTCAAATATCTCACTTATATCACCTGAGTTCTCGCCTATGCTCACTATCGACACAAGTTCTTCCGGGAAAATCCCCGATTTAGCCATTCCCTTCGAAAAACGTTCTCCAATGATTATGTTCTTTTCTATGATTTCCAGTCCTTTACAATACTCTTTTCCCTTAAAAATGTCCTTGCATGAATTCATACATTCAAGTATATTCATTCCGCTGCTCATAGTCATTCCCATCACCTGTGAAAATACCATTGCGACCATATTTGTATATATTCTTCTTATGCAAGGAAGCTTTAATATCGTCTTTTCAATGGAGGTATGCTTTATATGCCTCTTTAAAAATACTCCGCCTCCAACCGCTACACTAAGTATAAGCATAGCAAGTCTGAACAAATTGTTTCTGACATACACGCTGCCGTCAAGTATAATTTTGCTCCAACCTCTTATTTCAATTCCATTTGAATATATAAGTTCAGAAAATCTAGGCAGTATTATCAGCTGCATTGAAATGAATGTTATTACAGAAAAAATCAGCACTATGATTGGATATAATGAAAGGTTTACTAGTTCTTTTTTTATTTGCTCAATTTTATTGTAATACTGCGAAAGTTTTTTACATGACAGTTCAATATTTCCGCTATTTTCGCCCGAGTTAATTAACTTAAGCGCCATTTTCGGAAATTTGTCCGAGTACTTTTTCATGCAATCAGTGATTGTATTGCCCCTACTTACTCCACCATATAGCAGTTTTGCATATTTACTTGGCGCTCCTGGTGTAATGCTCATTATTTCAAGAGCCCTGCAAACAGGTATTCCCGCCTTGATCATCATATGCAGCCTTTCAAAAAACGCTGCAAGCTCGCCCGCCTTTGTCCTGTCCCTTTGATTACCTGAAATTTTTATGCTTTTAATTGCTATGAATATATGCTTCCACCTCTTTGCCGCCTGTCGCAAAACCCCTTCCTTACCTTCGCCTTTTTCAAGACCTATTTCAAAATTTCCTTTTTCGTCTGATGCCAGTATAATGTAATTGTACATATTTGCCTCCTCGATTAAATTAGGTCGTTTAAAAAAACTGATATCTCATCAAGGGTTGTAACTTCTTTTTCTGCAATACCTACAGCATTTTGAAAAATTGTCTTCATTCCCTTTTTCACCGCTATTCTTTTAATCTGGTCATCTGATGCCCCCTTATTTATACTCTCCCTGATCTGCGAATCTATAGCCATCACCTCATATACCCCAGTCCTTCCTAGGTATCCAGTTCCAAAACACTGGGGACACCCTCTTCCCTTTGAAAAAACAGTTTCATTATCTTTTTTAATTCCAAAAAAAATCAGCTCATCGCTTGATGGCCTGTAATTTTGTCTGCAGCGTGGACATATTTTTTTCACAAGCCTTTGCGCTATAACACATCTAAGCGAAGATGCTACCATATATGGATGTATTCCCATCTCCACAAGCCTTGTCACCGCACTTGCCGAATCATTAGTGTGTATGCTGCTCAGTACAAGGTGCCCCGTCATAGCGGCCCTCACAGCTATTTGGGCGGTCTCCGCATCTCTAATCTCTCCGACCATTATTATGTCAGGATCGCTCCTTAGTATGGACCTTAGCCCAGTCGCAAAATCCAGCCCCTTGCTCTTATTAACCTGTATTTGAGATGCATTTTCCACTATATACTCCACGGGGTCTTCTATTGTAAGTATGTTCTTATTTTCAGGGCTTATATGGTTCAATATGGAGTATATCGTGGTTGTCTTACCTGAACCCGTAGGGCCTGAAACCAATAGCATTCCAGTTGAGCCTCCTATTGATTTTTTTATAGTTTCCACTTCCCCACGGCTCATACCCAGAGTCTCTATGCTATAACCCAAATCACTCTTGTCAAGTATTCTTATCACAGCCTTTTCTCCGAATATGGTCGGTACCGTAGCAACTCTGATGTCGAACCTTTTTCCATCGCATTCGAACATGCACCTTCCATCCTGCGGAACTCTGCTTTCTGCTATATTCATATCCGAAATCACCTTGAGCCTTGAAATTATGCTCGTTATTTTTTCAATATCTATATTTGAAATAAGCCTTAGGGAGCCGTCTATCCGAAATCTGAGCTCTATGTGGTCCGCTTTGGGATTTATATGAATGTCACTTGCCTTTTTCCGTATTCCATGCTCAATTAATTTATTCAAAATATCTACGGCATATCCTTCTCCACTTTCAAAAACATCTGCAGATAATTTCTCCAAGTAATAATAATCACTTGCATACACAAGCCCGTCCAAATCATTCACCTCGTTTTTTTATTTAAAATCCATATTTAAGTCAAAATATTTGAATCTAAGTCTATATTACCCTTCTATGTGAAATTTTAACAGCACGGCTTTCAATTTCGTATTAAATAAATTATTTTCAACATGGGACTTTACAAAATCAAGTGTAAGTGTTAATATCTTCATTGAGAACGACTTTCAATTTCATTGATTATTTTCAGTTCAGGAGGGATTAAAGTGAAATTTTGCGATAAAAATTGCTGTAATATATACAAGGACAGCAAAGATTTTTTCATAAAGACATATATTTCAAAACTCGGGCCTGTAATAATAGGCTCAAAACCTATTCATATTTACAGTTTTTCGAGCAAAAATGACAATTCAATGAAAACTGTAAAAATAATAAATGACCATTTTAAAAATTGCCGCAAGATAAAATACGAAATATTCAAATGCAAAGACAACAGCACCAAAATGATATTTTTCAATCCCGTGGTTTTGGATGTCATTTTGCGAAAACCCGAAAACATGGAATTTTTACAGACTTTGGGCTATCCCAAGGCATACTCAATGGATACATATTTATGTAATCTAATCGGAAAGATGATCCGTGTTGAGGAGCACCATGAAATAGGGGTGTTTTTGGGATATCCGCTCAAAGACGTAATGGGCTTCATGGGTTTTTCTAATTTAAAGCTCACAAAAGTAAACGGGTGGAGAATATACGGAGATCCTACCGAATCCGATGAAAAGTTCATAAGATTTAAAAGCAATGAAGAGCTGTTCAGATGCTTTGTAGAAACAAAGGGCGTGGAAAACGCTTTGCTGCTGGCCTGAATGGTCTACCGCAGAGCTAGTTTATAAAAAATAGAATTTACATATGGAGGGTATCTATTATGAAAAATGTTCTTGTTATGTTCTGGAGTGGCACAGGAAACACCGAAAAGATGGCTGAACTCATAGCAAAAGGGGCCCAGGATGCAGGCGCGTCCGTAAAGATTTCAGGATTTGAGCCCGGAGTAAACCTTTCGTCTTTTGATGTCATAGCAATGGGTTGCCCTGCAATGGGTGCTGAGGTTCTTGAAGAATCTATAGTGCAGCCCTTTGTAGATGACACTGATTTCAACGGTAAAAAAGTTGCTCTTTTCGGATCTTATGACTGGGGCGATGGAGAGTGGATGAGAAATTGGGAAGAGATCATGGACTATAAAGGCGCTCTAATAGTAAGAGACCCTCTTATAGTCAATAATACGCCAGAAGGCGGCGACATTGGCCAGTGTGTATCATTCGGAAAGTCTTTAGCTGAATAAACAAATTGAAATAACTAAACACTCGTAACGTATATTAACTTTTCTAAAAGAAAAATCCCGCTTTTGAAAGCGGGATTTTTCTTTTGATGCGCCAATATATTGTTTCAATGCTAGTACTTACATGTTTAATATTACTGTCTTGCAAGCGAGAAGTTAGACATCTTAAGAGCCATGTTCACTGCACCGTATACTGCAACTGTTACGAATATGTTTGTAACTGCTGTTGGAAGCACTATTCCTATAAAAAGTGCGCTAAACGGAGCTGGAAGGCCAACTATCAGAAGTGCCGAGTACAGGAATACGCTTCCGCTTACTACCGTTCCCACAAAAGCTATGATTCCTACCGCTATCTTGTTGAGCTTTATCTTTTCAGCTATTTTAACCATTGCAAATACTACCATGCATGTAACAAGTTTGTCTATTATGTTTGGAAGCTGTCCCCCTGGGAAAGTAGTTGTAAGAGCCGTTATTATACCTCCCAGAAGCGCTGTAAGCACTGCATTTTTGAATTCGCTGTTTATGAATATGGATACAAATATAACAGAAAGCATTATGTCAAATTTCATGCTGCCTAGTGCCCCTGGTACAAGTTGATGAAGTATAAATCCTATAGCTAGAAGTAGTGCTGTCAGTATGTTTTTCTTTAAATTCATGTGAATCCCTCCGTTTTTATTTTACAGATTTTTACACTAGAATTAAATAAAAAATGGCCTTTCATCCCTGTATAATGGGACGAAAAGCCATGTGCTATCGCGGTGCCACCCAATTTTGGATAATAAGAATTATCCATCTTCAGTAGATACGGAGATAAATCTCGATATCCTGTCCCTATAACGGGAGACTACCCGACCAAGAATACTTTCTCAAATGAGAGTTCATCCGGCTTCTCACAGGTCCATTCATTAGACTCCCTACAATCGGCTCACACCAAACCCGACTCGCTACGTATAGAAAATTCCAACTACTCTTCCTGCTCACAGAATTTAAATCTAGTGGTTATTTAATTAATATTAATGTTACCAGATTAAAAATGCCATGTCAACAGATTATATTTTTTATATATATTTTTTTCCTGTAATGATTAATCTTCGAAATTCAAATTATCCATTACGCCCGCCTCGTCTGCTATTTTATATACTTATTGCAGCTTGAACATATCCGACTTTTGAATTACACTATATTTGAGGTGAATAATTTGTTAGATACACATGCAAGAAAATACGTGGATCCTGCCATAAAATTTGCCGCAAGCGGATTCATATCGGCGGGTTTTTCTCCAAATTCAGTTACAGTGCTGGCATTTTTGGTGGGTATATCGTCAAGCATACTTGTTTTTTTCGATATTCCTCTGATTGCATGCCTTATGCTGTGGATTTCGGGATATCTTGACGCAGTCGATGGCTCCATGGCTCGAATGCTCAAGAAATCGACTCCAATGGGAGCACTTTTGGACATAACTTTCGACAGATTTGTAGAAATCGGAATAATAATGTCTCTTGGAATAAAGTTTCCAGAAATGAGGCTTATGCTTTTATTCCTTTCATGTTCAATAATATTTTCAATGTGCGTTTTTCTTACTGTGGGCGCACTTTCGGCACAGCTTAAAGACAGCAAGAAATCTTTTTACTATCAAGCCGGATTGGCTGAGCGTACCGAAGGATTCATACTTTTTTCGGCAATGATACTGTTTCCCGAAAAAATAGCTTTAATAGCGGCTCTGTTCGGATCGCTCGTCGTAATAACCGGCTTCCAAAGACTAAAAGAGGCGACCAGGATTTTAAATTAATCCTGACGCCTCTTTCCTTTTAAAAATAATGTATCCCGCCTTCACTGACGGCTATATATATTTTTTCGCCCCTGTCAAAATCCTTTTGGCTATCCAAAGTCGATATCGCTTCAATTCGTCCGTTTGCACTTTCCATGCCTATGCTCAAAAATCCCATTTTATATTTTATGTTCATTATGCTGCCTTCAAAGCAAAATGAGTCCTTCGGAGGCTTTTCACCCCTTATCAGCCTTATGCTCTCAGGTCTTATTGAAACAGTTCCGTTCGAATCAGTTCCCTTCGGCACATAAAGCCTGCCCTCTTCAAATTCTATAAAGCCGCCTTCTAATTTACCCCTTAATATATTCTTTATTCCCATGAAATTTGCAACATACTCATTGCCGGGGTTTTCGTACATTCCCCTTGGGGTCCCTACCTGAACAATTTCGCCCGATTTGACAAGAGCCATTTTATCAAAAAGCATAAAGGCTTCGTCCCTGTCATGCGTCACAAAAATCACAGTAATGCCGTATTCCCTTTGAAGCTTTAATGTCATATCCCTCATGTCGTTTCTTAGGTTCGGGTCAAGTGCGCTGAAAGGCTCGTCCATAAGTAATATTTTAGGACTTGACGCAAGAGCCCTTGCAATTGCCACTCTTTGCATCTGCCCTCCGCTGAGCTGACTCGGATACCTATTTTCATACCCCAAAAGGCCTACCTTTTCAAGAGCTCCAATGCTGATTTTCCTTCTTTCATTTGCCGAAACTTTTTTCATTTTGAGGCCGAATTCAACATTTTTTATTATATTCATATGAGGAAATAGAAGCGGCTGCTGAAATACCATCCCTATCCCCCTCTTTTGGGCCGGTGTGTTTGTGAAGTCCTCGCCACCTATGTATATGCTTCCCCTGTCAATTCGTTCAAGCCCCGCTATAGACCTTAAAATGGTGGTCTTTCCCGAACCAGACTCACCTACTATGCCAAAAAACTCCCCGCTTTTTATATCCAGGCTTTCGACATTCAATGTAAACGGATTCTCTGAATTTCCATAAGTTTTTGAAATGCCCACTAGATTTATATGATTCAAATTTACCACTTTCCTTGTGTCGATTTTTTTTGTTACACACGATACCTTTGTAGCAGATTTATACGCAAAAGGAATGTGCATTGTATGAACTGTTCCGGCTTTCTGGAGCTTTTCAAAAGCTTCAGACGTCCGATGGGTTCATACATAACATACCTAATATATCTTCCTTATCTCGTAATGCCTCTTTATGAAAATATCCATTAAAAACAAAAGTACGAGCGAAACTGCTGCAAATATTATTGAATATGCGGACCCTATGGCGCTGTCCCCTCCGCTTATGTAGGGGAACATCACTACAGTAAGCGTCTTCACAGTTCCGCCGCCTATGAGAAGTACTATTACGTACTGGCTCATCGAAACAAGAAGAACTATGCTCGCTCCTGCAACAATTGCAGGAAGAAGCATTGGAAGGTTCACATGGAAAAACCTCGAAAATGCGCCTGCGCCGAGCATTTTCGCCTGTTCTCCCCATATATGCCCTATGTTTTCATACCCTACCGCAAGTGCCCTTATCATATATGGAAGTGTCGGGAATATGCTAGCGGCCACAACTCCCCATATGTTTTCGGTAAGCCCCATTCTTATGAATGTCTTGTGAAGGCCCATGGTTATGGCAAGCGGCGGCATTATCAAAGGCGCCATAAGCAGCGCACTTATAATCCTTTTGAATCTGAAACTGTACCGCCCAAGTGCATTGGCTGCCGGCAACGCAAGTATCAGGTCTATAACTATTACCGCAGCGGAAATTTTTAGTGTTGTAATTACAGCAAAAATGCTGTCGCTTGAAAAAATATACCTCCACGCCCTGAAACTGAATTTTTGCGGAATGACATCGGGCCATGACCACCCGCTTGACAGGCTTGCCAAGATGAGTAAAACAACTGGTACCGCTCCCATTGCCGCAAAAAATATAAGCACTATTCGCACCATTCTGTCAGTTCCTGTTCTTTTCAAAATAAACCCCGCCTTCTCGTTTCAAATCCTTTTCATTCCAAAACAATATCATTCCCATTATGCAGCTCACAGCTATCATAACCATGCTCATGGCCATTGCAAGAGGCCTGTCCTCAAATGAGCCGAATGAGTATATCTGATATGCATACACAGGAAGGGCCTTTGGATACGTACTTCCCAAAAGGTATGGTATTTCGAATGCGCAGAATACGAATGTAAAAATTATGTATGCCGATACCTTTAATGTCGGCATTATAAGCGGAAGTACAGCTTCTGTAAAAAATCCCGCCCTAGTAAATCCGAAAATTCGACCTGCATCTACCCATCCCGATTCTATTCTGAGTATTATCGGATACAGCATGAGGACCACAAAGGGAGTGGTCTTCCAGACATAGGCTATTATAATTCCAATCCCCCATCTGTCATTTATAAGCGCCGGAAAATCCCCCATCTGCGATATTATCCCCACTCCAAACAATACTCTCGATATCCAGCCACTTTGCGAAAACATCAAAAACACCACATAGCCCGCTACAAGATATGGAAACAGCATCGGAATCTGGAAAAACCTTTGTATCCCGACAGTATTCCCTTTGCCATAGCTTCTGACTACATATATGCAAAATATAATTCCCAAACCGGCAAAACTGGCAATAATCGTAGAGATTATTGCCAGTTTAAATGTCAATGCAAGAGACTCCCAAAAATCTGCCGAGCCAAATATCTGACTGTAATATGAAAATTGTATTTTTCCAAAACCTTTTAAAAACGAAGCTCCAACGCTTTGAAACATGCACTCGGCCATTCCACCCGCAACAAGCACAGATAAGATAATTGCCGCGGGCATCAAATATGCATATGGCTTAATTCTTTGAAACATTCTCGTTCCAGCCCTGTTCTATCCTGTCTACATATGATGACGGCAGTTCAGGAATTCTGTGGTTTTTTAGCACCTCAGGCGAAAGCGTAGCCTCTCCCCTATCGATACTGTTTACCTTTTCCCTGTCCTGCTTAGACAGTTTTTCGACATCTATTGCAAGTCCGTCTCCCCAATTTTCAGGCATGAATTTTTCAATCTGCGCCTGAGGAGAAAGCATGTAGTTTACAAGCACCATTGCCGCTTCCTGGTTCTTAGAATTGAATGGAATTGACAGGTAGTGTGTGTTTGCAAGTGTTCCACTTTCAAGCACAAAAGTCCTTGAACTTTCAGGGAAAAGTCCGGCCTTTACGTTGTTTGCAGCATGCACCGGATTGTATGACATGGTCATCCACACCTCTCCATTTGAGTACATCTGGTCAAGCTTTGCACTGCTTTCTGGATATGTAGTTCCTTCCCGCCAAAGATACGGCTTTATGTCGTTCAGATAATCCCATGCCATTTGGCTTTTTTGAGAAAATTGCGCATCGTCCATTCCTTCCATATACTGCTCATATCCTCCTGTGATCTCTATGAGAGTCTGTCTTATAAAGGCACTTCCCGTAAAGTCCGGGGGCGAAGGATATGTAAATTTACCTGGATTTTGAGCGACCCATTCCTTGAGCTCATTTAAATTATTTGGCGGGTTTCCAACTTTTTCAGAATCGTATACAAATACAAACTGCGATTTGCCCCAAGGAGCCTCAAGCCCTTCAACAGCTTCTCCAAAATCATATATTATGTCGCTTGCACTATTATCAACATAATCGCTGTAATTTGGAAGTTTGTCTGCAAATGATCCCGCCAAAAGTCCATTGTCTTTGCATATCTTGAAATTTTCGCCGTTTATCCACATTACATCTATGCTTCCATCTTCCTTGCCAACTTCTTTTTCGGTTAAAAGCTTATTTACCATTTCCATTGCATCGCTTATCGGAACCCGGTTTATAGTAACCTCATAAAGTTCTTTCAACCTTGGCGCCACAATATCATCCACATATGAGTTTATGGTCTCGCTTCCTCCCCACATGTAAATATTTACAGTCTTACCCTTTGCTGAAGACTCTATTTCACTCCATTCCATGTCCAGTACATTCTTTTGAGTCTCGCCTGCAGTTCCAGTTTCTCCCTTGTCAGAACATCCTGCAAAAACAGACATTACAAGTAAAATAGAAATTAATACAGCTGTTATCCTCTTCATGGTTTCACCCCTTTGCAAATATAATCGCAACACAACTCCTGACACCAATATTTAATATCAGGAGTTGTGCTTTGCAATCTATGAATATTTTATCACATTTCATTACCTGTTCAACGCTAGGTACACATGTAAATGCTTTTCATTAATTTCTTCTATAATTGAATGTTGATTGATTATTTTTTTCTATGAGTCACTTTTTTATTTCACTCAACATGTGGTGTGCAAAATCCGTCGCCTTCTCCCTTATTCTAGTGATGTCTTTTATGCTTCCTGGATCGTTTGCAAGCTCCATTATCGCAAATTTTGGCGGCAGCCTAAATCCCTTGTTTATATTCAGCGCCCCTATAAGCTGCCTTGCCACAGAATCACTTCCGGAATTTCCAGACACTACAACTGCAAATACGCTCTTGTCATAAAACATCATTTTCCTGTAAAGAGCAGTCAGCCTGTTTATAAGCGCCATGAGATTTGCAGATATTGAGTCGTTGTAGTTCGGGCATATAAATACAATACAGTCGCTCTCCTCCACAGCCGGAAAGACTTCATCCACTACAATCCCGCCATAAAAACAGCTTGTCTGCTCGCCATAGTGCTTGCACATTTTGAACGAGCAACCTCTGCAGTCTTTCATATCTGAATTTTCAACGTGTATCTGATTTACCTCGCAATCATTTTTCAAAACCTCTTCTTCTATATAATTCCAAAGCATCAGAGTGTTCGAAGTCTTTCTCGAACTGGCATGAAGCACCGTTATTTTGGGTTTTTCGACTTTTGAAAGCTCATTCTCAAAAAAGCGCCTGCCCGCCCCCTGGCTGAGCAAAAAATTGATATCCTTCAGGCTCTTGTTTGGATATACCTTTTTCCATGTCATGAGATTCTTGTATCCATTTATTATTTCAAGACCCGGATGCCCCATGAACGAACACCCCATTAGATTTGCAGTGAATACAATATGATTCATGGCGCTTTTAGTGTATAGTTCGCTGCCACTGTGAATAAGCACTGCCCCCATGGTCCCTTCCATGGAATCATTTCCTCTTTTTTTCAGCTCCAAAAGCACATCCAAAACAAATCTGTCCACGCCTATGCCGTCCAGTTCTCCAGCAAATACAACCCTTTTGTTTTTAAGGTCTGGAATGTTGTCTTTTGATTCTATAAATATCTTTTTGTGAACTCCACAAAATTCATCCGTCATGTAATTTAGCTCTTCAGATGATTCCTTTGATTTTATAACATATACATTCACAATATCATCCCCCCAACGCAAAATCTCATGTTGTCTGTATTTTTATATTATAGATTTCACATGCTCGTAAGTCTCATTTATGCGCCTAAACAACTTTTCATCCATGACGAGCCTTTCAAGTTCTGTACCTGCTTTTGTAAGCCTGTTTTTTGCACCCATGAACGCTCCCCCAATAAATGTCGAGCTGTAGTGCCAATCACCCCTGATTGTAGAAAGTATAGAAAGTGCCCCTGACGAAAGAGCCGGAGCTATATACGGCTTGTATCCACTCTTTCTCACCTCTATGTTTGCGTTTTTAGCCTTTTCTGTAAGTATCTTCGAGGCCTCGTCATCATAATTAGCTATGCTGTTTGCTATTACAAGCCCTTCTCCATGAGGTCCGAATGCCCTCCCCTGATGCTTGTATTCCCTTGTTCTCTCGTCATCATTCGAATAGTAAAGAGCCCTGGCATTCATGACGCCCAGTCCGTATCCCCTTATTTGTTCAGGCGACAGTCCCCTATAGTCAACCTCTCCATTTTCAGCTGAATTACTCGATATGAACAATGCCTTACAAAGAGGATCCACCGGATCTGAAACCACTGCAAACATTCCCTTGTATCCTTTTTCACGGGCCATTTTGCCATACTGGGATATTATCTTTGAATTGGACTTGAACTGGATCATTCTAACATCTTCAACTTTCTCTCCCACCGGAGGGACTGCAACCGAGATGCAAAACACAAGCATGTCGCAGTCAAAGAGCTCGTCTTCAGATATGCCCCTAACGTTCGGATATTCACGCGAGTCAAACGGCGAGTAAATCTGTCCAGCCTCCATGAGCCATCTTTTTTTTCTGTCCTCGTTCCTGTCATATATACCTATTTCACTTACACAGTCTCCCCCAAGAAGCCTAAGCCCAGTAAGAAGAGTTCCCCCCACATCTCCAAGCCCGGTTACATTCACCTTCCACTTTTCAGGATGACTCTTTCCAAGCGCATCCTTCCAAAGCGGATAGTCTATGTTTACATACATAAGCCTTCTTTCATTTATAAATGTTTCAAAAAGTCCTTCATACTTGCCACCCCTATGGCTCTTTAAAAGCTCCATTCCCTCGCTTTTTATGTCCATAAGTGAAAAGTCGGATATGCAAAAACTTCTTCTTGAACTTCCCTTTTCCATTTTTCCCGCATAGTAGAGCATGTCCTGGCTGTTTATAATGTCCTCATTTGCCTTTATCTTGGGTACGCCTTCAATTTCAAGTGGCGATGCCACTATACTTCCCCCAACATCGTAAAAATTCATATTCACACCGCCTTTATTTTTTTGTCTTTTTCTTGAATCCGCCCTCAATTCTCTTAAGATGCTTTATTTGGCTTTCTATATATGATGATGGATTTATATTAAGGTCATAACTTATGTCCGTTCCCATTTCAGGAGACCTAGGATATAGGAAAACTTCTCCAAGCAGTCCAAGCGTAAGGTTCCTCTCATTAACATTCTCATATTCATTTTCAAGCACCTTGAGTATTTCAAGTGAATTTTCAAGGCATGTCTTCGAAAGCTCGTATATGCTTTCTTCGGATGCTCCCCTTATAAAATGCGGGTATGCATACGGCAGTATCATATTGAGAGAAGGTATTATATTGCTCTTTGGACTGTACTCCCTCCAAAGGGCATCCCCTCCTATGAAAGGATATAGAAGCTGCTCTGTAAACCAAAGTCTTAGGTTTGGTATGAAATACGCGCTGTCTACAGGCCTTTCCTGTATGTCCATAAGCTCCTTTCCTCTTCCTGATAGCATTCCAACTATTATCTTTTTGACCTCTACTCCATCCTCTTTAAGCAGAGGGTCAAGGGCCCTTATCCTGTATCCCTTGTTGAGTATGTCATCTATCAGTATTACAGGTCTTTTAAATGAATTTATCATTTTTATCTGGTTTTCAAGGTCGAGATAATGCGCCGACTGCTCTATCCTGAACGAAGACATGTCTCTTTCAAATATCTTTTCCGTGTGAAGCGCCTTCGTAACTGTATTTGGTATTATAAGCCTGTTTAATATGTTTCCAAACGGAACACACATCGAGTCCCCGAGCCTTCTAGGCTGAATCTGGGTTGTTGGAACTCCGTTTTCGCGGCATATCTTTTTCATAAGCTTCTCGTCAAGTATTCGCCTGTCAATGGAAAGTACGAGCTCCCCTGGATAAAGTTTTGTAAGAGCCATTTGGAGATTTCTTCGTGCCTTCTTTATCTGTTCCATTACAGCTGAACTGTTTTTGAAAGGCGCTTTTATTATGCTCGTGATGTCAAGGTATAAAGAGCACGGCCTGTTCATATCTACCGCAAATACCCCTCTTTGCTCCAGGGAGCACTCGAGTCTTTCAAACCCTTGAAGCTGAAGCGTCTCATACAACTGCTCATCCTGTTCTTGGTCTATGTCGTTCACGTATACGCAGTATCCATAATCCTTTGCTATGCAATATGCCAGTGTCTCCGTCAGTATTATCTGGTTGAGGTTGTCTACTCCCGAATCTCGGTCTACGAATATGCCGTTTATGAGTATTATCCTTCCAAAGTAACTTTCCCTCAGGCACTCTGATATCTTGGTATCCTTGAACTCATTGTATATCTGCCTTGATTCAAGCCAGTTGAACGCCGAGTAACCTATTATCTTGTTGTTTCTTTCAGAGTCCTTCACAACCAGTATTCTGGCCAATGGCTTTTCTGAAAATCTTTGCAGCCTTTCAAGCGCACTGTTATATTCGTCGTAGTGGAAATCAAGAGCCAGTTTTTCTATCAGGGAATCCCTTATGTCTGACACTATGTCAATATCAAACACTAGCTTTTGTATCATAGACTTATATGAAGGCTCTTTCCTGTAGAGTCCGTTCTCATATATATATCTTTGGACCATAGGGTCCACTAGCTTTGATATATCTCTGTTCTCATCTATATAGTTCCTTATTCTCGTCGAACTTACATCCTCGTATCTTGGCGGCAGATTGAGCCTTATAGTATGAGCTTTTATGTTCTCAAGTGCTTTTTCAAGCACATTTGTAGTGTCATCCGATTCAAACATTCCCCGCCTTTCAAATACAACGTGTGGGAATGTCTGTATGGAATGCTCGGTTATTTCCCGCCTGTATGCCGAAGCGTTGAGCACCACATCGCTTCCCACCACTACGTAGACATTGCTTCTTTTGAAATTGTCTCTCAGCATCTTCATGTCCTGCGAATTCGCTATGTTAACCGGAAAATCTTCAGGATATATATACATGTTCAGTTCGTCAGCAATGGACATGTTTATTATATTTCTCCTTATCCTGTTCGGCTGTGTGCTTTTGGACCATGAAAATTCATCTACAGCCAGATAAACTTCAAATCCCTTTCTCCTTATGGCCCTTGTTATTTCCCTATGTCCCAGCGAGAAGGGATCGAATGTTCCAGGGAAAAATGCTACTTTTTTAGGTGCCTTCACCTTTATGTCTCCGTTAAAGAATGTGTAGTCCGATATGAATCTGTATATACTGTTCAGTACAGCAGAATTATTCAGGAATGTAAGCTCCTCCTGCTTTTCTCCGCCTATCAGTGTAAGTATTTTTTTCGCTATGATAGAGAATATGTGCGATTTATACTCAGGGTCTATATCACCGCAGCCGAATATTTCGCTTCCTATTACGCTAAAGGCCATCTGCTTGACCTGGTTGTCATTATGTGCAAGTCCGCTAAGGAGTATCCCCAGCATGTTTACAAGCCTTTTTTCATACAGGCCGCCGTCGTTATCCTTGCTCCTGTATTTTGAATAGTTTGCAATTGATATTCCTATTGTGCTCAGAAGCAGGGAATTCACCTTTGCTCCCGATTTTTTCATCTTGTCACGAAGATCCTCAACAATTACGTCCATGTTCTCCGGTGAAAGCAGAAGAAGTATCTGTCCCAGATAGTTTGGTATATGTTTTGTGAACTGGTATTCCTCAATCTCAAGTGATCTGAACAGCTCTATTGCAACGTCGTTGCCCTGCTCCTTGGGCAGGCTCGGGAACATCTTTATAAGTGCTTCACCCGATTTAAGCCTTGTCCTTTCACTAGGGCTCACTTTGAGAAGATTGCAAAAGTGAATTGCCGTATAGAGTCCGTAATTAGCCATATTCTTCAATGAATTTGAAAGGAGTATTTCTATATTCCTTCTTTTTACAACCCAGCTTGTTGTATTTTTAAAGTTGCTCAGGAAAAGCTCGGACAGCTCAGTCTGGCTTATTTCTTCATTTGGAGAAACTTCTTGTCCTGTAATTTCAGCCCCTACTCTTGAGACTGTCCACGATTCATATCTGTTTTTACTTGATTTTTTATTTTCTTCAAGCATTCCAATTATTTCTTTTGCATCTTCCGACTCGCTGCCTATTCTCTCCACCACGTATGGCACGACTTCATATGACAAGTTTCTGAGGCTTTCGTCATCGCTTTGCACAGCATTCTTCATATAGTCTATGAAAACCCTGTTTTCATCTCCATCTCCTCCAAATGGTATATACTTGAGGCTTTTAAGCAGATAGAGCTTTAGGCTTGCATCACTTCGCTCACCAATGTCACTGTAATGTTTTGAAAGCACGGAAACGTATTTAGATCTGTTTTTTCCCACAGCATACTTAAAAAGAGACTCTATCATTATGCTCAGGGCTTCGCCTATCCATATCTGATGTATCCTTATTATGTTGTGATCTGGATATATGAACAGTTCAAGAAACCTTTCCAGCACCTCAAAACTAGTCATCTCAGGTGCTTCCAATTCGACATCTGCGGGCACTTCCTTCCTGTACTCTTCATCGAAATTGGCTATGAGCTTTCCTATTATCTCACTGCACCTTCTCCTTATGTCATCTTCATTGTGTACCAGTTTTTCATATAAAAATCTCGTGGTTATGTATTTTTGCCTTTGAGTAAGATATGTTGAATATTCCTCAAATATCTCAAGGTATTTTCTGAGGTTGTTCCAGTCCCTTTCACTTCTTGCCATTTCTATTATCTGGTTTAGAGACAGCTCGTTTCTAAGCCTGGACATGAGGCTTATATTGTGGTTGACCGCAAGGTATTTGAAATTTTCAACGATTTCACTGCCAGACATGAACGGATAGTATTTTTTTGCAGGCTGAGTATATCCCAGTTCAGCTTTTCCCGGATCAACATTTATTCCGATGTCGACCATGTAGTCTTCAAAATCTTTTATCTTATTGTATACCCTTAAATACCTCTTTTTCTTGGAATCGTCCACATTGTCAAGCTTGCTGAGTATCACTTCAAATGAGTCCTTCAGTGTATATATGTGCATTTTGCCACTGCTATTGTTTTTCACCCTGAAATCCGAATAAATAAGTATAAGCGCTTCAAGTGAAAGGTTTTCAAGTTCGAGGTCCCAAACAGAGTGATTGAGCGCAACATTTCCTATGTACATTATGTCGTGTTTTTTAAACCATTGGTCGGTATAATAATAATGTAGATACGGAACCCTTCTTAGCTCCGGCTTTTTGCAGCCATACTTTCCTATATCGTGTCCAAGCCCCGATCCCGAAACCCTGCCGAGGTCGATAGGAACATTTGCCTTTTTAAACTGCCTTCCTATGAAAAGAGACAGAAAATGCACCCCGCATATGTGGTCAAGATTGTTGTACTCCGTTATCTCCTGGTTGAGTTTCATAAGTTCATATACATATTCATTATCAAAGGCCCTCATGAGCCTTTCGTACTCGCCAAAGTCCTCAAGCCTTTCCATCTCGTTCTTGCTTAAAAAAGCCATGGGATACCTGCTCTGCCATGTGCCATCGGCAGACTCCTTTTGAGCCTTGTTTATAATGCTGAAAATCTCCAAATAAAGCCCACATGCGCTTTCAAAATCCCTTCGCAGTTCAATTTCAACTGACTTTGGAAACGACTTTTCCAGTGTGAACTGGTATATGTACTCCAGCCAGTTTTCCGGATTTTTGCCCCTTGCTACAAGATTTATGACCTCCCCGAAAACCTCAAGTGTTTTGCCTGCGCTGAAGTCATTTTTTTCAATGATTCCAGATACGCCCGCTTCAAATTTTTCACTTGTGAAGTAGTCTCTTATTATTCTTTCGCTTACCTTAAACTCTTCGTCACTTACTCCTATGAGAACATACTTTTTTAAAAAATCGGAGTCAAGAAATTTTACTTTCATGCTTTTTATAATTTTCTCTGACAGTCTCCTTTTCATAGAGCCTCCTCCTGTCTTACTTGTTATATAATCCTCTCATAATTACAGCTAGCATGAGAAGGATGTCGAATGATAAAACTCAATTTTTATCAAACAGTTACATTATACCCATTTTAAGTATACAACAAAAGCTGCACGCGGGAATAGCGTGCAGCTTTTTTATTCGCTTTAAACTATAGAATTTTAGGTGATCAAGCTGAGTAATGCCGACTGTTGCTGAAATTAGCTTTCAACTCTGAGTATGCTCTCAACTCTTATAACAGCATCGCTCTTTTCTATTTCCGATATTGCCTCGTCAAGATCTTTTCTAGGTGTGTCATAAGTTATGAATATAAGAGGAACTGTCTTTTCCCCTCTAGATCTTTGTATTACAGACTTTAGGCTTACATTATGCTTTCCAAAAGCTGAAGTTATGGTTCCAAGAACCCCAGGCCTGTCTTCCACATGAAGATGCACATAATAAGGGCTTATTCCTTCTCCTATGAGATTCAGATTTTTGCCATTATGCTTCAGCGGAGCTCCTGGCTTATAGTTAGTGCCTATTATCTTTGCAATTTCAAGCATGTCCCCCAAAACGGCGCTTCCTGTCGGAGTAGATCCTGCACCTTTTCCATGAAGCAAAAGCTCTCCAACTGCATTTCCCTTTATGAACACCGCATTGAACTCATTTTTTATCGATGCCAGAGGATGGTCCATAGGAAGGAATGATGGCTGAACGTGGAATTCAAGGTCGTCCCCCTTTTTCTTCGCCGCAGCTACAAGCTTGACCTTGTATCCAAGCTGCTTTGCAAACTCTATGTCTTTTGAAGATATCTTTGTTATCCCTTCTCTTGGTATGTCTTGAGGAGGAATCTTTATTCCAAATGCAACCGACATGAGTATTGCAAGCTTGAATGCAACATCCTCACCTTCTATGTCCGATGTAGGGTCTGCCTCCGCAAATCCACTGTCCTGAGCAAGCTTTACGGCATCGTTAAAATCCATTCCCTGCTCATCCATTTGAGTAAGTATGAAGTTTGTAGTTCCGTTTATCACTCCAAGTATCTCGTCAACATTGTTTGCAGCAAGGCTTTGAGTAAGTGTGTTTATTATAGGGATTCCTCCGCCTACGCTGGCCTCATATCTGATTTGAACCCCATTTTCCACTGCAAGCTTGTATATCTCGTCTCCATGAGTAGCTATAAGAGCCTTGTTCGCAGTGACTATGTGCTTTTTGTTTTCTATGGCGCTCTTCATGTACTCGTACGCCTTGCCTATTCCACCCATAAGCTCTACTACCATGTCTATTTCAGGGTCACTAACTATGTCGTTTATATCAGTCGTAATCATTTCCTTAGGAGCATTTGCTCCCCTTGCCTTTTCTACATCCCTTACGAGAATCTTCTTTATTTCTATTTTCTTTTGTATGTGCGACTCTATCTTTTCCTTATTGTCCTGAAGTATATTGAAGACTCCAGATCCAACTACTCCAAATCCCAACAGCGCAACCTTTATACTCTCCATATCCTCAATTCTCCCCTTCTATAGCTTATATATTGTTCATTACTTCATATATATTCTTAGTTAAGCTGGAATTTTTCGTGAAGCTTGTCCATTCCCTGCTCCGCACCTTTACGGTCTATTATGCATGAAATCTTTATAGATGAAGTGCTTATCATCTGTATGTTTACGCCAAGCTCGTACAGTGTCTCGAAAAACTTTGAAGTCACTTCGGCATTTCCGGCTATTCCAGTTCCCACTATTGAAAGCTTCGCAACTGAATCGTCGTATATTATCTTTTCAGCGCCTATGCTCTCAAGCACCATATCCGATATCTTGAGAAAGTCTGCAAGATCGTCCTTCTTCACTGTGAACGATATGTCGTTTATGGACTCCCTGTTTACATTTTGGATTATCATGTCTACATTTATGTTGTTCATTGAAAGGATTGAAAACAGCTTGAATGCTATTCCCGGCCTGTCAGGCACTCCAAGCACTGAAACCTTTGCTATGTCATCGTCAAGAGATATTCCCCTTACGACAACCTTTTCTATCTGATCTATATTTACTATCTCTGTTCCTTCATTGTCATTAAAACTTGATCTTACAACGAGAGGTACATTGAATTTTCTCGCAAGCTCTACAGATCTCGGGTGGAGAACTCCCGCTCCAAGATTTGCAAGCTCGAGCATCTCATCATATGATATCCTCTTCATGAGCCTTGCCTCCTTAACTTTTCTTGGGTCTGCCGTATAGACCCCGTCTACATCCGTATATATCTCACACTTTGCAGCGCCTATTGCCGCAGCGATCGCAACAGCAGTAGTGTCTGAACCGCCTCTTCCCAGTGTTGTTATGTCCTGATTTTCATTTATCCCCTGGAACCCTGCAACTATTACAATTTTTCCGTCTCCAAGCTCCTTTTGAAGCCTCTTCGTATCTATGTTGTTTATTCTAGCCTTTTTGTGGCTTGAATCCGTCTTTATTCCGCACTGCGCACCTGTAAGCGAAATTACTGGATGTCCCAGCGACTGAATAGCCATAGCCAAAAGCGCTATTGAAACCTGCTCTCCAGTTGCAAGCAGCATGTCCATTTCCCTGCTTGAAGGGTTTTGTGAAATCTCAAAAGCCTTTTCCACAAGCACATCAGTAGTCTTTCCCATTGCCGATACCGTAACTATAACATCATAGCCTTTGTTTTTTGTATCCACGATTCTTCTCGCCACGTTCTTTATCTTGTTTATATCTCCTACAGAAGTTCCCCCGAACTTTTGAACTATTATCTCCTTCATGATAACCTCCATTAAAGTCTATTTATTGTAAGTTGGACTGTCTGGGGCTTTTCCCCAAAACCAGCTTCATTTTTTGTATTCTATTCAAACACACTTGTTTTTTCGATAAATACATTCTATCATAAATCACACTTTTGTAAAGGTTAAATTCGTAAAAACCGCCAAAATTATATTTCGGGGCGGTGAACCGCCCCGATTATTACAGTTCATATGGCGTCTGCTGGTATACATAGTAGTTGAGCCAGTTGTAAAACAGCAGGTTCGCATGCGATCTCCATCTCACTAACGGAGGAAGCGACGGGTCATCATTTTTGAAGTAGTTCACAGGCACATCTATCGAGAGCCCCTTTTGTATGTCTCTATCATATTCGCCCTTGAGTGTCAGCGGATCGTACTCCGAATGACCCGTTACAAACACCTGCTTTCCTCCAGTTGTTTCCACTATGTGCACTCCGGCCTCATCTGAAAAGGATATTATGTTAAGCTCTTCTATTTTTTCTATGTCCTCTCTTCTTACATCGGTATGCCTTGAGTGAGGCACATAAAACTCATCGTCCGCACCCCTCAAAAGCCTGCTTGTCCTGTCTAGCGGCGTATGGGCAAACACTCCGAACTTCTTTTCCGAAAGCTTATATTTTTGTATGCCGTAGTGGTGGTAAAGCCCTGCCTGCGCCCCCCAGCATATGTGAAGCGTAGACGTGACATTGCTTACTGAATAGTCCATTATCCTCTTCAGCTCTTCCCAGTATTCCACCTGCTCAAACTCAAGATGCTCAACCGGAGCACCGGTTATTATCATGCCGTCGAACTTCTTGTTTTTTATCTGATCGAATGTATGGTAGAACTCATTCAAATGCTCTTTTGAAATGTTTTTGGACTCGTAAGTGCTCGTGTTAAGGAATGTCACTTCCACTTGGAGCGGACTGTTCCCTAGAAGCCGTACAAGCTGAGTCTCGGTATCTATCTTTGTTGGCATAAGATTTACAATGAGTATTTTAAGGGCCCTTATATCCTGCGTAAGGGCCTTTTTTTCAGTCATTACAAATACATTTTCACCTTCCAGCACTTTTGTTGCCGGAAGCCTTTCTGGAAGTACTATAGGCATACTTTCTCCACCTCTTTCTATATGCTTTTAAGCGCATTGCCAAAATCCGCTATTATATCATCTATTCCCTCTATTCCAACGGAAACCCTTATAAGATCTGGAGTAACCCCGCATTTTATCTGAGCCTGTTCGTCAAGCTGCCTGTGAGTCGTACTCGCCGGATGAAGCACTGACGTCCTAGCGTCTCCAAGATGCACCACAATCGCTGCAAGCTTTAGATTCCTCATGAAGGTCTTGCTTTCCTCGATTCCTCCCTTTATCCCGAATGTCAGTATTCCGCTGCACCCCTTCGGAAGATACTTGCTTGCCGCTTCATTGCTTGAATGCGATTTCAGTCCAGGATAGCTGACCCAGCTCACACATTCATGAGACTCAAGGAACTGTGCAAGCCTTAGTGCGTTGTCGCTGTGCCTTTCCATTCTAAGGTGGAGGGTTTCAAGCCCCTTATGCATTAAAAATGCGTTGAAAGGACTGAGGCAGGTTCCAAGGTCCCTGAGAAGCTGCACTCTAAGCTTTACAATGTATGCACTTTCACCGAATGTCTCCACGTAGCTTATGCCGTGGTACGTGGGGTCCGGTTCTACAAAATCAGCAAATCCGTTTTCATTCCAGTCGAAATTGCCTGCATCGATTACCACTCCACCAAGAGAGGTCGCGTGGCCATCTGTATATTTTGTAGCCGAGTGTATTACTATGTTGGCCCCGTGCTCTATAGGCCTGCAAAGATATGGCGTTGCAAGCGTGTTGTCAACAGCAAACGGCACTCCTATTTCTTTTGCAAGTTTTGAGAATTTTTCAAAGTCAATTATGTTGAGCCCAGGATTTCCTATTGTCTCCCCGAATACAAGTTTTGTGTTTGGCTTTGCCAGCTTCACAAGTTCATCCAATTCAAGCGACGGATCTGCAAACGTAACCTCTATACCCATTTTTTTGAAAGTCGATGCGAAAAGAGTGTGGGTTCCCCCGTATATGGTCGATGCCGAAAGTACGTGGTCTCCCTGCTTGCATATATTCAATACTGCAAGAGTTGTAGCAGCCTGTCCGGACGAAGTCGCAACAGCCCCAACTCCCCCTTCAAGCTGGGCCATTTTCTTTTCGAATGCGTCCACCGTAGGGTTGCTTATCCTCGAATACATATGCCCCTCTGCTGCAAGGTCGAAAAGGTCCGCCACAAAATCCGGATCGCTGTATTTGTATGTAGTACTTTGAACTATCGGAAGAACTCTCGCCTGTCCATCCTCTGGCTCGTATCCTCCCTGTAGGCATATCGTTTCTAGACTCCAATTTTTTTCCATTTTATTTTCCCCCTGTTTTTTATTTTTGTTTTAGTTATTTTGATAATAAAAAAAGACCACCCTACCAAAAGATAGAAATGGTCTTTATACACTCTCTTCTTACACTTAAATAAATGTAGCTGTGTACAAAAATACCATCATCTCATCTTTCAGTAGTCCTCGCTACTGCAGGAATTAGCACATTTCCAGCATGGTGCTGGCTGTTGCCGGGCTTCACAGGGCCTGTCCCTCCGCCGCTCTTGATAAGAGTTGGTCTTAATATTTATTTTTATATTTGTATCATAGTATAATGACTTTACTTTTTAATGTCAATAATTTTTTTAGCTTTGCTTAATAATTTTTCTCAAAAAACGTTTTCAAATACATGCTACTCCTATGCTTTTTGAACCGACCAGCTTTTTGAGGATTTTCACGACCATATTTGTTTCTTTGCAAAAAACACTTGTATCCAGTATTAAATCGTTATATCATATAATTCAACAAAAAGTATCCATGATACATACTTGATACAAAAATTAGATGAGGTGGATTGAGATGAGTATATACTACAAAAGCACAAGGGGCGGACAATCAGATATGAGCTGTGCCCAGGCCATAGTAAAGGGTCTGGCAGACGACGGAGGGCTTTTTGTTCCAAGCGACATCCCCAAAATAGACCTTCCATTCGAAAAGCTTGCGAAAATGAAATACACTGAACTCGCATTTTATATAATACAAAAGTTTTTTCCCGAAATAGACAACCTGAAGGAATGCATAGAGTCAGCATATGACGACAAGTTCGATTCAAAAGACAAGGTTGAACTCGTGGAAAGCTGCGGAGTCAGCTTTTTAGAATTATATCACGGCCCTACTGCGGCATTTAAGGACATGGCGCTTTCGCTTCTTCCTTATCTTCTTACTAGCTCTGCCAAGAAATCTTCCATAGACAAGGACATAGTAATACTTGCAGCCACTTCAGGCGACACTGGAAAAGCTGCTCTTGCCGGTTTTGCAGGCGTTGAGGGAACTAAAATAGTAGTGTTCTTCCCGAATGACGGAGTCAGCGCAATACAAAAGATGCAGATGGTTACACAGCCCGAGTCAAACACATGCGTAATCGGAATAGACGGAAACTTCGACGACGCCCAGACAGGTGTAAAGAACATATTTGCAGACAATGACCTTAAGGAAAAACTTTCTGAAAGCGGATTCATGCTCTCATCTGCAAACTCAATAAACATAGGAAGGCTTGTTCCTCAAATAGTATACTATGTTTATTCATATTTAAAACTTCTTTCCGAAGGAACAGTAAAAGACGGAGAAAAAGTCAATTTTGTAGTCCCAACAGGAAACTTTGGAAACATACTTGCAGGATATTATGCCATGAACATGGGAATACCTGTGAACAAGCTTATATGTGCGTCAAATGAAAACAACGTACTTTTCGACTTCATAAGCACTGGCGTTTACGACAGAAAAAGAGCGCTTGTAAGGACAAACTCCCCTTCAATGGACATACTAGTATCGAGCAATCTCGAAAGACTTCTATACCACCTGAGTGGCGGAAACTCAGCTGAAGTCAAAGATTTTATGGAAAAGCTTTCAATCAAAGGATCGTACTCTGTAGGACAAGACATAAAAGACAAGCTTTCTCTTTTCTACGGCGGATTTACCAGTGAAGAGCAGACGCTTGAAACAATAAAGTACGCATATGAAAACTGCGGCTATCTTATGGACACTCACACTGCGGTTGCATACAAGGTTTATGAGGACTACAAGAAAAACACTGGCGATGACACTTACACAGTGATAGCATCCACTGCCAGCCCGTTCAAGTTTACAAAGAGCGTTTCAACTGCCATTGGAATGGAAGCTGGCAAAGACGAGTTCCAGCTCATGTACGAGCTTTCAAAAGAGAGCAAAGTAAAAGTTCCATACGGCCTTGACGGAATAGAGCAAAAGGAAATAGTTCACAAGACTACATGTGGCAAGGAATACATGGAAAACGTGCTTTCTGACTTTCTTGGAGTGAAATAAAAGTTAATACATTATATTTTCCAATTCAATAATATGGTTTAATTCAACTAAAAAGCTTGTGCTGATCTCAAAATCAGAACGAGCTTTTTAGTGTATTCCATGTCTTTTAATACTTATATAAATTCAGATTTAATATTAAACCACGGAAAATGGCATGTGCATTGTATGAACTAGCCCGGCTTTCTGGAGCTTTGCAAAAGTTGCCCGGCGAAACGCCGCCTGATGGCCGTTTAGAACCTTTGACTTGTTTGAGCATATCGAGTTTCAAAAGGTTCCCGGACAGCAGGTGGAATAAGCCTTCGGCGACTTCAAAGCGCAAGACGTCCGGCGGGTTTATACATCATATGCCTTTAAATGCAACTATTTCTTTTTTATAGCTATATAAACATACCTTGCAAGATTCCCGTATAGTATGGCTATTCCAAATATAAGCATAGCCATAGCTCCAAGAGAAAGTGAATCCCTCAAAACAATCCCTCCTTATGGTCGTTGCCTATTTTTCCAAAGACTGTTTTTTGCCCTTGCTTTTGCTTATCAAAATCGCCGCTATTATCATCCCCACAGCCACGCTCACCCCAAATGCAGCAAGTGCGCTAACCGGATAGCCTGCATACGGCTCTTTGAATTCATCTATTAAGTTCCTTATTATTATATATCCAAGCGCTATAGGCGTTATATATTTTATACACATCAACCACCAAGCACTCACTCGTATGTCCGAATACTCATTTACCTCTTCTTTCATTTTGTGAGCATCATATGCGTATCCAAGCAGCACTGCTTCAATAAAACCCAGAATAGCTATGCCGTAGTTGGCCACAAAATGGTCAACTATATCGAGTATATAAAGTCCTGCCTGCGTGACAAATACCATACTCCCCAAAAATCCGCAAATGGCTATTATTCCAATAAGCTTTTCCCTTTTTATATCGTACTTGTCCAGTATTGCCGATGCAAATGATTCAAGCATTGAAACACTTGAAGATATTCCCGCTATCACAAGCGCAAAGAAAAACACTACTCCGAATGCCACCTTGAAAACATCATGCATTGGAAGCTCGTTTATCGCCATTGGAAATGCCACAAATGCAAGTCCAGCTCCATTTTGCATCACCTCCTCGAAAGGTATGTTCATAGAGAACGAATAGTATCCAAGCACAGAAAATACGCATATTCCCGCTATAAAGTCAAATCCCGCATTTGAAAACACGGTTATGTGGGCGTTGTTCACTATGTCTGATTTTTCAGGAAGGTAGCTCGAATATGCTATCATAACCCCAACCGCAAGAGTTGTGGAGAAGAACACCTGGCTGTATGCCGATATCCAAACCTTAGGGTTCATTATCTTTGTAAAATCAGGCTCCAAGAACCAGTTGAGCCCATACCTTGCACCTGGAAGCGTAACTCCTCTTAGTACCATGACAAACATGAGCGCCGCAAGCACAGGCATTATTATCTTGCATGCTTTTTCAATGCCCTTCGATATACCCCTTCTTACAATAAAATAGTTTGCAAGCCATACAAACACAAGAGGCAATAGTATGTTCATCCTTACCTTGCCAATGTTCCACGGGGAATCAGAAAGCTCAAGAAATTCCCCTATGAAAAATTCTCCCGGATTGCTAGTCCATCCCATGTTGAATGAAAGGAACAGATAGTTAAGACTCCAAGATATTATGTTGCAATAAAAACACATTACCACGATCGGAATCATAACCTGCCACCAGCCTATGAATTCAAACCTCTTTCCAAGTTTTCCAAATGCAGCAGGCGCTGCAGATCTCATCCTGCTCCCAAATCCAAGTTCCATTATCATAAGTGGTATTCCAGCTGTCATAAGGGCAAAGAAATAAGGTATCAAAAAAGCCCCGCCACCATTCGAATAGGCCTGAAATGGAAATCTCCAAAGGTTTCCAAGCCCTATAGCCGCTCCGACAGTTCCCATTATAAATCCAACCCTAGAATTCCACTGATCTCTTTTTTCCAAACCAAATGCCTCCTTTTCGTCTATAGTAAAATTCTCTCCAGAAAAAACAAGGCATACATCCCAGTGTAATATTTTTCTCTTTAACGCATTAAACCATGTCTTCTGTCTACTTCATTTTAATAACATATACATGTCTGTGTCAATAAAACATTTATATTCATATCCTCTAATAGTACGTACCCTGTCTTTAATTTGCATTTATCCTCCTATGAAGGGTATAATTATAATCTAAATACATATTTTTTAATCACTGGAGGTGATACAATGCAATTTGGATTTATTTTTTCTCTGCTGTTTGCGATATTTGTAGCCGTGTTTGCTGTTATGAATTCAGAAATCGTCTCAATAAAATTCTTGTGGAAAGAGTACCAACTTTCACAGTCTGTTGTAATACTGATTTCAGCTACATTCGGTGCACTTGTAACATTCTTCATAAGCCTTTTCAGCAAAGTAAAGTATGGAATGAAATCAAGGGAAAACAAAAACAAGATTGCAGGCCTTGAAAAGAACAAGCAAGATCTTGAAGCGGCCCTTAAGAACCAGGAAATAGAAATAGAAAAACTGAAGTTCCAAATTGAACACGAAAAAGCTTCACAGCAAGCACCTGTAAGTATTGCAAAAAATAATAAAAGTACTGAAACCGTTGAAGGGGAAGACTTATAAGTCTTCCCCTTCATATTTTTGTTTTAAATTCAACTACATATAAAACCTTAGCCCAACAGCATGCACAAATATATTCTATACGCTTACTCCCACTCGACAGAGGAATTTTTCCCTACTATATACCACCATGTCTTTCCACTTTTGAGCTTTATTTCATTCCCTGATTCATCATAAAGCTTTGTCTGTGTCCTGAATGCGTCTTTTGACCACTTTGCATTTATAATTTTGCCGTCCCTGAATACATATGCCACGCCGGAGCCGTCAAGTTTTACATCCACATGGCCCTCCTTGTCATTGAGATTTGCTATATCCGTAAGCTGAACAACTACATTTTGAACTCCTATCTGGCTTGATGTAGCCATATCTATATCCTTTTTGCCTTCCTGGTACCTTTGATACATGCCGTTGGAATACTTAAAGCTTGAATTTGTGTACTTGCTTGGAACCACTTTTATCTCCTGTGCATTTTCAAGCTCCTCGTAGCCTGTCAGCCCGTCTTCAAATCCCAGTGTGAAGTCTTCATCATAACTATATCCGAGATTTGCGACTGCCTTTTCCATTCTGCTGCTGCTAGTATACAGATTGTGGGGAGCCCTTCTGTTTTTTGACCTATAAAAATAAGAGCCTCTTCCCATCTCGTTTATGTTCATCAAAGAATATTTTTTCACCTCTGAAAGTGCCTGCGTGCTTCCACCACAGTGCGCAAACGGAATATCAAACGCTGCCGCAATCTCCTGTATGTACGGTCTTGTACTTCTTACAGGCCCTATGCTGTCTGCTTTTTCTGACTGGAAGAGTGCTATATACCTTGTTATCCCAGCTTCTGCAAGGGTTTCAAACACTACATCCGCTTTTGATAGCCCTGACTGGGGCCTTGCAGACCTTAGATTTTCAACTATCACCATGTACGCTGGACTTTCAGATGCTTCAGTGCTTATAGCAAGGCCTGTATATCTGCTCTTTACAATCTCCTGCTCGCCAGCCTCTTCTTGTAATGCAACATTTTTGTCTGAATTCTCAGCCACCTCGTTACCTGGCTTTACTTCAGAAGAAGTGTTTCCATTTTCATTCTGATCTGTTGAATTTTCAACTTTTGCATCATTGCCTACGTCCTTATTCGAAGTATTGTCACATCCAGAGAGTCCGAATATAAGTATTGCGCTTAATATGAATATAAATAGATTTTTTTTCATCAATCATCAGGCCCTTTCAAGTATTTTTAGTGGTTTTATTGATTTTTCAAAACTTCCCTTAAAACCCTGCTCACTATACTGTATGGATAACCCCTTCTCGAAAGATAGCCCCCCAGCTTTCTGTATACGGCATTTTTGTCATCATTTCTGTATGTTGTTTTCATCTTTTTAGCAGCTGCATCAAGCGCCTGTTCATATTCCTTGTCTTCGCTTGAAACCTCTTCTATAGCCAGGCTTACAATTTCTGAATCTATCCCCTTTTGCCTGAGCTTGTGTGATACAAGCTTTCTTCCAGAGGCTTTTTTATTCATCTTTTCATTTGCATACATGAGCGCATATTTCCCATCGTCCACATATCCCTTTTGGCGGAGTTTAGAAATGGCATCCTCTATCGCTTCTTCTGAATGCTCCTTTTCCCTCATTTTGTCTGAAAGCTCTTTTTCGGTTCTCATCTTGTATGAGAGCAGATTTATACCGTACATATATGCTTTTTTATATTTTTCACTCTCGCATATCAGTTCTATCTGCTCATCGTCAAGCTCCATCCCCTTTCTCAGCGAATGCTGGACAAGGACGTCCTCATGCACTCCAAATGCAAATTCTCCATCGATATATATCGAATATCTTCCCTGGTTCTTTTTTTGAAATTCTATCTTAGTGATTTTATTCATCTGTTCCCCTATCCCTTTATGACCATCATGGGTTTTAGCCTCGCAACTTTTTTTGCTATTCCCGCCATATCCACTACATTCACCACATCGTCAACATCCTTGTAGGCTGTAGGAGCCTCTTCCGCAAGCCCCCTTAAAGAGCCGCTTTGCACATGTATTCCCATGCTTTCAAGTTCCATCAAAACGTCGCTTCCCTGCCTTCTTCTCTTTGCCTCGCTTCTCGACATCTGCCTTCCCGCACCGTGGCATGATGACCCGAAAGACATCTCCATGCTGACATTTGTTCCGGCAAGCACATACGAAGCCGTCCCCATACTTCCAGGTATTATAACGGGCTGACCCACTTCTCTGTACTTGCTTGTAATGTCGGGGTGCCCAGGCCCGAAAGCCCTTGTTGCACCTTTTCTGTGCACAATTACCTTCCTTCTCTGGCCCTCTATTTCATGTTCTTCTACCTTGGCTATATTGTGAGCGACGTCGTACAGCATTGAAAGCCTTCTATCCGTTCCAAGGACACTCTCCCACGCCTGCCTAACCTTGTGTGTTATGGCCTGCCTGTTTGCCCACGCAAAATTGGCTGCCGCAGCCATTGCATTGAAATACTGCTGACCCTCCTGCGAATCAAAAGGCGCACATGCAAGCTCTCTGTCCGGAACCTCTATCCCGTATTTTTTCATGCTCGACATCATTATCTTTATATAGTCTGTCGCAACCTGGTGCCCAAGACCCCTCGAACCGGTATGTATGAGCACAACCGCCTGGCCCTTGAAAAGACCGTATACATTTGCAGTCTCATCGTCAAATATTTCATCCACCATGTCAATTTCTACAAAATGGTTTCCAGCTCCCATGGTTCCAAGTTGGTCGTGCCCTCTCTTTTTGGCCTTTTCAAACACGGCGTCAGGATCTGCATTTTCAAGGCAGCCCGACGATTCTGTCCTTTCTATGTCCTCTTCATATCCATATCCGTTTTCAATCATCCACTTAGAGCCGTGCTTTAGCACTTTGTCGAGCTTTTTGCTCGAAAGCACTATGTCTCCAGATTTTCCCACTCCCGATGGGACATTCGAATATATGGCAGCCCCCAAAAGCTCCACATGCTTTCTTATCTTCGAAAATTCGCAGTCGGCCTTTAAAAGCCTCACCCCGCAGTTTATGTCATACCCTATCCCCCCCGGAGATATCGCACCGCTTGGCCAAAGCGTTGCAGCAACTCCTCCTATGGGAAACCCATATCCTTCATGGACATCAGGCATAACTATTGCCGCCTTTTGTATTCCAGGAAGAGTCGAGACATTTATGAGCTGCTCTATGGACCTGTCCTTAAGTACATCCGCAAGCATGTTTTCAGTTGCAAATATCATGGCGGGAACATTCATATCGTCCCTGTAGCTTTTGTCCACCTTCCAAAGAAAAGTTGAAACTCTCTTCATATCCTTTTTAGTTATCATATGTCAAACACTATTACGCTCTCGTAATTGCCCCTGTTATTTTGCACTACATCCGCCTCATGATATGTAACTGCCTTTATGTCCTCGTCAAATCCATCCACCCTGCCTCCAAATAATCTAGCTTTGCAATGATTCTCATTCAATTCAAGCACCTCCAATTTGTCAAACACTATATATTCGGTATGTGTTTCCAAAAGGACTTCAGATAAAAAGTCTACGAGAAGCGCCGTAACGTCAACTGAATCTATATCTACAATCATATCTTGATCCTTGCCTTCCAAAGGCTTTTCATCCCCTTTTATTATGCAGTTCATCCCCTCAAGCGCCGCATGAAAAAGATTTGCAATAGTGTCAGCTTCCACCTTTAATCTTATGTCACACTTGTGTGCTAAAAAACTATATTTTTTCATCTGAATATTCCCTTCTGCCCTTATTCACAATATAATTATATCACTTAATTCATACCCCAAATATACAAGCCATATAGATTCAAAATAATATTACGCCTTGGCAAAAGGCTTGAACCAATCCCGCTTTATTAATCCAAAATGGCAGACCAAGCCAGTCTGCCATTTTAAATCAAGTATAAAATTATAGATGTATAGCCCTGTCCACTATTCCGTGTGCAGCCTCCATTACAATTTCCGACATGGTCGGATGTGGGTGTATTGCCTTTGCAAGATCGTGAGCCGTTCCCTTAAGCTGTATCGTGGCAATAGCCTCTGATATCATATCTGTCGCATGCACTCCTATTATATGCACGCCCAAAATCGCACCTTGCTTTGCATCCGCCACTATTTTTATAAATCCGCTGCTTTCTCCTTCTGCAAGAGCTTTTCCGTTTGCACTCATAGGAAATTGGCTAATTTTCACATCATATCCTTTTTCCAGTGCGTCTTTTTCAGTAAGCCCCACTGTAGCTATCTCCGGAAAAGCGTATATGCAGCCAGGTATATTGTCATAACTTATCTTGGAATCTTCCCCCATTATGTTTTGAACAGCAACTATGCCTTCTGCAGAAGCCACATGGGCGAGCAGGAATTTACCATTTATGTCCCCTATAGCATATATATTTTCTATATTAGTCCTTAGCCTCTCATCAGTCACTATAGCCCTTTTTGTCTTTTCCAAGTCTAGGCTCTCAAGCCCCTTGAAATTCGGAACCCTTCCAGTGCTCACAAGTATCTTTTCTGCTCGTATTTGTTTTAATTCTCCCAAGACTTCAATATAAGCAATGTCTCCCTCTATCTTACTGATGTTCACCCCGTATATTATTTCTATCCCCATGTTCAAAAGCTTTTTTTCCATGGTATTTCTCACATCTTTGTCTATATTTCCAAGTATTTCATTCGACCTTTGAAGCACAGTGACTTTGCATCCCAATGTGCTGAAAAGGCATGCAAACTCTATTCCGATTACTCCAGCACCTATGACTATGAGTTCCTTTGGAACACTTTTCACTTCCAAAAGCCCAGTACTATCTACCACACACCCCTTTTCCATGGCTTCATGTATACCCTCTATTGGCGGTATCATAGGAGACGAACCCGTTGCTATTATTATGTTTTCAGTCTTTATTGTCTGCTCGTTCACGCTTATTTCATTTTTAGAAACCGCCGTAGCCTCTCCATATATGACATCCACTCCATTTTTCTCAAGAAGAGACTTCACCCCTCCTGTAAGCTGGTTTACAACCCTTTCTTTTCTATCTTGCATATTTTCCCAATTTATACTTATACAGCCTTTGTCCTCTATGTGTACTCCAAAGACTTCGCTGTTCATTACATACTGATACACCTTTGCACTTTTCAAAAGTGTCTTTGTCGGTATGCATCCCCAATTGAGGCATATACCTCCAAGTTTTTCCTTCTCTATAAGTACAGTTTTCGCGCCTAGCTGCGCAGCCTTTATTGCGGCCACATAACCGCCAGGCCCACCGCCTATAACCGCTACTTTATAATTTTCCAAAGAATTACCCCCTCATCTTTTCATATTCATATAAGTTTTACATATGTTATCTCAATACCCATTATATCAGACGAAAATTTTTTTTATAGTGAAAATGCCATACAGCGCAATTTCAAATCATATACGGCTTTGGAGTGTTTCAAATCTAGTATGATTCATTCGGGCCTTCTGTCTTTCCTTAACAGCTTATGATCCAACGTTCATTCGTCTATTTTTTAACAGTTTTAGCATCCATGTACAATATTGCCCTGTCATAGGAATAATCGCCATATTCATATATGAAGCATTTAATTTTTCAATACGTATCCCCTTTATATTTTCTTATCATTCTAAACAATACGGGGTTTCTTAAGGTTCATTTAATAATTTACTCATTTTTATTTAATGTTTGTATGTTTAAATATTACTTGCAGGGTTATATATATAACGTGTATTTTTCATGTACAATGTGGTATAATTTAATTGAAAGTTTGTGTTACCCTTGTCAATCATGTAAACTAGCAATTTTCAAAAAAATATTTGTAAAGGGGTATAAAAATGATTAAAAAAGTGGCTGTTTGTGTTACAAAGCAAAAAACATGCGAAAGACTTATTAAAAGGGGTTCTAAGATAGCAGGTAAAAACGGAGAGCTTTACGTTCTTCACGTTACCGGAAAAGAACTTGCTACTGTCAACTGCGATGTAATACAGCACCTGTTCGACGTTTCTAAAAAATATGGTGCCCAAATGAGCATAATGCATTCCAACAACGTATTCGAAGCCATAAATGACTTTATACATGAAAATGACATAAACAAAATAGTTCTTGGCGAGTCCCTCGAGGCCTCGACTAAAACTGACATGACATTTACAATAAGCGACAACCTTCCTAAAAAAGTAAAGCCAATAGTTGTTCCTGTTGAATACAACTATTGGGACCAGGATGTAGTATAATATAGCCTGTCTTTTGACAGGTTTTTTAATTTCAGTTAATAATAATAGATTGAACAATTGATTTTGGGGTATACCTTATAAGGAAAATCTTAACTTTCACAAGGAGGGCTATTAATGCTATCTACAGTTATAATGGGAATAAAAATAGGAAACAGGGATGACGACGCTTTAAGTGTTCAAAAACTTCTTACTGAATATGGATGTGTGATAAAAACTAGAATAGGGCTTCATGAGGCTGCTGACAGCTGCAAGTCATGCAGTTCAAGAGGGCTTATACTTCTTGAGTTTGTCGAAAAAAGCGCAGATAAAGTCTCAGAACTTGAACAGAAACTTTCTGAAATTGACAGCGTTGTAGTCAAAAAAATGGAATTTGGATCAATATCATAAAAGAAAAGCAAAAAGCGCCTTAATACGGCGCTTTTTTAATGCCCTGACTGATATAAAAGATTACTATCTAAGCGGCCATGTCCGATGGTTTTCCACTTTTAGTATTATTGCCCGAAAACATGTATACAGGCAGACCAAGAGCTGTTATAAGCAGGCCAATCGATGCATTCATCGGCTGAGTCAAAAGCGTATTCACTATTATATAAAGTCCTCCTGCTATTGCTAAAATGGGAAATACCGGGTACAGCGGAACCCTGTAAGGTCTATGCATATCTGGCATTTTCTTTCTGAGTATCATTACCGCCGCAAATGTCATCACATAGAATATCCATATTGTGAATGTCAGAAGGTCTGTAAGCTGATCGAATTTTCCTGTAAATGTAAAAATCGTCGCAAGTGCCACTATTACAATTCCAGAGTTGACAGGAGTGTCATACTTCTCGTGAAGATGTCCTATCCAGTTGCTGAAAGGCAACTTGCCCTCTTTTGCCATTACATATGGGATTCTCATCCCCGTAAGTATGAATCCGTTGATAGTTCCGAATATCGATATAAGTATGCCTGTTGATATGAGTTTCCCACCCAAATCTCCAAATAGCACATTTGCAACATCTGCTGCTGGCGTTGCTGTAGATGCAAGCACATTTGCAGGTAGTACGCAAAGGTATGCGACATTTATAAGTACGTACACACCCATTACTATCGAAAGTCCTATTACAATCGCCCTTGGAAGGTCTTTTCCCGGATTTTTCATTTCTCCTGCTATGGTTCCTACGTTTATCCAACCTTCAAACGCAAATATCACCGCTATAAGCGCTGTTCCAAGACTCGATACAAACGACCCGTTTCCAGGAGTGAAATTTGAAAGGCCGGCGCTTTGAATATCTCCTTTCATAAATCCAAGCGCTATTATTGCTGCCAGCGGTACTAGCTTTGCAACCGTAAATATTGACTGCAGGGCCCCGCCAGCTTTAGAGCTCACGCTGTTCATTACAAGAAGAAATATCATTGTGCCTATTGCAATAGGCGTTACCATGGTACTCGAAAGGCCCATAAGCGAAACAGCCTGTGTTGCAAATATTATTGCAAGTGCCGCTATGACCGCAGGCATGTATACAGTTGTCTGTGCCCATCCCAAAAGAAACCCCCAAAGATCCCCATAAGTCTTTTTAATGTATACAACCATCCCGCCAGTTTCGGGCATTGCAGATGATATTTCGGCGACAGTGAGCCCTGCAGCTATTGTTATAATACCGCCTATCACCCATGCAAGTATTCCAAGCCCTGCGGAACCTGAAGCTCCAAATATGGCAGTCGGCTTGAAAAACACACCCGATCCTATGACCATCCCAACGACTATAGACAGTGCGGTTGCAAACCCCAAGTCCTTTTTCAACTCTTCATTCATATCTTTTCCTCCTATAAAATTGGTGTATTCATTGAAAATAATTTTGAATAATCGCTAAATTAACTAAAATAATAACATATCACCCATTAATATTATAGGAATCTCAATAATTTTTCAACACTTTCTTTTTTACACTTGTACACGTTGCCATCTCATTTTCACAGCGCTTTTCGTTTCAATAAATTCTATAAAGTTTCAAAAATATTCCCACCGGAATTACATCTCATTTCATAAAATTTCGAACATTTAGACTGTTTTCAATTTTTCAATTCAGGTTATTTATTATTTTTTTAACATTGTAGTTCAAAAAATAATAAAGGCCCGCCTTCTGGCCGACCTTTTATTATTTTAGTAAAATTATTTTACGAAAGAACAAATCCTTCTTCTGTTATTAAAAATTTCATCTGCTCAACAGTCTTTTCTCCTGTTTCCGGATTAATTTTCTCAACTGTAACCTCAATAAAATCTCCTGATGTATCCATTCTAGTTATTCTGTTGTTTATTTTAAATTCATGCTGGCATACTATGGAAGCATCTTCATTTGAAAATACCTTTATTGAATTTTCATTTGCTACACATATATAATCACCTATTGAAACAAGTTGCCCTGCCTGCTTGACGCCGAGCACTATATTCATATCCATATCTAAAAGATATGTTCCGCAACTTCCCGTTACAGCTACATACTCTCCATCAAAATCAACACTCCTTGCAGCTGCTATATATGCATTTTTTTCAAAATCTGCTCCCGCAAGTATTATTTTTTCGGCTGGAAACCGTTCAACTAGAATTGCCCTCATACCGCCATACTCAACCTCGTCAATAATTTTTTCACCATTGTAATAAGCTTCCTGGCCCTTTGAAATATTAAAAGAAAAAATCATGGTAAACATCAAAACACATATAAACAAAACTCTTTTCAAAAAAATCCCTCACTTTCAGTCATGTCCTTAAAAGCTCTATAGATTTCTATTTTACAACAAATTGCGCTCATAGTATATATAGCAAACTCGTTTTTTGAATTTATTTTAAAATTTAATTTTAAAATATTCTCAATAAAGTTCAGCGTCACCTTAATAAATGGAATTTCAATTTAATTACTTCATTACATCCGCAATCCCATTGAAAAATCCAACAAAAAACTCCCACCCTCTATAACTAGTATAGGGGATAAGAGCATATTTTCTCGTGGCAGCAATCCTGCTTGTTGATTTACCGAAATCAAAAGTCAGGAGAATCCATATGAAGTTCTCCCGACTTCCACAATCCAAGCGTCCAGACAATTTATCTTTCAATTACACACTGGCCTCTTTGACCTTGCCCTGTTCCACGACCTCTTCCATTTCCGATTTGAAACTTACCCCTGTCATTTGATGCACTTATTCCTTGCGACCTGTCCAAGTTTCTCTGGAAAGCCTGTAAATGGTTTTCAGATGCGTTTTTCAAAAGCTCAAATACCTCTTTGACATCGTCTGGTATATCCTGTTCAATGAATATCTCATACATTTTTATATTGTTTATCTCTGCCTGTACTCCTGCCTCATACGCTTCCGTCAAGCTTTCAGGAACCACTACGTGTTCATGCGAGTTATCACTCGGAATATCTAATTCATGTTCTTCAAAAAGCGGCTTCAAAAGCCCTATGTGACATTCTTCGGCCTTAATTATGTTTGAAAACGGCCTTTGCTCTCCGAAAATATCCATTATCTTTTCATATTCCGTTCTTGCCAAGTATTCGTCTTCTATTGAATATACGAGCATTTCCTCAAGTGTATAGCTTTCCTTTTCAAACGAACCGAGAGCTCCATAGTCGCTGTCGTTTGCAAATACGCTTCCCAATCCCATAATGAATGTAACCGCCAAAACAGCAAGCCTCTTTAAAATCTTTTTAGTCATTTTCTACATCTCCTTTCAAAACGTCACATTGTCTTGTTACTTTTAATATACCCGCCTAATGTGACAATTTTGTGAAAAGGAAATGTCATTTTATTCAAGTTGGTATGCATCAATTGTGCTATTAAGTCATTGACATTAAAAGCCAACTCCGATACTACTCATCAATCTCTTCAAACCTGTTCACCATATTGCCTCCAACTTGAACCTGCTCCATGAACATGTCAAGCGGCCTTGCCCATATTCCAAATTCCCCGTAAAGCGCTTTATATATCACAAGCTCCTCAAGCGTTTCAGAATCCTTTGCCAAGTGAAGCACAAGATACTCCTTACCCTTGAAATGCCTGTATTTCTTTCCTATATTTAAGCTTTTCTTTCCATTTTCAGATTCGTTTTTCATATTACTCAACCTCCGTGTCCACAAATATTAGAGCATTGTTTATTTTTCTTCCAGGCCTTGTGATGTATCCGCCGTTGTAGTAAAGGCCCGATGATGCCCCTCCGTCAAGGCACATTGCGCTTTTAAGCCCCATCTCACTGCATATTTGGGCAATCTCCTTTACGCTTGCATTGGAAACCGTTCCCATTATAATCTTGTTTTCACCCGTCACCCCTATGAAACTCCTTTGAGCCCTTGCAGTGTTTATCTTTGCTTCGTAAAAACCTTCCGCAAGCCCGTCTGCAGTTATCTTTCCATCTATTATAAGGCTGGGACCCGCTCCTATTGCATATTTCACATCCTGCCATTTCACATTCTGGTCATTGCTTTGGTCTATATTTTTAGAATCGAATGTGAACTTGTAGTCTACCTTGTCTCCAATTTTAAACCGTTCAGCAAGATTGCTCACATTTTTGTTGAACACAATGGCAAACTGATTTTCTCCTATATATAAATTTTCACCATTTTCAATCTTACACTTAACCTGCCCGTTTTCAACTATTACCACTTTTGATTCTATGGTCGATATTTGATCTTTGAACTCTGGCGTAAATATTATTATGGCATCATCTTCGCTCCTTGGGTGGTTAAGCCCCCATGCATAATACCCGGGCGCATCGTTTATATAACCCTCTATACCTATGTTGAGATTGTCCATTATAACCCGGTTGTCCTGTGTAAACCCTATAACACTGCCATAATTGCCTATGTGAAGAACTCTGCCGCCTTCTATTATGGTTCCATATGGAAGAGGATATCCGTCATAAGAACTGAAGTATGTACCATTTATTCCCGCCACTGCCTTGAATCCCTGAGCATTGTACGAGTCCGCCATGCTTTTTAAATCCTGATCTAATGAAATTCCGCCGTCAGCTCTGGCCACAAGCGGCTTCAAGTTCTTGTTGTTTATGTCCAGTATTACTACAGACGCCCTCTTGTTAACGCTTTTAAAGTACAGGCTCTGGCTCACGTGGCTCGAAGCTGCAAAACCAGATGAAAAAGATATTGCAAAAATGAGCATTGTTGTCAAAACTGCATTTAGTCTTCTCATAATTCCCCCCTGGCTTTTCCAATGTTAGCCTGCAAAATATCTACATTTGGCCTCTCTGCATCCATGAGGATGGCGATGGCTGTCACTACATCGAATATCCGCTTCGCAAGGAAGTTTTATATCGAGATATTTTCCAGCAAGGCTACAACTTAGTGTAAGCGCCGTTCTCATGAAATTTTTGCAGCAGCATGGACCGGCTTCATTTGCAATCGCTTCAATAATCTTCGAAACCACATGCATTGTTGCCGCAGTTTCCCTGTCTTTAGGACAGGCTGCACCCAAAATGACACTGAAGCTCGCACCTATCGCTGGAGCTATTCCACAAATTCCCGTAAGTCCGCAATAAGCCGCTATAGCCTGTTTTTGAGTACGATCGAATGCATCCTTTATCTGCCTATTTGTGACCTTTATTTCTCCATGGTTTCTTATAGCAGCCAAAAAGGCTCCTGCAGTGATTAAAGCATGCTCGCATCCCAACATTGGCGGTGTGGAAGCTTCAAGTATTTTTTCCGCGATTAGCAAAGGATTTGTCTCTTTGGAATATAGCGACATTCTTAAAATCACTTCATACGACGACTTTCCATGACAGCTGTCACAGATATAGTGGCCATTTTGACAATGTACATATCCAGTTTCTTTTTTCCCGCATCTCATGCATGTAAACGATTCACCTGTTTCCAGATATTCAAGCTTTCCACTGCATATCAGGCAGTTTTCCTTATTTTCATCCTGGTATTGACCAATACCCTTGTCCACCGGCCCTCAGCAGCCGCCTGAAACATTGTAACTCTGTTGTTTTTGCATCCATTTCACTCCTTTAAATTAATTTCACATTTAGTTCATATTATCATAATTATTCTGCTTTATCATCTATATGATTTTTCGATGCTTTTATTATCCATTAATATTCACACCAGTATATTTTTCAAAAAATAAAAAAACACCTGCATAAGCAGATGTCTGTTCTCAATCTTTTAACTATATAAATATGAGTAAGCCTATAAGCCGAGTTCTGTCTTGAATAGTCATCTATCTAGGCCTGCTGTTACCAACAGGCTCAAGCGACCTACCTACGGGACAGGAACGGGCAGCTCCCTTTTTAAGTCCCTACTTGGTCTTGCTCCGGATGGGGTTTACATAGCCGACTAGTCACCTAGCCGCTGGTGAGCTCTTACCTCGCCTTTCCACCCTTGCTAGTAGGCCCTAAAGCCCCTTTAGCGGTATATCTCTGTTGCACTATCCTTAGAGTCGCCTCCACTGGGTATTACCCAGCACCCTCGCCCTACGGAGCTCGGACTTTCCTCGTTCGCCTAAGCGCCCGCGACTATCCGGCTTACTCACATTATTAACTTTTTTATTTTTGGCACCGTTATAGAATAACATACTCAGCACAACCTGTCAACAGCAGTATATACAGTCATAATTTAATCCAGTTTTCTCAAAGTCATTTCATCCCAAATTCGAATTTCCGCCCCCTTTTCAAAAAAGTGGATTTTTCTGCACTCATTCATAAATTTCCATAAAAATCAATAGCATTCTAACAGTTTTCAATTCATTTTATCTATGGATTTATTTTTATTATTAGACTTTCTTATATTTGTAAACAAATCCTTAATAATGATATACACTATACCTAAGGAAAAATTTCTAAAAACCGTCAAACAAATTTTCATTTTATCTATCTATATTTTTCTAAAAGGTTCTGTATATGCAGGGCCTTAAAATTTTGTAGGGGAGGATTTTTTTTTATGGCAGATTACAAAGAATTATGGAAATCACTTGATATCGACCTTGAAAAGCACGACCAACTTTGCGCAGTGCTTCCTGAATTTTATGGGGAGATATACATGGAGCAAAAAAACAGGCCTGAAGGCATGAACTACTTCAACTTCGTAGTATCTGAAATACACGGCCTTAGAATACAAGAACTTGCCGATATGAAAAAGGAAGGCAAAAAAGTGGTTGGAACATTCTGTGTATTTGTTCCAGACGAAATAGTACTTGCTGCAAATGCTGCAAGCGTTGGGCTTTGCGCTGGATCAGATTTTTGGCATCCAGACGGAGAAAAAGTTGTTCCAAGAAACACATGTCCACTTATAAAAGCAGCAGCCGGTGCTCTTGTTGGAAAGACATGTCCTTATTTCAGCTCATGCGACATGCTTGTAGGCGAGACTACTTGCGACGGAAAGATGAAGCTTTGGGAGACATTCAAGCAGTATACTCCTATGCACGTCATAGATCTTCCTAATATGAAGAGGGATCAAGACTACGCTCACTTCAAGGATGAAATAAGAATATTCAAGGAAAGAATGGAAGAGCTTACAGGCGTTGAAGTAACCGCTGAAAGAATAAGCGACGCTACAAAACTTCTCAACAGAAAGAGAAAGGCTCTTCAAAGACTTTACAACACGAGAAAGGCTGATAATCCTCCTATAAGTGGAAAAGATGCCCTTCTTATAACTCAAATAGCATTCTATGACGATCCTGAAAGATTCGTTCAAAAAACTGAAGAGCTTTGCAACGAACTCGAAAGCAGAATAGAAAAAGGCGAAGGAATATTCAGCAAAGACACTCCAAGAATACTTGTAAGCGGAACTCCTATGGCAGTTCCAAACTGGAAGCTTCATCACGTAATCGAGACAAGCGGAGCAGTTGTTGTTGCAGAAGAGACTTGCACGGGTGTCAAATACTTCCAAAATCTTGTCGACGAGTCTGCAAGCACTATGGACGAACACTATGAAAACCTTACACAGAGATACATGAAGACAAACTGCGCATGTTTCACTCCTAACACAGGAAGAATAGACGACATAATAAGACTTTACAAGGAGTACAGCGCAGACGGCGTAGTTTACTACACTCTTCCTTTCTGTACTACATATGCTGCAGAATTCAATTCTGTAAAAGAAGCTCTTGCAAAGGAAAATATTCCTGTTATAATGATAGAGACTGACTACGGCCTCGAGGATGCAGGACAGATAAAGACCAGACTTGAAGCATTCTTCGAGATGATATCAAATAAATAATCGGCTATACTTATTTTCTTGCGAAAAAAGGTGATATGATGGAAAAAGACTCTAAAACTTTCATACTTTTTCCTTCTCACATGCATGGAATTTCTTTGGAAAAAAAACTAAAAGAGTCCGAAATTGAATATGTAATAAGTCCAACTCCGAGAGAGCTCAGCACTTGCTGTGGGATATCAATAATGATTGAAGACTCCGACATTCCGGCTGTTGAAGGGATATTGAGTGAAAATCCGAATATTAAAACTCTCGGTATACACACCATAACTAAAAAGAAAAAAAGACTTTTTAACTTTTAATATCCAAAATGCACCATGCCATATTATGTCATGGTGCATTTCTATTGAAAAAATTTCTCGAATCAGCATCAATTTTATTAGGAGGTTTTATACTATGTATTACTCAGTAGGCGTTGACGCCGGCTCTGTTGCCACAAAAGGCATACTGTTCAACGGTGAAATTGTAGACCAGTTGGTCATACCGACAGGCTGGAGCCCAAAGGACGCTTCATACGAGGTTTTCCAAAAACTTCTCCAGAGAAACAACGTACAAAGGGAGCAGGTTAAAAAGATAATAGGAACTGGGTACGGAAGAATATCAATGCCATTTGTAGACAAGGCAGTAACCGAGATAACCTGTCACGCAAAAGGAGCGCATTTTCTAAACCCTGAGACAAGGACCATTTTAGATATAGGTGGTCAGGACAGCAAGGTAATAAGTGTTGACGAAATGGGGAATATAGTCGACTTTTCAATGAACGACAAGTGCGCCGCAGGTACAGGACGATTCCTTCAGGTTATGGCAAGTACTCTCGGAATAGACATTTCAGAACTTGACACCCTTATTGGAAATGATGTGAAGCCTCAGCCTATATCAAGCATGTGTACTGTCTTTGCCGAATCAGAAGTTATAAGTCTTCTTGCAAAGGGGATTGAAAAAGAAAGCATAATGCTTGGGATCGTTCACTCCATAGCAAACAAGGCTTCTTCCCTTATAAGCAAGGTTCCCCTAAACAGCGAGGTCGCTTTTACAGGTGGCGTCGCAAAGTGCAAAACAGTAAGGTCTGCAATATCCCAAAAGATAGGATCTCCACTTTTTGTATCTGATAATTCTCAGCTGGTAGGAGCTCTTGGAGCCGCTGTAATAGCATATAATTCCATAAAGCTTTAGTTTATATAAATCACGAAAATCCAGCCGGATATTGGCTGGATTTTCATGTGGAGTAAGATGTATGCAGCTTCAAAATGCAAGACATCGGCTGGTTTATACTTGCCGTACCTGTGGATACGTTTGAATATTGCCCGAAACTTATTTAAATAGCTTTTACAGCTTAATATCGGTACTGTTAACCCTTTTTATGCCATAGTCTCTTTCGAGCCCTGAAAGCACCTTTTCCGTCTCTTCCTCAAAGCCTTCTATGCTGCTTGTGCAGTCTTCGAGGAGGTATATGTTTTCCGTAACAGATCTATCGTCATTATAGTATTCCAAAATCTGGAGCAAAGACTCCAAAACACAGTGAGACTTCGCCTCTCCGGCAATGAGTATCATGTCGAAGTCTGAAAGCCTGTCCAAAAGCCCTGTGCTCACTTCAATCCCCTCGTCATATTCCGGCTTGAATATTCCATACATCTCGCTGAGATGGCTCGTACCCTTTACCACTATTTCAAAATCCGTATTTCTTACCGCTGAGTGATAATATGCCATGTTTGCAAACTGGCCTTCAAGCGAATTCCCAAATGTTCCAAGCAGACAGTGATACGGCCATATGACAAGAGTTTTCTTTGCATTCTTTTCAAGATACTCCACATATTTTCTACTGTGCTTTTCATATTTTACAGGCATCCATACGCCCTTTTCAATATCCTCAAGCGTTATTGGGGTAAACGGCTGAGGATGTCTTCCGTCTTTTCCAATCCACCATGAAGGATGAAAAATCTGGTAGTATGTATGGGTGTCCATTGATGCTATTATCTTGCTTATGCCGGCGGCATTTGAATATATGAATTTAATCAGGCTTTCAACGTCGGAATGGGCTCCTTTGACCGGAAGACTTCCGTTTTCCATGAAATCATTTTGGACATCTATTGCCAAAAGCAACACCCTTTTTTCATCTTTTGAAGAAGGACTTTTATTTTCATCAGATGCCTTTTGCAGGACTTCATTAGTATGGATGTTCGACCTTCCGCCTATAGCTCTTAAATCCACTATGTCCTCTATATCCCTTTTAAGTGTCCCCACTTTAACGTCCCCCCTTTATTTGTATTTATAAAAAAATCTCCAACAGCCTAAGCCGCTGAAGATTTTTCAGCTTACTATTATCTTACCACAAGTACAGGTACGCTCGCATGATGAACAACTTTGTTTGCAACCGATCCCATAAGGAATCTCTTTCTTCCCGACATTCCGTGAGTACACATTATTATTATGTCACAACCTTCATTTTCAGCTGTATCTATTATAGCCGAAGCGGCATCCCCAATCACAAATTTTGTATCAATTTTTATTTCTGTTCCTTCAAAGTTTTCTTTAGCTTTCTTAAGAATTTCCTGGGCATTCTTTTCAAGCTTTGCAGTTCCCGCTTCTTTGTAGTCAACACCACCATATCCATGCGGAATCTCATCTTGAACATTCACTATTAAAACTTCCGCACCAAATTTTTGAGCAAATGTCTTTGCATGGTCATATGCAAGAATACAGCTTTCCGAACCGTCTACAGGCAAAAGTATTTTTTTCATTTAAAAATCCCCCTTTTGAATTCTAATTTAAAGCAGGCACTAAAATCAGCCCGAAATATAGTTATATGATACCCGTTTTTATTTTTTTTAACTATTTTTGTATGATAAACACTAAAAAATAAAACCTCAAATCATATATTTGAGTATTATAGTATAATTAAATAGTCAAAACAGATAAATAAAAGTTTGAAGGGTTGATAAAATGACAAGATGGAAAAGTCTAGGACATAAAGGCGATTTTACAGAAAACATAATAGACCACGTAAACCAGATATATGAAAAAAGAGGGCTTGCACTTGTAAGCAAGATACCTGTCCCCGTAAAGGTGACTCAAATATCATCCGGCCAGATAACTCAGGCATTCTTCGAAAAAAAATCCACCGTTGACTACTGTGGAGTATTCAAAGGTATTTCAATATGCTTCGACGCAAAGGAAACCAATAAGGACTACCTTCCTCTTCAAAATATTCACGAACATCAGGTTGAATACATGAGTAAATTCAAAAAACACGGAGGATTTTCATTTTTGATATGTAATTTTAAAACTCACGGAATATATTATCTCATACCATTTGAATTCGTGGCTCAGTTTTGGAAAGGAGCAATATCAGGCGGGCGAAAGTCAATACCCATATCTTCACTTGACCAGCAATACATGATTCCTTCCACAAACGGTCTTCCAGACTACATAGTACCTCTTTCCCTTTATATAAGAAACTCCACAAAAGGCTGTGATCCCTAGAATTGCAGCCTTTTCCATTACGTTGTATATGATTTTTTTATTTTTTATAAATTAATATAATATTATTTTTTATATTTTTTTGTGTTTTTCAAGTACATATGCGGGTATCATCAAAGTATATTAAAATTATAAGTATAATTTTTTTATACTAATTGTCGTTTGATTAAAGGAGGGCATGTTATGGATTTTTCAAGAATATTCAATGATTTTTCAAATTTTATAGACTATCTGATTGACAAATATGTTTATTATTCCTTGAAAAACTCCTGATAGTCGAACTCTCATTAAACACTAGTCATTCGCATTATTTCAAATGCCTCAGGAGGGATTTTATGAAAAAAGAGAAAATTGTAAGAAAACTTGAAACCGAACTCGAAGAACTCTTCAACAGACATCCCGAAAAAAACGCTTATGTTGAATTGTTCAGAAAAAGATGTGATGCCATTTACGATGTCAAAATTCAAAAATATCAAATCGGAGAAAAGACATTCAATGAACTAAGAGACAGCATAATGTTCGATGAGGAAAAATATATTGAGGAATCCATTAATCTAGTCTTAAGGAGATAAATCATATCAAAAGGTGTCTCGTATGAACTGACCCTTGTCAAGTAGACAGGTAATTAAATAAAAATTTATGCTATAAGT
>CBDULP010000001.1:0-249221 GCA_965368085.1 uncultured Peptoclostridium sp. | reverse complement strand
GGTGAAATGAATTTTATTATCAATGATGATGTGATGGGCGGATTCATGATGTTTGCAGTCAAGGATGAAAATGAAGTCATATTCGAGAGAGACTATGGCTATATAAGTGCCAAGATGCCGTCCGCAGGAGATGTCATTGGAAGCTATCAAAAGACCGAAGATGTGTATACTGTTGGTGGCGTGAATCTTCCAGTATACAAAATAGAAGGATCGGATGAAAGCTATATTTGCGCAGAAGCTTTGGTTTTGGCTGGATATGGACATGAATGGGACAGGAAAAATAGAATCGTATATATCACAAAAAATAAGGAGAATGCTTCAAAGGCGCCCGTATTTGACGATGAGGGGTATGTCTATTATTCTGATGTAGTTGTCAAGTTCTTGGGAAAGGATATAGACAGCCATAATGTTGGGGGATATTCTCTGGTGAGTACGGACGAAATAAGGTAGGCATGGACCCTATGGAATAGACCAATGAAAAAAGTCTACTCTGTAGGGTCTATTTGCATACGAGTAATATCCATTGGAAAAATAATTTATATGTGATAAATTGTAATAAATAAAGGCAATAAAGTGAATTTGAGATAACTAGAGCTTTTAGGGGTGAAAAAATTGCGAAATATTATAATGGAATTTCTGAAAGAGCATAAAAAAAGCAAAGTAGCCCTTTCGGAAATGGAAGCGTTGTTTTTAGGTGACACAGAATATGAAAAATTTGCAGCAGCAGTTAAAAAGCTTGAAAATGAAGGGTTTTTAAGGCCAGTAAGGAATCACGGCACAAACAAAAAGCGAATTGAACTGTTCAACACATACACTATAATGAAAAGAAAGCTAAGAAAAGAGCTGGACGAAGAGATAAAGACATATGCCTTTAAGGTCCATCCGGATCTAAATCTGGAAAAATATTTTGAACTTGGAGAAAAAGAGTGGAGAAAAGATAAGTCATGGATAGACAAAGTAGACAGATATTTGAAAAATTACGGATTTCCTGAAGTAGAAATATTCATACCGGAGCTTTCGTTGAAATTGACGGGAGATGAAAAATGGATAGATGAAAAGGGCGGCAAAAAGTTGCTTTCCAGAATAGAAATATGGGATGATTTAAAACCGTGCAAATATCCGGATCCCCTTATGTTTTCCGTGAATCCACTAAAACTGAATAGAGAAAGCCATATGCACATGGTAGTTGAAAATAAGACCACATATCACGTGATGTCCGAATTTTTAAGGCAAACGGAATTTACATCGCTTATATACGGAGCAGGGTGGAAGATAGTATCAAATATTTATATGGCAAAAAAGCAGATGGGTATTGAAGACAAGAAAAATGAGTTTTATTATTTCGGGGACCTCGATTTCGAAGGCGTTTCAATATGGCATGACCTGTTTGAAAAGTACGGTGTGAAGCTTGCTGTTCACTTTTACAAAAGGCTTATTTGCAAAAGGCACTATGTCGGAAAACAAAATCAAACTAAAAATGAAAGGGCAATTGAGGAACTTGCAGGGAATTTTTCAAAAAGTGAAATTGAAAAGATACGCCACATCTTGAATGAAGGCCACTATTGTCCGCAGGAGGCTCTTTCTGGTGAAGAGCTAAAAGACATATGGAGGAATTTTTATGGGAACATCGTATGAGAACATAACAAGCTATTATAGTGAGAGAATGCAAAGAATAGCTATTTTTGACCCTTTGTATGTGTTGCAGTCAAAACGGGGGAAAGATAAAAGTGGAAAGCCTATAGACTATTTTGGACTTGGGCTTTTGACCCTTCTTTTCTTCTTTGAGAACATGCTTGTGAGAAACAAAAAAGCAGGGGCAAGAGAACTGGCTTTTTTCATAAGAAATATGAACCGGGGCGAACTGGAAATCGATGATGGCGACTATGAAAAAATAGCAAGAGAGATAATACAGGTTTTTAGGCCTCCAAGCGGAGTCAAAAATTCAAAGACGTTCTATAACTGGGACCAGAGAAAAGAAGAGACAATATACTATTCAATACTCAAGGCATCTGAATTTGATTCGGACACTAATGCCCAGTACTATGTTCTTGACGATCAGGGGCTGGAGCTTGTATTTGCCACAAAAGAGTATTTTACTGAATTTCAGCTTTCAATAAACCAGCTTGTGCTTAGAAAGCAGCTTGAAAAAGGTGAGTTTGCAAGCGCACTTAGACAGATAGATGAAATGAGAATGGATGTACAGGGTATCCAGGACAGGATATACAGGATAAGGCATGAAATACTCAGAAACATAATATCGGATGAAACATACAGAAGGTACAGGGAAGTGGTTGAAGACATATACAGAAGGCTTGGCAGGGAAAACGAGGAGTTTGACGAGTTGGAAAGTTTTGTTAAAGAAACGAGAAATAGACTTGGAAGCGATATGCAAAATGAAAGTGATATAAAGACATATCAAATGATAATTCAAATAGAAAGCCAGCTTTCAAGTGTCCACGGTAGCCACAGAAAGCTTCTTGAAGAAAGCATAATGCTTAAGACTACGGCTCTGGAGTCTGCCCAAGAGTCCCTTTACTATGTTGGAATAGATTCGTTCAACTTCAAGGAGCAGATAACGGGAAGCCTTGTTGCAAAGCCTCTTCCCCTGGAAGCTTCAAACCTGCTTGTAAAGCCATTTTTATTTCTTGAAAAAAAGAAAATGTGGTCTCCTCTTTCAGTATTTGAACCCCAAAGGATTGAAAAAGACAGGAGGGAAATGGAGCCGGAAAGTTTTTTAAAGGCCATGAGCAGGGAAGAAGAGACGAGAGAGATTGAGTCAAGACAGGAAGCATTCAGGGAGATAATGGAGCTGATAAGAAAGGCTATGGGTGAAAGCCAAGATATTACGCTGGAGGAAGTTGTGGAAAACCTGAGGGGTTCAGATGATGCTGGAGTGCTGGATAAAAGAGACTTTTACGATTTTTGGATAATACTCCACCAGAAATCGCCTATTGATATCAAAATTGAAGAAAAATCCAAAGATTTGTTTGCGAAGGCGATTGAAGCGGCAGGTGAAAATGAGGGGCAAATACAAGTTGTTGAACAAAGAGGAATAGTGCGTTGCACTCCAAAATATACAATGAAAAACATGCGTTTTAAAATAGGGGGAGGGCCAAATGATCAGCTATACACAGGAACAGACAATGCAAGCATTTAAAATATATGCGCAGCTTGCGGCAGAGGGAATAGCGCAGGTGGAACATGTGAGAGTGTATATGGCGGACGATGTGGTAAGGGGAATTGTGGATCAGTTTGCAAGAGAAGTTGAATGTGCCATATTCCCTGTAGGCGAATGCCTGTATATGGTTCCGGTTGCCAGCGATTCGGGCTTTCATGTAAGTAACGAGAGCATAAAAAAGGATTATTTTCCGCAAAAGGCTAAAAATCTGGATATATATATGATGTATGTGACGATGATAATACTTTTCGGTGAATTCTACGACAGCTATCAGACTGTTGAAGCGACAAGAGAATTCATATCTGTCGCCCAATGGCTGAAAAGTGTCAATGAACGGATTTTTGCACTCAAGGAGTACAGCGAAGACGAGCTTAAGGAGATTGAAAGCGAACATGAATACAACTGGAGTGCAATACTTGAAAAATGGGAAGCTATGGACGACTTGAAGGAAAATGCACGTCAAACGGCAAGAACTATAAGTAGAATGAGCTTTTTGGGAATATCAAAAAACTTTTTAAAGGACCAGGGACTTGTGCAGGAAATAGGCAACGACGAGATACAGCTTACAGAAAAAGCCAAGACAATAATACAAAGATACTATATGGAGCAGGAGTACAACCGGGGAATATTGGAGTTCATATACAGCATGGAGAATAAGGAGGACTGTGAATATGCCGGCGATATCCAAGATTAGATTTACAAATGTCGTGTATGAAAACGGAGAAAAGAGGTATAACGATGAAATATTCCAGTTTGACGGGCATAATGGCGTACTAGTACTGGAAAATGGCGGGGGGAAGACTGTTTTTGTGCAAACTGCAATTCAGGCTGTGCTTCCCCATGCATCCCTTGGCGAAAGAAAAATAAAAAATACACTTTTGCTGGAATCCGGAGCAAGTCACATAGCTATAGAGTGGATTATAAATGAAAAGCCCAGAAGATATGCTATGACGGCGGTGACGCTCTTTATGAGTGAAAAGGGGGTGGATTCTTACAAATATGCATATGAATATTCTGCCGGCGACAAAGAGTCCATAGAAGAGATACCTTTTTCAAAAATTACCGAGGACGGAAATGAGCGCGCGTGTGGACGGCTTGAGATGCTGGAATATTACAGGCAGATGGGAAACAGGTCAATGAATGCAAGGCTGTTCGACACAATAAGGGATTATCAGGAGCATATAGAACAAAACTACCATATAATATCAACCGAGTGGAATAGCATAGCCAGGATAAACAGCGCAGAAGGCGATGTTGACAAGTTTTTCGAAGGATGCAAGACCACAACGCAGCTTGTGGACCAGCTTTTAATACCGGTTGTGGAGGATGCGATATCGGCAAACGAGAAGGGAAGCTTTACTGAAATATTTGAAAAAAACAGAGAACGGTTCAAAAAACACAAGCAGCTTAAAAAGACAATAGATCAAAGCAAAGCGCTTTTGAATCAGCTGGACGGGTATGTTGAATACTTTAAAGCCTACAAGGGCAAAATGCTCGAACTGGAACGCGTGAAAACGGAAATGAAAGCCATTTACAAATTCACTGTTGAAGAGGAAAAAGAGATAAATAGCAATATTGTTCAAAATGAAGCCGAGGCAAAAAAGCTTGACGTAATGAAGAGTGAAAATGAAAGGAAGCAGGCTTCGCATGAAATTGCAAAATGTGAAAACAGCATGAGTACTTCAAAGCTACAGTACGAAAAAAGCATGGAAACCCTTCAACGCGCAAGGGAGGCTTGGGACGAGAATAAAACAAGGCTTTGCAACCTGGAAGTGGCAGGAATAAAAAAATCACTCAAGGAGGCGGACGAATCCATAGTCCAGTACAAGAGCCAGCTTGACGAAACGGGCGGGGAAAAGGATCTGGAGAAGCTCAAAAAAAGACTTGATGTCAATTCGGCATGCCTTAGCGGATACTTCAAAAAAGAGATGTCAAACATACAAAAAATTATGGATTTGATAAGCAAAAAGAAAACAAAAGAGTCTGAAAAACTTTCAAAAATGAAACAAAATGTTGACATACTTGAAAAAGAACGCCGAAATCTTTTGAAAGAGGAAAGTTCCCTTGAGGAGAGAATAAATATAAGGCAAAAGGACATGCACGACATAGAAAAGGAAATACTGGGAAATTTCATGCATGAAAAAATTGAACAGGAACACCCGAAGTGGGTTAAAAGACTTGATGAAATAGAAAAGAAAAGGGAATTTTATGTTGAAAAACTCAACAATATTCAATCAGAAAAAGAGAAACTGTCAAAGGATATTGCGCATTCAAATGCAGTTAAAGCAGAGCTGTCTCGAAAGTTAGCTGTAAAGGGTGAAAAGCTTTTACGGATGAAAAGCGAGCACGATGAGATTTTGGAAAAGCTCAAACAGTCAAACAAGGACTGGCAGTACTACACATTCCTTTATGAAAAGCAGCAAAGTATTATAAGCTTCTTGGAGGGAAGATCTGAAAAGGCCTTGGCGGATAAAGAGGAAATTCTAGACGCTGAAAGAAGGGCAAGAAGACTTCAAGACGAATATGGAATGCAGGAGTATTTTGCGGCAGATCCATTTGTTGAAGGGCTTGTATCCGGATGGAAGGAGCAGTTTAAATACCTTGAAACGGGTGGACAGTATCTTGAAAGAGCGGCTAAGGCGCTTGGAATAATGCCTGAGGAGCTTTTTGAGAATCATCCGACATGGCCTATAACGCTTGTGACTTCGGATGACGAGACGCAAAAGCTTTTGGAAAGGCTTGGGAAGAACTCGGATGATATGACATATCCTGTGGCCGTGATATCAAGCGAAGAAGCCAGAAAGATAGCCAGCGGAAATGAAAGACATCTGCCTGAATATGTATTTCCAAAGCACTGGAAGGCAAATATAAGCTCAGAAGGGTTTGAGTCCTGGAAAAAAGACATAGAAGAAGTGTCTCAGCAGGCCAGGTTGAAAAGGGAGGAAAAGGAGAGCGAGCTTTCGTACTGGAGGCGAATTCTTGAGGATACAAGGGATTTTTTCATCAAAAATCCGTATGAGGAATACAGCAAAATCGAAAAGGAACTAAAGATCATAGGAGAAACAATAAAAGAAGAAGAGTCAAACTTGGAAAAATGGGAAGCAAGGACGGACGAAATAGATGAAGAAATAAAAGAAAGCAATGAAAAACTTAATCAGATAGAACTTGAGTCAATGGATATAAGCTCAAAATGCGCAAAAGCTCATTCATATTTTTTGAAAAGAGATGACGTTAAAAAGGCCCATTTCAAATTGAAGGAAATCGTTGAATCTATAGAAAGAAAAGACAGTGAGATTTTGGAGTTTAATGAAAAAATAGACAGGTTAGACAAGGTTTTAAACGGCATGGAAAAAGAATTGTTTGCCGCAGATTTGAGTAAAAAAGGACTTGAAAAAGACAGGCTTTACAATGAAGTCAAAAACGAGAAGCCTTCGCATGACGGACGTACAAGAGCAGTACTTGAGATTGAAAGAAAAGCCCTAAAGGATGGAATGGAGCAAAAACAAAAAGGAAGAAGCGAAATACAGGAAAAACTGGACAAAGCTCTAAGCAGAAGGGGAGAAATTGGCATAGAACTTTCAAACAGGCTCAAAAAGGCAGCAGATGTCGTAATATACCAAGACTTTGAATTCCCAATAGACGGACAGGGCCAGATAGAAAGGCTCATAGAAAATGGAAATGCACTCATGGGCGAACTTAAAGAGACTGAAATGCAATTTGAAAAAGCGAATAGGGCGTATTTGGAAAGTAAAAACAAGCATGAATTCAAGCTTGAAGAGTTCAAAAAGCGTTACGACAGGGTAGAAATTTTCTCCAGACCTTTAAGAGAAGTAGGAATGGAGCTCAAGCAGGAAAGGGAGAAAATAAGAAAGAAAAAAGAGCAGATAGACAATACACTTGAAAGGCTTTTAAGTGAAAAAAACAATATAGCAAGTGCTAGGATAAAGCTTGAAAATTACGATAAGATGTACAGGTATTTGGCATCGGATGTAGAAGAAAAGAAGCTCGGACAAGAAAAAGTCCAGGAGTACCCCTATGCAAGGGAAAGTATAATAGAAGCTGAAGCTGACAATCTTGATGCTGCGTTAAAAAAGGTCACTGAAATGAAAAACGAGCTTGAAAAAAGGAAATATATTTTCATAAAAAACTGCAATGAAAAGATAAGCGACATGAAGCTCAGGGAAATAGCCGTGTCGGGAATACAAAAAAGGACCACATATGAAGAAGTGCTTGACTGGCATAAAAGGCTACAGGAGAGGATACAAAGGACAATAGAGATAGCTCAAAGTGGAATACGAGAGTACGACAAGGACATACAGCATCTCATACACTATATTCACACGCATTTGAAAAAGCTTGCCGACGAGATAGAGTCAATACCTAAAAAGACGAGGGTGAGAGTCGATGGAAGCTTCAAAGAGATATACAAGTTCGACGTTCCAGCGTGGTCGGAGCAGGACGGAAAAGAAGAGCTCAGAAGGCATATGGAATGGATGAGCGAAAGGCTTGAAAGCGATGAGTTTAAGGACGAAAATGGAATAGAGGACAAGGCGAAGGCGAAAGCCGCAGTTGAAAAATGGCTTCAGCCAAAGCAACTGCTTAAAAACGTAATGAATGGAAGATGGATAAAGGTGAAGTGCAGGAAAGTTACAAATGACAACAAGGTTCTTGGAGCTCTTTTTTCGTGGGAAACATCAAATGAGTGGTCCGGAGGAGAAAAGTGGAGCAAGAATATGGCGCTGTTCCTTGGAATACTAAATTATGTGGCGGAAAAAAGGCAGCACATAATACCGTCGAGAGGCAGAAACAGGTCGGTAATAATGGACAACCCCTTTGGGAAAGCTTCCAGCGAACACGTGCTCAATCCGGTGTTCTTCGTAGCGGAACAACTTGGATTCCAGATAATAGCCCTTACCGCTCATGCGGAAGGCAAGTTCATAAGAGATTACTTCCCTGTTGTGTACAGCTGCAGGTTAAGGCCGGTGAGGGACATGAAAACATCTGTATTTTCAAAGGAAAAGAGCATAAGGTATGCATACCTCAAGGATAACTATCCGGATTCGCTTGAAAGGCTGTATGAGCAAAAGCAGCTGGAAATATGATGTTTTAGTGGAAAGGGTTGTGGTTTAGAATTTTTGCCGCGCAATGTGAATTTATTGCGCGGCAATATTTTTTTGCAAAACACCCGATAGGGAGATTGCGGTTGCCGCTCGCGAAGGAATGAACGACATTTAAATTTCGCCAGGAGATTCCTTATCAGCTCGCTTATCACTGAAATCGGGGAAGTCTCAAAACTTGCTTGCGCTCAGACAGTCTCGACTTCCAGCCGTTTCAGGCTGCCCTGCGCTGAGGAATCTTGCCAGTCTCATTAAATCAGGCCTAATCATTCCCTTTGCTTCCTGGTAAATACAGGGTCATACCTGAGATGGTCAGAGGCATCATCGAATCAATAGCCTGTAAAGGTAATATAAATCAATTAAAAAGAGATATATTTAATATTTTTTTATGTAAAAACAAAAATGTTGATGTATAGTTATGAAAGGTGTATTATTTTAAATATAACACAGTTGTTTGCGAAGGTGAAAACGTAATAAAACGTAACGATACATAGCAATGAATAGCATTGTGAAAAAGTATTTATTTCAAAATATGAATTTCGAACTGAAATTTATAAAAAATGAAAATATGGAGGAGGTAAAGAATTGAAAGAAAAGTTTTTGAGTACGAGTCAAGCTGCAGAGTATATGGGTATTAGTGCGAAGACTTTAAAAGAAATGGATTATAAAGGCATATTAAAGCCTGAAAAATATACCGAAGGAGGTCATAGGAGATATTCTGTTCAATATTTAGATAAGTATATGAACAAACCAAAGAAAAGTGAAAAAGAGCAGATAAGGAAAAAAGTACTGGAATATATTGCCTTGCTTGCAAAAGGGATTGGAGACATTACGCTAATGATGGCAGATACATCGAATACAAAAGCTGTAAACGACTTCCCTTCAACCTGGAAAAAGGCTAGCATTCTTATGTTGGAGCTTAGTTATGAAATGGGAACTGGAGGTTTTAGATTTCCGTTGACTTTGAATGAGCAATATGTGCTTTGGAAAACTCCACTTAATGAATGGAATATAAAGTATTTTAAGGAGATATTCGAGTCATCGCTGTACGGAGAAGATCCAATATTGTATATGGATGAAATTACTGACTTTTGTATGGAATTTGCAAGTCTGTATGAAAGAGAAGATTCTGCCATTATTGAATTTAAAAAAATAGTCGATGATACAAGGGCAAATGCAGAAGAAAAAGAATATACAGAAATAAGACGGTTTATTATTGAGAACCCAATAATAACAAGAGAGCAACTGGATAGGCAGCTTTACATAAATTTTTCACCTGGAGCCAGAAAATATAGTGACATCATTGACAGTCTATATGAAGATATTCCATCTGATTATCTATCACATGGCGGATTTTATGTATGTCCATATTGTGGATGGACGCTTAAGGAATATGAAATTCCAAAGAGTGGATTCGTTTCGAATGAAAAATACAGATATAAGTGTACCACTGGAAAATGTAATATTCATTCAGCTGGATGGAATTTTGAATATAGAAAATCTGAAATAAGATATATGAGAGTTAAGCATTCGATACAAAAGAGCGTGGTGCAGCCAGGCATAGTAGAATTAAAGCTTTGTGAAAAGCTTTTGAAAATAATGGATGACATCTATTTGGGTGATGGGAAGAGTAAGCTTGAACTTTATCCGAACTGCGATTTTGCAGACATAAAAATATCATTCCAAAATGGAGAAGTGTGGATGGTGGATGTAAAAGACTGGGTAAATTCAGGAGCACTTGCAAGCAAATTGAATTCAGAAGGTGTTTTTAAAAGGGATGACATAAAATTTGACAAGGGATTCGTAGTTGTTCCAAACAGTTATGGTGAGGGATACATTAGGACTTTAAAATCGGTGTATGTAAAAAATGGAAGTTATACGGTTATGTCGGATACGCAGTTGATTAAAAAAGTGAAACAAAGATTGGGGGTTTAGCAGTGAGGGTTACAGCATACAGTCATTTTAAAGACATATCGAATGATATAAGAGATGATCTGAAAAAATACATGCCTGAGGCACAGTCGGGTGAAATCATAAAAGCAATAAATGTAATAATTGGTGTAGAGGCTGTTGCCTTTGTAATAAAAGAGTTTTTTCCGAATGAAATGCAAATAAAATCATTTTCTAATATTTTGATGAGCAAGGATTTTGGCATATTCAAAAAATTCTCAAGTGAAGAAATGAAAATGATCCAGACTATACACACATTATTCCCTCTATTTGGAAACAAAACGCTTGTGGAAAAATATATACTTGAATATGAAAAAATTCCATTGAAAAACAAACATGTGCTTATAGAAAGGGATAATTCGAGTTCGGTAAAAAATGCTGATTTTAGCTGGACGAAATTTCAAAAAGGAGACAGGACTAAAAAATACAGAGAACATCTATTAAAAAATATAAAGCATAAAGAAAACAAGGTAAGCTATCCTACAACCAATATAGTATGTATAGAGGACTCTGCTGACCGAGAACGATTTGAAATAGATATAAGCAGATATATCGAAGAAAGAGAAGATTTCACGTCGAATTCTTTTGAGTGGGAAGATAAAATGCCCTTAGAATTATCTATAGATGAACTTGTAGCAGCTGCGAAAGATATGGACAAAGATGAGATCAGACTTGGGATAGAAGAACACAAAAGGAAGAACTGGGAAAAAAGAATGGCGTCCATTCTTTTCATGGAAACAAAAGATTATGATTTGAGAAAAACCGAAAAGATTTCAATAGAAGGGGTTCAAAACTGGATAGGAAAGCTGAGTGTTGGAAAATCAACAGTCATGGATGTCCTATCGTATTGGCTGGCAAATAATGAGAAAATGAGTGTACATGTTCTGAACAGCGTATCAGATGTATTTCAAAAGGTTGACTATTTTAATAGGCTTGGGATTTTAGCAGTACCGATTCTGAGCTACAAACCACAAAGTAGACGAAAACACATAGAAGATTATATATCATCTTTGGACAGGAACGATGCGAATGTATATGGGAATAAAACTTTTGAATATATAAACAACATATGTGTCCTGAGCCTGGTTTCAAAGCATCAATCAAAGGGGAGCGCACAGCTTTGCAGTGTTGACTCTTGCAGGCAGATTAAAGAAGTTTTTGTGAAGCCTCATGGTTCAGATGAAGAAGAGAAAGTCCAAGCGTTTAAAGATCTTGAAAAGGGAAAAAAGATCATATCGAAGGAAGGAAAGACTTGCCCATATATTGTGAAATGTCCATATTACAGGGCTTTTCAAGATATGGGAAAGGCGAAGGTGATTGTTACTACAGCTAATAGTTTGGCAAAAGTGACCATACCGGACCCGTTTTTAAATGTAAAAATGACTTGCCTTGAATACTTGGTAAAGAAAGCTGACCTTTTTTTAGTGGATGAAGCCGATAGGGTTCAAGACACACTGGACAATGCTTTTGTAGATGAAACTGTACTCCATGACCAGGGTGTCGGTTGGATAAGCAGGGTTTTTGGTAAGTTTGACAAAAGGGTTAAAAGAGATCCTAGGATTCTAAATGACAATTTGGTTTCGAAATGGTGGGATGACATAAATACATGCCATTTATTGGTCAATAGAATGCTCTCGTTCATTATAGATGTGAACAATGCGGAGATGACGAAGAGGCTTGAAGGAAAGACTATAACCGGTTTTGGACTCTGGCATTCCATATCGAAAGACATTGCCAAATATTTTATTGAAGCAGAAGAAGAGCATAAAATTGCTGTGGAAACCCTTATGGAACAGTATAAAACTTTTAGAGGTACATTCAACAAGCGCCGTTATAGAAACTCGGAATATGGTGAACTGCACGAGATTGCGGGGAACATAACAGATCCTGAAAAACAATTGAATGACATAAGGAATTTTATTGAAAAGATTATTAAAAATTTGAATAAAGAATTCAAAATAAGAGCGGATTCTATGAAAATAAAAAAAGCGGTTGCAAAATTTGAAAAAAGGGTGTATTGGGCGATGACTGTTGCCTTGTTCGAGATAAAGTTATTTTTGGTATTTCAAAATATGGAAGCGATAAAAGCTATTGAACCGCAAATATTCAAGGATATAACAGCGCCGAGGAAATTATCCAGGGAATATGATGGAGTAGTTCCAAAGCCCCCTGTATACCTTCAGTTTGGATTCAGATACAATACAAAAGATGAAAGGCCAACTATAAAGTTTATAAAATATGACGGAGTCGGAAGATATGTTTTAAACAGGTTGAGTTATTTATACGAAAAACTTGATGATAAAAGGGGAGCACACTGTATACTTCTTTCAGGAACAAGTTTTGCACCGGGGTCGGCAAAGTATCATATAGATATTCCGGTGAGCTACATTTTAAAATCTAAAAATGAAAAAAAGTCCAAAATAGAATATGAATTCATGGACCAGTTTAGTGAAAAAATATCGGGTGTTCCACAGGAAAAGATTAAACAGCCATATAATGTTTTCGTTGAGAATCTATGCAAAAAAGACGAGTTGTTTAAAAACAGCAAGAGTAAATTGGAGAAAATGTTTGATTCAATCGAAGAAAGAAGGAAAATGCTATTTGTGACAGGTTCATATGAAGAGGCTAAGCATGTCAGTGGACAGCTTCAATTACGCTGCAGAGAACAAAATAAAAATTTTTCGTTTCCGTGCTTGCAAAAGATTGCCGATGAAGGAGCATATCCAAAACAAAAATTCCATGCATTTGGGCAAGAAGAAAAACACAATGGTTTGGTTGCACCTCTTAAAGCGGTTGACAGAGGCCACAATGTACTGATTGAGGCTCTTGACAATGATGCGTTTGACTCTGAGGGGAATGAAAAGATAGCGGCATTTGGTGGAGCTGTAATACTCAAGAGGCCCTATTATATTCCAGACGACTACTCGGTATTTGTAAACAACACAAATTACTGCTATATGAAAGAGACAAATAAGTCGAGTCAACAATTCCAGACGCTTCAAGGTGAGGCGGATAATCTCAAACAGGCTATATATGAAGAAGCACAGAACTTCAAGTTGATTTCATATGGATACAGAGGATTGGAGGGGGATATTAAAAAAAGGCTTTTGGTGGATACATTTATAGATACTTTTCAATTGGAAGGACGTCTTATAAGGGGAGGTGTTGATGCGAAGGTATATTATGGGGACAGCAGTCTTGCGCCGAATACAAAAAATGGCATAGAAAACGACACGTTGAAAACGAGTATGCTTCTCGGATGGAAATACCTTTGGAGAGACATACGTGAAAATCCATTTGACAAAGATCAAGAGCTTCAGAAAAAAATATTGGAAGAGCTTTATTCAATCAGATTTGAAGGATTTGAAAATATAAATATAGCAGAATAAAAAATGGAAGGGAGGCATGGCTATAAACTCAATACTTGAAATGAATTTTCAAGTGTTGAGTTTCACGGCCGCATAGATATGGATAAAAAGAAAATGGAATCGCTTGCAAGAAGAGAAAAGAGGTCAGCTAAGCTGAATATGATTCCGCTTAATATAAAAAAAGGCTCTATAACTATAAAAAGAGATATATATGTTCTTAAATTTCCACGCGAGCTGTATGAGCATATAGAACGCGCAGAAGAAAAGGATCATAATGACGGATGCAAAAAAACAAATATAAAATATACGTATATAAAACCGCTTTCAGAAGCGATAAAAGGCAAGCACGGAGAAATCCTTGCTGCAAATAACACTATAAATAGGAATACACTTGACAGTCCCTGGATATATTCGTTTTTCAAGTCCGATGTGGATATAATAAAAAGATACATACAGGAATGGTTTAAATCCGTTTCTTGGAAGAATGCTATAGATATTCCTTTGGAAAAATTGGATAGCCTTGAATGGATAAGACAAGATGTAGTGGTAGAATTTGAAAATAATGAGGCGGGTACTTCTATTCCAGGACCCGAGGCATTCAATCTATTTTTGACATACTTGGGAGATCGAATGTCAGGGGAGCTTCAAGCGAGTACAGTAGGAATGCATGACGGGAAAAAGAATATTTCCAAATTTGATTTTTATAATGTAAATATGGATAGCCAGGGAGCGGAACTGATAAGCTGGCCGCCAAAGACAAGCTGCGATTCGAAGAGTAAGAAATGTTCCTATTGGACATATAAAATAAAAATGAATATAATAACGATTCCATTTGAAGCGAGACCTTACTTAAATGTTGATATCCAAACACTTAGGTTTTGTAGTGAAAAAATATACATGGTAAAAGGAAAGAATCCTACTGCCTACATAAGGTTTCCTGCCAAGGCCGTCAGAAACGGAAGTGAAGATAATTTTATAAGGGCCAAAATTATAAGGATAAAGGATAAAAGGACAGACAAATGGAAATGGAGCTGGGAGCATGGACTCATGGTCGCGGCTAAAAATCTTATGCTGACTAAATATATTCCTGATGCGGAAGAGGTCATGGAAAGCCCTGAGAATTTCATAGATGGAAGTGATGAGAGAGCATCCGTAGCAGTCGCATTTGGAAGCCATATAAAAGGAAAAAAGGGAGGGCTCAGTAAAAAGGAGATAGTAGGGACTGGAGCGGCCTTTGTGGAAAGGAATTCGATAAACGAAAGTGTGTTGGAGAATCTAAAAAGTATTCAGGATGAATTGGAAATTGACGCGGTCGGAAATAGTGAACAAGAGTATGGCTTGATAAGCGGTTTTACAGTCAGGGAAAATTGCAGAGCTCTAAAACCAAGAACAAGAAAGATGTATTCAAATTTTGACGGGGATGATATAGATTTTAAAATGGAAATAATACCCAATGAAATGAGCATAGAAGTGTATTTTCATAATGAAGACTGGCTTAAAAAGGTCATATATGGAGTGAAAGAGTTTTTTAAATGCAGGGAGATACTTGGAGACAAAGTGAAAGTCGATGTTCAAGGCATGGAAATAACAATTGCATCTATTGATACAGAAGAGAAGAAAACTTTAAAAATAATACCTGTTGACACAAAAAAATGGGATAAAGAGGACGGTTTTTTTGATGTAGCTTCAAATAAGGCCGAGTATAATGACTTTGTCAAAGAATTAAAAAGCAAGCTCAGAAAGGCATCGGGAGTAGTAGGAGCACTTTTTGAACTGGAAAATGCACAGGCATTTGAGGGTAGCGTAGATCCCAAAAAGACCATAAGAAAGGTATTTGCTGAAAAAAACAGACTTACACAGTTTATAACCCCGTCTACGGTTTCATTTAGTCAAGATCACTGGGATTTAGATATGGATATTGAACCGGAAAAAAGGATACAGACCATAAGAAAGCATGATAAAAGTGTGGATAATTTTGTAAGTGGTGTTAGGGACTTGTTTAGACAGCTAGGAGTGATGACTGAAAACATATCCAGTTATAGTCCGAATTCTGAAAAGGAGGTTGTGTATGCGGGAATCTGGTTTACGACACAGTATCCTAAAATTCCAATACTGGTGGCTGTAAAAGACAATATTCCTATAATGACCTTCTATAGAAGTGATTCGAAGGTGGAATGGAAGCATTATTCGGATGGACAGATAGAACTTGGAACTATAGATTCCAAAAATAAAATCCAAAAGCTTACCCCTGAGAATCTGAGGGGATTTATAGTGAGAGCTATTAAAATATTAAAAGAAATCACCGATGTGGACGACATAATACTATATTCACGCGCGCAAAACTGCAGAAGCAAATTGCCTTGGTATACGAATGGCAATATAAATTCAAATCCAGCAATACTTACAATAAGCAAGTGTGAAGATGAGGATCAAAAGGCATATGGACAGAGTATAGATGATTGCATACCTGTAAGGGTAAGAGACAGAGAGGGAGGAGAAGTACCTTCGTGGATTATACTGGGGCATGACGATGAAGATGGATCATTGGTCGAAATTCCACATTCACTTGGTGGAGGACTGTATATGATAAATGAAAATGTATATTACAGCATTCACGGCAAGGGAGATACATTCAAGATGGGAGGTGAAGAGATAAGGAGCACTAAGGAAGACAACCCATTTGAGAATTATAAGAGGCAAAACATAGTAGAAATATGTGTACCTTTTGTAAAAGAAGGTTATGATGTCAAGAGCATAGTAGATATAACTCATCACATGAGAAGTGACAATGTTTCGATTACAACTCGAAACCCTATAAAACTTCCGTTGCCACTACATCTTGCAAAGAGCGCGTGTGAATACCATGAGGCGAAAATGGAAAAATTGAATTTAAAAAAATAGTATTTTCAAAAAGACCATTGCCGCACCCATACGGATGCGGCAATGGTCTTTTTTATTTACACAATATGTCCTCTAAGTTAAAATGGTATTATGACTGGAAAAAGTGGACCGGATAAAAGGAGGTAAATGGAATTTTGGGAAAAATATATACATCTACGCTAAAGTCAATGCCATATTTCTATGCGGAGTTCAAAATGACATCCAAATTGAAATTACAGGGATTAAACGCGTTTGAAATAAAAAAAAGAGCCTTAGAGGAGAATCTTTTTATGGTGAAAACTGAAGCTAGAAAAAGGGAGATTGCTTCAAGGACTCTTGAAAGAGTTGACGTGCTTGACGATTATCTCCTCGGCAGGGTTGTCGAAGGGACAGTCCAGACAAGCAAGCAGATAGCTCTTTATTCGATACTAAAAAATGACCTGCTATTCTTTGAATTTATGAACGAGGTATACAGGGAAAAGATACTGCTAAGCGAGCTTATTGTAACAGACAAGGACTTTAGCATATTTTTCATCCGCAAGATGGAGCAAAGCGAGCAGGTAAACAAATGGAAAGAGTACACATTTTACAAATTGAAACAAGTTTACAAGAGAATACTGGGAGAGGCCGGATTTGCAAAGCGAGAGGGAAAGGGTATGCTGATAATACCGCAAATTATGGATAAGGACGTTCATGAGCACATAACGGGCAGGGGAGATGAAATTTATATTAAGGCTATGTTGGGGGAGATGTAATGAAGGACATATACAAAAGGCTTGATGAAATAATTGGAAAAATAACGGACAGATCATTCAGGGAGAACAAGGGGCTTGGAAATGAAATAGGATATTACATATTCGACTATGAGCCGCAGCACGAGATACTTGTAAGGGAGCATATCGAATTTTTGAAAAAGAAAGTCAATGTAGAAAGCTCAGATATTCGCATAAAGGTGTTTGACCTTTACGAGATAATGATCAACATTCTTCAGTCAAAGGGATATCTTCAAAAGGTGTTTGACATGGAGGAGAAAAAGGGAAGCGAAAAGATACTGAATCCAATCAAAAAAACGCTCAGATTGACTCAAGACAGCGACCTCATTCTTTCGTACATCAGGGAAAACACGGAGAAAAACGACATCATATTCATAACGGGCGTCGGCAAGGCATGGCCTGTGATAAGGTCACACACTGTTTTAAATTCACTTCACAGCGTAATCGATGACGTTCCCGTGGTGATGTTTTTTCCGGGGACTTATGATGGGCTTGAACTGAGGCTTTTTGATGAGTTAAAGGACGACAATTACTACAGGGCGTTCAGGCTTGTGGACAAGAAGTAAAAATGCTGTAATATGCGTAAAAATAGAGTGGAGATTACAAGGGGGACAAATAATGCAGCTTAAAAAGATGTTTGAAAAGGATATCCAAAGGGACATAAAGGGCGTCATCAAGATAGGCCAAGGCGACGAACTCAACATATACCATGAACTTGATGAATATATAGTTACAAGGGAGCTCAAAAAGCACTTCAGTGACTTCCTGCAGAGCTACAGAAAGGGAATAGACGGATACACAGACAAGATGGGGGTTTGGATTTCCGGCTTTTTTGGAAGCGGTAAATCGCACTTTTTGAAGATACTCTCGTACATTATTGAAAACAGAGGCGTAAGCGGAAAACAGGCCGTGGAATATTTTGACGGAAAGATTGAAGACCCAATGACACTTGCCGAGATGATGAGGGCTGGAAAAGGCAGTGCAGATGTGATACTTTTCAATATAGACTCAAAGTCGGATTCAGACTCGAAAAACAACAAGGATGCCATAGTAAAGGTATTCAACAAGGTATTTGACGAAATGCAGGGGTTTTGCGGATCGATACCTTGGCTTGCAGACCTTGAAAGGCAGCTTGTAAAGGATGGCACATATGAGGATTTTAAGGCCAAATTCCAGGAAGAGTCGGACTCCGAGTGGGAGGAATCGAGAGAGGACATATATTTTGAAGCCGACAGCGTCATAAATTCGCTTGCGGCTGTAACGAAGATGAGCGAAGAATCGGCAAGGAGCTGGTATGAAAAGGCAGAGGAGAACTACCACATAAGCATTGAAAAATTTGCAAAGAGGGTCAATGAGTATATAGAAGGAAAAGGAGACGACCACCACGTTGTATTCCTTGTGGATGAGATAGGCCAGTATATAGGTGAAAACACGCAGCTTATGCTAAACCTTCAGACTGTGGTGGAGGACCTTGGAACGTTCTGTAAGGGCAAGGCCTGGGTCATAGTGACATCCCAGCAGGACATAGACTCCATAACGAAAGTGAAGGGGAATGACTTTTCAAAAATTCAGGGAAGGTTTAATACAAGGCTCAGCCTTTCAAGTGCTAATGTAGACGAGGTCATAAAAAAGCGTATACTTCAAAAGAGCGAACCTGCAAAGAGCGCTTTAAAAATGCTGTACGACGAGAAGGAGGCAGTACTCAAAAACCTCATAACTTTTTCGGCAGATGCGGCGGAAATGAAAAAATACAAGTCGGTTGACGATTTTGTGGAGGTGTATCCGTTTATTCCATACCAGTTCAACCTTCTTCAGGCGGTGTTTACAGGAATTCGTACACACGGAGCGAGCGGAATGCACCTTTCGGAAGGTGAAAGATCGCTGCTGAGCGCATTCCAGGAGTCGGCGCTCCAGCACGTAGAAGATGACATGGGAGTTATCATACCACTTAATGCATTTTACAGGACCGTTGAGGCATTTTTGGAGTCGAACATAAGGACTGTAATACTCCATGCGCAGGACAACGACAACCTTGATGAATTCGACGTTGAGGTTCTAAAGGTTCTTTTCATGATCAAATACGTCAAGGAGATGCCTTCGAATGTTGAGAACATAGCCACGCTTATGGTATCGAGCATAGACGAGGACAAGGTTTTGCTCAAAAAGAGAATAGATATCTCGCTGAAAAAACTTTTAAAGGAAACGCTTATACAGAAAAATGGAGAAGAGTATATATTCCTTACAAACGAAGAGCAGGATGTGAACAAGGAGATAAAGGCGATCCCTGTGGACGTGGGCGAGGTTGTCCAAAAAATCGGAGAGGACATATTTGAGGGGATACTAAGCGAACTCAAGAAGATAAAACACAAGCAAAGATACTATTTCGAATACAACAGGATAATAGACGAAAGATTCTATTCGGGCCAAAAGCATGAGATGGGACTCAAGGTCATAACACCTTATTTCGATTCGGGGGAAGAACTGAGCGACCAGGTGCTTAAGATGATGTCTGTGAGGGAAAATAATCTCATAGTAAAAATGCCTATGGATGTTTCATACCTCGAGGAAATGAGGGATGTTCTGCAAATACAAACATATATAAAGAGAAAGGCGGGATCTGGAAGCACATCGAAACTTGAGGAGATAAGGGTGAGAAAGCAAAGGGAGGTTTCCGAAAGAAAAGGCAGGATAATGGAGGCTCTTGTGGACAATCTCAAAAACGCCGACATGTATGCCAATTCACAAAAGCTTGACATAAAGCCAAAGCATCCTAAGGAGAGGATAACTGAAGGATTCAGGCAGATGATAGAGAGCACATATACAAAGCTTGCATATATAAACAGCCATATAGAAAGCTCCAAAGACCTTTTTCACATAGTAAGCAGCAGTGAAGTCCAGCAGGATTTTATGGATGAAAAGCCCAACAAGCTTGCACTGGATGAGATAAACGGATTTTTATCGAGGAATACTGAAAGGCACATACCTACTACAATGAAGTCTGTCATAGAGTCTTATTCAAAGGCTCCTTACGGCTGGATGGAGCTTGACATAGCAGGGGCTGTGCTTGGGCTTTTCAAGGAGCAGGAGATAATGCTCGAAATGGCAAACGAGTATCTTGTAATCAAAGATCCAGACCTTATAAAATACGTTACGAAAAGGGACTATATTGACAGGGTTCTCATAAAAAAGAGAACGAAAATATCTGCATCTCTGATAAATTCAGCAAAGGAAGTGTGCAGGGAGGTATTCGGCCAAACGGGGGTTCCGTCGGACGAGGACGGGCTTATGGGCAGAGTCAGGAGCCTGTTTGAAAGCGAGATTGCCGACATAAAGAGGCTTCTAGAAAACTATAAAAGCTTGGATTCCAATGCTGTGGAGTATCCTGGAAGACAAGTTCTTGAGGAAGGGCTTGAGCATTTCGGGGAGATACTGGGAAGAAAGGATGTAAAGGAGTTTTACGAGGAGCTCAGAGACAGAAAGGAAGACCTTCTTGACTACGAAGAGGATTCGGTAGACGTCAAGAAATTCTTCGCCGGAGAGCAGAGGATATATTTTGACAGGGCCATAAGGGAGCTTGACATATACAATGAAAACTCAAACTATGTGATAGACAGGCAGGCGACCGACATTATAGGAAGCATAAGCAGTATTGTAAAAAGCAGCTCGCCTTACAGAGAAATAAAAAACCTGCCAGGGCTTATAGATGATTTTACAATTAGATTCACGGAGCTCCTCGAAAAGGAATGCGAACCTGTAAGGAATGTCATAAAAAACGACATGGACATGGTCGTTTCGGAGATCAGGGACTACGGATTTTCAGACAGGCTTATGCCGGAGTTTAAAGGAGCGTTCGAAACCCTTCTCAAAAAGCTTGATTCAGCGCACAATTTCTACAAGGCCATAGCTATGAAAGAGGAGTCTGACAGACTCAAGCAAAGGTGCTTTGAAAAAATTGAAAACGCAAAAGCGGAAGCTGAAAGGGAAAAGGAAAGGTCAAGGAGAAAACATCCGGAGGAGGCCGGACAGCCAAAAGAGCCGGAGTACAAGGTGAAAAAGATAAAGCATGTCAGCATGGCCAATATTCTACATGGTGCAAGGACAATAGAGAGTATGGCCGACATAGAGGCTGTGCTTGAGCACATAAGAAAGTCGCTTGAAACAGAGCTTGACGATGAATGCAAGATAAAACTCATATAGCAGGGGGACATACAGATGAACAAATCAGCAATAAAGGCATTTGCGACAAGCGCAAGGACAAAACTGATCGAAGACATTGCCCAAAAGGCTTACGAGCTTGGAATAGAAAAGGACGGAACCATTCTGCCTATAGAGGAGTTTGAGGGAGGCTTTAAGGTCAAGGGCAGGGAAAACGCAAAGATATTCAAGAAATTCCAGCTAAGGCAGAGAAAAGAGCTTGTGGAGAAGGTGAGCGAAAAGGGCGTTGGGCAGGTTGTTGAGGAAGTCGCATACACATGGTTCAACAGATTCATAGCAATAAGGTTCATGGAGATCAACGGATACCTTCCGACTGGCGTAAGGGTTCTTTCTTCCGAAGAAGAGGGAAAAGTCGAGCCGGACATGGTGACGGAGGCTCTAAACATCGACATTTACAGCGAAGACGACAAAAGGAAAAGGGAAGAAATAGATGTCGTATACAGACTTCAGGACAGCCACGACACAGAGGAACTTTTCAAGTTCCTTCTTGTAAAGCAGTGCAACAAGCTCAGCGAGATACTTCCGGGAATGTTCGAAGAGATAGAAGACTTTACAGAAGTTCTCCTTCCTGAGCATCTTCTTGGAGAGGGCGGCGTAGTGAAAAGTCTTGTAGAATCGATAGACGAGGATGACTTTAGGGACCAAGTCGAGATAATAGGGTGGCTTTACCAGTACTATATATCAGAAAAAAAGAACGAGGTCTTTGCGGGGCTAAAAAAGAACAAGAAGATAACAAAGGAGAATATTCCTGCTGCGACCCAGCTTTTCACACCCAAGTGGATAGTGAAGTACATGGTAGAAAACTCTCTCGGAAGGCTTTGGCAGGAGTCGCATCCGGACGATGAGCTTAAAAGCGGGTGGAAGTACTATATAGAAGAAGCTCAGCAGGAAGAGGAAGTCAGAAAAAGGCTTGATGATATGATAGACAGGGATTTGAGCCCAGAGGACATAAAGTTTCTCGATCCTGCCATGGGAAGCGGCCACATACTCGTCTATGCGTTCGATGTGCTGTATGACATATACGACAGGGCGGGATACTCTGCAAAGGAGATTCCAAAGCTCATACTTGAAAAGAACCTCTACGGGCTCGACATAGACGACAGGGCCGGTCAGCTTGCATATTTCGCTCTCATGATGAGGGCGGCGAGCAAAAACAGAAGGATACTCAGAAAGAGCAGGGCGAAAGACATAAAGGTCAACGTATGTGCTGTACAGGAGAGTAATGGAATACCAAAAGAGGTTGTGGACTATCTCGTAAGCCCTAATGACACTGCTATTGAAAAACAGATAAAAAGGGAGGACATAGAATATATAATAGACATATTTCAAGATGCCAAGGAATACGGGTCCATACTTGATGTGAAGCCTGTGGATTTTGATGCTATCGAAAGAAGGATAGAGGAAATAGAGGATGGGCAGATCAGCTTTTTCAGGGGAGTCATACTTGAAAAGTTCCTTCCAATACTTGAGCAGGCGAAGATAATGAGCAGTAAGTATGACGTGGTTGTGACTAATCCGCCTTATATGGGACGAAAGGGTATGAATCCGAGCCTTGTAAAATACCTCGATAAGAACTATAAGGACTCAAAGAGCGATCTTTTTGCGGTATTTATGGAATCGTGTCTTAGAAATACGAAAAAAAATGGATTCCATGCAATGATAAACCAGCATTCATGGATGTTCCTGTCGAGCTATGAAAAGCTCAGGGAAAAACTTATTAATACAAAAGAAATACAGTCTATGATACACCTTGGACCAAGGGCATTTGAAGAGATTGGTGGAGAAGTTGTACAGTCCACGACATTTGTAATGAGAAACAGTAACCTGGGAAATTATGAAGGTCAGTTTATAAGAGTGGTCGATGAGAATACTGCAAGCGGAAAAGAGGAAAAGACGCTGCAGGCAATACAAAACCTTGATGCGGATTATAGGTTTAAGACGTCGACAATGGATTTTTCGAAGATTCCTGGGAGTCCGATTGCGTATTGGGCGAGTGAGAAAATGATAAATATTTTTCTGAATAATATTTTATTAGGGGAAATTGCAGAACCTAAACAAGGTATGGCAACAACTAACAATGCTTTGTTTTTAAGAAAATGGTTTGAGATATTAAATATAAGGATTGGATTTGATATTAAATCGGAAGAGGAAAGTATCTCGTCAGGGTATAGATGGTTTCCCTATAACAAAGGCGGGGATTTTAGAAAGTGGTATGGGAATAATGAGTATGTTGTTAATTTTGAAAATGGTGGAAAAGAAGTATGTAATTATATAGATAATCATTCAAAGTCAAAGGTTAATCATAAAGGAAGGATAATTAATAGAGAAAATTATTTTAAAAAATCAATAACATGGTCATTTGTAAGTTCTTCATATTTGGGTGTCAGATATTCTGATGGAGGATTTATATTTGATATAGGAGGCTCATCTGTATTTCCGAATGATAAGGATATGTTTTATTTAACCGCATTATTATGCTCAAAATTGTCTTTTGAATTTTTGAAAATACAGAATCCGACATTGAATTTTCAAGTTGGAAATATTGCAAATATTCCTGTAGTTTTTCCAGCAAATAAAATTGTGCTTAAAGAAATTGATAAAATATCAATGAATTCTGTTGAACTATCTAAACTCGACTGGGACTCATTTGAAACGTCATGGGATTTTGAAACACATCCAATCCTAAGACACAAGTCAAATGACGGACTGATAGAGAGTTCGCTTGGCAACTGGGCTGAGTTTGCTGACAGCCAGTTTAATCAGCTCAAGGAAAACGAAGAAGAACTTAACAGAGTATTCATAGACATATATGGTCTTCAGGACGAGCTTACGCCTGAGGTTGAGGACAAGGACATAACCGTAAGCAGGGCTGACAGGGAAAGGGAAGTCAAATCGCTCATATCATACGCTGTCGGCTGTATGTTTGGAAGGTATTCGCTTGATGAAAAGGGCCTTGTATATGCCGGAGGGGATTTCGACATGGACAGGTATTCGAATTTTGTTCCGGCAAGGAGCAATGTAATTCCAATAGTCGACGATGAGTATTTCGAGGACTGCATTACAAACAGGTTTGTCGAGTTTGTAAAGGTGGCTTTTGGAGAGGATAAACTATCTCAGAATCTCGAATTCATAGCCCAGACTCTTGGAATAAAAGATAAAGAAATGCCAAAGGATGCCATAAGAAGATATTTCATAAAGGACTTTTACAAGGATCACGTGAAGACTTACAAGAAAAGGCCCATATACTGGCAGTTCGACAGCGGGAAGCAGGGCGGTTTCAAGGCTCTCATATACATGCACAGATACGACTCTTCGACTGTTGCAAGGGTTAGGACGGATTATTTGCACGCGCTCCAGAAGAAGTACGAGTCCAAGATGAAAAATATTGAGTTTATAGTAGAGAGCGATGCTCCTCAGAGGGAGAAGAATATTGCGTCGAAAGAGCTTGAAAGGGTAAGGAAGCAGCAGAAGGAGTGCATGGACTACGATCAGGTTATAGCCCATGTTGCAAACGATAAGATAGAAATAGATCTTGACGACGGAGTGAAGGTGAACTACATGAAATTCCAGGAGATTGAGCTTTCTGAGAGTGCGGACAAGAAATCTGCGAAGGCGAATCTTCTTTCTAACATAAAGCTTTAATGGGGTGAGCGGATGAATTTGGACGAGGTAAAAAGGGTTCTTGAAGGGCAGTTGGCGGAGGAGCCGTCCGACGGGAAGAGAAGAAACATTGTTTTTTGGTATGACGAGGATGCGGAGTTTGAATACGAGATAGATTCTTTGGATATTGGAAATGCAAAGCTTTTAAAGCTTACGGATTCTAATGCATTCAGGGTGAAATACCAGCTTGAGATGGAGGACAAGGAGTCAAGTTATTTAGTGTATTCAAGTTGTGCAAAGCCCACTGTAAACGAGAACTGGCTTTTAGACATTGAAAAATACAGCAGCGAGTTTTCGACTGAAAAGACTGTGGTGATAATGAGAAATCTGGGGGTGAAGAATGCGGAGCTTAAGGATGTTTTCAAGAAATATCTCAAGTTTTTCGGTAGGAAGGAAAGGTATGCGAAATTTGAAAGCTATGGCATAGGAGAGTATACAGAAGGCAGAGTGGACATAGCTGTGCTTGCCGCCTTGTGCAAGCTTTCATATCCGAGCCTTGAAGATGTTGTAAAGGCTGTAATGGCTGCTGAGGACGAGGGTGGCAACAAGCATTTGGAAAACATAGAAAATTACGGCGATATAGACGTGGTTTGGGATCTAACAAGGGAAAAATACGGATGTAGATTCGAAGAAAATTCGGTTGAAAAGCTTATGATAATGCTTTTGGCGTCGCATGTAGAGTCCGAGCTTAAAAAGCCGGTTCCATCGACTTGGGAGGAGATTCTTCCGCTTAAAGAGAAGAAGGCGGAGGCGGCAGTTTTTGTAAACCATTTCATGAACAGTGAATTAGACAGGGACGACTATGACAGGATTGCCGACAGGATTCAAAAAGTCTTGAAGGTAGAGGAATATGTCGTGGGGTGGGATATAGAGGACTATATCTATTGCGACACTTTCAGGGTTTTTGACAAGGCCATAATAGACGGGCTTTTGAGCCACCTTGTGGACGGAACGGGAGAGTTTGAAAAATACCAGGGCATAATAAACGCAAGAAGGACTACCCACTGGTTCAGGGAATATGACTATCAATACAGCGCGCTTTTCCATGCAATAGAGTTTTTAAGGCTTGAGGAGAGTCTGGGAGGGGCGATACCGTCAGGATCTCCAGCCGAAATGATGGACAGATATGCCAGTGAATACAGCCAGTTTGATTACCACTACAGGAAATTCACAGCCTCATACAGGAACATAGAAGGCGACGGACTTACAGGTATTTTCGAAAAAATTGAAAACACCTACGTAAACTGGTATTTGAGTGAGCTTTCAAACAAATGGGCCATAGCTGTGGAGGACTATTTCAAAAGCGAGTACAGGATTGCCGGGGTGATGCAGCAAAAGGACTTTTATAGGGATGCCGTGAGAAAATACGTTTCAAGGGGAGAAAGGGTCTTTGTGATAATTTCAGACGCCCTGAGGTTCGAGGCCGCAAACGAGCTTGTTGACGTTTTGAACACCCAAAGAAAAGGACAGGTCGAGATCCAGTACATGCAAGGCGCTGTTCCGTCGTACACGAAGCTCGGCATGGCGAGCCTGCTGCCGAATGAGAGCATAGAGCTGTCGGACAAAAACGGAGTTGTGGATTTTACGGTGGACGGGATATCTGCCGCTGGAACTGAAAACAGGGGCAAGATACTTTCGCTTTATGAAAAAGACAGCCTGGCCATAACGTATGAAAATCTGGCTGAGATGAAAAAGACTGAGTTCAAGGATGCGCTGAGAGGCAAAAAACTTGTCTACATATACCACAACAGGATTGATTTAACAGGCCATGCCAGCGAGTCCGACCTGTTTGAAAGCGTGGACAGGAGCATAAAAGAGCTTGTCCATATGGTCAAAAAGCTTGTGGACAATACGAGCGCCACAAACATATATGTGACATCTGACCACGGTTTCATATGCCAAAGGACAGCCCTTTTGGAAAGCGACAAGCTCTCAAAAGGAGACATAAGCTCCGTTGAAGACGGAAGAAGGTTCATTCTGGTTAGGGGCGATGTGAAAACGGAAAGCACATTTGCAATACCAATGGACTATGTACTTGGACCAGGAAGCGGCATAAGCGCCGTAGTCCCAAGAGGAATGAGCAGATTCAAGGTTAGGGGAGACAGTTCGAAATTTGCCCATGATGGAATATCCCTTCAGGAGATAGTAGTTCCCCTTGTGAAGTTCAAAAACACAAGGAAGAATGAGTTTGCGGCGAGAAAGGTCGAGGTAAGGCTTACGAACATAACCAGAAAGCTTACAAACAGGATAACATACCTTGAATTCTTCCAGGCTGAAAAGGTCGAGGGCAAGGTAATACCGCTAAGACTAAGGATTTATTTCGAAGATGAGGATGGAGCGGTTGTATCGAATGAAAACGTAATAATAGCCGACAGCTCCTCTGAAAAACCAGAGCTCAGAAGCTTCAGGGAAAAGTTTACGCTCAAGGACATGAAATACGACAAGGGCAAAACATATTATCTTGTAATGGAAGACGAGGATGAACAGGTTGAAAAAATATACCAGAGAATTGGATTCAACATAGATCTTGTGATAGCTGACGACTTTGGATTTTAGTGACGGGGGAAGGTGAAGAGATGGATTCTTTGGATTTGAGCCTTAATGAAAAGCTCAACATGCATTTTGCGGGAAGGGTTGTGAGGAAGGACCTTACAAAGAAGATAAAGGAAGGCGCGAATGTCCCCGTTTATGTGCTTGAATACCTGCTTGGTATGTATGCCGCATCGGATGACGAGGACAGCATAAACGAAGGGGTCGAAAGGGTCAAGAAAATCCTTTCTGACAATTTCGTAAGGCCTGACGAGGCTGAAAAGATAAAGTCCAAGATAAAGGAGACGGGGTCATACACTGTAATAGACAAGGTAAATGCAAGGCTTGACGAGAAAAAGAACATTTATGTGGCTGAGTTTTCTAACCTCGGGCTTAAAAATGTTGAAATGTCCACTTTTTATGTCAAGGAGTACGAAAAGCTCCTTTCGGGCGGGATATGGTGCATACTAAACATGGAGTATTTTTTCGACGAAGAGATAAACCATGTGAGCCCCTTTTCAATAGCAAAGCTCACTCCAATACAGATGCCAAACCTCGATATGGGCGAGATATTTGAGGGGAGAAGGAATTTTGAAAAGGATGAGTGGATTGACATTTTGATAAGGTCCATAGGCATGGAGCCGACGCATATTGAAGAAAGCGTAAAATGGCATTTGCTTCTCAGAATGGTCCCTCTTGTCGAGAACAACTACAATCTTTGCGAACTTGGACCGCGCGGGACTGGAAAATCACACATATACAAGGAAATATCCCCGAATTCCATACTAGTATCAGGAGGACAGACCACGGTTGCAAATCTTTTCTACAACATGTCCACAAAAAAAGTCGGCCTTGTGGGGCTTTGGGATACTGTGGCATTTGACGAGGTGGCGGGAATATCGTTCAAGGACAAGGACGGAATCCAAATAATGAAAGACTTCATGGCATCGGGATCTTTTGCGAGGGGAAGGGAGGAAAAGCAGGCTTCCGCGTCTATGGTTTTTGTGGGGAATATAAATCAGTCTGTGGACGTTCTTTTAAAGACATCACATCTTTTCGATCCCTTCCCGTCCGCCATGGCTTATGACTCGGCATTTTTTGACAGGATGCACTACTATCTTCCGGGATGGGAGATTCCCAAGATGAGGCCAGAGCTTTTGACTAATGAATACGGCTTTATAACTGATTACATAGCGGAGTTTTTCAGGGAGATGAGAAAGCGTTCGTTCTCGGATGCTATAGACAGGTATTTCAAGCTTGGGAACAACCTGAACCAAAGGGACGTCATAGCGGTCAGAAAGACTGTGTCGGGGCTTGTGAAGCTTATATATCCAAATGGGGAATTTGGCAGGGACGAAATAGAGGAAGTGCTCAAATACGCCCTTGTAGGAAGGAGAAGAGTCAAGGAGCAGCTCAAGAAGATAGGCGGTATGGAGTTTTATGACGTTCATTTTTCCTATATAGACAGGGAGACTTTAAGCGAGGAATTCGTATCGCTTCCGGAGCAGGGCGGGGGGAATATAATCCCTGAAGGAATGGGAAAGCCCGGCCACGTCTATACTGTGGCAAGGGGAAACTCCGGAATGATAGGTGTGTACAAGATTGAAACCGAGGTTGTAAACGGTTCTGGAAGACTTGAAAAGACAGGGCTGTCCTCCGACAGGGGAGCGAAGGAGAGCGTGGCAACGGCTTTCAACTATTTCAGGGCAAACAGCAAAAGCATAAGCGGGACCATAAACACAAAAATAAAGGACTACCTAATGCATGTGCAGGACATAAACGGAATAGGAATTACTGAAGAGCTTTCACTTGCGGTTTTCATAGGGCTTTGCTCGGGGTCTCTTTCAAAGCCGGTCCAAAGCCAGATGGCGGTGCTGGGGTCTATGAGCATAGGGGGAACTGTAAACAAGGTCGAGGAGCTTTCAAACGTGCTTCAGGTATGCTTCGACGCAGGAGCCAAGAAAGTGCTCATTCCAATGTCGTCTGCCGTTGACATTGGAACCGTTCCGCCGGAGCTGTTTGCAAAATTTCAGATATCGTTTTATCAGAGTCCAGAAGATGCCGTATACAAGGCTCTCGGGGTTGAGTGATTAAAAAGCGGAAATGGTGTTGAAACGGGGTAAATGGAGTTTGGGCTTTACAATAAGTTGAAAAAGGGGGATTAACTATGAAAGACATGCTTAAAAGCGAGCTGGATGACATTAAAACATCGTATGAACTCTTGATTGATGGAATAGAGATTTTTGAGGCTAAAATAAGGGAAAATTATATACCCTATTTTAGCATGAAGGGTGATATGGAAAGGGTTAAAGAAGGCGCAAAAATAACTGAAGAAATAAGACAGCACATGGAAAAACTGCAAAAGCTTAATGAATACTGGCGAAGTATAATAAAGGCAGAATTGAGTGCGGAAGAAGTGGAAGAACAAGAGGATATTAATGATTCTAAAGAAGCTGTGGATAGAACGTCATGGCATATAGAGGACGACAATATAAGAATAGAGACAGTGAGAAAAGATGGAAACAGCAGTTATCCCAATATAATTCCTAGACATATATTCAAGGATATAACAATGTCTATACTGGACCAGTTTGAGAAATACGACAAGAAGTTTTTTAAAAAGTCCGGGATTTCCGTGCTTATGAAAGATAAAATAATTGCAGATACAAACTATAAAAAATCTCCAGATACAGTGGTTTATTCGGTGATTAAAGTACTTTTAAAGGAAGATATATTAAAACGCAACAAGAATTACAAAAGTATATATACGCTGGACATGAACTCTAAAGAGGTTCGGGAGTGGGTTAAAAGCAATATTTGTTAATTTTATAAATGACTGCTGGAACTTTAATTTTATGCAGTTAAAAGATTTTAAGGGGGAATAAAAATGCCCAATGGAAGAATTGATGCAGCAAAGGCTGAATTTAAAAAGATATTTTCGGAAGATTTTTGGTTTTGCATACCGGAGTATCAAAGGTCGTATGTTTGGAAGAGCGACAATATAACCGAGCTTGTGGAGGACCTTTCATACGCATGTGAAAACAAGTCGGACAATGATTATTTTCTCGGTTCGCTTGTATTGAAAAGAATAGTAGGGTCCGACTTTCCAGAATATGAAGTGTTGGACGGCCAGCAAAGATTGACTACATTTTTCATAATGATGGCGGTTTTGAGGGATCTTATAGATCAGAACAAGTTCAAGGCGACAATACAGGAGAAAATATACCAGGAAGAGGATGTGCTTGAAGGAATCCCAGAGAGGATGAGACTTACATACAAGATAAGAGACAATGTGTGTGAGTTTATAAACAAGTACATAATAGAGCAGGACGGGACATCAAAGACAGAAGAACTTGTCCAGTGGAGCAAAAATGACAATGTCTCACTTTCACATATGGCAAATGCAATACTTGTTTTAAGGGAGCTTTTAAGCCAGAAGGAAGACCTTGTTTTATTCGTGAAATTCGTATTCAATAATGCCATGTTCATATACGTTTCCACTGGCAATGCCGAGGATGCATTCAGGATGTTTACCATACTAAACGACAGGGGTATTCCGCTTACAAGCGCAGACATACTCAAGTCACAAAACATAGGGGAGCTTTCAGGGGAAAGGGAAATTAGAAAATACGCTTCCGTGTGGGAGGAGATCGAGGGCAAACATGGTGACGGTTTTGACCGATTCCTCCAATTTATAAGGACTATCCTTGTAAAGGAAAAGGCGCGCTCAAATCTTTTGGAAGAGTTTAGCGAAAAGGTGTACAAGCCGGGAAGACTTGAAAAGGGAAAGGAAAGCTTCGATATTATAATGAAGTACAACGAAATATATGAAAGCATAATAGACCTTCAGGATGTTTCGCTGTCAAATGAATTCAAGAATCTTGTGGCCATAATGAAAATAGGGCTTAGGTCTGAAGATTGGATTCCGCCGCTTATGCACTACTTCAAAAAATTCGAATATTACAGGCTTGAAGAATTTCTCAAAAAACTGGAATACAAGTTTTCAGGAGACTGGATATGCGCTGTTACGCCGACAAAGAGGCTTGATGCCATGAATGCCATAATAAAGGGCATAGATGGATCTGGCAGCGCGGATGAGCTTTTGGACAACAAAATTTTGTTCAAAGTGAATGTGGATGAGATGAAAGAAAGTATAAGCGCTGATGTTTACAAAAGGCAGTTTGCAAGACATCTTCTGCTTAAGCTGGAATACCTCATGGGAGACAATACGGTTCATCTTTCGGGATACAAGTATATAACTGTGGAACATGTTCTTCCTCAAAATCCTGCGGCTTCAAGCCAGTGGATAAAAGATTTTTCAGAGCAGGAAAGGCATGAGTGGACAAACAAACTGGCTAATCTTGTGCTCATAAGCAAAAAGAAAAATAGTGCGCTTAGCAACCTTGACTTTGAAGCTAAGAAGGAAAAGTATCTAAAGACGAGAATTGACGCATTTAATGCAAACAAAGTATTTATAGATCAAAACAACAGTTGGACGCCTCAGATGCTTCAAAAGAGGCAGAATAATATTGTAGACATTCTGGTTGACAACAAGTATATGTAGATTTTTTATGAGAACAGGTTTGAAAGGGAGGGCATACAGTGGCTGGTATAAAATACGAAATAGAAGAGCAAATAGGCGTGGTTTCAGAGTCATCCAAGGGATGGACAAAAGAGCTGAATCTCATAAGCTGGAATGGTAGGCAGGCAAAGTACGATCTGAGGGACTGGGCCCCCGAGCACGAGAAAATGGGAAAGGGAATCACTATGGATAAAGAGGAACTCAAAAAACTAAGAGATATTCTAAATGAAATGGAGCTTTAGATGTTTTGCAGGCAATCAGATAAAAGAGGGGCAGATATAAATTTATGAGACTTACAGATTTTGAAATAGAAGTGATAAAAAAGGCTATATATACAAAAGACCCAAGTTCCAAGATATATATATTTGGATCTAGAGTTGACGATAATGCAAGAGGAGGAGACATAGACATACTGATAATGTCTGAAAAACTCCAGCAGAAAAATTCAAGGGAAATAAAAAATGAAATTCAAGATGGAATTGGAGAACAGAAGATAGACATAGTAATATCAAAAGACGATTCAAAGCCATTTGTAAGAATCGCACTTGAAAAGGGGGTGCTAATTTGAAAAGAAATGAAAAAGAGCTCTTGACTGAAGAGATAAACCTTTTAAAGGGTGCAAATGAGATACTCAAGTATTCATATAAAACATGCAGCAATATAGGGATAAAGGAAGAGTACACATTTGACGAACTGGACAGGTTTGAGGCGCTTACAAGCAGGTTTTCGAGGGCTAGTGACATACTTATCCAAAAGGTTTTCAGGCTGATAGACATAATAGAGCTAGAGGGCAGGGGAACTGTAATAGACAGGATAAACAGGGCGGAAAAAAGGAATATAATAGAAAATGCGGAGCAACTGAAAAAGATACGAAGGCTTAGAAATGACATAGCTCATGAATATTTGCCTGAGGTTGTAAGCGAGATATTCAAGGAGGTTTTGGGAATGGCTGCGCCCCTTATAGGAGACATAGAAAAAACCATTGAATATGCATCGAAGCTACAATAGGGATACAGGAAATGGAAGTGGATTATGGACTATACAGTAAAATACAAAAGGCGAAAGACAATAGAACTTAGAATAGACAAAAATGGAGAAATAACAGTAATAGCCCCTTTGGGATACCCGAAAGGGGCTATTGCTGAATTTGTGCAATCCAAAGAAGGCTGGATAAGGGGAAAACTCGAAAAGATAAAGGAGTGTAATTCCAAAAGAGAAGAATATGCAAATTCCATTAAAAACGGAGGAAAGATATGGATACTTGGCAAAAGGCATGATACAAGGGTTGAGATTATAAAAGACATTGAATTTGAGGAATGTGTGGAAGTTGAAAATGGCACGGTTACTATAAAAAGCAGATCAAGAGCCAAATCTGTGCTGAGAGCCCACGTTGAAAGCCACTTGAGAGAAATGGCAAGAAGCATAATAGCGGAGCAAATAAGATTTTATGAAAAGCATATCCCTGTAAAGCACAACAATTTTAGGATAAAAAACCAAAAGACCCGATGGGGAAGCTGCAGCTCAAAAAAGAATCTTAATTTCAATTTCAGGCTTATTATGGCTCCGATTGAAATAGTTGACTATGTGGTTGTTCACGAGCTTTGCCACCTTGTCCACATGAACCACTCAGCCAGCTTTTGGAATCTTGTGGAAAGCATAATTCCCGACTATAATGAAAGAAAAAGCTGGCTTAGAGACAACTGTTTTATGCTTGAGATTTATTAGGCCTGTTCAGCGAATAAAAGACTGGCATTTACAATGAGGATATTGGTTTTTAAATGATATAGTATTTGGATTTCACTAAAAGTATAATTTCAATATAGCTTGGAGCTACATGGTAAGCATATGCTTTGAATGGAGATGAAAGCATGAGCGAAGAAGAGGTTTTTGAAGGGTTCAAAAGGTCTGTAAGATTAAAGAAGTACGGTTTCATATGCATTTTATTGAGCTCTGTTCCTGCGGTGTTTTTTGAAGGCATACTGAGGATTATACTGTTTGTTTTGATATTTGGAGTCGGAGTCTATTTTGACATGCAGTTCAAATGTCCAGTATGCGGCAAGCGGTTTGATACAAGACTTCCGAATAAAGATCTGAAATACTGCCACAACTGTTCAAGCAAGCTTCAAATGTGAAGTATATGGCTAATACAGTGGAGAACTATATTAGTTTTATTTATAGTCGTATGAATGAGTATTCACATTTTCGATTTTACTAGACCCGTTGAAATTATTATAATAGGAGTGGTTTCAGAATAATATATCGAGGGGGAATTGACACTCCCCACGAATAAATTCGGGGGATTCTCAGATGATTAAAGGCAAGTCCGTTTCTGGTATGCCAGTATGACTCTGAGTTCAAGGGTGTGCCATCACCCCTCCTAGGGCAGAACATATAGTTCCCTAGGCATCTGCACTATGACCATACAGATTAGATTTTTTTTTGGCGATATTCAAAGCTCCAAGTCTATCTCTATGAGTTTTATAGCCACAACTGCATTTGTAGTGTCTACTATTTACCTTGTTTTTCGCACCACAATCAGGACACTCCTGAGAAGTGTATTTAGGGTCGATATAGTTGACTTTTATACCAAGTTCATAGGCTTTATACTCTATAAAAGTTGACAGTTCAAAGAAAGTCCAAGTATGCAGATTAGCTTTGTTTTTACCTCCAGCTTTCGAGGTCTGACGTATGCCAGAAAGACTCTCCAGATTAATAGTCCCACAGTTGTTTTCAACTGCGAAATTTATTATGCTTCTGGAAATCTTATGGTTGATGTCACGCATTATTTTGGATTCCTTGTCTTTGATTCGCTTTATAGCGTTTAGCTTTTTAGTTTTGCCTAGAGTTTTTCTAAGTTCTTTGTATTTTCTGCGGAGATACTTGTTGTATCTGCCGTTTCCAAAGAACTTGGTTTTGCCAGTAGAAGCCACTACTCCAACAGCTGGACAGAGTATGCCAAGGTCTACACCTAGGGTTTCAATCCCAGAGCATTTTACAGGGTTGTTCTCTATGGCAATTTGGGCTATCCAGTGGAAGCCTTTTTTAGATACTCTCAGAGCACCTAGTTTTGAACTGCTCAGTTTTTCAAGCAGTTCAGCAGGTATTAGGGCTTTGACTTTGGTTTTCTTGACCTTTCCATCTACAATAATAGGAAAAGCTATTGACTTTTCTTCTACTGAGTAGTTTTGGTTATTCCATGAAGCAGTGGGTTTCTTGAAAGTACAGTTTCCAAATTGCTTGAACTTGGTCTTGGCGTATCTAATGAGTTCGTTCTTCACAACAGCGGGGATATTGGAATCTATATGTTTTGAAGTCACTTTAGGGAAGTTACCATCAGACACTGCGTTTTGAACGAGCAGATTAGCTTGCTTAATATATTCCCTAGCCAGCCTAGAAAGCTCTACGGCTTGGGACTTACTCGGCTTCAATTTCAACTTGACAGTTTTCACAATATCACCCCCTTTGAGAAGTTTTTTGGTTTTCAATATACTGCTTGACTACTGAAAGTGGATCACCACCAACAGTTGATACAAAGTAGCTATTAGTCCATAACGTAGGAAGTTTGGTTTTGAGAAAAGGGTAGTTCTCCCTCAATTCTCTTGATGTTTTGCCCTTGATTCGCTTTACCAGCTTGTGTATTCCAAACTGAGGGTCTACATCCACCAGCAGATGAACGTGGTCGGGCATTATCTCAAGCTCTATGAGTTCAGCTTGATTGATATTGCAGATTTCTATGATCAGCTCCTTTAAAGAGTTTGCCACATCATCAACTAAGACTTTTCTACGATACTTTGGACACCATACTACATGATATTTGCAAGAGTATACTATATTCTTGTTTGATTTATATTTATTATCCATACTTGTATTATGTATTCAACTTCCATCTAATACGAGCGGCAAAAGAAAACGCCTTATATCCCCATAGCTAAAGCAAGGGGCTTTACGGCGAATTATGTAATTTGAACTTATGTATGCGGCACAACTGGTGTTTTGAATTTTTAAAATTTATTTTCTAAAAAGCCCCATTACCTTGTTGGTATATCCCTTGACTACGCGGCTGTCGACCTTTGCACCCTTTGATCTGTTGCAGGTTTTGCAAAGCAGCTGTGTGTTGAATGTCGAGTTGGGGCCGCCTTTGGACTTTGGAAAAATGTGATCCACGTCCATGTCGCTTTTTCTCCCTTTCTTGCCGCATTGCGCGCAGGAGTACCATCCGTAATTGCTCTTTTCTTTTTTGAATCTTTCATCTCTGTAGCCCAAAGAAATCTCCCTCCATTTTCTTGGATTTCCAAATATGAAATTAACCGCTGCATACCCGGATGGGGTCTGCAGCGGTTAATTGTATTTTGCAGTTTCAATTATTATAATTATTATACGTTGAACCTAAACAGCATTACATCTCCGTCGTTCACGATGTATTCCTTGCCTTCCACTCTTACAAGCCCCTTGTCCTTGGCAGCTGACATGCTTCCCTCTCTTGAAATGTCATCAAAGGCAACAACTTCGGCTCTTATGAAACCTCTTTCGAAGTCAGTGTGTATTCTTCCTGCCGCTTGAGGAGCTTTGCTTCCTCTTTTTACAGTCCAAGCCCTTGTCTCTTTTGGTCCGGCTGTAAGGAAACTTATAAGACCAAGAAGCGAGTATCCGGCTTTTATAAGCTTGTCCAGTCCAGACTCAGAAAGCCCAAGGTCCTCAAGGAACGCTTTTTTCTCGTCGTCTTCAAGCTCTGATATTTCAGCCTCTATCTGTGCGCATACAACCACTACTTCAGCATCTTCAGCCTTTGCATGCTCTCTTACAGCGGCTACGTTTTCGTTGCTGTTGCCGTCATCCATAAGGTCGTCTTCAGACACGTTTGCAGCGTATATAACAGGTTTGAAAGTAAGCAGGTTGAGTGACTTTACAATTTCAGCCTCGTCGTCTGTAAGTTCCATTGCTCTTGCACATTTGTTGTCTTCAAGAGTATCCTTAACCTTATTCAGGATTGCAAGCTCTGAAAGAAGAGACTTGTCTCCCTTAGAAAGCTTTTGAGTCTTTTGAAGTCTTTTTTCTATCATATCAAGGTCAGAGAATATAAGCTCAAGGTTTATAGTCTCTATGTCCCTTAGAGGCCCTATGCATCCGTCAACGTGCACAACGTTAGGGTCTTCGAAGCATCTTACAACGTGAACTACGGCTTCAACTTCTCTTATGTGAGAAAGGAACTTGTTTCCAAGACCTTCACCCTTGCTTGCTCCCTTTACAAGTCCTGCTATGTCGCAAAATTCTATAGCAGTTGGAAGTATCTTTTCAGATCCATATATTCCTGCAAGAACATTAAGTCTCTTGTCCGGAACTGAAACTACGCCTATGTTCGGGTCTATTGTGCAAAATGGATAGTTTGCAGATTCGGCACCTGCCTGTGTTATTGCGTTGAAAAGTGTGCTCTTACCTACGTTAGGCAGTCCTACTATACCTAATTTCATTAAATATCTTCCTTTCGTTTGTTTATTATAAAAGCCTTGGCTTCTTATTCAATATTTTTCCAAAAATATATCTCATGCAGAAATATTATACTCTATATGAAACATATATTCAACACATTGCGACATTATATGACTTTGAGATTCTTAATTATATGAGTCCATACTGCATAAAAATGGTATAATACCTATGTATGAATTAAATGAATAATCACAATATAAAAGGAGGTATGTGCAGTTGGACGGTTTTGAGAAGATAGAGATAACAAAAGGTGTTAATCTCATATACGTTGAAAACAAAAAGTTCAAGACTAATCTTGTAAGTGTTTACATAAAAAGACCTCTTGTGAGGGGAGAGGCCACAAAAAATGCTCTCCTTCCGTATGTTCTAAAAAGCGGAAGCAAGGGGTATGAAAACCAGGTTGAAATATCAAAGATGCTTGACGAACTGTACGGCTCGAAGCTTGTTGCAAGTGTAGGCAAAAAGGGAGAAAGGCATATAATGAGCTTCAAGCTTGTTATGACTAATGACAAGTTCATAGAAGAGGATATATTCGAAAAAGGAATGGCCTTTTTAAAGGACGTGGTCTTTAATCCTCTTGTGCAAGACGGAGGATTCAAGCAGGAGTACTTTGACATAGAGGCCCAAAATCTCAGGGATGCTATAAGAGGCAGGATGAACGACAAGGCCCACTATGCGGTTGAAAGATGCATAGAAAATATGTGCAGCGGTGAAAACTACAGCATACACGAAGATGGGTATGAGCAGGACATTGATCTTATAGACAGAAAGAACCTCTACGAGCACTATGTAAATGTAATAAATACATCGCCTATAGATGTACTTGTGGTTGGCGACATTGAAAAAGACAGGGTTGTAAGCAGCATAAAGAGCCTTTTTGAAGGAAAGATTGCCGACGACAGAGAGCTGGTGGAAATTCCAGAGGAAGATGTATACAAGATTCCGGAAAAGAAAAAGGAAGTCACAGAGCACTTTGATGTGGCACAGGGCAAAGTTTGCATAGGTTTTAGGACGAATATACACTTTACGGATGATGAATACTATCCGCTTGCGCTGTATTCGAGCATACTAGGCGGAGGAGCTCATTCTAAAATGTTCCTCAATATAAGGGAAAAGGAAAGCCTTTGCTACTATATATACTCAAGCATAGAAAAATACAAGGCTCTTATGTTTATAGCCTCTGGGATAGAAATTGAAAACTATGAAAAGGCCCTTAAGCTTATAGAACGGGAAATGACGGACATGAAAAAGGGCAGGATAAGCGATGAGGAGATGGAAAACAGCAAAAATGCCATAGTCAATTCGCTAAGATCAATGACAGACAGCATAGGATCGCTTTCGGAATTTTATTACGGACAGCTTGTAAGCGGAGTTTTCGAGACTCCTGAGCAGATGATAGAAAAGATAAGGGCCGTTACAAAGGAAGAAGTCACAAAGGCGTCGCAAAAGATAAAAATGGACACTGTTTATTTTTTAAGAGACTAGGGGGTGTGGGATTTGGAAAAGATGACAAACGATATATTAAAGGAAGAATTATACTATGAAAAGCTTGAAAACGGGCTTGAAATTTTCTACATGCCCAAAAAGGGATTCACAAAACAGTATGCTGTATTTTCGACAAATTACGGGTCAAACGACCTTGAATTCATACCGCTTGGAAAAAGCGAAAAACTAATAGTCAATGAAGGTATAGCACATTTTCTTGAGCACAAGATGTTCGAGCAGCCTGACGGGGGAAATGCCTTTGACAGGTTTGCAAAGCTTGGTGTGAGTGCAAATGCATACACCAATTTCACAATGACATCATATCTTTTCACTGCCACCGCAAACTTTTATGAGGCTCTTGAGCATCTTATAGAATATGTACAATCGCCTTATTTTACAGATGAGAATGTTGAAAAAGAAAAGGGAATAATTGCCCAGGAAATAAAGATGTATGACGACAATGCCGATTGGAAAGTTTATTTCAATACGCTCAAGGCTATGTATGTTGAGCACCCTAACAAGATAGACATAGCGGGAACGGTGGAGAGCATATACAATATAACAAAGGAAGAACTTTACGACTGCTACAATACATTCTACAGCCCTCAGAATATGGCGCTGTTTGTAGTGGGTGACCTTGACTGGGACAATATAGTCGATGTAGTCAAAAGGTCTTCGAAAGACCAGGAAAAGACCCTTGCACAAAGGGAAATAGAAAGATTCCAGCCAGAAGAACCGTCCAACATAAGCATTGAAGAGATGGTTGAGAGCCTTTCGGTTTCAATGCCTATGTTCAATATAGGGTTCAAGGAGACACAGGTCGGGGATTTTGGAAAAACCCTTCTTAAAAAGGAACTCGAGACGGACATACTTATAGACATGATATTCAAAAAGGGAAGCGAGTTTTACGATGAGCTTTATTCGGGAGGCCTTATAAACGAAAACTTCTCGGCTTCTTACACTCTTTTGCCTGATTACGGATATACGGTTGCGGGCGGAGAGTCCAAGGATCCGTACAAGGTAAGGGAGAAGATGTTTGAATACATTGAAAAGTATAAGAATGAAGGCATTGACAGGGAAAAGTTCGAGAGAATAAAGAAAAAGCACATAGGGGCCTTCATAAAATATTTCGATTCTCTTGAATTCATAGCAAACAATTTCATATCGTACCATTTCAAGGGGGTAAACCTTCTTGACTATATGGATGTATTAAAGGAAATAGAATTTGAAAGCGTTCAAAAAAGACTTTTTGACCATTTCAACAGGGAAAACAGCGTAATATCAATAATACACCCCAAATAAATTGACTTTAAAACTTGCTACAATTATAATGAAGTATGAAAAAGCTAGGCTTTTGCCTGGCTTTTTTGCGGGCTGTAAAGGGATTTGGATTTTCATTGAAATACAGTAGAATATTATATTTTAATGGGATACAGTAGAAACTTGGAGGTGCAATTATGATAGATCCCGTTGCATTTAGGATATTTGGAATAGACATAAGATGGTACGGCATACTCATGGCTGCAGGAATACTGATCGGAATGGTACTTGCGCTTAGAGAAGCCAAAAGGCAGGGCATTGAAGAAAACACAATGCTGGATCTTTTTCTTGTGGTCATACCTTCGTCCATAATTGGCGCAAGGGCATATTATGTCATATTCAACTGGAGCTATTACAGCGGAGATTTTTTGAAGATGATCAACACGAGACTGGGAGGAATGGCAATACACGGAGGCGTCATAGGCGGGGTGCTTGCAGGGTATATATTCTGCAGAATTAAAAAACTCAGCTTTCCAAAGCTCGTGGACATTACGGCGCCCAGCCTCATACTCGGCCAAGCCATAGGAAGATGGGGGAATTTCATAAACCAGGAAGCCCATGGAGGGCCTACGGACCTGCCGTGGGGAATAATGGTGGATGGAGTGAGAGTCCATCCGACATTTCTATATGAATCCATATGGAATATAGGCGTGTTTGCACTGCTTCTTCTTATGAGAAGACGAAAAAAATATGAAGGCCAGGTTATGGTAGTGTATATGATGGCTTATTCACTGGGACGTTTTTGGATAGAGGGCCTTAGGACTGACAGTCTGATGCTAGGGCCGCTTAGAATGGCCCAGGTGATAAGCGTAGCACTCATAGCCGTAGCCGTAATTATAAACAGCATAATGATAAGAAGGAACAAAAATGCCGCATAGGGCCGCAGGCGAAGCTATGCGGCTTTGCCATGGGAAGTGATTCAAGTTATAATTAAATGAAGATTAAGCACGGCATTATGACTAGTAATATGGTACTATGACAAGTTCATATGCTTACATTGTATAATAGAAGATATAAACAAGGTATTTCTTGAAAATGCCTAAAAGTTGGGAGAGATATAATTTGGAATTTAATCATGTTTCGGTACTTTTGAATGAATGCATAGAGGGGCTTGACATAAAGCCTGATGGAATATATGTTGATGGAACAATGGGTGGGGCTGGGCATTCCACTGAGATAGTGAAAAAGCTAAAGGATGGTATTTTGATAGGGTTTGATCAGGACATAAATGCGATAAACACTGCAAAGGATAGGCTAAAGCCGTATGGAGACCGGGTAAGGCTTGTGCACAGCAATTTTGAAAACATAAAGTCGGAGATTGAAAAGCTTGGAATAGAGAAGATAGACGGACTGCTTCTTGACCTTGGAGTTTCATCACACCAGCTTGACGAGGCTGAAAGAGGCTTTTCGTACATGCAGGATGCGCCACTTGACATGAGAATGGACAACAGGATGAAAATGGGAGCAAAGGAAGTCGTAAACGGTTACTCCCAAAAAGAACTTGAGAGGATAATAAAGGAATACGGAGAGGAAAACTGGGCCGCGAGAATAGCTCAATTCATAGTCGAATCAAGAGAGGAAAAAGAGATAGAGACTACTCTTGAGCTTGTGGACATAATAAAAAGGGCTGTTCCCAAGAAGGCGAGAATGGACGGGCCCCACCCTGCAAAGAGGACTTTCCAGGCCATAAGGATAGAGGTCAACAGGGAACTGGATGTAATAGAAAGGACTATAAATGATGCGGTATCGATCATGAACAAGGGCGGCAGGATATGCATAATAACGTTCCATTCCCTTGAAGACAGAATAGTTAAAAATGCATTCAAAGAGCTTGCAAAAAGTTGCATATGTCCTCCAGAGCTTCCTATGTGCATGTGTGACAAGAAAAGCGAAGTCAAGATAATTACTAGAAAGCCGATACTTCCAAGTAGTGAAGAAATAGAGGTCAACCCAAGGTCAAGAAGTGCAAAGCTTAGGATAGCACAAAAAAAATAATCCGAAAAGGGTGATTTTATGGGTAAAAGGTCGAATGTCACAAATATCGAAAAATACAGAAAAACGGCAAAGCCCCAAAAAGATGCAAATAAAAAGTTAGTTGGAGCAAGGGTTAAAAATGCGAGGTCAAAAAAACGATCATCAAGGCTGAAGACGGGGGCGTCCATATTTTTTATAGTTTCGATATTCATGCTCATGAGCAGATACTCGACAATATCAAAGCTTAACTACGAGGAACATTCGTTAAGCAGAGAACTGGAAGACACTATAAACAGGAAAAAAGAGCTTTATTATGAGCTTGAAATGAATACCAACAGTGCTAAAATAGAAAAGGAAGCAAGGGAGCAGTTTGGAATGGACTATCCAAAAGATGAGCAAATTGTATATATTGATGTACATTAGCGTTGATTGGGAGGAATAGGAATTGGCTGAAGTCAAAATAAAGAACAAGAGAAGGCTTTTTTTGCTGCAAAGCTCTGTGCTATTTGCATTCCTAGCACTTATAATGAGGCTTGGATACATACAAATAGTTAAGAACGAATGGCTGACTGAAAAAGCACTGGCGCAGCAAGTCAGAGACATACCTATAGAAGCCAAGCGGGGCACCATATATGACCGAAACGGCAAAGAAATGGCCATAAGCATAACCAAGTATACAGTATGGGCAAAACCATCAAGCATAGGCGAAGATATAAGGGAAAAGACCGCAGAGGCAATAGCTCAGATACTCCAGGTTGAAAAGCCCCAAGTACTTTCGGATATAAGCAAGGATACAAATGGTCTTGTTAGGATTGCGAGATGGATAGACGAGGAGCCTGCAAAAAAAATTCAAGAAGAAGGAATAAAGGGTGTATGGATAGTCAAGGACAACAAGAGATACTATCCATATGGCAATTTTGCTCCTTATGTGATAGGTCATGTTTCTTCTGACAACGCAGGCCAGGCTGGCGTAGAGCTTGAGTATGACAAGGAACTCAGAGGTCTTCCAGGAAGAATGATAAGCATAACTGACGCTTCCGGAAGGGACATACCCTATGAAAACGGCAAATACAATGAATCAAAAGACGGATCAGGACTTATACTTACAATAGACGAGGTTGTGCAGCACCATCTTGAAAAGGCGCTTGACAAAGGGCTTGTTGAAAACAATGCCAAAAGTGTCATGGGTATAGTGATGGATCCGAACACGGGAGAAATACTTGCAATGGGATCGAAGCCGGACTATAATCCAAATGACCCCAGAATGCCAATATATCCAAGGTTCCAGCAGGAATTTGCGGCGTACGACAGCAGTCAAAAGGTAAAAGGATGGTTTGACATGTGGAAAAACCCTCTTGTAAACGCCACATATGAACCCGGTTCTACATTTAAGCCGGTAACTGTAAGCGCAGCGCTTGAAGAGGGGCTTACGTATGAGGGTGAGAAATTCTACTGCAACGGCTATGCCGAGGTTGCGGGCCGCAAAATAAAATGCCACGTATATCCAAGAAAACACGGGGAGGAAACACTTGCCCAGGCGGTTCAGAATTCATGCAATCCCATTATGATTGAACTTGGGCAAAGGCTTGAAAGAAAAAAGCTGTACGAGTACATAAAGGCTTTTGGCCTTATGTCTAAAACGGGAGTAGACCTTCCGGGAGAACAGGTTGGAATATATCATAGAGAGGAAAATGTAGGGCCTGTAGAGCTTGCTACAATATCGTTTGGCCAAGCGAATTCAGTAACGCCAATACAGCTTATAACCGCAATAAGTGCAATAGCAAATGACGGGGTATTGATGAAGCCGCATGTTGTAAAAGCATATGTGGATTCTAAGGGAAGTATAACGGACAGAATTGAACCTGAGCAGGTCAGAACTGTAATATCAAAGGAAACAGCAAGAACAATGAGAAGGATAATGGAATCCGTAGTATCCGAAGGTGGTGGAAACAGGGCTTTCATTCCAGGGTATCATGTAGGTGGAAAAACTGGGACCGCCCAAAAGGTAATAGACGGAAGATATGCCGGTGGGTGCTATTATGCATCGTTTATGGGAATGGCTCCATCGGAAAGGCCTGACATAGTGACTCTCATAGTGATAGATGAGCCGAATGGGATTTCGCCGTATGGAGGAGTTGTAGCAGCGCCTATAGCTAAGGAAGTTATGTATGATACTCTCAGATACCTCAATGTCAAGCCAAACTACTATGTGGGAGAGGGCAGCAGCTTGATCATTGATGAAGCAATCATACCGGATGTGAGAAATATAACCTTGGGAAAAGCAAAGCAAATACTTGAAGAGAGTCTTTTAAAGCCGGTTATAGAGCCTGCAAACACTGAGTTTACGGATGAAAACATCGTCATGGACATGTTCCCCAGCCCTAACACAAAGATTCCAGCAGGTTCAAGCGTAATGCTTTATATGAAACTGGACGTCAAGGATCAAAAGACACAGATTGGCCAGGTTGTGACTGTTCCGGAAGTATCGGGAAAGAGTATCAAGGAAGCCGGAAACATACTTCAGGGAATAGGCCTTAAGCTAAAGGCCACGGGAAGCGGAACGGCAGTGGGGCAGGAGCCGGCTGCTGGAAGTGTAGTGGGAGCTGGAAGCGTTGTAAGTGTCGAATTTAATTAAGCGAATATTTGAAAGTGCGGCAAACTGACAAATGGAGCATTTGTCGGTACGAGATACGGCATAGTGCTTTAATATAATTGCAAATGGAGGTAGCATATGAGACTTAGAGAGATTTTATGCGGAATTGAAGTTTTGGATTTTAGTGGGGATTTGGATACTGATATAGAGGGAATATGCTATGACTCAAGAAAAGCGTGTAAAGGGGATCTTTTCATATGCATAAAGGGATTCAGCTCGAATGGGCATGAATATGCGTCAAAGGCGTATGAAAATGGATGCAGAGCTTTTTTGGCGCAGGAAGATATAGACGTACAGGGCGCAGTAGTAGTAAAGGTTGAAAACACAAGAAAAGAAATGGCAAAAGCTGCATCCAACTTTTACAACAATCCTTCAAAAGACATACAGCTCACAGGGGTGACTGGAACCAATGGAAAGACTACAATAACGTATCTTGTAAAATCATCGATTGAAAGCATGGGAAGAGACAGTGGGATAATAGGGACCATAAAGACATACACTGGAAAGAGGGATATTGAATCCGAAAGGACGACGCCTGAAAGCCTTGAACTGCAGGAGTATTTCCATGAAATGATTCAAAGTGGAATAGGAAGCTGCGTAATTGAGGTATCGTCGCATTCGCTGGAGCTTGACAGGGTGCATGGATGTGACTTCAAGTACGGCATATTTACAAACCTCACTCCCGAGCACATGGACTTTCACAATGACATAGAAAGCTATATGAATGCAAAGGAAAAGCTTTTTCACATGACTTCAAAAGCCAATATAATAAACATAGACGATAAGTGGGGAAGAAGGATATATGACAATGTAAAAGAGGCCAAGGCAAAAAGGATAAGCTATGCCATAAGAGAAAACGCCGATATAATGGCAAAGGACGTCAAGATTTCTTCTGAGGGAGTGACTTACACAATGGTTACTCCGGATTACGAAATAGACATAGAGCTTTCAATACCGGGTGAATTCAGTGTGTATAATTCATTGGCGGCAGCTGCGCTTCTTTATGTTATGGGAGTTTCAAGGGAGAATATTCAAAGGAGCATAGGTCTTTGCGCAGGGGTTCCGGGAAGATTTGAGAGCATAAGCGGCAAGAATGGAGAAACTGCAATAGTTGACTATGCCCACACGCCTGATGCACTTGAAAACATACTGAGGGCTGCAGGTTCGTTTGCACAGGGTAGGATAATAACCGTATTTGGATGTGGCGGAGACAGGGACACCACAAAGAGGCCTGTAATGGGGGGCATAAGCCAAAAATACAGTGATATGAGCATAGTGACTTCTGACAATCCGAGGACGGAAGACCCGGATGAAATAATAAAGGACGTTCTCGCTGGAATGGATGTAGCGGCCGAAAACTACCAAGTGGAAAAAGATCGTGAAATTGCCATAAAAAATGCGGTTTCAATGGCAAAAGAAGGGGACGTGGTAGTTATAGCGGGCAAAGGGCATGAGACATATCAGATAATTGGAAGTGAAAAAATACATTTTGACGACAGGGAAATCGCCAGAAAATACCTGGAGGTAAAATAGCATGGAAAATGTACGAATATTAGATATACTGGAGTGGACAAGAGGTAGGCTTTATTCTGGGAATGCCATGGATACGGTTTCTAGCATATGCATCGACTCGAGAACTGTGAAGTCCGGCCAGACATATGTTGCCATAAAGGGAGAAAGATTCGATGGTCATTCGTTTATAGAAGATGCATTTGAAAAGGGCGCAAGGAGTTTCATAAAGGAAATAGGAGTGGAAGTAAAAGATGTTATAAGGGATCTGAGCAGCATAGTGGAGGTTGAAGATACTACAGCGGCTCTGGCGGATATAGCCAGGGGATACAGGAGCCTTTTTGACATGAAATGCGTGGGCATAACTGGAAGCTGTGGAAAGACAAGTACAAAGACAATGGTTTACAATGTGCTTTCGAAAAAATACAATACCCACAGGAACAAGGGCAATTTCAACAACCATATAGGTCTTCCCCTTACAATGTTTCAACTTTGCAAAACTCATGAAGCGGCAGTGTTTGAGATGGGAATGTCTGATCTTGGCGAAATAGAGATGCTTGCATCAATAGCGAGGCCTCAAACGGCCATAATAACAAATATAGGATATTCACACATAGAAAATCTCGGCTCAAGGGAAAACATACTAAGGGCCAAGATGGAAGTGACAAAGTTTTTTGATGAGGACTCTCTTCTCATAGTCAACGGAGACGATGAGTATTTGAGAGGAATAGAGCCAAATGGCAGGTATAGAATAGTCAGATTTGGGTTTGAAGGCCATAACGATGTAATATGTACAGGTTATGAGCAGGAAGAAGGCGGCATCAGATTCAAAGTGATGATGTATGGAACTGAAACTGAATTCTACATACCTTCCAGGGGAATGCACAATATATATAATGCTCTTGCGGCGATTTGCGCGGGAGCCGAGTCCAATGTGGATTTGGAAGACATAGTATCCGGAGTGGCTCTTTTCCAGAACGAAAAAATGAGATTGGACATTATAGAAAAAAGTTTTATAATAATTAATGACGCTTATAATGCAAACCCGGATTCCATGAAATCGGCAATAGATTTTGCAGCATCCTACGACGGCAGGAGGAAGATATGCATTTTAGGTGATATGCTTGAGATGGGAAGCTATGCCAGGGAAGGACATGAGATGGTAGGAAGACATGCGGCGGAAAAGGTGGACATAATAATAACTGTTGGAAGAGATTCCAAATACATTTTGGAAGAAGCATTGAAAAACGGGCTTAAATCCGGCATGCATTTTGAAAGCAGGAGTGAAGCGTCGAAATATATTGAAGAGATAGTAATGCCCAAGGACATTGTGCTTGTAAAGGGCTCAAGGGGTATGAAAATGGAAGAAATAGTGAACTTCCTTGCAGAGAGGAGCAGTATTTAATGTTTAATTATCATATGTTTTTAATCCCGGCAGTGGTTGCGCTTGTGGCTACTTTGATATCAGGGCCCATGCTTATACCAGTGCTCAAAAGGCTTAAATTCGGGCAGACTATAAGGGATGAAGGGCCAAAAACCCACCTTGTGAAAAATGGAACGCCTACGATGGGCGGTATAATAATGGTAATAGGCATAATCGCGGCGTCGCTTTTAAGCGGAAGAGTTGACGGCGATATGCTTGCAGCTCTTGCCTCCATAATAGGATTCGGGCTTGTGGGATTTGTGGACGACTACATAAAGGTGGTGCTGAAAAGGTCTTTGGGGCTTAGAGCTTATCAAAAGCTCATAGGACAGTTTGCGCTTGCATTTTTAATAGTACTTTACCAGTATAAGACATCTGACTACGGCAGTTCGATTCTGGTACCGTTTACAAACGGATACTATTTTGACATGGGTGTTCTATACATTCCGTTTACAGTGCTTGTAGTTGTTGCCACTGTAAACAGCGTTAACCTTACAGATGGACTTGACGGACTCGCATCGGGAGTCACTCTCATAGTATCAATATTCTTTATAATAACAGCTTCGATGCTCGGATACGAGTCCATAGCAGTGGTGTGCAGCGCTGTGTTCGGAGCGTGTCTTGGATTTTTGAGGTTCAACGTATACCCGGCGAAGGTGTTTATGGGGGATACGGGTTCAATGGCTCTTGGAGGAGCTGTTGCGGCAGCTGCCGTAATAATGAATGCATCGCTTATGATTCCCATAGTGGGCGGAATATATTTTGCAGAGACTCTTTCGGTGATAATACAGGTCACATCATTCAAGCTTACTGGGAAAAGGGTGTTCAAGATGACACCTATTCACCATCACTTTGAATTGGTGGGATGGCATGAGACAAAAGTTGTTGGTATATTTTGGGTGGCGAGCCTTGTCTTGGGGGCAGTTGCACTTATTGCATTTATTTAATATTAAAAAACATATTCAGATAAAATATGGAAGGGTGGATAAAAATGAAATTGGAAGGCAAAAGGGTTCTTTTGATAGGCCTTGCAAAAACCGGAATATCTACAATAAAATTTTTAAGCGGTAAAGGCGCAAAAGTAATGGTAAATGACATCAAGAGCAAGGACCAGGTGGAAGATATACTGGAAGAGCTCAAGGGATTGGATGTTGACTACATACTTGGAAGCCACCCTGAAGATATTGAAGACGTAGAGCTAGTGGTAATGTCTCCGGGGGTGCCTACAGATATTAAGCTGGTAAATACACTGAGGGCAAAGGGAATCCAAATAATAAGTGAGATAGAACTTGCGTATAGGTTTTCGAAGGCTCCGTTTGTCGGAATAACTGGAACGAACGGAAAGACGACAACTACAAGCCTTGTGGGAGAAATATTCAAACTATCAAAACACAAGACATTTGTCGTAGGAAACATAGGAAGGCCAGCAATAGATGTTGTGGATGCAGCAGATGAAAATTCTGTGCTTGTAACAGAGCTGAGCAGTTTCCAGCTTGAAAGCATAATCGATTTTTGTCCAAAGGTCAGTGCAGTGCTTAACATAACACCGGACCATCTTAACAGACACAAGACAATGGAAAACTACATAGATGCAAAGGCGAACATATTCAAAAATCAAAGGCAAGGCGACTACACGGTGATTAATTACGACTGCCCTGAGAGCAAAAATCTTTCGAGTCTTTGCAAGTCCAATGTCGTGCTTTTCAGCAGGAATGAAAGGCCTCGCGGTGGAGTATATGTGGAAGGCGGCGTGATAATTTCTGAAATAGACGGAAATCCTCAGAAAATCATAGATATCGAGGAGATAAAGATACCGGGAGCGCATAATCTTGAAAATGCACTTGCGGCAGTTGCAGTTGCGCTTTGCATGGGAATAGATAAGGATTTTATAGTAAAGGCCCTCAAGGATTTTGAAGGGGTTGAACATAGGCTTGAATTCGTAAGAACTGTAGACGGCGTGGACTATGTGAACGACTCGAAGGGAACAAACCCGGATGCTTCTATAAAGGCGGTTGAGGCCTATGACAGGCCGCTTGTGCTGATAGCGGGAGGCATGGACAAGGGAAGTGAATTTGACGAGTTCATATTGAGTTTTGACGGCAAGGTAAAGGAACTTGTACTTCTTGGTGAAACTGCCCAGAAGATAAGAAAAACCGCACAGGAAAAGGGCTTTAATAACTGCCATGATGTGAAAAATATGCATGAGGCCGTTAAAAAAGCAAGCTCACTGGCTCTAAAAGGTGACATAGTACTTCTTTCCCCTGCATGTGCAAGCTGGGATATGTACCCAAGCTACGAAGTTAGAGGAATGGACTTCAAGCAAGAGGTTGGAAAGCTTTAGTTTTTTGAGGAGGTTTTTTAATGAGTGGGTCTCAAAAAAAAGAAGTTAAAAAAAAGGGAGATAAAAAGCAAAAACCAAGGGCCAGGAACTTTGACCAGTACATACTTTTTGCCACTCTTTTACTCATTTCGATAGGAATAGTAATGGTGTTCAGCGCAAGCTATGTTCAGGCTGGCAAGAGGCTTGGGGACCAGTACTATTTTTTGAAGAGAAACATCGCATATGCAGTTATTGGAATGTTTGCAATGTTTTTTATGGCTTTTTTCCATTATAAAAAGGTCGAAAAATATGCATGGGTTTTTGCAGGAATCTCAATACTGTTTCTTGTTGCAGTGCTGACACCTCTTGGAACCAATCTGAACGGAGCGCAAAGATGGATCAGAATAGGCGGAATGACACTAATGCCCTCTGAGCTTGCCAAATTCGCATCCATAGTGTTGATTGCAAAATATATAAACAGAAAATATATAGAAAAATCAATAGGAGGGGCTCTTTTCCCGGGAATAATATCAGTATTCTTTTTCGGATTGGTGTTTTTGCAGCCGGACCTTTCAACTGCCGGAACAATAGTGATGACCGGGGTTTGCATGATGTTTGTAGCAGGGCTTCAGCTGAGGTATGCATTCATAGCGATAGGATCGGCAATACCTGTAGTGTTGATGCTTGCCATGAGCAGTGAATACAGATGGAAAAGGGTTACGGGATTTTTGGATCCGTTCAAGGATGAACTGGGGAATAATTACCAGGTTATACAATCGCTTTATGCCCTTGGAACCGGAGGGCTTTTCGGGCTCGGGCTTGGAAGGAGCAATGAGAAATTCCTATACATACCTGAACCGCAAAATGACTTCATATTTGCTATAATAGGAGAAGAACTTGGATACGTCGGATGCATAATAATACTCATGCTGTATGTATTCCTTATATATAGGGGTATAAAAGTTGCAATGAACGCTCCTGACTTTTTTTCATGCATGCTTGTAAGTGGTATAATATCTCAAATAGCGATACAGATAATGATAAACATTGCGGTTGTAACATCGTCCATGCCGGCAACGGGAATGCCGCTGCCGTTTATAAGTTTCGGTGGTACGTCGCTCATAATATTAATGGCTGCAATAGGGGTAGTTCTCAATGTATCGAGATATACTAAAAGATAGGAGATGGAATTTTTGAGGATCATAGTATCAGGCGGAGGAACCGGCGGACATATATATCCGGCGCTTTCGATAGCTGACAGGATAAAATCTGAAAACGAGGGTGCAAAGGTGCTCTATATAGGAACAAAAAAGGGCCTTGAAAGCAAGATTGTGCCAAAGAGCGGATATGACTTTAAGACGGTGACGGTAAACGGATTCCAAAGAAAGATAAGCATTGAAAACATGAAAAGGCTAATGATGTTTTTCAAGGGGATTTGTGAAGCGGCGTCGATAATAAGGAGTTTCAAGCCGGATGTCGTAATAGGAACAGGAGGATATGTATCAGGGCCTGTAGTGTTTTGTGCGGCAATTATGAAGGTTCCGACTGTGGTGCATGAACAAAATGCATTTCCGGGTATAACCAACAAGTTTTTGTCCAGGTTTACAGACAAGGTTCTTATAAGTTTTGAAGATGCGAGAAAATTTTTCAAATCAGCACAAGAAGTTGAATTTACAGGCAACCCTGTCAGAAAAGAGATCGTGGATGCTAATAAAATTGAATCAAGAAAAAAACTTGGAATACCTCTGGATAAGAAGATGGTTCTTTCGGTAGGGGGAAGCGGAGGTTCAAGAAAAATAAACGACGCCATGCTGAGTGTAATAGAGCAATTTTGTGAAAAGGACATTGCATTTGTACATGCAACAGGAAATGATCACTTTGAGAGTTTCAGTAAAGATTTCTCAAATGAAGGACTTAAGGACTATCAAACGGTGCTTCCTTATATAGATAATATGCCCGATGTACTTGCGGCCTGCGATATGGTAATCTGTAGTGCAGGAGCAATAACACTTTCTGAGGTTACATGCCTAGGCAAGCCTGCAATAGTAATACCAAAGGCGCATACGGCAGAGAATCATCAGGAATACAATGCAAGGAGCGTGGAGGAAAACGGTGCTGGAGTCATGATACTTGAAAAGGACATAACTGCAGATATGATTGCTCAGAATATATTCAACATACTAATGGATGAAGAAAAGCTAAAGGACATGTCGAGTAAGAGCGTTCAAATGGGAAGGCCAGAGGCTGTAGATTTAATATATTCTCAAATTATGAGATTAAGGCAATTGGACAAGGGTATATAAAAAGTGTTTTGAGACTCGTAAAGGATGGATAAAATTGAAAAAAAAGATTTTATTGTTTTTTCTTACATTTTTTGCAGTTGCATCATTGGCATTTTATGCGGCCGTGAAGTTTGGCTATTTTAATGTCAAAAGCATAAATGTGAATGGGCTTATCAAACTTAAAGCTGAAAATGTAATCGGCTTTTCGGGAATTGAAAAAGGTCAAAATATAATCACTGTAAAAAAATCCAAAATGAGGGAAAGCCTTTTGAAACATCCTTACATAAAGGATGTTTACATAGAAAAGGATTTGCCGGACAGCATGGATATAAACATAATCGAAAGAATGGAATTTTTTTGTGTGCCGTACATGGGCTCATACGTAATAATTGATGAAGAAGGTATGGCTCTTCGGGTTGAAAATGATATAACTAATCTGGACAGACCCATATTGACAGGGATAGACCTTGACGGTTTCAAAATAGGTAAAAAGATATACATGAAGGACGAGGATGTTCTTCAAAGACTCTTGAACCTTTTGAACGCATGTCTTGGAAGCGATATACTTGAAAATATTTCGGAAATAAATATAGATGAAGAGTCTCGAATAAGACTGTACACATATAGAGGGATAGTAGTGCTTGTTGGAGAAGGGGAGAATTTGGGATATAAGATACCCATTCTTAAAGAAATACTTACGGACCTATATAAGAAAAACATAAATTACGGTATAATAGATATGAAGCACAATGGTTATCCCGTGTACAGACAATATGGTGGTGAGGTTATTGAACAAAAATAAAGTTGCAATACTAGTTTTGACTCTTTTGCTTGGGACAATGATTACAATACAACTTAAAAACGTTGAACGGTCAACTGGAGGCCTGGTATCGTCACAAAAAGCCAGACAGCTTTCTACTGAGCTCAAGAGGCTTAAGGACAAAAAAGAGGCGCTTTCGAATAAACTGTCAATGCTCGAAGGAAGAATAAAAGAATACGAGGAATCTGAGGCAAAAGAAAACATAGTGGTTAAAAATCTCAAAGAAGACATAAAAAGATATGAAGTACTTGCGGGATATTCACAGGTAAAGGGCCCGGGAGTAAGCATAGTGATAGATGTCATTGACCAGGAGCAGGAAAGTGAAACCATAATATACAACTATGAAATGCTGCTTTCGGTTATAAATAAGCTTAATGCGGCTGGTGCTGAGGCTATATCAATAAACGGGGAAAGAATAGTTGTAAACACGGAAATACATCTGGCGGCAAACAGCCGGGAAAGCATATTTATAAACGACAAGCCTGTAAAGACCCCGTTTGAGATAAAGGCCATAGGAAATCCGGATACGCTTGAAGCGGCGCTCAATATGAGATATGGGATCATGTGGGAGATAAGGCAGTATCTTGGACTTAAAACGGATATAAGCAAGCATGAGGATATTGAAATACCTAGAAATACTGAAAAGATACAGTTTGAGTTTTCAAAACCGGTAGAATAGACGGTAGGTGAAAATATGAAAAATATAATTAAGGTGAACACGACTGTTTTTTTGATGTTTATACTGGGGCTGATAACCGCAATACAGGTAAAAAGCTTTAACCCAGACAACATATTTGTAACTTTGGGCAGTATAAAAGAACTTGAATATCAGTTGGATACGGAAAAAATAGAAATTGAAAAGATAGAAAAGATCATATTGGAAAAAGAACAGAATATAGCAAAATATGAGCTTGCACTAAATGAAAACGGTTCCATAAAGAACCTTATGAAAAAAGAACTTGAAGACCTAAAGACTTCGTCAGGCATGAAAAACCTGAGCGGACCTGGAGTTGTTGTAAGACTGAAAGACGGTAGCCGAGATATTGAGTTTGGAGAACATGCAAACGACATAATAGTACATGACAAGGATGTGCTCGAACTTGTAAATGATTTGAAGTCGGCTGGTGCTGAAGCCATATCGATAAATGGGGAGAGAGTTATTACAATATCCGAGATAAAGTGCGCCGGACCTACAATAACCATAAACAAGTCAACATACGGCCAACCTTTTGTGATAAAGGCAATAGGAAACCCCCTGCACCTGGAGGCGGCTGTAAGAGCTCCGGGATCATATGCATATATACTCAAAGAGGTATGGGGCATAGATGTTCAGACACGTGTAGTGGATGACATGCTTATTCCGAAATATAGCGGTGATGTTTATTTTAGATATATAAAAGAAGGTGATTAATTTGATTGTTGCACTAATAGGGCTTTTACTTGGAGTACTGGTTGGGTATTATATACCTGTGACTTATCCCGAAAGTTATTCTCTTTATATTTCAGTGGCAATACTTGCATCGCTTGACTCTGTATTTGGAGCAATAAGAGCGAGCCTTGAGGGCAATTATAATAATTCAATATTCATAACAGGATTTTTTACCAATTCGATACTTGCGGGATTTTTGGCTTACCTTGGAGACAAGCTTGGAGTACCTCTTTATTATGCGCCTATAATAGTGTTTGGAGGAAGGCTGTTCCAAAACTTTGCTGCAATCAGAAGGGCAATACTCCGTAAGATAGCGCAAAAGAAAAACAAGAGCCTTGAAAAAAAGGAGATTGGAAAGGTTTTGGAAAGGTCTGCGGAATAGACTGTTAAAGGTGAAAAAGTATAAACATATTTGGTAAAATTATGATAATATTATATGTATAAAAATTATTAGTAATTGAAATTGTTGAGAAATAGCAAATATATAATAAGCATGGCGAGGAGGAACCTTGATGATACAATTTGATGTGGGAATGGATGAGTTTGCACAAATAAAGGTTATAGGCGTAGGCGGCGGAGGAAACAATGCTGTAAACAGAATGATAGAAGACCAGCTTAAGGGGATAGAGTTCATAGCAATTAATACGGACAGGCAGGCTCTTCATACATCTAAGGCAGAACAAAAAATACAGGTTGGCGAGAAGCTTACAAGAGGTCTTGGGGCCGGAGCTAATCCAGATATAGGGAAAAAGGCTGCTGAAGAGAGCCGAGAGGATATACAAAGGTCCCTTGAAGGTGCCGATATGGTATTTGTAACTGCAGGAATGGGCGGCGGAACAGGTACAGGTGCTGCTCCGGTAGTTGCCTCTGTTGCAAAGGAAATGGGAATACTTACGGTAGGTGTAGTGACAAAGCCGTTTACATTTGAAGGAAAGAGAAGGCAAAATCATGCAAGAGCCGGCATAGAGGCGCTGAAGGAAAAGGTAGACACTCTTATTACAATACCTAACGACAGACTGCTGCAGGTGGCGGAAAAAAGAACTTCAATGCTTGAAGCTTTCAAGATAGCGGATGATGTACTTAAGCAGGGTGTTCAAGGTATTTCAGACCTTATAGCGGTTCCAGGACTTGTAAACCTTGACTTTGCAGATGTTCAAACGATAATGAAGGAACAGGGGCTTGCCCACATGGGAATAGGAACAGCAAGTGGTGAAAACAGAGCTGTGGATGCCGCCAAGCAAGCAATACAAAGTCCACTTTTGGAAACTTCCATAAAAGGCGCAAAAGGAGTTCTACTCAATATAACAGGAGGAGCTGATCTTGGACTTTTTGAGGTCAATGAAGCGGCGACACTTGTTCAAGAGTCTTCGGATGAAGATGCAAACATAATATTTGGAGCTGTAATAGACGAAAGCCTGAATGACGAGATAAGAATAACTGTCATAGCAACAGGGTTTGAGGCGGGAAACGGGCATAAAATAGAGGAAAAGAAAGAAGAAAAGCCAGAGGAAGTCATCCAAAAGGAAGAGCCTAGGGAAGAAAAGCCAGAAAAAGATGAAAAAACAGAAGAAGAAGGAAATTTTAATATACCGACGTTTTTAAGAAGAAGAAGATAGCCTATATCTTCTTTTTTTTTCAAAAAAAGAAAAAGATATAGAAAGGGTTAATTTTACGATAATATGTTAAAATTGTAGTGTAAAGGTTTACAATTGTATATTTGGAGGTATATTTATGAAATGTCCGTATTGTGGATTTATGCAGTCTAAAGTTATAGATTCGAGACCTACAGACGAAGGGTGCTCCATAAGGAGAAGGCGGGAATGCGATAACTGTAAAAAGCGATTTACAACATATGAAAAAGTAGAAGACGTTCCCGTAATGGTCGTAAAAAAGGATGGAACAAGACAGATATTCAATAGGAACAAAATAATAAATGGAATGCTCAGAGCCTGCGAAAAGAGGCCGGTTTCAACTGAAAGTGTGGAAAAAGCCGTTGCGGATATTGAAAACAGCCTGAATTCAAGTGGCGCAAGGGAAGTGCTCAGCGAAAAAATAGGTGAGATGGTAATGGAAAAGCTTAAGATGCTTGACGAAGTGGCATATGTGAGATTTGCTTCTGTATACAGACAGTTCAAGGATATAAATACTTTTCATGAAGAACTTGAAAAAATACTTAAAGAAAAAAAATAACATGGGGTGGAAAATTGAACTACTATGAAAATAGAGATTTTGGACTTGAGTGCGGAATAAGGATTTTCTTTTCGGATTCAGATGTGGATATGAAAAACCCACAGGACATAAGACGTTTTTGCAGCGAATATGATATAAATGAAAAAAGGCTTACCCATCCAAATCAGGTCCACGGGACTAAAATTGTAAAGATAGATGAGGTAGATGTCAACAGTGTCTGCGAGGGAGATGCTATAGTTACAGATATTGAAAACACTCCAATAATGATATATGTTGCAGATTGTGTGCCGGTGGCTGTAATAGACGATATGAAAAAGGTCGCAGGGCTTGCGCACTGCGGATGGAGAGGCACGTATGGAAGGATTACACAAAAGCTTATAGACTTTATGATGGACGAATACTCCAGCAAAATAGAAGATTTAAAGTGCATAATAGGACCGTCCATAGGAGCTTGCTGTTATGAGGTGAGCGAGGAACTTGCACAAAAATTTAACCTGGAATTTACAAATTATGACTCAAAGTTGTATATAATGGATAATGAAAGTTATTATTTGGACCTTTGGAAGATAAACCGGCTAATACTTGAGGAAAAAGGTGTTTATGCGGACAACATAATAGATGTAGCCCAGTGCACATGTTGCAGTAAAGGACGCTTTCACTCTTACAGGGGAGATGGGAAAACTCATAAGCGGATGGCCTTGATAGCTCAGATATAGGTCTGAAATTTAGTGTTGGAGGAGAATTTATGAATAAAAGAGTTTTAGTCATAGATGATGAAGAACATATAGTGGAACTTATAAAGTTCAATCTCGAGCTTCATGAATTTGATGTGGATGCTGAATATGACGGATTGGAGGGATATATAAAGGTCAAGCAGACAAAGCCGGACCTTGTGCTTTTAGATCTTATGCTTCCGGGAATAGACGGGATAGAGGTTTGCAAGAGGATAAGGGCAGACAAGGATATAAGCTCGACTCCTGTGATAATGCTGACGGCGAAGGATATGGAAGATGACAAGATAAACGGGCTCGATGTTGGGGCGGACGACTATATAACTAAGCCATTCAGTGTAAAGGAGCTTATAGCTAGGGTGAATGCTGTTCTTAGAAGATATGAAAAGAGTAAGGTTAAAGAAGAAAATTCAATAGAGATAGACGAGATAAAGATAGACCTTAAAAACTATGAGGTATATAAGAATGGTCAAAAGATAGAGCTTACACTTAAGGAATTCGAGCTTTTAAAGCTTCTGGCTCAAAATAGAGGGCAAGTGCTCTCGAGAAACTCGCTTTTGGACAATATATGGGGCTATGAATATTTTGGGGAGACTAGGACCGTGGATGTGCACATAAGGCATTTAAGAAAGAAAATAGAGGATAATGACAAAAAGCCCAAGTATATCGAGACGGTAAGGGGCGTAGGATACAAATTCAAATAGGGAGGTCGGACGATATAATAGGAAGTAGTGTTATAAAGACAGATGACCTGTATTTGATAATAATATTCCTGGTTATACTCCTCAGCCTGACTGTAAGGTATCTGATGGTCTTGAGGAGCAATCTCAAGTCCATAATGAGCGCGGCGGACAGCGTAAGCAAAGGCGATTTTTCAGTGGAACTTGACAGTGATGCGACTGGAGAACTGGGAAGGCTTGCATACAATTTCAATTACATGGTGAAAAAGATTAAAAGCAACATAGTTGAACTCGAGGACAAGAACATAAAGCTCAAAGCCATATTAAAGAGCATATCAAATGGAATCATAGCTATAGACAACCGTGAGAATATAATGCTAATGAACCAGAAGGCTCAAAAACTGTTTTCTTATGAAGACGATGATTTTGAACAAAAGAATTTTGAAAAAGTGGTTAAAGATGAGATGTTCTTTACGGCGATAAGGGAAGTTATGGGGTATGGAGATAGAAAAAAACTTATAGTGGAAGACGAAAAAGGAAACTACTACAAGGTGAAATCCGACCCTATAAAGCTGCATGAAGAAAAGAACCTTACAATAGGTGCAATAATAAATATAGAGGACATAACAGAAAGAAAGAGGCTTGAAAAAATAAGATCTGATTTTGTTGCAAATGTGACCCATGAGCTAAAGACGCCCCTTACATCTATAAGCGGATTTGTCGAGACACTAAAGGGAAATGAAAACATAGACATAGCGGTGAGAAACAGATTCCTCGATATTATAGACATGGAGACGGGAAGGCTCAGAAGCCTCATAGACGATATATTGACTCTTTCATTCATTGAAAACAATGAAAATAAGAAGGGTGCAAACTTTAAACTGGTTAACATATGGGAAGTATATAAAGAAGTCTTCGAGATGATAAGTCCTTTTGCACAAAAAAAGGGGATACAAATATCAGAACGCTTTGAAAATGAGGAAATAACTATATTGTCAAATCCCGATTATATAAAGCAGCTGCTTTTAAATCTAATAGACAATGCAGTCAAATACACTCCTGAAGAGGGACGTGTGTTTGTCACTGTTACAGAAAATACGGAGTTATTGCAGATAAGGGTGAAAGATACGGGTCTAGGAATACCTCAGGAAGATATTCCTAGGATATTTGAAAGATTCTACAGGGTGGAAAAGGCAAGGAGCAGAAAAATAGGCGGAACAGGGCTTGGGCTTGCCATAGTAAAGCACATAGTACTTTCGCTTAATGGAAAGATAAGAGTTGAAAGTAAGGTGAATGAAGGTAGTGAATTCATAATAGACATAGAAAAGCCGCAGTGATATAAGCTGCGGCTTTTTACGTTATATGCTGGAATACCTGTCTATAAGTCTGCTTTTCAGGTCCCAAAGTTTTTCTGAAAGGTTTACATAGTATTTATGCGGATTTTCAAATCTTTTGACCTCGGGCCAGAGCTTTGATATTTGCTCTTTTGAGTATTGCTTTATATCGTCGACTGTTGGGGAATCGTATACAAGCCTTCCCCTTTCGAATATTCTGTGGAGGAGTGGAACAGCGGTGAAGTTTTTGACGGTGCTTTTTTTCCACGGGAAGAGCGGATCGAACAGCCTGTACGGGCCGCTGGCATCTATGGTTTCGTCAAAAAGTGTAATGATATCGGCTATTGCATTATGGCTTACATTAGAATACAGTCTGAACAGATTTTTTGAACCTGGGTTTGTAATCTTTTCAACGTTATTGCTTACCTTTATTCTGGGAACAACTTTGCCGTTTTTTTCAACCGCGCAGAGTTTGTACACACCTCCGAATACGGGGTCAGATTTTGATGTTATAAGCCTTTCTCCAACCCCGAATGAATCTATAGGAGCGCCCTGTATGAGTAAATCCCTTATTATGATCTCATCGAGAGAACTTGATATTATTATGCGGCAGTCTTCAAAACCTGAATCGTCGAGCATTTTTCTGGCCTCTTTTGAAAGATAAGCAAGATCGCCGCTGTCGATTCTTATTCCGGCGGGCCTAAAGCCCCTTGGAACTATTTCTTCATTGAATATTTTTATGGCATTTGGAATTCCTGATTGAAGGACATTGTAGGTGTCTACTAGAAGAAGGCAGCTATCTGGATATGTTCGCGCGTAGCTTCTGAATGACTCGATTTCATCGTCAAACAGCTGAACCCAGCTGTGAGCCATTGTGCCTACAGCAGGTATGCCAAACAGTTGCTCAGCTATTGTGCAAGACGTGGCTGCTGCGCCCCCTATGAATGCGGCTCTTGCACCGTATATGGCTGCACCTGACCCGTGGGCACGCCTAGAACCGAACTCTATAACGGCTCTTTCACCTGCGGCCCTAACGATTCTATTTGCCTTTGTAGCTATAAGGCTTTGGTGGTTTATTGTCAAGAGAAGCATTGTCTCTATAAACTGGGCCTGTATTATGGGGCCTTTGACCTTCACAACAGGTTCATGTGGGAATATTGGAGTGCCTTCAGGCACAGCCCATACGTCGCACTTGAACTCGAAGTTTTGAAGATATTCCAAAAATCCTTTTGAAAACTGGCCCTTGCTTCTCAAAAATTCAATATCTTCTTTGGAAAAATTAAGATCCAGCAGGTATCCTATAAGCTGTTCGAGTCCTGCGGATATTGCAAATCCTCCACCGTCGGGCACTTTTCTGAAAAACATATCGAAATATGCTATTGTATCCTCAAAGCCATTTTCAAAATAACCGTTTGCCATTGTAAGCTCATAAAAGTCTGTAAGCATGCTAAGATTTCGCTGGATGCTGTTTGTTTTACTATAAGACATATTCATCCCACCTATGCGTTTATTTAAGATTTACCATTTTGAGGGCTTTTCTAAACATTGCAATTAATTATTTAGGATTATGCATATATGGATATAAATAAAATAAACAGATGAAGTGGAGTATTTGAGGGGGCGAGCTATTGAAAAAATATATTTTAACTACGGCCATAGTATTTGCAATATCGGCGTGCAGCATATATTCGGCGGAAACAATTCATGAGTTCAAGGGTTTTCCTACGGTAAACATAAACTACAACGGTAAGCTTGCAGTAGGAGATGTTCCGGCGGTAAATTTTTACGGAAATACGATGGTGCCTATAAGACGGGTAAGCGAGCTGTTTGGGGCTTTTGTGGACTGGAATGGAGCTGAGAACACGGTAGAAATAAAAAAGCCGCATATAGACATGATACTTTGTGACTATTACGGAGAGGCATCGTCGTTTGAGGATGCCGTGGAAATAGAGGATTCATACGGAAGAGGGCTTGTTGTGGACAAGATAATAGGAAACCCATTCAGCAAATTTGAGGTGGGAACATATACATTCAATGCATATTTCGACGTAAGCGGACTTGAAGGCGGCGAGGAGTATGTAGACAGGGTTATGATAGTTGATCCTGAAGGCAATATAATATATAATACTACTGAAAGCCAGCCCTACACGCTGGAGAATGACCAGACAGGATACATATACACGCTTGGCTTTGAAAGTGTATTGTTTGGCAGACCGGGGATTTATAAATTCCAGTTCCAGTTCAAGCGCGGTGATGAATTTGTGACCGTATATGAAAGAGGAGTCGAGGTTTATTCGAATATACCCATTCAATGATTTAGCGGTGAATGCATATTTTTGGAAACGTAGTGCTTTTATTTCGGTTTGCCATGAAAAAATATGATAGAATATCTTTAAAAAGGGTACATATAAATTGTGCCCATGAGACAAGTGGGTTTGGTTTCAGATTCTACATAGTTGATTTACTTTGTACGAACTGATTATAAGAAAATAAAATTTGGAGGTAGTGATTATGACAGGTACAGTAAAATGGTTTAATGCAGAAAAGGGATATGGTTTTATAACTGGAGAAGATGGCGTAGATGTTTTTGCACATTTTTCTCAGATTCAAAAGGATGGTTTTAAAACTTTAGAAGAAGGCGAAAGAGTTTCTTTTGATGTAGTGCAAGGAGCAAAAGGGCCACAAGCCGAGAATATTGTCAGCTTATAATTATATAGGGGCTATTAAGGACATGAAGGTGAACTTCATGTCCTTTTTTATATAATAAAAAATAGCAAAACTCTAGGAGTCTTGCTATTACTGGTGCCGAAGACGGGGGTCGAACCCGTACGGTATTGCTACCACAGGATTTTGAGTCCAGCGCGTCTGCCAATTCCACCACTTCGGCATGTTGTTAAAATATATTTGCCACGAGAAATATAATAACACAAAAAGAACACTATTTCAATACATTTTATGCATTTTTTTGTATATATATTTTGAACACATAAAAATTCTCCTGAAAATCAAAAAATAAAATTTTTTCGGGAACCTTTTTGTTGGGTAGAGAGTCTATAGGGTGTAAACAATAAAAAAAGGGAGGAATTAAAATGAAAAAACTTATAGCTTCACTATTTATTATTTTGCTCATGATAAGCGGAGTGGCATGTGCCCAGGAAGAACCTCAAAGGGTGATAACGGTAAGCGGGGTAGGAGAAGTTTCAGCTGTGCCTGATCAGGCAAGTGTAAATTTCAGTGTCGATACAGTTAATAAAAATGCTCAAAATGTTGTTGACGAGAATAACGACATAGTGAGCAAGTTCAAGTCAGAGCTTTTAGAAATGGGTATAGAGGAGAAGGATATAAGAACTACATCGTATAACTTCTTCAAGGACTATGATTATTCAAATGAAAAGGGAGAGAGAATATTTGTAGGATACAGGCTTGTAAACAGCTTTGAGGTGAAGATAGACGACATAGATGACGTGGCGGGCGTATTGAACAAGGCTGTTGAAAATGGAATTACAGGAATGAACGGAGTGCACTTCTCCGTGAGCAACAGCGAGCAGCTTTACAATGAAGCGCTTAAAAAAGCCGTTGCAAACGGAAGTCAAAAGGCCAACAGCCTTGCACAGGCTATTGGAGCCACAGTAAAATCTCCGGCAAGAATTGTGGAATCGGGATATGCCGTGCCGATTGAGCGTAACATATACATGGAAAAGAGCATGGCGGCGATGGACAGTGCGGTAATATCTGAAGGCGAGCTTACAATAAAGGCTTCGGTTACAATGGAATACACTTACTAATATAAAGCTGATTATGTTTTAATATTACAAGGGGACCCTTTTGAAAGGGTCCTTTTTATTATATAATTAACTATGTATACATAGCATTTAAACTTTAGGAGATGAATAAATGACAAAGAGATTAGTTATAATAGATGGAAACAGTCTTATAAACAGAGCGTATTATGCGCTTCCTGAGCTTATGAATAAGGACGGACTCCATACAAACGCACTGTATGGGTTTACGACGATGTTATTTAAGATACTGGACAACTACGAGCCCACTCATATGAGCGTGGCATTCGACCTCAAGGCGCCTACTTTCAGGCACAAGGCATACAGCGAATACAAGGCCCATAGAAAGGGAATGCCTGATGAGCTTAGAGAGCAGATGGCACCGCTTAAGGAGCTTCTTGACGCATTTAAAATACACAGGCTTGAACTGGAAGGCTTCGAGGCGGATGACATAATAGGAACTGTGGCGAGGGAGGCCGAAAGGGAAGGTTTTGAAGTTTTCATAGTTACAGGAGACAAGGACGCCCTTCAGCTTGCAAGCGCCAATGTGAAAATACTTATAACAAAAAAGGGAATATCAGAGCTTGAGGAATATGACGGCGATTCGATCGTTGAAAAGTTTGGAATAACTCCAAACCAGCTGATAGACCTCAAGGGGCTTATGGGAGACAAGTCCGACAACATACCTGGGGTTCCGGGAATAGGAGAGAAGACAGGCCTAAAACTCATAAAGGAATACGGAAGCGTAGAAGAACTCATTCAAAACACGGAAAATCTTAAGGGGAAATTGAAGGAAAAGGTCGAGGAGAATGTTCAGCTGGCGGTAATAAGCAAAAAGCTTGCGAGGATAGTCACTGACATACCCGTTGAATTCGATGTGGAAGGACTTGAAATGAAAGGTTTTGACAGGGAGCAAGTGCTGAGGCTTTTCAATATTTTTGAATTCGGCAGCCTTATCAAAAGGTTTGGCGGATCTGAAAAAGCCGAAGAGAATGTCCAAGAAGACCATTCAGCTGTAAGCATTGTAGATGCAAACGAAGAGGAACTTGAAAAGTTCATTGGAAAGGCACGTGAAAAAGGGTATGTATATCTGAAAAGCGTATCTGCCGGCGTGAATATAGCTGAAAAGGGAATAATAGGGGTTTTCGTGAGCGTTGACGGCGAAAATGTGCTGAAAGTAGACTCTGAAAAGGACATAATGACGCTAAAAGATATGATTGAATCGCCTGAAATTGAAAAGTATGGATACAAACTCAAGGAAGACTATACAAATTTTAGGCCTTACGGAGTATGTATTGAGAACATGAAATTTGATATATCTGTAGCAGAGTACATAATAGACTCTGCAAGTTCGGCATATGAGCACGAAAACATAGCAAGCAAGTATTTTGGGAAGCTCGTAAAGTCACAGGAGGAGCTTCTTGGAAAGGGCAAGAAAGCCAAGGGTTTCGAGGATGTTGACAAGGACGAGCTCAACGGGTATTTTGGAGAGATAATAAATCTTGTCAGCAGGGTTAAGCCGCTTCAAGAAGGTGAAATAGGCAAAAATGAAATGGAAGAGCTTTTCTACGGCGTTGAAATGCCTCTTGTAGAAGTACTTGGAAATATGGAATACGAGGGAATAAAGGTGGACAGGGATATACTCGTTGCCCTCAAAGAGGAGTTCGGCGCAGACATAGAGCGGCTTGAAGAAAAAATATACACCTACGCCGGAGAAAAGTTCAACATAAATTCGCCGAAACAGCTTGGAGTGATACTATTTGAAAAACTGGAGCTCCCGTCTGTCAAAAAGACAAAGACGGGATACTCCACTAACGCACAGGTGCTTGAAAAGCTCAGCGACAAACATCCTATAATAGACCTTATTTCTGAATACAGGCAGATAGTTAAGCTTCAGTCCACGTATGTAGACGGGCTTTTGGGAATAATAAACGAAAAGACGGGAAGGATTCACTCTTCGTTCAACCAGACTATAACCACAACAGGAAGGATATCTTCGACAGAGCCTAACCTTCAAAACATACCTGTAAGGCTTGAACTTGGAAGAAAGCTCAGAAAGGTGTTCATAGCGAAAAAGGACTGCGTGTTCACTGATGCGGACTATTCTCAGATAGAGCTTAGAATACTTGCCCACATATGCGACGATGAAAAGCTTAAGGACGCATTCATAAAGGGGCAGGACATACATTCGAGGACCGCATCTGAGGTGTTTGGAGTCCCGATAGAAGAGGTGGACAGGCACATGAGGGGGGCGGCAAAAGCCGTAAACTTTGGAATAATATACGGAATAAGCGATTTCGGACTTTCTAAGAATCTTGGCATACCTGTTAAAAAGGCCAAGGAATATATAGACGGATATCTCGACAGATATGAAAACGTCAGAAAATATATGGATGACATAGTGGAATCTGCTCAGGATAAGGGCTATGTACTTACTCTTATGAACAGAAGACGATATATACCGGAGCTGAAGTCTAAAAATTTCATTTTGAAAAATCTTGGGAAAAGGCTTGCGATGAACACTCCAATACAAGGAAGCGCGGCAGACATAATAAAAATAGCAATGGTTAACGTGCACAAGAAGCTCAAGGAAAAGGGACTAAGATCTCAGCTCATACTCCAGGTTCACGATGAACTTATAATAGAGACATGCGATGATGAAAAGGAAATAGTGGAAGAGCTTTTAAGGAGTGAAATGGAAAATGCAATGAATCTGTCGGTTCCGCTGAAGGTGGATCTGAGCAGCGCAAGTTCGTGGTATGACGCAAAATAGTATTAAGTGGAAAAGGTGAACGACATGAGACTCATAGGACTTACAGGCTCTATAGGAACGGGAAAGAGTACGGTTTCCAAAATGCTCAGGGAAAAAGGCGTTGAAATAATAGATGCCGACGCCATATCAAGGCATATTTCAGAGGTTGGAAACGAAGGGTACAAAAAAATTGTGGAATTGTTTGGGGAAGGCGTACTGAGTGAAGACAAAAGCCTGGACAGAAAAAAAATCGGCAATATTGTATTTTCAAACGAGAATGAACTCAAACGGCTGAATGATGCAATGCACCCGATAATAATGAACGAAGTGGAAAACCAGGTGGCTGAGCTGGCAAGTGCCGGACTTGAAATTGCGGTGCTTGATGCTCCGCTTTTGATTGAAACCGGACTGAATGAATTTGTTGATTTTGTACTTTTGATTTTTTGCAATGAAGATGTTCAAATTGAGAGAATACAAAAAAGAGATGGGCTTGACAGGAAACAGGCAATCGCCAGGATAAGAAACCAAATGGATCAGGATAAAAAGAAAAAATATGCTGACTATGTAATTGACAATTCGAAGGATATTTGTAGCCTTGAAGAAGAAGTAGAGAAATTTCTTGAGTATTATGGAGGAACCTGGAATTGAGACTTAAAAAGAGCAAATTTTTATTTAGAATAGGCATCTTAATAGGCATAATGGCTATGCTTTTTAATATTAAAAATGTGTTAAAGCTTGTGTATCCCGTGCATTACAGTGATAGCGTATATAGATATTCAGATGAATATGAGATTGATCCGATGCTTATATTCTCTATAATGAAAACTGAAAGCAAGTTTTTTCCATATGCAAAGTCGCGCAGGGATGCAAAAGGGTTAATGCAGCTTATGGACATGACATATGAATATGCAGGAGATTATGTGGCCAACTCGAAAGAGTCCATATATGACCCCGATACAAACATAAAAGTGGGCTGCTGGTATGTAAGAAAGCTTTCGGAAGAATTTAATTACGATAACGACCTTGTCGTAGCGGCGTACAATGCCGGTCCCTCCAATGTGAAAAAGTGGCTGCATGATGAGCGCTATAGCAAAAATGGATTGGAGCTTGAGGACATACCGTACGGAGAAACAAAAAGCTATGTGAACAAGGTATTGAAGAATTATGAAAAATACAATAAGATATACAGGGACTAATACGCTCTGCAAGGCTTTTGCTTTGCAGAGCGGACTATTTTATACGAGGTGGGAATGTAATGAAAAATAGGAAATTTATAATGCTATTGCTGTCTGCCTGCCTTATAATGTTGTCAGGGTGTAGTGTTCAAAATGGGCAGACAAAAGAGACCAACGGCCAAAATGGCAGCAAAAAACAGGTATATGGATATGACACAATAAGCATTTCAGCCATAAGGTTTAAAACTATAAATCCAATACTGAACACTGAAAAATCGCTTGGCAGCGCCCTGCGACTTGTGTATGACGGTCTTTTTGAAATAGATCAAAACGACAATATAACTCCTCAGATAGCAAATGATTATAAGTGGAGCGATGATAGAAAATCTGTTGAAATAAACATTAAAAGAGGCGTGAAATGGCATGACGGACAGGCTCTTACTGCAGACGACGTGGTTTTTACAATAGAGAAAATAAAAAGTACAAGTGAAAGCCCATACAGGGAGCTTGTAAATGAAATAGCTTCTGCAAGGGCGATTTCCAGCCAAAGCGTACATGTGGAATTTACAAGGAGCGATACATCGATTATAAGAAACTTCATATTTCCAATACTGCCGAAACACAAGTTGCAGGGCCTTAATTCAGATGACTTTGCGGCAGATGTAAACAATCTCATTGGAAGCGGGATGTACAAGATAGGGGAGTTTCAAAAACGTAAAATTATAGTGTTAAACAGGAATGAAGACTATTACGGACAAAAGCCTGGAATAGAGACACTCAGGATTTTGGTTGTCCCGGACGAACAGGCTCAGAGCAATATGTTTATGGCCAGAGAAACGGATTTTTATGATGATGAGATGTTTTTCGACGGCAAATATGGAAGAATGAATATAAAGACTATAGATTATTTTTCGGGAGAATTCGAGTTTTTGGCATTCAACACAGGAACGGAATTGTTTGGTGACATCAACTTCAGAAAGGCTATTATAAGCGGCATTGACAGAAAGAGAATGATCGAAGAGGTCTACCTGGGAAGAGGCGAGATCACCCAAATACCAGTCAATCCCAAAAGTGAATTTTATGATAGCAGCATAAAGCCGTACGAATATGATCTACAAAAAGCCAGGGCTTATGTACAAAATATTCAAATGCAGGCAGAGCCGATTAAGCTCCTTGTAAATTCGGAAAACGACCAGAGGGTCAAGGCGGCGTATATAATAAAAAATTCACTCGCCGGCATAGGGCTGGAAATAGAGGTTGTTGAAAAGCCCTGGGAAGAGTATATGGCCGACTTAAACGCCGGCAGCTATGACATGGTGATTGCAGGCTGGAAAGTGCCTCTTTCGGGCGCCATGAGATACTCTCTTCATTCACAGGGAAGGGGCAATATACTTGGGTATTCAAGTGAAAAAGTCGACGGCGTAATAGGTGAAATCGAATACGCGCAGGATAGGGAGGAACTTGCGAAAAAGTATTCTCAGCTTCAGTCGTTTGTAAAAAACGACATTCCTTATATACCGATTGTACTGAAAAAGAATACCCTTGTTGTCAGCGACAGAATAGAAGGGATTTCAACTCCAAGCAGCACTAACATATACAAGGGGGTTGAGAAGTTTTCTGGTGCTGGTGAATAAATATAAATTTTAATGTAAAAAATATTGACATATGGCCCGCATGTATTTATAATAGAAAATGTCAGCACAACATGTAAGTGCAAGGCGGGCCTGAATTTAGGCCATACAATTTAAACGTGCGAGCGTGGCGGAATAGGCAGACGCGCAGGCTTGAGGGGTCTGTTTTCTTAAGAAAGTAAGGGTTCGACTCCCTTCGCTCGCACCATATTTTTCTTACAGGAGGCTGCAATATGAATAAGAGAATTGGAGTCTTTTTGTCTATCATTGTTGCTGTAGGTTTGACAGGTTCTTATTCTTTTGCCCAATCATACAACCTAGGAAAGGTTCACGCCAACGTGCTTAACGTCAGAAGCGAATCAAATTCAAATTCATCTGTAGTGTCAAAACTCAATAATGACAGCGAAGTCGTAATAATCGACGAAGTTGAAGGTTGGTACAAAATAAAGACCAGCCAGACATCAGCAGGATGGATAAGCAGCGATTACGCCAGCATTGTCCAAACAGGTGTAGATGGAGTTGTTAACGCTGAAAATGTAAACGTGAGGCAGGGTGCAAGCCTTGAAAGTCCTGTGGTTGCAAATTTAGGCAAGGGCGAGAAGGTAAGAGTGATCGACAAAAATGACGGATGGGTAAAGGTATCAACGGAATCCGAAGAGGAAGCTTATATCTACGACGATTTTGTAGAAATACCTATGCTGAGCGAAAATGCGCAGGCTGTGTCGAGAGGGGATTCAAGAGGCTCTGCGGCTGCAAATCTTGGACTTTCGCTTTTGGGCAAGGACTACCATTGGGGGCACGAAGGTCCTAATACGTTCGACTGCTCGGGATTCACAAAATACGTATACAATAAGGCGCTTGGAAAAAACATACCTCATAGTTCCAAGGCTCAGAGCCAAAATGGCGAGACTATTACCAAGTCAAACCTTCAAAGTGGAGACCTCGTGTTCTTTACAACGGATAGAAGTGGAAATGTAAACCACGTGGGAATATACATAGGCAATGGAAAGTTTGTCCATGCATCTTCTGCAAAGGACAAAGTGATTGTATCACCGCTTGATTCAGGATTTTACCAAGAGACATATAAATGGGCTAAGAGAATAGGAAATTAATTATATTTGGCGGCTGTAAGCCGCCTTTTTTGTTTTTTGTAAAGCTTTTGCCGGCGGTGTGGCTATTATTTTACGAATACGGGTGACGTCTTGTAGTCTGCGGATCCGTTCATCATTTCTCTACGGCCGCGGTAGTATGCTATGTTGTATATGTCTGTTGACTTTATGTCGTAATCTAGCATTTTCTGATGCATTTTTACTGAAAATGAAGCGTTTGCCGTTTTGTTTATAACCTGTATGTCGGAATTTTGCTTAACCTCTTTTAGTATGTGGGTTCCCTTTTCGTTGAATGCAAGAACTCTTACATAAGGTGCAGGATAGATATTTTTAAAATAGTCTATGTCATCTCTTTTAATATCTAGAAGTATGTTTGAGAGCATCCTCTTAATACTTGTCATTGTATACCTTTTCGATTTTAATAAATTTGTAAGATCCTCAAAATTGTTGCAGTTTCGAGCATGTTTTGAGGCGGCATTTTGCATGCCCTCCTTTACTTCATTTATAAGGCAAAGTCCATGTGAATCCCTTGAAATTATAGAACAGAGAATCATTTCAAAAAACATATTGTCGAATACAGGCGAAGCCCCCTTTAAGAACTGATTTTCTAGCAAGCTGAAACTATCAGGAGGCATTACCTTTTTAAGTTCATTAATTGAAGAAGAAGATTTCAAATGCTCCCTTATGGCTGTAGCGCTGCATATTTCACCGCTTATTTCGGTGCTGTTATATTCGGCTGAAATCCTCTTTATGGTGAGAGGATTTATATTGCTGCCCAGATGGATGAGGCTTTTGATATACTCAACCCCGAGTATGTTGTTTGGATTTTTTATATCCATTGAGATGCTTTCGAGCTTTTCGCTACCAAGGCCCATATGCTTGGAGTCTGATATGTAGTCTATAAGCGCCTTTTCCCTTGCTGAGGGAAAGGATATTCCACTGCCTAGATTTTCCTTTAAAAGTCCTTGGAACTTAAGGGGCTCATCTGCGAGTATTGAGGATATGAGCTTTAGATTGTCTATGTCTCCGGATTCGCTTCCAAAGCAAAGTGAGTCCACACACTTCATAGAGTCCAAAATGGATACTGCGCCGTATGCGAATATTTCGGCGGTCTGGGAAGAGTACACAAGAGGAAGCTCCACCACAAGATCGACTCCCGACCTTATGGCCATTTCTGCCCTTGTCCACTTGTCGAAAAGAGCCGGTTCGCCCCGTTGCAGGAAATGTCCGCTCATTACCGCCACTGAATGAGTAGAGCCCGAAATCTTTTTGGACTGTTCAAGGTGGTAAAGGTGTCCGTTATGAAAAGGATTATATTCGGTTACAAGTCCGAGTGTTTTGATTTTAATCACCTCGTTTTTTAAGTATCAAATTCTAATCTATCACACAAAAAAAAATTTGACAATATAAAAGCGGAAGCAGTATCAGGGCTCCCGCGTAAGTTCCATTCATTTAGTTCTTTTTTATTTCATACATTATGCTGTCCAATGTAATGTCTTCGGCCTGGGCGGATATGTACCTGTTCATGTTTGAAAATAAAAAATGATTGTCTGAAGAAAAGGCAGATGGATTTTTGGAAAGTTGCCTTTGCAGTCTTGAGAATATCTTTTCGGCGCTGTTTTCAAGGCCATCCAGATAACCTTCAAGGCTGCCGTCTGATTCCATAAATTCATATTTTTGAGGGTTATATTTTAAAAGACATCTTTCTATGCGACTCCGCCACATGACTAACACTCCTTTTAGTTTATTTTTCATTATTATTCCCCGTAAGCATGCAGATAAAACTTTCATTTTTAACATTCTTAATATTTTTAACAAAACCTGAACATTTCGCATATTAAGGGCAAAAATAAAAAAGCCAACCCGATTTCGGATTGGCTTTATATTCACGCATGCTGATTAATTTTTTGAAGTCATATGTTCTCTTACATATGACGTTTTAGATATTGCGATTGATACTGGAACGGCTATTGCCATACTTGCAATTCCCTGGAATATGTTTCCTGGAACTGACTCGAGAGCTACGAGCATGCTACCTTCCATAAAAGCTCCTGCGAAAAGATATCCTGTAACCATCAAAGAAGCACCTACAAAAGTTGAAGCAACCATTCTGCCTTTTGAAAGGCTGTTTTTCATGAGAAGTCCTACGGCAAGTCCCTCAAGTCCCTTTATCACAAGAGTGAATGGTGCCCAGTGAGCATATCCGAGAAGAATGTCTGCGAGTGCAGAGCCTATGCCGCCGGCTATAAGCCCGGCTGCAGGTCCAAATAGTATTGAAGTCATGAATATGACGCTGTCCCCTATGTTTACGAATCCGCCGGTTGAAGGCATTGGTATTGCTATCGATATCGTACCGATACAAATAGCGGCCATCATAAGTCCTAAAAGTGTAATTTGTCTTATTTTCAAAATTATCCCTCCTGAATGAAAAGTGTATATTATAATGAAATTATAACAAGTAAGAGTGTCTGTTTCAATTGGATGTGTACCCATACAATTTTGAAAAACCATATAAGAATCTGAGTTGTCTCTTTATAAAGAGAGCGCAAAGCTGTAAAATTAAAATGACAGGATATTACAATATAAAAAATATCACTGTAAACTGTGAGGAAGGAGCTTGAGGAATGGAAAAAACCATTTATAAAATAAAACTGATTCTTATAATAATATCTACGATCATGATATTTTCATCATGCACCCCGGCGAATGATACTGGTTCTGACTCTAACATGTCTGTACACTTTATAGACGTTGGTCAGGGGGATTCAACGCTTATAATAAGCCCCAAAGGTGATGCCATGCTCATTGACGCCGGAAACAACGGCGTAGGGGACGATGTCATAGCATACATGAAAAAGCAGGGGATTGAAAAGCTGGAGGTTCTCATTGGGACACATCCCGATGCGGACCACATAGGCGGGCTTGACACTGTGATATACGAATACGACGTTGAAAGCTTCTACATGCCGAGAAAGTCGCACACCACCAAGACATTCAAGGATGTACTTCTGGCTGCCAAGGAGAAGGGGCTAAAGATAAAAGAGGCCAAAATTGGAGAGACGTTCATGATTGGCGAAGAAGTAAAGTGCGAGATACTGAATCCTGTGAAGGAATACGGAAATGACAATAATCTCTGGTCTGCCGTTGTAAGGATTGAATACGGCAAAAGGAGCTTTCTATTCATGGGGGACGCTGAAGTTGAAAATGAATCGGACATATTGGAATACGGCGAATATGTGGACAGCGATGTAATAAAGCTAGGCCATCATGGAAGTTCGACTTCAAGTTCTAAACGCTTCATAGAAGCCGTGTCTCCGGACGCAGCAGTAGTGTCGTGCAAGATGGGAAACAGCTACGGGCATCCCCACAAGGAGACACTTGAGCTACTTGAAAAAGAAGGCGTACAGCTTTATAGGACTGACGAGCAGGGGGATATTGTGTTTTACTGCGATAAGGAAAATATATGGAGCGATATGGATCCTGGAAGTTATGAATACTACGGGGAGATGAAATGATGAAAAAAGGCGTGATAGACAGGTTTGAAGGAGATATTGCGGTAGTTGAGTTTGAAGACAAGACATTCGAGGACCTGCCAAAAGGAAAACTCCCTCCTGGGGTGCAGGAGGGAGACGTTATAATTATTGAAAATGGGAGTATAAGGTTTGACGAAAAAGAGACCAAAAGGCTGAAAGATGAAATTGAAAGCCTGATGGACGATCTTTTCGAATAGCCTAATCCCTTTGAAGTATGTTGTTTACGACAACAGAAGCCATTATAAGGCCTGCTGCAGAAGGTACGAATGATATGCTTCCGGGTGCTACTTTTTTGCTTTCAGGATCCATGGACTTTGGCACATCCACGGGTTTTTCAGTCGAATAAACGACTTTTAGTTTCTTAACCCTTCTGGACTTTAGCTCTCTTCTCATTACCCTTGCGAGAGGGCACATTGAAGTCTTGTATATGTCGCTTACGCTTATTTTTGTGGGATCGAGCTTATTGCCCATGCCCATGGAGCTTATTATGCTTATGCCACTGTCGTGGCATCTTTTGATAAGGTCTATTTTGGAAGACACCATGTCTATGGCGTCTATGACATAGTCGTAATCATTTGAAAGTATACTGTCTGCGGTTTCGCTGTTATACAGGGCGTTTATGGCATTTACAGTTGTAGAGGGGTTTATGTCGGACATTCTGCTTTTCATGACCTCAACTTTCGACTTTCCCACTGTGCTTTGAAGAGCCACTATCTGTCTGTTTATATTTGTAATATCAACTGTGTCCTTGTCGACTATTGTTATATTTCCGACTCCAGCGCGTGCTATGGCCTCGGCTGCAAATCCGCCCACCCCTCCGATTCCGAGTATAAGGACGTTAGAGTTTTTAAGCTTTTCGATTCCATGCTCGCCTACGAGCATTTGAGTTCTTTGAAGTATTTCACTATACATTATATTCCTCCAAACAAAGTAACCTGATTTATTCACAGTTTATTTTATCACTTATATAATTAAATTTAAATAGTGAAAAAAGATTGCATGAACTGTTTCCGAGGTAATAATAAATTAAAGGATTATGCGAAATTTTGCGGGAGGTGCATTATGAAAAGAGTTTCTTCGATTTCAAGCACAGGCGGTAATAGGCTGAAGGCGCATGTCGTCGAGAGGAAAAACTTTACTGGCTCAATAAACAAGGTCGGAGGGGTCAGCAGGATTGACGGGGCGAGAAACGACCTTGAAAATGAAAATTATGCTATAAGCAATGATTCGTTTTATGATCACCTTCGCAAATCCCAAAAGAAAATAAAGGATTTCGTGATGAACGAGCACAAGCTAAAAGAACAGCTCAAACAGGATGATGCAAGACCGCTAAACAGGGATGCGGATGAAATTTACAGGAATGTCCAAAAGGCTGTGAAAAGCATTAATGAATGTATGAAATCCATAAAGATAATAGATTCGCTTATAGGAGGAGACAGCTACAGGAGTATAATCCATTCGCCGGAAGCGAAATACATGGAGAAGATAGGAATAAGGGTCAAAAACGGCTTTTTTGAAGTTGAGGCGGCAGTGCTCAAGCGTGAATTGCAAAATAACAAAAGCTGTATAGACTTAATATTCGATCCGGATTCGGGAATGCTCAAAAAGACATTCATAGTACTTGAAAAAGTAAAGGAAAAGCTTATAGAAAGCAACATGACAAAAAAAGAGGGAGACATAATAGACAGGATGGTATGATATGAATTCGTGGGTTAAATTTATAAGAAGGCCCATATCCATAATATTTATATTATGCGTACTTTTTTCTGCAGTATACACCAATGCTTCTGCGGATTCAACCGGTGATGTTGAAAACGGGCAAATTCAGCTTCGTGGCATGGTTTCGAAAGCAGCGCAGAAAGAAAAGTATGACCAGTACGCCGTGGGCAGATACATCATAATGGACTTTTCGAAGGAGTATTCCGTCGATGCGGGCGACGTGGTAATTGTGAGTGGAAAGCTACGGAGCCAAAGTAATTTTTCGGACTCTGGATTTGACTACTGCAGATACTTGAGATCCAAGGGTTACGTCGGAGTCATATACCCCGAGGGCATTGAATTGGTCAGAGTGAAAAAGGGGCTCATATATTACTGCGCCATTGTGAAAAAGAGCCTATATGCTAATATGGGAATGGTGTTTTCGCGGGGAGAGAGAGGCCTTGTAAAGGGCATGCTATTTGGAGATAAAGGGGGTATAGGTGAGGACATAAAGGAAGTTTTTTCGAATGTGGGGATAATGCACATGTTTGCCGTGTCGGGAATGCATGTTGGAATAGTATACTTTATAATAATGATGCTTTTTAAAAACACTGGGAATTTTACAAGGACAGTCGCGGCGGCTGTTTTTTTGCTTTTTTATTCATGCATGTGCGGCTACACCCCGTCTGTCACAAGGGCATCCATATTTTTCATGCTCATGGGAGTGGCGTATTTGCTGAGAAGGGAATACGATGTGATATGCGCGCTCTATGCCGTTGGGATATTGCTTGTATTGCAAAATGCATATGTCATATATGACATTTCGTTCCAGCTTTCATTTGCGGCTGTAATGTCTATTTCGAATTTCTACAGGCCTATTCAAAAAGTCGTGAAGACAAGGCCTGTTGCCGTGAGCCTGGCTGCAAGCATGCTTACATGGCCCATAATATATTTGAATTTTGGTCTTGCATCAATAGTATCTCCATTGGCAAACCTTTTAACAGTGCCGCTATTGCCGTTTGTCATGGGGTTTTCCATATTTTCAGCAGTGGCTGCATACATAAACCTGGCCGCGGCAAAGATATTGGCATGCATGGCATCTGGAATACTGCGATATTATGTATGGGTATCGACATATTTATATGGATTTGAATATTCAAGCGTCCATTTTGAATCCACAAGTGTCAAACTTGTTGTAATATACTATGTGCTTATGGCATACTATATCATGTACATTGAAGTAAAAAGCGTAAAGGAGCAGGAAAATGCAGCTAAAGGATATGAAAAGAGACATAGTTGAAAACAAAATGGACAGAGTCTATTTGATCCATGGAAGAGAATCATACATGATAGATGAGATAGTTAAAATGCTAAAGGAGAGCCTGAATGAGGGAATGATGGATTTCAACCTCAAAGTCATAGAAGGCGAAAGTGCAGATTTTTCGGATATCATGGAAAGTGTTGAAACCCTGCCGTTCATGGACGAGAGGAGAATAACCATTGTAAGGGAGCTTCCTATCTTTAAAAGCGGCAAGAACTCGTGGAGCGATGACGACGAGGCCCGTCTTTTAAAATATATTGAAAAGATACCTACAAGCTCCGTGCTTGCATTCGTATCGCAGGAGGGAATAGACAAGAGAAAAAAACCCGTAAAGCATATAATTAAGTTCGGGAGCGAAGTCTCTTGCGACAAACTCAGGGGAAGCGAACTCATAGGATGGGTGAAGAAAAAATTCGAGTCAAGTGGACTTTCCATAAGCAACTCCGACATAATATATTTCATCAAGACGTGCGACTATGAAAGCAAGAATTCACCGAAGACTCTAAGGGATGTTGAAAACGACATAATGAAGATCAGCTCGTATCTTTCTGGGGACAAAGAGGTTAAAAGGGCGGCCATAGACAAGCTTTCGGCCACAAGTCTTGAAAACGACATATTCAGGCTTATAGACTGCATAGGTACGAGAAAAGGGGCACAGGCAGTAAAGATACTTGACGACATGCTGCTTCAGGGAACATCGGGAATAATGGTTCTTTCGATGATAGGCAAGCAGTTTAGGATAATGTTTCAGGCGAAGGAACTTAAAGAGCTTGGGTATTCGCAAAGCGCCATAGCCCAGAAGGTGGACGCCCATCAGTTCGTAGTGAAGAAGGCTCTTGCGGAAGGGCTTAAATTCACACCGGGACAGATAAAGGATGTGCTTAATGAATGCTCGAATATAGACGGGCTCATAAAGACAGGCCTTATACAGGAAAAAATAGGAATAGAGGTTTTGATATCTCAGCTTTGCTCCAAAAAATAACAAAAACCCCAGATGATCTACTGGGGATTTTTTTTGGAATACTGAGTGGGGATGTGACACTATCCAGAAATTCCTGCCATATTGTTTTTAGGCGTTAGCTTCGTTAAGCTTCTTAGCAAGTTGAGACACTTTTCTTGCTGCAGCGTTCTTATGGATAGTTCCTTTAGAAGCCATCTTGTCGATCTTCTTCTCAGCATGTCTGAATCTTGCAGTTGCTTCTTCTATGTTTCCAGCAGCAATAGCATCTTCAAATCTTCTTATAGCAGTTTTAACTTCAGACTTTCTAGCCTTGTTAGCTAGAGTTTTCTTAGCTATAACCTTTATTCTTTTCTTAGCTGATTTAATGTTAGCCAATATATTCACCCCCTGTTAATTTCTTTTTCAATTTCAACAAAGACAATTCTACCAAAAAAGACTTAAAAAAGCAAGCAAAATATTAATAATAAAACGCTTTGTCTTGATAATGGTCTACTCAAAATGTATAATTAGAAATAGTCAGTATAATGTAACATATGAAGGGAGAATGCTTTTTAATGGACAAGCAAAGCAGAATTCGTAATTTCAGTATAATTGCCCATATAGATCACGGAAAGTCCACTCTTGCGGACAGACTTATAGAGCACACTGGTCTTTTGACTCAAAGGGAGATGAAGGCCCAGCTGCTGGACAACATGGATCTCGAAAGGGAAAGAGGAATAACAATAAAGCTTCAGAATGTAAGGCTTAACTACCAGGCTAAAGATGGAAATGAATATATATTAAACCTTATAGACACCCCTGGACACGTAGACTTCAACTACGAGGTCTCAAGGAGTCTTGCGGCGTGCGAGGGGGCACTCCTTATAGTGGATGCGGCGCAGGGAGTTGAGGCTCAGACTCTTGCAAACGTCTATCTTGCTCTTGACCAGGACCTTGAAATAGTCCCAGTCATAAACAAGATAGACCTTCCAAGCGCAAGGCCTGACGAAATAAAGACAGAGATAGAGGACATAGTAGGTCTTGAAGCGCACGATGCGCCGCTGATATCTGCAAAGGAAGGAATTAACATAGGAGATGTGCTTGAGGCCATAGTGGCGAAGGTTCCAGCGCCGCAAGGTTCATACGAGGCACCTCTAAAGGCCCTTGTATTCGACTCTTACTACGATGCGTACAAAGGCGTTGTAGCTTATGTAAGGGTGTTTGAGGGAACGGTAAAAAAAGGTACAAAGATAAAGATGATGGCTACAGGAAAGATGTTCGAGGTTACAGAGGTCGGAATAATGGCTCCAGGCCAGACGCCTGTAGACGAACTTAAAGCCGGCGAGGTTGGATACATCGCGGCGAGCATAAAGGACATAAGAAGCTGCAGGGTCGGAGATACTGTGACTGATGCCGAAAAGCCTACAGAAACACCTCTTCCGGGATATAAAAAGGCAGTGCCTATGGTTTACTGCGGAATATACCCTGGAGAAGGTGAAAAATATGAAAACCTAAGGGACGCTCTTGAAAAACTTCAGGTAAACGACGCGGCTCTTGAATTCGAGGCTGAAACCTCAGCGGCACTTGGATTCGGATTCAGATGCGGTTTCCTTGGTCTTCTTCACATGGAGATAATGCAGGAAAGGCTTGAAAGGGAGTTCAATCTGGACATAATAACTACGGCGCCTTCTGTGCTTTACAATGTGTACAAGACGGACGGGGAAATGCTCACTATACAAAACCCTTCAGACCTTCCTCCGGCTACGGAGATAAGCCACATAGACGAGCCTCTTGTAAAGACGGACATAATAGTGCCTTCAGATTATGTGGGAACTGTAATGGAGCTTGCGCAGGAGAGAAGGGGTAACCTTGATAACATGGAATACCTTGATGAAAAAAGGGTGATACTCCACTACGAGCTTCCTCTAAACGAGGTTATATATGACTTTTTCGATGCCCTGAAGTCAAGGACGAGGGGATACGCATCGCTGGACTACGAATTCAAGGAGTACAGGCAGGCAGAACTTGTAAAGCTTGACGTACTTGTAAACAAGGAGAAGGTCGATGCACTTTCATTCATAGTTCACGAGAGCAGGGCGCAAAAAAGAGGAAAGGCAATGTGCGAAAAGCTCAAGGAAGAGATACCGAAACACCAGTTTGCGGTACCTATACAGGCTTCAATAGGAAACAAGATAGTGGCAAGGGAGACAATAAGCGCACTTAGAAAAGACGTGCTTGCAAAATGCTACGGAGGAGACATATCACGTAAGAAGAAGCTTCTGTCAAAGCAGAAGGAAGGAAAGAAGAGAATGAGACAGATAGGCTCTGTCGAAGTTCCTCAGAAGGCATTCATGTCAGTACTTAAAGTTGAAAAGTAAATAATGATGCTAAAGAGGCTGCATTTTGACAAACTGGCAAAATGCAGCCTTGATTTTGTTTTATTAAGAAGGAGGAATCCATATGGACGCAGGATTATATATCCACATACCATTTTGCGTGAAAAAATGCAGTTACTGCGACTTCAATTCATTTCCTATAGGAAAACACTGCGAAAAGACAGGGCAGTATGTGGACTACCTTGCAAGGGAGATGGAGATCCAATCATATGCGGCGGCAGGATATGAATTTTCAAGCGTATTTGTGGGGGGAGGGACTCCGACGATACTTTGCGAAGAGCAAATTGAAAATTTGTTTAAAGGTATATATAAAAATTTCAATATAACAGATGATGCCGAAATAACAATAGAGGCGAACCCAAAAACTCTCAGCGAGGGAAAGCTAAAAAAGATAAAAGAGTGCGGAGTCAATCGCCTTAGCATTGGGCTCCAGGCATCCCAGGAAAACATACTCGGAATACTCGAAAGGATACATTCATACGAAGACTTTGTCGAAAACTACAACCAGGCGAGAAGGGCGGGCTTTGACAATATTAGTGTAGACCTCATGTTTTCTATACCGGGACAGACATTTGAGGACTGGATGGAGACACTTGAAAAGGTCACTGGCCTTTCGCCGGAGCATATATCGGCATACTCCCTTATAGTCGAGGAAGGCACTCCCATATGTGAAAGGATTGAAAGGGGAGAACTCTCAGAGCTTGACGAGGAGACTGACAGGAGGATGTACCACGAGGGAATAAAATTCCTCAAAGGCAAAGGATATATCCAATACGAGATATCGAACTTTTCAAAGCCTGGATATGAATCAGCCCACAACATAAAATACTGGAGGTGCAACGACTATGTAGGGCTTGGCCCAGGAGCACATTCATATATGGGGGGAGTCAGGTATTCAAACTGCAGCGCTCTTGAGGAGTACTATTCAAGCATAGATGAAAAAAGACCTCCTGTAAACTGGAGTGAAACCATATCGAAAAAGCAGCAGATGGAAGAAATGATGTTCATGGGACTTAGAATGAACGAGGGCGTTAGCAAAGAGGAGTTTTATAAAAAATTCAGCGTAAGATTTGACGAGATTTACGGAGAAAAGACAGATGATCTTGAAGCAAAAGGGCTTTTGGAGATGAAAGAGTATGAAGGCGATGAGAGGGTTTGTCTTACGCCACGAGGCATAGACATAAGCAATACGGTTTTTGTAGAATTTTTGATAGATTAGGCTCAAGCAACTTGACAAAAAAAAATAATAGTGATATTTTAAAAAAGAAGTGGTTAGCACTCGAAGGCAAAGAGTGCTAACAGAGAGTATCCTTAATGTTGGTTATCTAATTAGGGGTGTTATTATATGGATTTGACAGACAGAAAAATGAAAATACTTGAAGCCATAATAAGGGACTATATATTTGTGGCGGAGCCGCTAGGTTCGAGGACTCTTTCAAAAAAACATGACCTTGGAATAAGCGCCGCTACGATAAGAAATGAAATGTCTGACCTTGAGGATTTGGGATATCTTACGCAGCCCCATACTTCAGCGGGAAGAATTCCCACGGAAAAGGGATACAGGCTCTATGTCGAGAATATGATGCAAAAGAACCGCATAGACAGTGAGCACAAAAAGATAATAGATGATTCTCTAAAAGGTTATGGCGAGCTTCAAAACATACTGGACGAGGCGCTAAAACTCATGTCCAGCTTTACGAGATATACCTCGATTGCGGTGACTCCCAAGATAAAGGAGAGCATACTTAGAAACATACAGCTTGTGCAAGTGAATCAAAATACAGTGCTTGTAATACTTGTTATGGATAACGGACTGATAAGGAACCTTACAATAAACACAAGGACAGTAGTCAGCCAGGACAAACTGAGCATAATATCAAAAATACTTAACGAAAAGCTTTCGGGCAAGAGCATAATAGATATGGGGAGCAAGTTCGCACTCTATGTGAAAAGCCAGATACACGAATACAGCGCCCTTATAGACGAGGTGTTCGAGCTTATGCACTCAAATATGCTTACGCTTGAAGACAGCGAGGTGCTTTCTGACGGTGTAACAAACATATTCCAGTTTCCTGAATTCAGCGACATATCAAAGGCAAAGGCGTTTTTGGACATGATGCATGAAAAAAGGCCTGTTATAGATATGCTAAACTGTGAGGGCATATTAAAGGGTAATATAAACATAGTCATAGGGAATAAGAATGCCTGCGATATTGCAAAAGAGTGCAGTCTTTTGACTGCGACGTATACTTTAAACGGCAAGACCATAGGCAAGATAGGTATAATAGGGCCTACAAGGATGAACTATTCAAAAGTGTTTTCGATAATGAGCTATATATCAGATGGCTTGAATGATTTTATAGAAAATAATTTTTAAGGGGTGAATAGCTTGGACGAAAAAATGGATATGGAAAACGACGGCTCATCAATGGAGACTGAGGATGATATAATCAAATCATATGAGGAAAAAGAGGAATTAGAAAATTCATCGGATGCCCTTACAAAAGAAATAGAGGAGCTTAAGTCTTCACTTCAAAGGCTTCAGGCTGACTTTATAAACTACAAGAGAAGGGTTGAAAAGGAAAAGGAGCAAATATCCATATTTGCAAATGAAAAAATAATGACGGAGTTGCTTCCTGTCATAGACAACCTGGAAAGGGCTCTTGATTCATGTAATGAAGATGAAAAGGAAAGTTCGATATTCAGCGGAGTAGAGCTTGTTCAAAAACAGCTTATAGATTCTCTTGGAAAATTTGGACTTGAGAGGATATGCGACGAGGGATGCGATTTTGACCCTAATTTCCACCATGCTGTAATGCAGGAGGATGTGGAAGGCGTGGAATCTGAAAAGATAGTGGAAGTCTTCCAAAAGGGATACAAGCTTTCAGAAAAAGTGATAAGACCTTCAATGGTGAAGGTTTCAAAATAAGCAGCAATATATCTTGCTATGATTAATAAAATTATAATTTTTACAATTAAACAGGAGGTATATACAAATGGGAAAAATAATAGGAATTGACTTGGGAACAACAAACTCATGCGTTGCCGTGATCGAGGGTGGAGACCCGGTTGTAATAACTAACGCAGAAGGTATGAGAACTACACCTTCGGTTGTTGCGTTCAGCAAGGATGGAGAAAAGATAGTTGGAGAGCCAGCTAAAAGACAGGCGGTTACAAACCCTGAAAGAACAATAATGTCTATAAAAAGAGAAATGGGAAGAGACTACAAGGTTGACATAGATGCTAAGGGCTACACTCCACAGGAGATATCTGCAATGGTGCTTCAAAAACTTAAGGCAGATGCCGAAAGCTACCTTGGAGAAACTGTTTCTGACGCTGTTATAACTGTTCCAGCATATTTTACAGATGCTCAAAGACAGGCAACAAAGGATGCTGGAAGAATAGCTGGTCTTAACGTAAAGAGAATAATAAACGAGCCTACTGCGGCAGCTCTTGCATACGGACTGGACAAGGCTGACAAAGAGCAAAGAATACTAGTATTCGACCTTGGTGGAGGTACTTTCGACGTTTCGATACTTGAAATAGGAGACGGAGCCATAGAGGTTCTTGCTACAAGCGGAAACAACCACCTTGGAGGAGACGACTTCGACCAAAGGCTTGTTGACTACATGGCTGAAGAATTCCAAAAGGCTGAAGGTGTTGACCTTAGACAAGACAAGATGAGTCTTCAAAGAATAAGAGAAGCTGCTGAAAAGGCTAAAAAAGAGCTTTCAAGCGTAATGACTACCAATGTGAACCTTCCGTTCATAACAGCTACAAACACAGGACCAAAGCACCTTAACATGGACATAACAAGAGCTAAATTCGACGAGCTTACTGCAGACCTTGTGGAAAGAACTATGGAGCCTACAAGAAACGCTCTTAAGGATGCGGGAATAAACCCATCAGAACTTGACAAGGTTCTGCTTGTTGGAGGATCAACGCGTATACCGGCTGTTCAAGATGGAATAAAGAAATTCATAGGAACTGAACCTGACAAGGGAATAAACCCTGACGAGTGTGTTGCGGTTGGAGCTGCAATACAGGGAGGTATTCTTGGCGGAGAGGTTAAGCAGGATCTTCTTCTTCTTGACGTAACTCCACTTTCACTTGGTATAGAGACTCTTGGAAGCGTAATGACAAAGCTTATAGAGAGAAACACTACAATACCAACAAAGAAATCACAGGTATTCTCTACTGCCGCTGACAACCAGACTGCAGTCGACATACACGTGCTTCAAGGTGAAAGATCAATGGCAAGCGACAACGTGACTCTTGGAAGATTCCAGCTTTCAGACATTCCACCGGCTCCAAGGGGAATTCCTCAAATAGAGGTTACATTCGACATAGATGCAAACGGAATAGCGCACGTTACAGCAAAAGACCTCGGAACAGGAAAGCAGCAGGCCATAACAATAACTTCTTCTACTAACCTTTCTGAGGAAGAGATAGACAGAAAAGTAAAAGAGGCTGAAATGAACGCTGCCAAGGACAAGGAAATAAAAGAAAGAATAGAGGCTGTAAACCACGCCGAGACTACTGCGTACCAGACTGAAAAGACACTGGGAGAGCTTGGAGACAAGGTTTCAGCGGAAGACAAAAAGGCCGTTGAAGATGCAATAGCACACGTTAGAACGGTTAAGGACAACTCTGAATCTTCAGCAGAGGACATAAGAAAAGCCATAGACGAGCTTATGGAAAAGATGCATCCAATATCTCAAAAAATGTACGAAGAAGCTGCGAAAGCTCAGCAGGCGCAGCAAGGACAGGGAGAAGCTTCACATGAAGCTCCTCAAGACGACGTTGTGGATGCTGACTACGAGGTAGTTGACGAAGACAAGTAATAACATTAATATAAAGACAGCAGCAAAAATGATAACATAAAAATGGCTTGTGGATATTCCGCAAGCCATTATTTTGGCAAGGCGGTGAGAGCTTGAGTAAGAGGGACTATTATGAAACACTGGGAGTTTCGCGAGATGCAGACGAGAGGGAAATAAAAAAAGCATACAGAAAACTCGCAATGAAACACCATCCTGACAAGAACTCCGGCAACGAGGAATCGGAGGAAAAGTTCAAGGAAATCAACGAGGCATACCAGATACTTTCGGATCCTCAAAAGAAGAGGGCGTACGACCAGTTCGGGCATGCGGGAGTAGACGGAAGCGCTCAAGGCGGATTTGGCGGAGGATTCTCTGGATTTGAAGACATATTCGGCGGAGGATTTGGAGACATATTTGGAGATATGTTCGGCGGAGGATTTGGCGGCGGAGCGAGAAGAAGCCGTACTGCGCCTCAAAAGGGAAGAGACATAAAATATGGAGTCAACATAAAATTCGAAGAGGCTGCATTTGGAGTCGAAAGAGAAGTCACAGTAGAAAGGCACGAAGACTGCGAGACTTGTTCTGGAACAGGAGCAAAGCCTGGAACTTCGAGAAAGACGTGCCCTACATGTGGCGGAACCGGCGAAATAAGACAGGCCAGACAGACTATGTTTGGAAGCATGGTCAATGTTTCTACATGCGGGACATGCTCTGGAGAAGGGACAATAGTTGAAGAGCCTTGTCAGACGTGCAAGGGAAGCGGAAAAGTCAAAAAGACAAAGAAAATTTCTATAAAGATACCTGCAGGGGTTGACAAGGGATCGGTTATAAAGCTTTCGGGAGAAGGAGAACCAGGAGTTCGCGGAGGCCCGAGGGGAGATCTTTACGTTGTGATTTCAGTTGAGCCGCATACACTTTTCCAAAGGGATGGCTACGACATATATTACGATATTCCGATAACATTTGCACAGGCGGCTCTTGGCGACGAGATAGAAGTTCCTACTCTCGATGGCAAGGTCAAGTACAAGATAGCGGAAGGAACTCAGTCTGGAACTGTATTCAGACTAAGAGGAAAGGGTATAGCTCATCTTAGAAGCGGAGCAAGGGGCGACCAGTATGTAAAAGTTGTTGTCGAGGTTCCTAAAAACCTTTCAGACAAGCAAAAGTCAATACTGAAAGAATTTGCAAAGGAAAGCGGCGAAGATGTGCACGAGCAAAAAAGCAGCTTTTTCAAAAAGGTAAAAGATATGCTTAAATAGAACTTTCATTATGAAAGTTCTATTTTCTTGTTTTGTTTTTTTGGACTGAGTGGCTTTAGAAAAAGGTTGATATCTAAATTTTTTGTTAAGACAAGAAGCTGGAAAAAAGGGTTCTAATGATATATAATGGATAGGGCATGTGAAAATGGATGATCAGGTAATGTGCGGTGATATGCTGCGCGAAACAGACTGGTTGTTTATTAGGATATGCGCATCGGTTTGAACCAAAAAAACTTTTGGGAGGAATAAACTTTTATGAAATGGACTGAAATAACAATCAAAACCACTACAGAAGCTGTGGAGGCTGTAACAAGCATATTGTACGAGGCCGAGGTCGGCGGGATAGTTATAGAAGATCCTAATGATTTTGTGTTTTTGGAAAAGGAAGAAAACAGCTGGGACTATGTAGATGAAAACATGTTTGATACGGGTTATGAGGGGGTAATCATAAAAGCCTATCTTTCAGAAGAAAAGAACTTGGTTTCTGAACTGGAAATGATAAGGGAAAAGATTAAACTTCTTCCAAGCTATGGGCTTGACATAGGAGAGGGAACTGTAGACGTTAGCCAGGTTGACGACAGCGAGTGGGCGACAGAGTGGAAGAAATACTACAAGCCCACAAAGGTCAGCAAAAACATAGTTATAAAACCTACATGGGAAGAATACGAGAAGGCCGAGGGCGAGATGGTAATAGAGCTTGACCCGGGAATGGCTTTTGGAACAGGAACTCACGAGACTACAAGAATGTGCATACTGGAGCTTGAAGAAACTCTAAGCCCGGACAGCACTGTATTTGACATAGGATGCGGAAGCGGAATACTTTCGATAGCTGCTGCAAAGCTTGGAGCTAAAAAAGTAATAGGTGTGGACCTTGACCCCGTTGCAGTGACGGTTTCAAAGGAAAATGCAGAGCTTAACAATGTTACACAAACTCTGGAATTCAGGGAAGGAAACCTTATGGACGTTGTGTCTGAGAAGGCCGATGTAATAGTTGCAAATATAATAGCGGACATAATAATGCTTCTTTCAAAGACTGTTGGAGGCTCCCTTAAAGAAGGTGGAATATTCATATCTTCTGGCATAATACATGCCAAGATCGACGATGTGAAGGCGGCTCTTGAGGAGAATGGATTTGAAATTTTAAAAGTGCAGAAAATGGGCGAGTGGGCTGCTATAACTTCTAAAAAGGGTGAGTAACAGTGGATAGATTTTTTGTACTTGAAAATGACATGGATGAGGCTGCGGGAAAGTGCGTAATAACCGACAGCGAGGATGTGAAGCACATAGCCAAAGTGTTGAGGCTTAAAGAGGGAGACGAGGTAGAGATCTGCAATGGAAAGAACAGGGAGTTCTTGTGCGAGATCGAGGGCGTTTCAAAAAGCAGTGTGGACCTTGCGATAAAGGGCGAAATAGATGTGAACAGGGAATCACCTGTGAAAGTTACAATATATCAGGGCCTTCCAAAGGCCCAAAAATTCGAGCTCATAGTTCAAAAGCTGACAGAGGTGGGTGTGAGCAGGATAGTTCCTGTGATAACAGAGAGGACCGTTGTAAAGCTTAGTTCCCAAAAGGAAGAGAAGAAGTCTGAAAGATGGGAAAAGATAATCCACTCGGCTGCAAAGCAGAGCAAAAGAGGGGTTATTCCTGAGCTTGAAGTTGCAATGAAGCTTAAGGACGCCATGGATGATATCAAAAGGAATGAGCTTAATATAGTGCCTTATGAGAATGAATCTGCTGTTGGAATAAAGCAGGTTTTGAGGAATAAGGGAACTGATGCCAAGAGTGTTGGCATTTTCATAGGGCCTGAAGGCGGATTTGAAGAGGAAGAAATACATATGCTTTCTGAAAACGGGGTAATTCCTGTGACACTTGGAAAGAGGATACTTAGGACGGAGACCGCTTCGATAGTGAGCGCGGCGATAGTCCTTTATGAGCTGGCGGATTTAGGGTAGAACAATATTGAACAAAATAAAATAACTGAAATAAGGGAATCCAGAGGAATAAACGGCCGATAATCTTACGTTTTGACCTTTCTAATATCTCACGCACGCCGGATTCGGGAATTTTGGAAACTTACTGTGTTCAGACAGTCCAAAACTCCAGAGAATCTAGCCGTGCATTTCGATAAGAAAGCTTGCAAAACTCCATAAAATCGGCCTAGCCATTCCATCTGGATTCCTTTTGTGTAATGATTGAAAAGTTGAATATGAATGAGGTTTTAAAAGATTAAAGAGAAAGATCTGTATTATACAGGTCTTTTTTTGTCTTTGAAAAATAAAAGGTGCTTATTAGGAGGATGGAAGGGCATAACTATATGTAATTATATTTCCAGTTGAGAGAATTATTGTAAAGGAATATAATGAATAGAAGGGTTGAAAAGCAATATGTAAGAAAAAGGTATATATAGGAATTACTGGAGGGAAAAATATGAATACATTAATTATTTGTGAATCAGTTCATCACGACAACACCTATAAAATTGCCGAGGTCATGGCGGAAGCTATAGGAGCGAAGCTATGCAGGGCAGCCGAAGTGAACACTGGCTTGATGGAACAGTATAATTTAATTGGTATCGGGTCTGGAATTTATTATGGAAAGCACCATAAAAAATTGTATAAAACCATTGAAAGTGCAGATATTAAAGGGAAAGATATATTTGTATTTTCGACAAGTGGGATGGGAAAAGAGGGGTATAATAAAGGTCTCATAGAATTTGTAGAGTCAAAAGGGGCTAATGTTAAAGGTAGTTTTGCATGTAAGGGATACGACACATACAGCATATTCAAATTCATAGGAGGAATAGCTAAGGGACATCCAAATAATGAGGATTTGGAAAAGGCAAAGAGTTTTGCAAGCGCTTTTACAAAAAGGGATATGTAGAATGGCTGAATGATTCCGGTGGAGTATGGTGATTTGCTGTATGCGTTTAAAAAATATTAAAACAGGGAGAAATGCAATGGATATAATCAGTGTGGACAGTCAAAATATTGATACGGAACATATTTGCTGCGCCATCAGCGACAAAAAAGATGAAACCTGTGTTGCGTCTAAAAAGGCGTGGATGAAAGAGTGTTTTGAGGACGGATTGGTATTTAAAAAACTTAATGTGCGCGGAAAGGTATTTATTGAATACATTCCAGCAGAAAAGGCATGGTGCCCAATTACAGCCGATGGTTATATGTACATAAATTGCTTTTGGGTATCGGGTAAATACAAGGGGCAAGGACATGCAAATAAACTTCTGGACGAGTGCATTGAGGACGCAAAGAGAAAAGGCAAGGCTGGAATTGCGGCTCTTTCATCACATAAGAAAAAACCGTTTTTGTCTGATCCAAAGTACTTGAAACATAAGGGCTTCAAGGTGGCAGACACGGCTGAACCTTATTTTGAGCTGCTATATTTACTGTTTATAGATAGTGCGTCTGTGCCTCAATTCAAGGAATGTGCAAGGCATGGAAAGATAGATAAGCAGGGTATTATACTCTACTACAGTAATCAATGTCCACATACAGACAAATATGCACCCTTGATAAAAGAAATTGCGAAAGAAAGGGGAGTAGCGCTTAAGCTTGTTGAATTTGAAGACACAGAGCAGGCTCAAAATGCTCCATCTCCCTTCGCGACATACAGCTTGTTTTTAAACGGCAACTTTGTTACAAATGAGATACTGTCTGAGAAAAAGTTCATCAAGTTTTTAGATGAGAATGAGCAGTATTTGTAGGTTGAGCAATTATTTAAATGAGAAACTGTGCATAAGTTAAGGGGATTAGTTTTTAAGGGAATGGAGATAGGATATGTCGAAATATATAATTAGTGCAGGTGCTTTAATAGTAGTGATTGTGAGCATTATAAGCAAATACAGATTTTCAGGTGTGTATAGGAGTTGTATGGATGGTTGTGATTTTGACTCTAGAGTTAAAGAGAACTGGAAAATGTTGATTTTAAAGGCTGTGTGGATTGTATGCTTAGTTGTATTAATATATGATATGTGGAATAGAATTTTTCTGGATACTGTTTATAGGGACGGGCTGATTATAATATTCAATATTATGGCTATAATAAATCTCATTATACCTTTAAGGTACAATAGGTGTTTCATTAAAAATGGAAAGCAAGTGCTGTTTTTTGACAAAGCATTTGAAATGCCTATTAAAAAAGAGCTGGACTATAATGAAATCAAGCATATCGATATAGGCGGCAAGAATGACAGGTATTCTATTGTAATAATAAAAACAGAAAGTGACGACTACAATCTTGTGATTGAACAAAAAAAGATAGATGATTTAGCAGCGATGTTCCAGACATAGATGTGTTATAAAATCTGATATAATAGGGCTGTGGCAGTTTAAAACTTACAAGTTGGAGGCATACTATGGAAAAACCCATAAGACAAGACCTGCTTTTGGGAGGCTGCAAATGTGTATAATGACTGCGATTGGAAGGGGGAGCCTATGTCGTACGACCTTAAAAACAAACTTGTGATAGGAATATCATCGAGGGCGCTGTTTTGCCTGGAAAAGGAGAATGAAATATTCGAAAAGTCGGGGCTTGTGCAGTACACGAAATACCAGCTTGAGCATGAGAATGAAATGCTTGAAAAGGGCACGGCATTTCCACTTATAAAGGCCCTGTTGGAGCTCAATGGTAAGTTTGAAGAGCCTATTGTAGAGGTCATAGTGATGTCTAGAAACAGCCCAGAGACGGGGCTTAGGATTTTCAACTGCATAGACAAGTACGGCCTTCAGATTTTCAGGGCTGCGTTCATAGGAGGATCTGACATATCCAGCTATTTGTCTGCGTTTGACGTTGACCTTTTCCTTTCGAAAAACGAAGAGGATGTTCAAAAAGCCGTAAACAACGGGTTTGCAGCTGCGCAGATATATGATGTACCTGAAGGCTACAAGCCGGACGAGACCCAAATAAGGATTGCATTTGACGCGGACGCTGTAGTTTTTTCTGACGAGTCGGAAGAAATATTCCAAAAAGAAGGGTTACAGGCTTTTTTAAGGCACGAGAGGGAAAATGCGGAAAAGGCTCTTCCAGAAGGGCCTTTTGGAAAGCTCATAAAGACACTTTCAAAGATAAAGGAAAAGGACCCTTCATTGATACGCATTGCAATTGTTACGGCGAGAAACAGTCCGGCGCACAAGAGGGTCATATACACTCTCAGGGACTGGGGAGTAAAGGTGGACGAGGCTTTTTTCCTGGGCGGAGTGGAAAAAAGGGAAGTGCTCAGGGCATTCAATGCCCACATATTCTTCGATGACCAGGACGGCAATGTAAAATCTGCAAGCGAGGTTGTACCTTCGAGCCGGGTTCCATACAGGCAGATGAAAGAATAGGTTTTAGACTTGAAATTGAGGTAAATACCGTCTGGATATGGTAAAGTATATATTAGATGCACGAGCTTATTTGCAGTTTCATACATTCATTTAGGAGGAGTTTTATGAGAAAAATTTTTGTTTCAGTTGTTGTGGCTTTTATGCTTATGATATCAGCTGTCTTTGCGGCTTCAAATGTTCAAAGCATAGAGGTTGCCCTTGATTCTGTAAATTTGAAAGTCAACGGCCAGAATGTCAAAGCTTCAAACATACTCTACAATGGAACCACTTATGTTCCACTTAGAGCTGTAGCTGAAATGCTTGGAAAGAAAGTGGGCTGGGAGGGGAACACAAACACGGCCAGCATAGATGATATGGAAGATCAGGAAAATCCTGTGGCTGTCATAACGATGGAAAGCGGAGAGACTATAAAGCTTGAGCTTTATCCAAAGGAGGCGCCAGTGACTGTTGAAAATTTCATATCCCTTGCTAAAAAAGGGTTTTATGACGGGCTTACATTCCACAGGATAGTTCCTGGATTTGTGGTTCAGGGAGGAGATCCGAACGGGAATGGAACAGGAGGCCCGGGATATACGATTAAAGGAGAATTCACTCAAAACGGAGTTCGAAATACTATAATGCATACAAGAGGAATAGTGTCCATGGCGAGAAGCGCCAGTCCTGACTCTGGAGGATCGCAGTTTTTCATAGTATTAGAGGATGCAAATCATCTGAATGGAGAATATGCAGCATTTGGAAAGGTCATAGAAGGAATGGAAATTGTCGATAAAATGGCCGCGGTAGAGGTTGACAGCAGAGGGATACCATCTGAAAAGCAGATTATGAAAGGAATTACAGTACAGTAAGTTTAAAAGTTAATAAAAGTGACGTATATCAATATGTCTGAGAAAGATCCTTTACTCTAAAGGGTCTTTTTTTTATTTGAAATAGCCACATTAATAATGGATGATTTAAAAATATTTTTATCTTAAAAATAGCTGTTTATGTAGACGTTGATGTTGAGTGATTTACATTAAAGGAATATAATGGGTGTAAGCGTGTTCTTGGAATTGGAACTAAACATAATATTAAATAGACCAAGGAGAATTATATTATGAAAAGATCGTACTATTCAAAAGATATAGAGAGTTTTGTAAAAGATGCAGAAAGCTATGTGCTGGGAGAGCTTACAATAAACCATGAATTTGCACTTGAAGAGCTGCAGAAAAACGCATGGATAAGTGAAATCAGGATTTTGAAGTCACAGTTTGAACATCTGAAAAATGCACATATACTATTCGAATACTCAATACCGAGAATGGGAAAAAGAGTTGATGCGGTAGTTATTTACAGGGGAGTTGTATTTTTGCTGGAATTCAAGGTTAATGAGTCGAAATATACCAGACATGCAATTGATCAGGTGTTGGATTATGCGGTTGATCTGAAAAATTTCCATGAAAAAAGCCATGGCCTATGTATAGTTCCTGTTGTAGTTTCCACAGAGGCTCAAAGTCACGCTAATAGGCATGAAAAGTATAGTGATGATGTATATAAGCCGATACTGTGCAACAAATATAATATTTTGTCTGAAATTGAAAAAATAGCACAAAATGAGAAAAGAGAAAATTTAAAAGCCGATGATTGGGAAAAGTCGGTATATAAGCCCACGCCTACAATTATAGAGGCGGCACAAGCACTTTACAAAGGGCATAGCGTTAAAGAAATTTCAAGGTCTGACTCCGGAGCTCTAAATCTTGGAAAGACTACACAGGAGATAAATGAAATAATAGAGTATTCTAAGAAACATAACAAAAAATCAATTTGTTTCGTCACGGGAGTTCCAGGTGCGGGAAAAACACTAGCAGGGCTTAACATTGCAAATGAAAGGCATGACTTTGAGGAAGAGGAACATGCTGTTTTTTTGTCAGGGAATGGACCTTTAGTGGAAGTTTTGCAAGAAGCGCTGGCTAGAAATGAGGTCGAATATTCTCGGAAAAAAGTGACAAAATCAGATGCATTGAGAAGAGCAAAGTCATTTATTCAAAACATACATCACTTTAGGGATGCAGCCTTGAGTGATGAAAAGCCTCAAGCTGAAAAAGTTGTGATTTTTGACGAAGCCCAAAGGGCGTGGACTAAAGAACAAACCTCGCAGTTTATGAGCAGAAAAAAAGGAATACCTGACTTCAATAAATCTGAACCGGAATTTCTTATAAGTATTTTAGACAGGCATGAAAATTGGTCGGTTATAATATGCTTGATCGGCGGTGGCCAGGAAATCAACACGGGAGAAGCGGGGTTGAGCGAGTGGTTTAATGCTTTGAGAAGCAATTATACCCACTGGGAAGTGTATATATCCTCAGAATTAAAAGATGTTGAATACACGCAGGGGATGGAGTTTCATGAATTTATAGGAGGAATAAACTATGAGCCAAAAGAATCACTCCATCTTAACACGTCAATAAGGTCTTTCAGGAGTGAAAACGTATCGAATCTAGTAAAGAACATACTGGATGGAAAACAAATTGAATCGAAAGAAATATACAATGAATTAAAGGAAAATTACCCGCTATATATAACCAGAAGTTTTGACAGTGCAAAAAAATGGCTGGGATTGCATCAAAGGGGAAATGGAGAGAGGACAGGCATAGTTGCAAGTTCTGGAGCGTATAGGTTAAAGCCATACGGAATAAATGTAAAATCGAAAATTGACTCTAAGAATTGGTTTTTGAATTGCAAAGAGGATGTAAGATCGTCGTTTTACCTGGAGGATGTAGCAACTGAATTCGATATACAGGGGCTAGAGCTGGACTGGGTATGCGTTGCATGGGACGCTGATTTAAGAAGGGCGGAGGGAAAATGGCAGTTTAAAAAGTTTAGAGGAACCAAGTGGCAAAATATAAATAAAGACGAATCTAAGCTGTATTTGAAAAATGCATACAGAGTCTTGCTGACGCGGGCAAGGCAGGGCATGGTGATTTTTATTCCAAAAGGATGTGAGGCTGATCATACAAGGCAGCCGGGATTTTATGATGAAACCTATGAATATTTAAGGGGGATAGGATTGAGTGAAATTTAATATAGAAAGGAAAACATGGCTATGAAAACAGATTTGCTTGTATTGACTATATTTCTTTTTGTAATACATTTTCTGATTGAGGGAATTAAAAAGCTCAATTCAAATGGAGTATACAAAAACTCCAGGATATATTTGTATTTGGTCGGGGCCATACCTGTGGCAAGGCAGCTTATCGAACTGGGTAAGATTGGCTTTGATAGCGAATATATAGCTTTATATCTGTTTGGGGGTTTTATTCGACTTGGATGAGTAAGGCGATTACGGTATGCGGTGTTCCGCAAGAAGTAGTCGAAAAGACTCTTTCTGATATACTGTCAAAATACAATATAGGTTTTGAAAGAAAGAAGGAAGGCGACATTATAAATTTTGACATAAAAGATTGCATGGCGTGGATTAAAATCAACAGAAATACATTCGGAAAAGATATATTCACTATTAATATTAAGGGTTCCCAAAAGATACCTTCATATGATGAAATTGAGGCTGATTTTGAACACATTATGGTGAATAAAACAAAGGGGCAGTCCTTGCTGCGGGGGATTTGGAGTTTTGCAGGAGCGCTAATAGCCATAGTACTTTTGCAACTTTTGGTTGCTAATGTGGAAATAATTAAAGAAGTTGACAATATATATGAAGTTTATCGTCTCAGCCGCATGGAGCATATAGTTGTTGAAGATGAATACGAGCGGGGGAATACCCAAAGCAATATAAACAACTACGGAGTGGTTGCAGAAACGGATGATTACATATTTTATGCTAATGAGACATATGTATACAGGACTGCTAAGGATTTTAGCGCAAGCAGAATTTTAATAAACGAGTCTTCTGGATCTTGGAAGGATTCACTTAATATTGTGGAAGACTGGATGTTTTTTCAGCAGAGTAAAGAGATAGTGAGAATGAGAATAGATGGCAGCGACAAAGACAGGCTGTTTAAGGGTTATGCTGGGGACATGCACGTTGTTGGAAACTGGATTTACTTCATAAACTACAGCGACGGTTGGAAGATATACAAGATGGATATAAACGGACAAAACAAGGAGGTGCTTTGCGACGAATTTGTAAGAGATATGGCTGTATGCAAAGGGAAAATATACTACAGTTATAAAGGCGAAGATGAAAAGCAAGGCCATATTGAAGTGATTAATATCGACGGAAGTGAAAAAAGCCACATTGCAAATGTGAATGTGAAAGACATGGTTGTTGAGGATGGATATATATACTATATTGATTATGAGAAGAAAAATCTCTGCAAAATGGATGTTGAAAGCGGAAATGTAGAAAAGCTGTCTGATGAATCCGTAGTCGGATTTTCGAAAGACGGCGAGTGGATATTCTACACGCTTGTCCCTCCAGAAGATTCGAGTGGGGAGCCTAAGGGGCTCTACAGGATGGATATCAATGGCGGAAATATTGTGGTTTTGGACTTTGAAAGTGATTTTGAGGATTCGGATATCGGAACCACTAAAGAGTGGATTTTTTACAGGGCCTCAAAGGACAGGGAATATCCAAGGTTTAGAAGGATCAGGAAGGACGGAACCGGCGGAGTGGATTTTGGATCTGTCGATTGATATTTGTGTAAAAGAATCAATGTTTCATAGGGATTCTATTTTTAAAGAATGTTAAGGTATTAAGGAGGTTGTTTATTTTATGTATTTTACAAGGCAGCTTATACGTTTTGGAATTCAACAGGCCCTCTCGTGCATATTCCCGGCGGCGATATTCATAATACTTGCGATTTCGAAGATAATAGACATCCCATTTTTGTACAGGTATGACCTTATACTGATAGCCTGTCTTACAGTGCAGTTTCTTATGGTTTATTTTAAGCTGGAGACTGTTGACGAGGTCAAGGTGATATCGCTGTTTCACGTTATAGGATTGATGCTTGAGCTTTTCAAAGTGCATATGGGATCTTGGGCTTATCCGGAGTACGCATTGACTAAAATTGGGGGAGTGCCTCTTTACAGCGGATTTATGTATGCGAGCGTTGCTAGCTATGTGTGCCAGGCGTGGAAGAGGCTTGACTTGAAATTTATGAACTGGCCTGAAAACCATATTACATACACGGTAGCAGCGGCGATATATATTAATTTTTTTTCACATCATTATATAATGGATATTAGGTGGATAATAATACTTAGTCTTTTTATGGCTTTCAAGGGTGCCTATGTTGAATTCAAGGTAAACAGGCAAAGATATAGTATGCCTTTGGTACTTTCATTTTTTCTCATAGGATTTTTCATATGGATTGCGGAGAACATATCGACTTTTCTGGGAGCGTGGAAATATCCAAACCAGGATGAGGTATGGTGCATGGTCCACATTGGAAAGATAAGCTCTTGGTTTTTGCTTGTGATAATAAGCATAGTCATAGTGGTCAACTTAAAGCACTTCAAATACAAATACAGATCGAGAACTCTGGACTACAGGCAGATGAAAATCAGCTAGAGGAAAAAATGAATCATATGGCTTCAAATAGATGAAAAGACTTTCGAGTCTTTTCTTTTTTGATTCAAGAGGAAGTTGTTTATGTTGCGGCAGTCCTACTATACAATATGGAAATGACTTGGAAAAAATTGAATTTATGGATAATTTAATGCATTGAAAACCTTAAATTGGTATATCATATAAAAGATACATATAAAACCAAATTCTAGGGGTGTGCGATTATGAAAAAAATTATTATTTGCTATATTGTTTCAGTGGCTATGATTTTTCCCAGTAGAATTGCATATGCGCAGTGGGAATACGAGAAAGTGGAGTGCGATAGCTTGGAGTATGAAATTGACACTCCAATTAGAATCGCTGTAATCGATTCTGGAATCGTAGAAAATGATATTACAAACGAGTATGTTACGGGGGGATATAATTTTGTGGAAGGCAGCGATGACTATACGGATACATTGGGACACGGTACAAAGGTATCGAGCATACTTATGGAACTTTCTAAACGGACGGGTATGGATGTTGACATTCTAGCTATTAAAGCGGTGAATGACCAGGGGGAAAGTACAAAAGAATTTATAGTGAAAGCAATAGAATATGCTATAGCCCAAGATGTTGATGTCATAAACATAAGCATAAAAAGCCATATTGACTATGCCAGCTTGGAGGAGGCTGTTCAAAAGGCAGCGTATAATGACATAGTAGTGGTTGCTGCTGCTGGAAATGATGATAGTGCAAGCTACTGCTACCCGGCATCATATGACTGTGTGATTTCTGTGGGCGGGATAGAGCCAAGCGGTAAGAAGTCGTGGTTTTCAAATTACAACGACAAAATAGATGTAATGGCTCCTGCGGACAACATAACCACAATGGAGCTTGACGGCAGCTATGGGATTCATGGAGGAACATCGTATTCGGCACCTTTTGTGTCATTCCAGGCTGGTGTTTTGAAAAAACTCCGTCCATACTGGTCAGTAGACGAAATAATGCAGGTTATAAGGGAGACGTCAGTAGACTGCGGAGATATTGGAAAGGATAATTACTATGGATATGGCGTTGTTGACTACATGAATGCCGTGCAAAACTGCGAAAAGGCCCTTGTGCACTACGCTAGATGGGAGCCTATGAGCATAGCTGATTCAGGCAAGAAATTTAGCATAGAGCTCAGCAAAGAGATTAAAAGCGCTGGAAGCATACATATTGCGGACGAATTTTATAAGGAACTGCAAACAGAAATAGAAGTAGAGGGCAAGAAAATTGTTGTACAGCCGAAGTATGCATACGATACGGGCGAGATATATTCGCTGACTGTTGAAGAAACTGTATCATGTGATGATGAAATACTGGATGAGGGAGTGCGGATGAAGTTCAGGCTGAATGCAGGGGAAACTATGAATAGATTGTCCAAGTCGAGTATTGAATATGATGATTATATGACTGAAATGCCTGTTATAGATTAATAGGTATTGAGCATAGGCGCACTCCAAAACTTTTTCAACATATTCATGTACGTATATATACGTTTTTGGTATAATTGCATAGGAAGAGTCAATAAAGCAGTAGAGCATATGTATTGGAGGAAGTTTTATGAATGCAAATATAGATATAGCGCTTTCAGCTGAAGAGTTTGAAAGCCGTTTTGGAAGAAAAAAAACCGTGGGGATGTTCACGCTGGGATGCAAGGTAAACCAGTATGAGACCAATGCCATGGAGGACATATTTGAAAGAAACGGGTATGATATAGTCGACCCTGAGGAGTTTGCCGACATATACGTCATAAATTCATGTACGGTGACTCATATAAGCGACAGGAAATCAAGGCAGTTTTTGAGAAGGGCAAAAAGGACGAACCCCGATTCGATAATAGCCGTGACAGGATGCTACTCGCAAGTGGCTCCAGACGAAGTCGCAAAAATAGAAGAAGTGGATGTAATAGTCGGAACAAAGGACAAGTCGAAAATAGTGCAGATAATAGAAGGGTGCACTCCGGGAGAAAAGACTGTAAAAGTCGAGAATGTAATGAAGCTTAAGACGTTCGAGGAGATGCACATAGAGCATATGAGGGGCAAGACTAGGGCTTTCATAAAGATACAGGACGGATGCAACCGATTCTGCTCGTACTGCATAATCCCGTATGCAAGGGGAGGGATAAGAAGCAGGGGCATAGACAACATAGTGAGCGAAGTAAAGGAGCTTGCAAGGGCGGGCTTCAAGGAGATAGTGCTTACAGGAATAAACGTGGCTTGCTATGGAGACGATTTAGATGGCGATAGGATAATAGACGTAATAAGGGCTGTACACGAAATAGACGGCATAGAGAGAATAAGAATGAGCTCTGTAGAGCCAGACATGATGAGCCGGGAATTTGTTTCGCAAATAGCGAGCCTTCACAAGGTATGCCCGCATTTCCATCTTTCCATACAAAGCGGGTGCGACGAGACCCTAAAGAGGATGAACAGGAAATATACGGCATCTGATGTCATGGAGGTTGCAAACACGCTCAGGGAGTATTTTGACGACGTTGCGCTGACTACTGACATAATAGTCGGCTTCCCGGGCGAAACGGACAAGGAGTTTGAAAAGACGTACGAGTTCTTGAGGGAAATAGAGCTTTTCCAGATGCACATATTCAAGTTCTCGCCTAGAAAGGGAACTCCTGCGGCAAAGATGAAAGATCAGATAGACCCGCAGACAAAGTCTTCAAGAAGCGAAAAGCTTATAGCGCTTTCTCAGAAGAACACAGACAAATTCATGGAAAACCTTTTAGGCAGAGAAGTCGACGTGCTGTTTGAAAAGGAAATAAAGCCGGGAATATACGAAGGGCACACTTCGAATTATGTAAAAGTAGTTGCAATGAGTGGTGAAAATATAGAGGGCCTGATAAAAAAAGTGAAGCTTGATGAAATAAGCGAAGGAAAAATAGAGGGAATATTGAAATAGGTGTATAATATTATAGTATAATACATTTTATAACATAAAATGTTTAGAATATGTAATAGGGGGCATAAATATGGAGGATTGCATTTTCTGTAAAATAGTGAAGGGGGAAATTCCTTCTACAAAGGTGTATGAGGATGACAAGGTGTTTGCATTCAAGGATATAAACCCGGCGGCGCCAGTTCATGTATTAGTTGTAACTAAGAAGCATTATCCAACTTTTATGGATATTCCCGAAAGTGAGCTTGAAGTAGTTTCGCACATACACAAGGTAATACAGCAAATTGCGAAAGACGCTGGAATATCAGAGAGTGGGTTTAGAGTTGTGAACAACTGTGGAGAACAGGGAGGGCAGGAAGTGAAGCATATTCACTACCACGTTCTCGGAGGAAGAAACTTAACTTGGCCTCCAGGTTAAAATCAGGTTAAAAAAGACTTGAAGAATATTCAAATATGTTTTATAATATCTGAGTATGGAATACATCAACTTATGCGGCTCTAGATACAGCTACATATTCAGAAGGATTGTTAGTAACGGAGGGAGGGAAGAAAATGCCAGCAGAAATAAAGATAAGAGATAACGAGACTCTAGATAGCGCCCTTAGAAGATTCAAGCGTGAGTGTGCTACGTCTGGTATACTGTCTGAAGTAAGAAAAAGAGAGCACTACGAAAAGCCTAGTGAAAAGAAAAAGAGAATAAAGGCAGGAAGAAAGAGAAAAGGTAAATAAATCTAAGGAGTGTGAGGTCGAATGACCTTAAAAGAACAGCTCATGGACGATTTAAAGACGGCTATGAAAGAAAAAGATGCTGTCAAAAAATCTGTAATCACGCTTATAAGGTCCGCTGTAAAGCAGTATGAGGTGGACAACAGGGTGGAGGCAGATGACGAAAAAGTGATAGAATTCATATCCAAGCAACTTAAGCAGAGAAAAGATTCTCTCGAGGAGTTTAAAAAAGCTCAAAGAGACGATCTGGTTGAACAAACTGGCAAGGAAATTGAAATCATAACAGAATACCTTCCGAAACAGCTTGAAAAAGAAGAAGTGGAAAAAATAGTTGCAGAGACTATACAAGAGATCCAGGCTTCATCGCTTAAGGATATGGGTAAGCTTATGTCTGCAGTAATGCCAAAGCTTAAAGGCAAAGCAGATGGAAAGCTTGTTAATGAAATCGCTAGAAAATTATTATAATAGATAAAAAGAGGCAGACTTTTAGTTTTGCCTCTTTGTTTTGTTTTTAAAAGGTTTAGGGGCAATTACGCAGGGGTAATTGTATAAAAACAATATGGGATAGAGGTGGATTAAATGAAAAGAACATTATCCAAATACATAATGCTTGTTCTTGCCATGCTGCTTTCTCTTGGGGGAATTGCAGGGGCCATAGACGACAAGAAAAGCATATATGTCATAGACGTAAAAACCGAGGTTACACCCGGGCTTTATAATTACATAAACAATTCTATTCAAAAGGCAGAAGATGAAGGTGCGGATCTTATACTGCTTGAAATCGACACATTTGGGGGAAGGGTCGATTCGGCTATCAGCATAAGTGATGCCATAATATCATCCACTGTGCCTACGGCGGCATATATAAACAAAAAGGCAATATCGGCGGGAGTGCTTATAAGCATATCTTGTGATAGGATATACATGGCGCCGGGTGCAACCATAGGTTCTGCAGAGACAATACCTGCGACTGAAAAGAATATATCGTTTTGGAAAAAGCAGCTTAAGACAGTGGCCGAAGAAAAGGGAAGGGACCCTCAGGTTGTAATGGCGATGGCTGACAAGGACATAGAAATAGAAGGGCTTATAGAAAAAGGCAAGCTTTTAAATCTTACTACGAATGAGGCCGTTGATATAGGATTTATAGACGGAAAGGCGCTAAATAGGAGGCAGATATACGAAAGCCTTGATATAGAAAGCTTTTCAGAGACTGAAATTGAATCCACTGTTGTAGAGGATTTCATAAACATAATAAGTTCATCATATGTGGCTCCTCTGCTTCTGGCTTTGGGGTTCATCGGTATGATTATAGAAATAATAACACCAGGATTTGGAGTTGGTGGTATAATAAGTATAATTGGCTTTTCTCTGTTTTTCATGGGATCAATACTTGGAGGTAGCGCACAGGTTCTGTCTGTAATAGTATTTATGGTGGGTATGGTGCTTCTTGTGATTGAGGCGGCAGCCCCTGGATTTGGAGTGTTTGGAGTGCTTGGAATATCATCGATAATAATGAGCGTTGTTATGGCGTCGAGATCTGTTGCCCAGGCTGTTATGTATATTGTAATAGCAATAGCGCTTACTGCCGTGGTTATAACTATAATATTCAAGAAACTTCCCAAAAGGAAGCTTTCAAAGACTCTTCTTCTGGATACAAATCTCAACAAGGACGAGGGATACATATCATCTGAGGAAAAAAGCCAATATCTCGGAAAGGAGGGAGTGTGTCTTTCGTTTTTAAGACCCTCGGGCAAGATTGAGATAGAAGGAGAAATGCTTGATGCTATAGCAGAAAGCGGTCTTATAGAAAAAGGTGAAAAGGTAAAGGTAATAAGAGTAGAAGGAAGTAAAATAATAGTAAGGAAAAAGGGGGAAGAATAAAATGCAATTTTTGGGACCAGTATTACTGCTAGGTATAATACTAGTATTCGTATCACTTTTCTTCAGCTTCATACCTGTGGGGCTTTGGATAACAGCGCTTTTCTCGGGGGTTAAAGTTTCAATACTTACTCTTGTGGGAATGAGATTCAGAAGGGTTGCTCCTATAAAGATAGTAAACCCTATGATAAAGGCTACAAAGGCGGGGTTAAGTCTTGGCATAGACAAGCTTGAAGCCCACTATCTGGCTGGAGGAGATGTGGATTCTGTTGTAAATGCGCTTATAGCGGCCCAAAGAGCGAATATAAATCTTGAATTCGAGCAGGCTGCTGCTATAGATCTTGCTGGAAGGGATGTTCTTGAAGCTGTTCAGGTGAGCGTAAATCCAAAGGTTATTGAGACACCTAAGATAGCGGCTGTTTCAAAAAGTGGTATAGAGGTAATAGCAAGAGCGAGGGTAACTGTAAGGGCCAATATAGGAAGGCTTGTCGGCGGTGCCGGCGAGGAGACCATAATAGCAAGGGTCGGCGAGGGCATCGTAACCACAGTGGGTTCTGCAGAAAGTCACAAGCAGGTCCTTGAAAATCCTGATATGATATCAAAAACTGTGCTTGAAAAAGGGCTTGATGCAGGTACTGCATTTGAGATTCTTTCAATAGACATTGCGGATGTCGATGTAGGAAGAAACATAGGAGCCCAGCTTCAGGCCGATCAGGCGGAGGCGGACAAGAAAATAGCCCAGGCCAAGGCAGAAGAGCGAAGAGCTATGGCTATAGCAAGAGAGCAAGAGATGAAGGCGAAGGTAGAAGAAATGAGGGCGAAGGTTGTAGAGGCAGAGGCTCAGGTGCCGATTGCAATAGCAGAAGCTTTCAGACAGGGAAATCTTGGGATAATGGATTACTACAAAATGAAAAATGTCATGGCTGACACAAATATGAGAGAATCAATATCCGGCGTTACAGGGGTTAAGAAAGGAAGTCCTGGAGACAAGAAATAAGGCGTGTTCAAATAAATAATTAGTCAGTATGTTAGAATATTTGACTTGTTCTTTATTTACAATGCCTAAAAGGACGTGATCTTTTGGAAGATATTTTATGGATAATAGCTCTGATTGTCATAAGCAATATACTCGGCAAGGGAAAGAAAAGAGCCAGAGAACAGCAGGCACAGGCAAGAAGGCAAAGAACAAAAGACCAAATAAGTGCTCCTGCAAAGGCTAAAGAAAGAGAGATTATGGATGCGCCAAAAAAAAAGAGCATAGAAAGCTACTTCAAGGATATGGCTCAGGAAATTAAAAGGCAGCAGGACATGCTTGCTCAAAAGGCCCAGCAGGAAAAACCAGCGGTAGATGTAAAGCCGTTTGAAAGCATTGAGGTGCCTGTAGAAAAAACTGAAAAAAAAGCAAAGAAGACTCAAAGAGAAGGCGCATATTATTTTGATAAAAGAGAGCTTGAAAAGAAAAAAACTGTTGAGCCTTTGCATAGTGCTGAAACGGCTGAGGCTGAAAATCCGTTTGAAAGTCTTTTTGAAAGTCCAAATGACATAGTCAAGGGGATAATTTATTCTGAAATACTCTCTAAACCAAGAAGCCTTAGAAAAGATTGATATGGCATTAGAAAAGCCTCGAGCTTGATTCATTAAGCTCGAGGCTTTTATTTTTTATATTCTTTTATGACTGTGCAAACCATATTTCATATTCGCGTTTAAAGCTTTCCTCTGAGTCGCATCCGTGAACCAGATTTCTAGTTATGGAATTTGCAAAGTCTCCGCGAATGCTTCCGAGTTCAGCCTGCATGTAATTGGTGCTGCCATTTATTTTTCTCACAAGTTCTATGGCATGTTCTCCTGAAAGCACTATAGCCACTACGAAGTCTGAAGACATATAATCCACGAGTTCGGCGAAAAAAGGTTTGTCAGCATGTTCAATGTAGTGTTGCTGGAGCATTTCAGTCGTGGGCTGTATCATTTTTATATTATCTATCATGAGTCCCCTGTCTTCATATCGTTTTATAATTTCTCCTACAAGCTTTCTTTTTACGCCGTCAGGCTTAATGAGTGCTAAGCTCTTTTCCAAGTTGATTCCCCCCAATAAATTAGTTCTTGAACTTATAATTACCCAAAAAAATAAATGTGAACATATGTATTTGCATATTTGCGTATGAATGCAAAAGAAATGGCTTATATGATATAATGATTAATGAAATTAAAAATTTTTAAGGGGGATAAAATTTTTGATAGAACAAAAAAAACTTGAGATTCAAGATGAGGATTTTCAAAGGGAGTTGTTTGGATACTTTGATCAGAATATAAAAATAATAGAAGACGAGCTGAATGTCCATACTGTTTTGAGGGATGGGAACATAGTTCTTATAGGCGAAAAGGCCAATATAGAAAAGACTGAAAAGCTAATAGGGGAGCTTTTTAAAATAGTCGAAAAAGGAGAGCGCCTCAGCAAGCAAAAAGTAGCGTATTCGCTTGAGGTAATGCGTGAGAGCCAAGGTGGAGAAAGACAGGTCTCAAAACTTTCTGAAGACATAATAGTTATAGGTGCCAAGGGAAACCCCATAAAGCCTAAGACTTTCGGGCAAAAGGAATATATAAAGAAGATAGAAGAAAATGACATAACGTTTGGAATAGGTCCTGCCGGAACCGGAAAGACATATCTGGCCGTTGCAATGGCGGTAAGGGCTTTTAAAAGGGATGAGGTTAACAGGATAATACTTACAAGGCCTGCTGTTGAGGCGGGAGAGAGCCTTGGTTTCTTGCCAGGGGACTTGAAGGAGAAGATAGACCCTTACCTCAAGCCACTTTACGATGCTCTTTTTGAGATACTGGGAGGGGAAAAGTTCAACGCGTACATGGAAAAGGGAATGATTGAGGTTGCCCCGCTTGCTTTCATGAGGGGCAGAACGCTTGACAACTCGTTTATAATACTTGATGAGGCCCAAAATACCACAAGAGAGCAGATGAAAATGTTCCTAACAAGGCTTGGGCTTGGTTCAAAGGCGGTTGTAACGGGAGATGTGACCCAGACGGACCTTCCTACGAGCAAAAATACCGGGCTTGTGCATGCAAGGCGGGTGCTTGGAGAGGTCGAGGGCATAGGTTTTTCAATCCTTTCTGAAAAAGATGTGGTAAGGCATTCATTGGTTCAAAGGATAATAAAGGCCTATGAGAAGTTTGAAAAAGCGGATGAGATGAAAGAGCAGAGCAAAAAATGATATTGAAGTGACCTTGAAAGGAGACGGGAAATGAAATTCAGGAAATTTTCCCTCGCCATTTTGTTTTTTATTATTAATTTCGTACTACTCTATACGTTCATATCAAATGACAAGTATAGTTTCAAAATTGGCGAAGTGGCTCAAGAAAGCATAACAGCTTCAAGGGATATAGAAAACAAAGTTCAAACTGAAGCTCTTATAAAAAGAGCTGTTGAGCAGGCTGAACCTGTTTATCGAATAAATCCGACGATACAGGCCGAGATAAAGGCCGATATAGATGGATTCTTCTATGACGTGAAGAGGCTTAAGGTGCAAGAAGATCTAGAGCTGGAGCAAAAACTTGGGCAGCTCAGGAAGGAACACTTTGTGATATCTGAAAAGTCCATGAATACGGCAGTCAATACGGAACTGGCGAAGCTGGACAGCCTGAAGAACTATATATTTGAGATAATAAGCCAGATAATGAGCACAGGAGTCAAAAAAGAAGACATAGAGCTGGAGAAGGAGAACATATCCGAGTTCTTTGAGGAAATAGACAAGCTTTCTCAGGATGAAAAGCTTCTGGGTATAGAGCTCATGAATGCCAATATAAAGGCAAACAAGTTTTTAGACATGGAAAAGACCCAACAAAATATCGAGGATGCGAAAGATTCTGTTGAAAGGGTTATAATCAAAAAAGGAGAAAATATAATATCGAAAGGGGAAGTTATAACTAGTGAGAAAATGGATATGCTCAAAGAGGCGGGAATCTCAGGAAAAAGTCTCAAGGACGACATATTCAAGCTTGTGGGAATAACCCTCATACTTATAGTTATGGAGACATTTTTGGGAATGTATATGTACCTTTTCAAAAAGTCCATGTTTGTAAAGGAAAGGCAGCTTTTAATGCTGCTCATGATAATGATGAGCATATTCATAATATCGCTGATAGTCAATGTCGTGTCGCCTTATATTATGCCTATGGCGGGTGCGAGCATGCTTATAAGCATACTGCTTGGTTCAAACATAGCACTTGTTTCAAATATGGTAATTTCCATAATGGCTTATGTAGTCATAGGAGATGTGAATCTGTTCATGGTGTTTTTAATTTCCGGAAGTTTTGCGGCATTTACGCGTTTTAACATGGGTCAAAGAAGAAGTGTGATAATTTCAGGCCTAAAGATAGGCCTTATAAACGTAATGACACTGGCCGCATTTGGAATGCTCAGCTCCATGGACATGAAAAGTCTCATAGTGAGCTGTATAGTTGTGTTTCTTTCAGGGATACTTTCATCAATACTTGTGGTGGGCAGTCTTCCTATATGGGAACACTATTTTGATGTGCTAACGAGCATGAAGCTTTTGGAACTCTCGAATCCCAATAATGAAATACTAAAGAGGATGCTTATAGAAACTCCGGGGACATATCATCACAGCATGATAGTCGGAAACCTGGCTGAAAGAGCATGCGAGAGAATAGGGGCCAATTCCCTGTTTGCAAGGGTTGCTTCATACTATCATGATACCGGAAAACTGGCGAGACCTTATTTTTTCAAGGAAAATCAGTTTACAAACGACAACCCTCACGATCGGATAGTTCCATCTTTAAGCGCTCAGATAATAAAGGAGCACATAACAAGAGGGGTTGAAATAGCTAAAAAACACAAGCTTCCAAATGAAATAGTGAATGTAATAAAAGAGCACCATGGAACTACGCTTGTCGCATATTTTTATTATAAGCTTAAAAATGAGGGGAAAAATCCAGATGAGATGCAGTTTCGATATGCGGGACCGAAGCCCCAGACAAGGGAAGCTGCTGTGGTGATGCTTGCGGATTCTTCAGAAGCGGCCATAAGAAGTATAAAAGAACCTACGAGGGAAAGCATACGCAATATGATAGACAAGGTGGTAAACGGCAAGATTGAAGACGGGCAGCTTGAAAACAGCGACCTTACTCTCAAGGAGATTCAAATTGTAAAAGATTCATTTTTGGAAGTCATAATGGGAATGTTCCATGAGAGAATAGAATACCCTGAGGAAAAAGATATAAAATAAAACACATGGAGGAATATACAGTGAATATAGAACTGGACAACAGGCAGGACAAAATGGAAATAGAAGAAGAGCTCATGAAAAAGCTTGAATCTGTAATGGAAAAATGCCTTGAGTACGAAGGCTGGAACAGCGATTATGAAGTCAGCATGGTATTTGTCGACAACGATCAGATAAGGGAGTTAAACAGGGACTTTAGGGATATTGACAGGGCAACTGACGTTCTCTCATTTCCGCTTGTGGAAGAGGGGGAATCTCAGCTTGAGGAAAAGCTGCTTGGAGATATAGTCATATCGCTGGAAAGGGCATTGGAGCAAAGCCGTGAATATGCTCACAGCTTTGAACGGGAAATGGCATTTTTAGTATGCCACAGCATGTTCCATCTTATGGGATATGACCATGACACTGAAGAAAACACAAGAGTAATGAGGAGCAAAGAAGAAGACGTGCTTGGAAAACTGGGTATAAAGAGGGACTAAAATGGGCAAAAACAACTGTAGGGGAGACAGGAATTTTATCCACTGTGTGAATGATGCTATAAACGGAATAGTAAGGGCGTTTTTATCTGAAAGAAACCTCAGAATACATTTTATAATAGGAATACTCGTGTTAATTACAAGTCTTGTATTTGACATATCAAGGCTCGAAATGATAGCCGTGATATTTTCCATATCGCTTGTAATAGCATTTGAGATGATAAATACTGCTATTGAAAAGTCTATAGATCTTTTTACAGAAGAATACAATGAGCTTGCAAAGTTTGTAAAGGATGTGTCAGCCGGTGCGGTACTCGTCACATCCATCAATGCTGCAGGTGTAGGGTGTCTTGTATTTTTTGAACACATAGTGGGGATCCCCTACACCATAGTAAACAAAGTTTCGGATTCAGACCAGAAAATATTCTTTATAGCGATAATTGCCATTATAATATTTGTGTTTGGAATCAAGATAATGATTGGAAAGGGAAGCTATACAAGAGGAGGATTTCCAAGTGGACACTCGGCTGTTTCTTTTTCAATTGCGACAATTATAACTTTTTCAAATGAAAAACTGCTTATTTCATTCCTTGCGTATGCGCTTGCTGTGATAGTATCTGAAAGCAGGGTGGCATCCAAGATACATACAAGGATTGAAACCATTGGCGGAGCAGCTTTGGGAATGTCACTTACCGTGCTTATATTTAACTTGTTGAAAATGTAAAAGGGAGGGCTTCAGACTTGAAAAACATGAACCATGAAGAGATACAAATAAAATCTTTCAAGACAATATTTTTAACAGGGCTTTTGACTCTCCTGCCGAGTGCCATAACCATATCTTTAATATTCTGGCTTTTCAACAAGGTGGATTCAATATTCAGGGAACCCATAGAAAAGCTCATAGGTTTTCAGATTTATGGCATAGGTTTTATAATCACGGTAATACTTATACTCATCACTGGCATATTTGCGACTAATGTGCTTGGAAAGAGGATATTCAAGTTCTTCGAGGGGATAATGTTCAAGGTTCCACTTGTGGGAATGATATACGCTTCAATAAAGCAGGTGTTTGACGGATTTGCACACAAGCAAAAGGACGGGTTCAAATCAACTGTGCTTATAGAATACCCTTCCAAGGGGATATACACTCTGGGATTTTTGACTTCCAAAAGCCCTGCGTTTGTGGACGAGACAACCGGCAAAGCCTGCTTTTCGGTGTTTGTACCTACAACGCCAAACCCCACTTCGGGAATGCTTGTAATGATTGACAGGGATAACATAACATATCTTGACATACCTATAGAAGAGGCTATAAAGCTTATAGTTTCAGCAGGAATTGTATTTAAGAAAGAAAAAGAATAAGAGGTGTATTATATGAATTCAAAAGAACTTTTGGATATAGCAATCAAGGCTAAAGAAAATGCATATGTCCCGTACTCTAATTTCAGAGTGGGTGCTGCACTTTTAGGTAAGAGCGGCAAGGTATATACAGGATGCAATGTGGAATGTGCAAGCTATGGGGCCACAAACTGCGCTGAAAGAACAGCCATATTCAAGGCAGTATCGGAAGGTGAGAGGGAGTTTGAGGCAATAGCAATCACTTCCGATTCGAACGACTACACATTCCCATGCGGAATATGCAGGCAGGTTATTGCCGAATTCGGACTGGAAATAGAGGTTATTGCTGCAAATTCAAGTGGAGAATATACTGTATGCAGCATAAAGGATCTTATACCGAATGTATTTACAGGAAAAAATATTGAAAATATGGAGGAGATATAGTGAATTTTAAATCAGGATTTGTAAGTGTAATAGGAAGGCCTAACGTGGGAAAATCCACTACAATAAATGCAATAGTAGGAGAAAAGGTTGCCATAATAAGTGACAAGCCTCAAACTACCAGAAACAAGATACAGGCCGTGTATTCAGACAGCGATAGCCAGATAGTGTTCATAGACACCCCGGGAATTCACAAGCCTAAGAATAAACTGGGAGAGTTCATGGTAAGCGCTGCAAACCAGACTTTCAACGAGGTGGACCTTTTGATATTCATGGTGGACAGTTCCATTAGCATGGGACCTGGGGACAGCAGGATACTGGAAAGCCTAAAGAACATAAAGACTCCTAAGATACTTGTTGTAAACAAGATAGACACAATAGAGAAGGAAGACCTTATAAAAATAGTTGAAAAATACCACGCCAAGGGGATATTTGACGAAATAGTGCCCATTTCAGCGGCTAAGAACAAGAATGTCCAGACACTTATAAATGTAATAAAGGGGTATATGGAAGAAGGACCTAAATATTTCCCTGACGATATGGTTACAGATCAGCCTGAAAGGGTTATAGTGTCTGAAATAATAAGGGAGAAAGTGCTTCTTTATACTGAAAAAGAGGTTCCTCACGGAGTGGCCGTCGATATAGAACGAATAAAGAAGAGAAAAGAAAAAGACATAATAGACGTATCCGCGGTTATATACTGCGAGAGGGATTCACACAAGGGAATAATAATAGGCAAGAACGGAAGGAAGCTAAAAGGCATAGGAAAAGCCGCTAGAGAGGAAATAGAGGCGCTTTTTGGATCGCAGGTAAACCTTCAGACTTGGGTAAAAGTGAAGGAAAACTGGAGAGACAGGGAGAACTATGTAAAGAATTTTGGATACAGACAGGACTAGTATAAAATCGACACATGAAAGGGGTGGCTCTAAATGGAGGACAAGGAGATATTCCTGGAAAAACTTGTTGAAATAGAAGCCCTGATAGACAGCGAGAAGATAGTTGAGCTTAACGAATATCTGACGGAAGTTCACCCTCTCGACATAGCGGAAATTTTGACAGAGCTTCCGGATGGGAAAAAGCAAAAACTATTCCAGGTTCTTCCCTGGGAGCTTGCGGCAAAGGTTCTGGATGAACTGGATTCTGACACATTCTCTGAGATACTGTCATCGCTTTCACAAGACCAGAAGAAAAGGCTTTTGGATCTCATGTCCCAGGATGACATGGTTGACCTTCTTGGCGAGATGTCAGAAGAAAAAAGGCACGAGATAATAAACCTGCTTGACATTGACGACGCCGAAGACATAAAGGAACTTTTGATATATGAAGAGGACACTGCCGGCGGTATAATGACCACGGATTTTGTGTCTCTCAGAAAAGATATAACAATATATAACGCTATAGAATATCTAAGGGAAAACGCGCCAGATGCGGAGACTATATATTATGTATACGTAGTGGACAAAAATGGCAAGCTGGCGGGGGTTATATCGCTAAGAGAGCTCATAGTCTCAAAGCCTACAACTCTTGTGGAAGAGATAATGAATGAAAACGTAATATCCGTCAACATAAACGACGACCAGGAAGAGGTTGCAAAAATCGTTACGAAATACGACCTTCTGGCAATACCTGTAACGGATACGAACGGAAGGCTAAGAGGTATAATAACATTCGATGACATAATGGACGTCATAGAAGAAGAGGCAACGGAGGATATATACAAATTTGCGGGTACAATGGAGACTGAGGTGGAGCTGTATGAAGAGGACCAGTTCCTTCCGAGGGTATTCTCATCGGTAAAGGCAAGGCTTCCGTGGCTTATAGTGACATTGTTTGGCGGAGTGATGTCAGCCACCATACTGAGCAGATATGAAAGTACATTGAACAGCTATGCTGCGGTAGCGTTTTTCATGCCTCTTCTCACCGGGATGGGAGGAAATGTCGGAACTCAGTCATCAACGCTTACGGTGAGGGGTCTTGCTACGGGACACGTAGAGGCTGGCAAGAGCATAAAGACTATATTGCAGGAGATGAGCATAGGGGCCTGTGTAGGCCTCATATGCAGTATAGTCGTTTGCATAGTAGCTTTTTTTTGGATGGGTGAAATAAAACTTGGAATGGTGGTCGGCATGTCCATGGCTGTAAACATGATTACTGCTGCGACAATAGGAACTATAGTTCCTATAATGTTTAAGAAGTTTGGAGTCGATCCTGCAGTGGCTTCTGCGCCATTCATATCCACAGCGCTCGACATTACTGGAATAACCATATACTTTACTCTTACAACAATTCTTCTGCTAAGTTAAGCACGGCATGCAATACAAACTGTTTTCATAATACTTTAAAGGGTATATTAAAGAAAGGACAATTATTGGATATGCATATAGAAACCGAGGCAATAGTGCTAAGAAGTGTAAAGTACTCTGAATCTGACAGTATACTTACGCTTTTCACAAGAAAGCTTGGAAAGGTCACTGCAGTTGCAAAAGGTGCCAGAAGGAGCAAAAGCACGCTTATGCCATGCTCGCAGGTCTTTGCACACGGAACATATTTGCTGTACAAGTCTTCTTCGATGTACAGGGTGAACCAATGCGACTTGAATGAGAATTTCTTTGGAATATCAAGGGACATTGACCTGCTTTCACATGCAGCTTATATTGCCAATCTCACAAGGAATTCAATAGTTGAAAACCAGACAAATGGCAGGCTGCTAGATATTCTTTTAAAGACGCTCTATTGCTATGGTTACAGGGATTACGATGTGGAATACATCACCAGGATATTCGAACTCAAATATCTTGAATACCTGGGATACAGGCCTCAGATAAGCGGCTGCGTCAACTGCCAGAGCCAAGATGCAAAAACATACAGAATCAGCATAAGGCTTGGGGGGATTTTATGCGCAGACTGTCTTGGATTTGACCCTAGGGCTGAAAGAGTCGACAGGACCACTATAGAGCTCATGAAATATATAATAGAAGGCAGTTTTGAAAAATGTGTAAAGGCAAGGGTATCCCCTATAATACTGAAGGAGCTGAAAAAGGTTTTGAGGCTCTACATGTATGAAAACATAGAGGGGTATGAAGAATATAGACAATACTAATATACAAAGTAAATGGGAGGGGTATTTATGGATAACACAATAACTCTTGAGAAAATTGATCAGGTGGTTGACAGGACTGGATCGAGCTATGAAAAGGCAAAGGTTGCACTTGAAAATGCGCAGGGAGATGTAATAGAGGCCATAATAGCCATAGAAAGAGAAGAAAAAGAGGAATTTGAAGAGGTTGCAAAAATCAGTGAAAAGGGAAGCGAAATTATAGAAAAGCTGAAGGAAGCGCTTAAAAAGGGGAATGTCACAAAGGTTATACTTGAAAAGGACGGAGAGGTTCTTTTAAATCTTCCAGTTACAGTTGGAGCCATAGGAGTAATACTTGCCCCAATAGCGGCTATAATAGGTGTTTCGGCGGCTATGATAACTAAATACAAGATAAAGATAGTCAAGGATGACGGCGAAGTAGTTGACGTTAATGACATTACAGAGGAAAAGCTTTCTGAAATGAAGGGGAAAATGCCTTTTTCGAAGAAACAGCAAAAAGAAGAGGAAATTGAAATAAAGAAAGGTGACAACAAGGAAGAAGAGCAGGATGATAAATAGTAACATGTGAACAGGTTGGATTGAGATTTTGAAGAAAATATTGACTACAAAAGCTGTGAAACAGGGTGTATTGCCTCTGGTTCGCGGCTTTTTACATTTGAGGGGACATGAGTGAATAGAAAAGGGAATTGCTGAAAGAAGTAACAGGCATGTGCGGGAATGCTGGAGAGCCTTGAATTTTGTACAGTATGTTGAAAAGGGCATAAAATATTAAATATACTTATTTACAATTCACCATAATAAATATACAATAAATATATACTATATAAATAGTATATCACATTATTTTGGAAGAGGTGAGTAACATACAACTATCAGACAGACAGTTGAAAATAATAGATATAGTCAAGGAAAAAGGGCCTATAACGAGTGAAAACATAGCATCCATGCTTAGTGTTACCAGGGCCACGCTAAGACCTGACCTTGCAATACTTACTATGTCTGGAATACTGGATGCAAGACCCAAAGTAGGATATTTTTATGTTGGAATAGATGAAAACAATCTTGTCTCAAAAAAGCTAAAGTCAAAAAAAGTTGAAGAAATGATGAGTGTGCCCATAGTCGTGAGTGAAGAGGCTACGGTATATGATACAATAGTCACCATATTTTTAGAAGACACTGGGAGTGTATTTGTGACAAATGACGGATTCCTTTCAGGTGTGGTGTCTAGAAAAGACCTTCTAAAAAGCGCTATAGGTGGAATGGACATAAATAAGATACCAGTTGGAATAATAATGACAAGAATGCCTAATATAATAATGGCCAGCCCAAATGACAGCGCTTCGGATGTTGCGAGAAAGATAATAGAGCACGAAGTTGATTCCATACCGGTTGTTGAATATATAAAAAGAGAAGACGGCAAAGAAGGCTACAGGATACTTGGAAAGATTTCAAAGACAAACATAACGAGATTTTTTGTAGAACTTGCCGGAGAATAATATAATAATCAGGAGGTATTGCATGAGTCATTTAGCAATATATGTTATATCCGATTCGCTTGGAGAAACCGCTGAGCAGGTGGCGAAGGCTTCAATAAGCCAGTTTGATATGACAGAATATGAAGTGAAGAGATACTCTTATGTTTTGGACGAAGAGAATCTAATGGATATATTAAGGCTTGCAAAAGAAGAAAATTCTATAATACTATACACTCTTGTGAATCTGAAATTTGTGGAATGTCTTGTGAAATTCTGCAGTGAAAATGATATTCCGAATGTAGATCTTTTAAGCGATCTTATAAACTGCATAGCATTGAGAACAAACACAGCCCCAAGAAGAGAGCCGGGAGCGATAAGAAAGCTTGACGAGCAGTACTTCAAGAGGGTTGAGGCAATAGAATTTGCAGTTAAATATGATGACGGAAAAGACCCTAAGGGCCTTGAAAAGGCTGATCTTGTTCTTATAGGAATATCAAGGACTTCAAAGACTCCTCTTAGCATGTACCTTGCAAACAAGAACATAAAGGTTGCAAACATACCCCTTGTGCCAGAGGCGCAGGCTCCCAAGGAACTCTTTGAGGTCAACCCTAGAAAGATAGTTGGACTTACAAATTCGCCTCAAAAGCTTAACCAGATAAGGACAGAAAGACTCAAGGCACTTGGACTTTCGAGCAGCGCAAACTATGCATCTTACCAGAGGATACTTGAAGAGATAAGCTATGCCGAGGACATAATGAGAAGAATAGGCTGCCCTATAATAAATGTCTCTAACAAGGCAATAGAAGAGACTGCCGGCATAATTCTTGACGTTATGAAAAAAAACGGAATAAAGATATACAAGGACTAAGAGGTTTTATCGAAAAAAAGCCGGAATTTGAATAGCATTCAAATTCCGGCTTTTTTATTGCCGTATTGTGTGAAAAGATTACAAAAGGAGCCATTTGGGTAATACAATATTAAAATAACATTAAGGCGGTGGTATATTGAACAGTTCAAGTGGAATAGATGAAAGAACTATAAATGCAATAAGATTTTTGTCGGTGGATGCGGTTGAAAAAGCCAATTCAGGTCATCCGGGGCTTCCCATGGGTTCTGCGACAATGACATACGAGCTTTGGAAGAATTTTTTGAAGTTTACACCTGAGGACCCAAAGTGGATTGACAGGGACAGGTTTGTGCTTTCTGCGGGACACGGTTCAATGCTTCTCTATTCGCTTCTTCATATTTTTGGATATGAGGTCCAAATGGACGATATAAAAAATTTCAGACAGCTTGGAAGCATAACGCCTGGCCACCCGGAATATGATCATACGCCCGGTGTTGAAACTACTACAGGACCTCTTGGACAGGGATTTGCAAATGCAGTAGGGATGGCTATAGCAGAAAAAAAGCTTGCAGCGAGATTCAACACTGAAAAATTCAGTGTCATAGACCATAACACATATGTGATTGCGGGAGATGGAGACTTAATGGAGGGGATAAGCGCCGAAGCGGCATCGCTTGCAGGACATTTGGGTCTTGGAAAACTTATATGCCTTTATGATGACAACGGCATAACAATAGACGGAAGCACAAAAAATTCATTTACTGAAGACGTGAAAATGAGATTCTCTGCATATGGCTGGCATGTAATGGAGGTTGACAATGGAAATGACATTGAAAAGATAAATACTGCCATAAGAAAGGCGAGGGAGGAAGAGGAAAGGCCGTCTTTTATAGCCGTAAAGAACATAATAGGGTATGGAAGTCCAAACAAGGCTGGAAAGGCAGTTGCCCACGGAGCGCCCCTTGGAGCGGAGGAAGCTGCTTTAGCGAAGAAAAGCCTGGGATGGTATGAAGACAAGCAGTTTTACATGCCTGATGATGTATATGCCCACGCGAAAGACATAGTTGACTCTAAAATAGCGGACAAGGAAAAGTGGGATGATGTTATGGACAGTTATAAGCGAGAGCATCCCAAAAAACATAGCGAGCTTTTACGATGGCACGAAAATGAAATTAAAGTCGAAAAGCTGATTTCAAATGGAAAATTAATGGAGATTAAAGCGGATGAGGCTTCTAGAGTAACAGGAGGAAAAGTACTCAATATGTTGAAAGAGCAGTTTGAAAACATAATAGGCGGCTCAGCAGATCTCAACGCTTCCACAAAGACCACTCTTGAAGGACGTGGAATATTCTCGGCTGAAAATCCACAAGGCGACAATATATACTTTGGAATAAGGGAGCATGCCATGGGAGGGGTGCTCAATGGAATAGCCCTTCATGGAGGATACAGGGTGTTCGGCTCTACGTTTTTAGTTTTTTCCGATTACATGAGGCCGTCCATAAGGCTTGCGGCACTTATGGGAATACCTGTAGTTTTTGTATTCACGCATGACAGCATAGGTGTTGGCGAAGACGGTCCCACTCACCAGCCTGTGGAGCACATAATGTCGCTAAGGGGAATACCTAACCTCAACGTATACAGGCCTATGGACTCGGCTGAGACTTCATATGCATGGGCGGATGCTATCTGCAGAAACGACGGACCGAGCGCTCTTATACTTTCAAGGCAAAAGCTTAATTACAGCGGACTGGCAGATGAGAATGCCATTAAGGGAGCATATATTGTAAAGAAAGAAAAAGGCGAAAACCCTGACGCTGTGTTAATGGGAAGCGGATCAGAAGTGTCGGTTCTCATGGACGCGGCTGAAGAGCTTGAAAAAGATGGAGTAGACTGCAGAGTCATAAGCTTTTTGAGTTTTGAAAAATTCGAGCAGCAGTCGGAAGAGTACAAAGAAGAGGTACTTGCGGAAAATGTTGATGTGAGGGTCTCGATTGAAGCTGGAATCACACTGGGATGGGAAAAATATGTAGGAAGAAATGGAAAGACCATAGGAGTTGACATGTTTGGAGCCTCTGCTCCTGGAGGAGAGATTATGAATGAATACGGCATATGCGCTGAAAATGTCATAAAGAGCGTAAAGGGGATGCTCAAAAAATAGCAGCCGAAATTATGTAGTATCTTATAAATACAGTAGATTTAGCAGGCAGATGATGTATGAACCTGCCTCTTATGAATCTATATTGAAACACAAAAAGGCATATGAGCAGGTTATTTAACCGGCTTATATGCCTTTTTGTGTTTCAATATAAAATTTCAGCATGCTACTGTATTACAAGTTTTCTATTTGTAAGCTTTTCAAATACATCTGCTGCATAAAGAGCCCTGTTTATCTCGACGTTTGGTTTTTTAGGAGCTATAAGTGTTATTACGGCTTTTTCGCTGTCGAATTCACATGTGACATCCTCAATGAAATTATCCATGCATGTATCAAAGCTTTCTGAAAGCCTTAAAAGAAGGCTTATTTTCATTATGGCATCCACATCGTCATTTGAAAGCACTTGTTCGTATTCTTTCCAGTTGAGCTTTAGCTTTTTATGCCTGTGCAGGGATGCTGCAAATGCACTCATTATTATCTCCTTGTGGGTCAGCCCGTTTATTCCAGAGTTCAAAATCATGTAGAAAGAATGGCTGTTGTGGCCATAATAGCTTATGTTTATTCCGCTGTCGTGAAGCATTGCAGCGGTTTTAAGTACTTTTTCGGCGCTTTTGGGAATTTTCAAAAGGCCGTTCAGCTGGTCGTACATTGAAGTGGAAAGTTTGTATACATGATATGAGTGCTGTTTGTCTACCTTGAATCTTGACATTATGTTTTCTATTGAAAAATCGAGCACGCTATTTATAGAGCCATGGTTTTTTTCTATAAAGTCGTATACCAGGCCTTCCCTTATACCGCTTCCGCTTACTATGATATGTTTGATTTTGCAGTATTCGAGAAGATGCCACACGGCTGAACATGCACCGAAGAATATGTCAGCCCTGTCCTTTGAAAGACCCTTTATCTTGGCTCTTTTTTCGGCAGGTTTTCCTTTTGCCATTTCGTATATGCTTTGAACGCTTCTTGAGTGGATTTTATAGTTATGCGCAAGGCTTAATGGATACTGCTTGAACTTTTTATCTATTTTGCCTATTGTCCTTATGGTTCCTCCGACTCCTATGAGAGGAAGGTCTTTAAGCTTTTTGAGCCAAGGAACACTGTCGAACTGCTCAATAAGGAATTCCTTAAGGTCATTTGCGTTTTTATCAGATATGCTCCAAGCTGTATCGAATTTTTTTGTAAGGTCTATCGAACCGAATGGGAGGCTTATGCTGTTTTTGACCATTTGGTTTTCGAAATGGATAAGCTCAGTACTTCCGCCGCCTATGTCCATTATTAGTCCTTTCGTTTCATTTATGCTGTGAATCACGCCGTAATATGCAAAATTAGCCTCTTGCCAACCTTCCAGGACATTGACTTTTATGCCTGTGTTTTTCATTACTGTTTCTATGAATTCCTGCTGGTTTGGAGCCTTCCTTACGGCGGCGGTGGCAACGCCTATTATCTTGTCGGATTTTACGGCTTCGCATATTGTTTTGAACATTTGAAGCGTGTATAGCGCTTTTTGAACTCTTTCAGGTTTTAAAACATTGTTTTCATCAGTGTCGCCAAGTCTTACTGTTTCTTTGAACTCATTTATTATGCTGAAATAGCCTTCGCTGTCAACATCTACAACTACAAGCCTTACAGAGTTTGAACCTATGTCTATTATTCCGAGTCTATGCATGCGATCTACCCCAATCTTAATTTAAATTATAGATAATTATATATTTACCAGTTTAGAGGTCATATTAAACCTGTTCAAATGATATTTCATGCGAAAATCCGTTAAAAACAAGGCGTTTGGGGTATTGATATATAGATATACCGATAAAATCATTCACAGTAGCAGGTTTTGAAAAGGAGAGTTCCCACAATGCAAAAGATTAAATTGGCTGCAGCAATAGACATAGGTTCAAATAGGATAAGGATGGTGATAGCTCAAATCAACAGGGAGGGTGGCATACATATACTTGAGGAACTCAGGCAGAGCACGAACATAGGGAAGGACACCTTTACATATGGAAAGATAAGCCCGCAGGTCATACATGAAACCTGCGAAATACTCAAAAAATTCGTTATGAAAATGCAGGAGTACAAGGTGGAAAAAGTCCGTGCAGTTGCCACGAGCGGAATAAGGGAGGCTGAAAACAGGTCATTTGTGCTTGAGCAGATAAGGATGAAGACGGGTTTTGAGGTTGAAGTGATAAACAACGCCGAGGAGAGGTTCTTGACGGCAAAGGCCATAAAATACTATATGCCTAAAAATCATAATGACAGCAGAAAAAAAGTGCTTGTAGTCAATATAGGTTCGGGAGGGCTTGAGGTTTCATCTTTTGTTGACAAAAAACTCAAAGGAACATACTATCTTAAGCTTGGGTCGTTAAGGCTCAAGGAGATACTTTCCGACATTGAAAACATAACGCTTCACTTCCCGAGCATAATGGAGGAATTCATAGAGGCAAAGATAATTCCTGTCAAAAAGCATATAGAATCCATGGAAATAGACGGATTCATAGCGCTTGGAAGCGGAGTAAACACGATACTTGGCCTTTCGGACACCAAAAAGGTCGGGGAGAGAAACGAAATAATCAAAAAGGCGGAGATAGACAGGCTCTACGCAGAGATATTCTCAAAGACAGCCATTCAAATCTCGAAAAAATATGACATAGTCCATAGCGAGGCCGAAGTGCTCTTGCCATCTGTAATGATATTCAAGAAGCTTTTAGATTTGACAAGTGCCAAGTTCATGGATGCTCCATGGGTTTCGTTAAGGCACGGCCTTTTGGTGGAAACGATGGACAGGTCGTATAAATACGGCATCAACAAGAGCCTCGACGAGGACATAATAAACTCCACCAGGTACATAGGAGAAAAATACAGTTATGAAAAGCAGCATTCTGAGTATGTGGAGGGACTGGCACTTTCTATATTCGACCAGACAAAAAAACTCCATAAGCTTAAAAAAAACCACAGGAAGTATCTTCAGGTCGCATCAATACTTCATGATATAGGAAAGATAATGTCGTATGAAAACCATAATATGAATTCATACAATATAATAAAGGCTCAAAACATAATAGGTTTTTCAAACAGGGAAGTTGAGATAATAGCCAACATAGCAAGATACCATGGGGAAGAGGATCCAAAGCCGTATCACGAGACATTCCAAAGGCTTGGATTTGCAGATCAGATAGTGGTTGCAAAGCTTTCTGCTATTTTAAAACTCGCAGATGCGCTTGATAAGAGTCACACCCAGAAGGTGGAAGAGCTAAGGGTATCGGGCAGGGATGAAGAGATAATATTCAAAATAAAGTCTAAAAAGGACACTTTTCTTGAAAAGTGGACATTCATAAAAAAGACAAGACTTTTTGAAGAGGTAATGGGAACCAGGATAATAATAAAAGCAAAATAACAATAATAAATTCAAAAGGGTGATATTTTTTGAAAGATGACAATTACGGCAGATATATAAACAGGGAGCTGAGCTGGCTTGAATTTAACAAGAGAGTGCTTCAAGAAGCCCAGGACAGAAAAAACCCTCTTATGGAAAGGATAAAATTTCTTTCGATAACAAGTTCCAACTTGGACGAGTTTTTCATGGTAAGGGTTGCATCGCTTTGGGACCAGGTCAATGCGGGATTTACAAAACTTGATATTGCCGGATTTACGCCTATGGAGCAAATAAGCAAGATAAGCGCAAAAGTGAAGAAACTTCTCCATGCCCAGCAAAATTGTCTTTTGAGGTCAATAGTGCCGACTCTCAAAAAAAACAACATAGAATTTTTGGAATATGAAGATTTAAGCCAGCAGGAAAGAATATTCATAGAAAGGTATTACAGAGAGACCATATACCCCGTGCTAACTCCAATGATTGTAGATCAGAGCAGGCCGTTTCCACTTCTTTTGAACAAGAGCCTCAATGTGGCGGTTCTCCTTGAAGATAATAAGAAAGGATGCATGTTTGGAACCGTACAGGTTCCTTCGGTTCTGCCGAGATGTATAGAACTTCCAGATGGTGAGTGCAAAAGATATATAATGCTTGAAGAAGTTATAAAAAGCCACATGCAGTATCTTTTTGAAGGACACAGTATAATACATATGGGCTGTTACAGGATAACCAGAAATGGAGACCTGAGTGTGGACGAAGAAGGTGCAGAGGACCTTTTGGAAGCCATAGAAGAGTCGCTTAAAAAGAGAAAATGGGGACATGTTGTAAGGCTTGAGTATGAAAAGGGATTGAGCCCTGCGCTTATGGACAGGCTAGGGGAAGAGATGGAAATACCGCAGGAAGGGATTTTTGAAATAAACGGGCCAATAGATCTTACGTTCATGATGAAGTTTTCGGGTCAGTCAGGCAGGGACGATCTGGAATTTTCTCCGTTCAAGCCTCAAAATCTCAAGGTTTTCACTGAATACAATGACATATTCGAGGCCATATCTCAAAAGGATGTGCTGCTGAGCCATCCATTTGAATCATTCCAGCCTGTTGTGGACCTTGTAGAAAAGGCTGCGGACGATCCCCATGTGCTTGCCATAAAACAGACCTTATACAGAGTAAGTGGTAATTCGCCTATAATACACGCACTTGCAAGAGCGGCTGAGAATGGAAAGCAGGTTACGGTTCTTCTTGAGATAAAGGCCAGATTCGATGAGGAAAACAACATAAACTGGGCGAAAAAACTTGAGCAGTCGGGTTGTCATGTAATATACGGTCTTGTGGGGCTTAAGACGCACTGTAAACTCCTAATAGTTGTAAGACGGGAGGAAGACGGGATAAAAAGGTATGTTCACATGGGTACTGGAAACTATAACGATGTAACAGCCAGGTTTTATACCGACATGGGAATGCTTACGTCCAACCCGTATTTTGGAGAGGATGCATCAACTCTTTTCAACATGCTTTCGGGCAGTTCTCAAAATCCAGATTTTTACAAGGTGGAAGTTGCGCCTGGAATGGATAGGGCGTTTTTGAAGCTTATAAACCAAGAACTTGAAAATGCCAAAGAGGGAAAAGACGCCAGGATAATAGCAAAGATGAATTCGCTTGTGGACAAGAGGATAATAGACGGTCTCTATGAGGCGTCGCAGGCGGGAGTCCAGATAGACCTGATAGTCAGGGGAATATGCTGCCTAAGGCCTGGAGCCAAGGGGCTTAGTGAAAAAATAAGAGTAATAAGCATAGTCGGAAGATTCCTGGAGCACACAAGGGCATTTTATTTTTACAATGATGGAGACGAAAGGATATATCTTTCGAGTGCAGACTGGATGCCGAGGAATCTAAATAGAAGGGTTGAGCTTTTATTTCCTATTGAAAGCCCTGAAAACAGACAGAAAGTCAAGCAGATGCTGAGTGTGTCACTGGACGATACATTGAAGGCGAGGGTGATGAAAAGCGACGGGACATACAAGAAAATTGACAGAAGGGGCAAAGAAGCTATCAACAGCCAGGAGAAATTGTATGAAATAGCAATATATGAAAATGAAATTCCACAGGTGCAGGACATGAAAAATGGCCTTACACCGATTCTCAAATATTGATAAAAAACGATAAGAGGGCCTCGTATATGGAGCGGCAGTATACGAGGCCTCAATATTTTTTTGCCAGGGAATTGTGTTGTGATATCAGGTTTAAAGCGAATGCTCTTTTATAAAAATATAATATTAAGACTGCATAACCAGGCTATCTTCCCAGTTGTCGCCTTCAAAGTGAATGATCTTTTCGCTTATAGCTCCTGTAGGACAGGCAAATACGCATGCGAGACATGTCACGCATGAACTTTGGTTAAGGTCTTTGTTTGCACCTGCTACTACGATTGTGTCGGTACCTCTGTTTGCAAATCCCAAATTATGCTGACCTGCTATCTCGCTGCATGCACGAACACATCTTCCACAGAGTACGCATTTGTTAGGATCATATGAAAGAACGGGACTAGTGTTGTCAACGGCAAGTTTTTCTTTGTTTTGATCGAATCTCGACTCATGTATGTTATAGTCGCGTACAAGTGACTGCAGTTCGCACGAGCCGGCTATGCATGGATTTCCCTTTGAACATGAAAGGCAGTTATGTTCGCGCGATGCCATTGCGAGCTCAATTATTATTTTTCTCGCATGCTCAAGCTCGTCATCAGATGATGTTATCTCCATGCCATCGCTTACTGATGATGCACATGCAGGGACTAGATCTTTTTCACCTGCAACCTTTACAAGGCATAGCCTGCAGTTTGCATCAGAAGTCAGATTCGATTTGCTGCAAAGATGAGGAAGTTTGAAGCCGTTTTCCTCACAGGCTTGCATTATTGTCGAATTTTTGCGCGCCTTTACGCTTTTACCATTTATATTTATGTTTATGAAGGCTTCAGGTTTATCGGAGGATGCTTCGCTCCTGTCGAAGAAAGTGGGATACAGACTGAGTTTTTCAGATATTTCAGGGAATGAATATCCGTTTGAATTTGGAGCTAGACCAGTGCTTTCAAACGGTGCTGTAAGTATGGGTCCTCTGTCCATTGAAAAGTTTCCAACCCCTAGAGTCTTTGTTATCCTTATTACCTTTTTGCCCTCAAAAACTGAATCCACAGTTTCGTAGCCGTCTTCGCAGGTAAGTGATATTATTGTGGTGGCCTCGTCAAATAGTTCTTTTTTTTCTGGATTGTTTTTGTGTTGTTCGGCAAGTGAGTACATGCAGCCTATGCTTATGAGGTTTTTTCCTATTATATTATAGCCGTCTGCAGTTAGCATGTTTTCGAGAAGAGTCATGTTGTCGTATCCGCCTATCCCACAAAATTTTATGCAGGTATCGCAGCTCCAAAGAAGTATTTTATCGTCATCAGACAGTTTTTCCTTGAGATCGTTGTAGCTTATGTCTCTAAGAGATATTATCATTTACTCCACCCCCAGTTTCATAGGTATTTGCTGTTTTGCGGGCTGAGATTTTCCGTCAGATCCTATAAAATACTCTTCGCCAAGTTTGTCAGAGTGCTTTTCATAGGGCATTGCAACTTTTACAACACCTTTGTTGGCGTCCGCCACAATAAGGCCCACGTTATCAACGGTCTCTATTACCTTGATTTCCGGATAATTTCTTTTTATGTTTGAAAATCCTGCTGTACAACAAAGCGCAACTATTGTGTTGACTTCAGCATTAAGTTTTACTGTGAACAAATACGGCTCCATGCAGGCTATGGGAAGCATATAGCTGTCTTTTACACTGTAGCCGTCGATTTTAAGTTTTGATGCCATTTCTTTCATTTTTTCAGGGCCTCCAGCTCCTGAAACACGTATGCAGGTGTTACAGCCTACTATTGTTATAACGTCATTTTCCTTGTCTATTTGCCTGACAATATCATCGTAAGGCAGTGAATTGGTAAAAATCAAAGATATCACCTCTTTATGATTTTATTTAACGGCATTTTCATATTCATTCCTGAAAAAGTTTAAAGTGCTTAGGACCGGATTTGGAGCCGTTTTTCCAAGGCCACAAAGGGCTGTTTTCTTGACAACGTTCGCCAGATCTTCAAGCATTGATATGTCTTCTTTTGTGCCGCTTCCGTCACAAATTCTATTCAGGATATTAAGCATTTGACGTGTGCCTTCTCTTCCCGGTATGCATTTCCCGCATGATTCGTCAGCGCAGAATCGCATGAAAAATCTTGCTATGTCAACTGCAGATTTTTCATTGTTTATTACTATCATTCCACCTGAACCCATTATGCTACCAAGTTTTTGAAGAGGTTCGTAGTCAAGATGAGTGTCGAAATATTTTTCAGGCAGGCATCCGCCTGACGGCCCTCCGAGTTGAACGGCTTTTATGCCCGAGCCATCCTTTGCCCCTCCAGCAATGTCTTCTATAACAGTTTTTAAAGAAGTGCCTATTGGGACTTCAACGCACCCTACATTGCACACGTCTCCTGTAACTGAAAACACTTTCGTGCCGCTGCTGTCGCCTGAGCCTATACTGCGGAACCACGTACTTCCATTTAGTATTATTGGGGCTATATTTGCATATGTTTCAACATTGTTTATTATTGTGGGTTTTTTGAGCAGTCCCTTCTGAGCGGGGTATGGTATTTTCAGCCTTGGGTTGCCCCTTTGTCCTTCTATTGACTTTAGAAGCGCGGTTTCCTCTCCGCAAACAAAAGCTCCAGCGCCTTCATATACATCTATGTCAAAATCAAATCCTGAATTGAATATGTTTTTTCCCAAAATACCGTAGGCTCTGGCCTGCAAAAGAGCTTTTTTTAAAGTATCAACAGCAAGCGGATATTCAGCCCTGCAGTATATAACGCCTTTGTTTGCACCTATAGCTTTTGAAGCTATAAGCATGCCTTCAATTATGCTGTGGGGGTCACCTTCTAGAACGCTTCTGTCCATATATGCACCGGGATCGCCTTCATCTGCATTGCAAATCACATATTTCGAGCTGTTTTGAGAAGCGGCTGCGAATTTCCATTTTAGACCAGTCTTAAAACCTGCGCCACCTCTTCCCTTGAGTCCTGAGGCAAGCACAGTTTCTATTATACTGTTGGAATCCATATCGGATAAGGCTTTGAATGCAGCCTTATAGCCGTCCCTGGATATGTATTCATCTATTTTAGTGGGATCTATAGCCCCGCGGTTTCTCATGACTATTCTTTTTTGGAGCCTGAAAAAGTCAACCTCTTCAATACCCTTTATTGAGTGACCTACAGAGCTTTGATAAGAGAAACCGCCTTTGTTTTTGATTCTTTCATCTATTTCAATTTCCTTGCCTCTTGCAAATGCGTATTTTGATATGACGCTTCCTCTTTGCACGTGCTCAGTAAATATTTCCCTTGCTCTTGATGTGTCCACAGTTTCGTATATTATGGGTTCTTTCCCTAAAACCTCTATTGTAACAAGAGGTTCTTTTGAACACAGGCCAAGGCAGCCTGTGGTTTTGACTTGAATTTCTTTTAGGCCCCTGGAGAGTTCTTTAAATACTCCGAGGACTTCATTTGCACCCGAAGCAATCCCGCAAGTTCCCATATGGACTGTGATTATTGCATCTGTACTACCTTTTTTAAGCTGATTTTTTTCCAGTGTATTGTTTTGTATAATATCGAGATCAGACAAATTTTGTATCACCAATATACTCACCTCCGCCTATTCATATTTTTCAAGTATGGATTCAACATCTTCTGGTTTTACATGGCCATATACATTCCCGTCTACAACCATTACAGGAGCAAGACCGCAGGCCCCAAAACACCTTGTATTTTCATATGTGAATCTCTTGTCATCAGTGCTTTCTCCAAGAACTATGCCTAGTATATTTTCAATCTTGTCGGCAATTTTTTGAGCACCCTTGACATAGCATGCGGTTCCCATGCAGACTTGTATCCTGTGTCTTGCCCTTGGGTTCATGGTGAAGTAGGAATAGAATGAAACTACGCCGTATATTGTGGTTTCTGGTATTTCCGTTTTTTCTGAAATCACCTCCTGCACAGATACAGGTATGCATCCTAGCGCTTGTTGGATTTTTTCAAGCATGGGAATAAGTTTTGTTCGTTCACTTCCGTATTGCTCGATTATATTGTCGAGTTGTTCGAGTTGTTCATGGGTAAACTCGCAGGAAACCACAGCTTTTGAAGTTGACATAAAAACCCCCCTGTCACAATTGAATTATGTTTTAAAAATAACAAATATTACATTTTAATTATAATGCTTACAATTTTTAGAGTAAAACCCCAAAAATATCCTTTTAAATATGTAGGCTGTAATGAAAGGCAAACAAAACATTGCAAGTATGCTAATCATAAGAAAGCTATCTTTTTCTGGCAAGGTCAATCCGAGTGAAAATCATTATTGAACAAAGCCCATGCTGCATATTGTCTGTATATTAGTTTAATGCTATAATTAATTAAAGTGGTATGATTTGACTATAGATACTATCAGGGAGGAATTCACGTGCCATATAATAAAGGGATAAAAGACGACCATACGGATGAACTTTTCAAAGCCATATTGGAGCTTGAAGATATAGAGGAATGCTACATGTTTTTTGAAGATATATGCACCATAAAGGAGATTAAGTCCATATCCCAAAGGCTGCAGGTGGCGAAGCTTTTAAAGCTTAACAAGACATACAGCGAAATAGAGGAAAAAACTGGTGCTAGTACGGCTACGATAAGCAGGATAAGTAGATTTCTAAACTATGGCGCGGGAGGATACAAGCTTATACTTGAAAGACTCGGATACGATGGAAGTGAAAAATAATAAGTTTAAAACGCCCATAAGGGCTTTTTTTATTAATAATTTTTTGAAATATAACAAAATTAATATGAAAAAAGACACTATACGCATATGCGTATTTTTTTTTGTAAAAAAGGGTATAAATGTTGACAGTGAAGAGCTTAGGTAGTAAAATGTAAAAATAGTATACAATAGTTTAACGTGATAAAGCGCTAAATCGATAAAGCGGAGCGGGGGGATTTAAGTGAATACACTTTTTTACAAGGTGCCAAAGGGAACGAGCGATGAGTTTTACGAGTTCTTCCAAGGAAAAGAAGGCATAGTTAAAAACTTCAAGAAAATATTCAAATCTTATGCATACAAGCAAATATCAACACCGGTGTTTGAATACTATGATTTCTTTGTTCAAAGTCCCGGAACCATAAAAAAAGACGAGCTATTCAAGCTTGTGGACATAAACGGGGATGTGCTGGTTCTAAGACCCGACCTTACAATACCAATAGCCAGAATGGCAGTTAAGAACAGAAAGAAATTCAAAGACTACTTGAAACTTTCATATGTCTCGAAGGTATTTAGGATAGACAATAAGGAGTCGGAAAAAAAGAAGGAGTTCACACAGGCAGGCGTTGAGTACTTTGGGAACCAGAGTCCCGATGCGGATGCAGAGGTCATAAACATAGCAATAAAGACACTATTGAGCAGCGGAGCCGAAAAAATACAAATAGACATAGGCCAGTCGAACTTTTACAAGGGGCTTATGGACGAGGTGGATCTTTCAGGAAGTGAAAAAGACAGACTCAGAGAGATAATAGAAAACAAGAACTTCGTGGAGCTTGAAAAGTTTCTCGTGTTCAACAATATAGATGAGGCCGCAAAAGAGGCCATAGTAAAGATACCTGAACTTTACGGAAATACCGAAAAGGTCATAAGCGAGGCAAAGCAGATATGCCTGAACAGAGATATGGAAGAGGCCATTGAGAACCTTGAAAAAGTTTACCACATACTTCTGGACTATGGATATGAGCAGTATATATCACTAGACCTAGGTCTTATAAACCATCTGGACTACTATACGGGCGTAATATTCAAGGGCTACATGGCAAACCACGGAAAGATAGTCCTAAGCGGAGGAAGGTACGACAAGCTTACTGAAAAGTACGGGGAGTATATACCGGCCACCGGTTTTGGAATAAATGTGGATGAATTCATACTGGGACTTAAAAAGATGGGCATAAAGACATACAAGGAGCACAGCACGGACTACCTGATAGTGTATTCACATGTCAACAGAAAGGATGTAATACAAATATCAGACAGGCTCAGAAATGAAGGCTTTGTGGTTGAGACTGACTCATTCAAGGGGTACGAGCACCACCTTGGGTATGCAAGGGAAAACGGCATAAGAAAATTTATAATATGCGAGGCGGACAAGGTGTTTGTAGAGGACATGGAAAGCCCCGAAAAGAAAGAGATGGACATAGAGCAGTTCAGGAATAATCTGCAGCAATAATAGTATTAGTAAGGGGTGTATTGAATGGACTATATAAACGTGGCACTTGGAAAAGGAAGGCTTGCGGAAAAGGGATACGAGATATTCAAAAAAATAGGGTATGACTGCAGCGAGCTTGAAAAAAAATCAAGAAAGCTTATATTTGAAAACAGCGAAAAAAAAATAAGGTTCATACTTGTAAAGGCCCAGGATGTGCCGGTCTATGTTGAAAGAGGGGCGGCAGACCTTGGAATAGTAGGAAAAGATACCATAATGGAAGAGGGCAGAGACCTCTATGAGATAGCGGATCTTGGCTTTGGCAGGTGCAAGTTCGCAGTTGCGGCAATGAAGGGTTTCAAGCTGGAAAACATAAGAGGCCAGCTGAAAGTGGCAAGCAAATACCCTAATGTGGCTACAAAGTACTTTATGGAAAACGGAAGGCAAATAGATACAATAAAGCTCAATGGCTCTGTGGAGCTGGCGCCTATAGTGGGACTTTCAGATGTCATAGTGGACATAGTTGAAACGGGAAGCACACTTAAGGAAAATGGACTTGAGGTCATACAGGACATGTATCCGGTGAGTGCAAGGCTCGTGGCCAACAAGGTAAGCTTTAAGACTAAAAACGGGAAGATAAGGGAAATGATTGAGAAGATAAAAGAAGCTGTTAAGGAGGAAAATGCAGATGATTAAAATACTTGACGCCACAGGCGAAGGTTCCTCAGAAATATTAAAGGACATACTCGACAGAGGAGACAAGGAGAGCAACGAGATAACAAAGAGCGTTATGGAAATATTGGAGGGAGTCGAAAAAGACGGAGATGAGGCGCTCAAGGAGTTCACTAAACGATTTGACGGAGTTGAAATAGATGATTTTTTGGTGTCGCAGGATGAAATAGAGGCGGCATACCTTCAGTGCGACGAAGATTTTATAAAGGCCATGAAAAGGGCCAAGGAAAACATATGGGACTATCACCAAAAGCAGCTCAAGGAGTCGTGGATAACAAATAAGCAAAGCGGGATAATACTTGGCCAGTTATACAATCCTATGGAAAAGGTGGGCATATACGTTCCGGGTGGAACTGCAGCATATCCGTCTTCTGTGCTTATGAATGCCATTCCAGCAAAGGTTGCATGCGTAGGGAAGATAATAATGGTTACGCCTCCGCTAAAGGACGGCACTGTAAACAAGAACATACTTGCAGCAGCCAGAATAGCCGGGGTCGACAAGGTTTACAAGGCCGGCGGTGCTCAAGCCGTTGCCGCGCTTGCAAACGGAACACAGACCATAGAGAAGGTCGATAAGATAGTAGGGCCAGGCAACATATACGTTGCGGCGGCAAAAAGGCTTGTATTTGGAAAGGTGGACATAGACATGATAGCCGGACCGAGCGAAGTACTCATAGTCGCAGACGAGACTGCAAATCCGAGATATGTTGCGGCTGACCTTCTGTCGCAGGCTGAACACGACGTGCTGGCATCTTCGATACTTGTGACGACATCAGCTGAAATAGCAAAAGCGGTTGCGAAAGAGGTCGAGATCCAGACAAAGACACTAAGCAGAAATGAAATAATAGAAAAATCACTAGGCGACTACGGAGCGATAGTTGTGGTTAATAGTCTTGACGATGCGATAAAATTTGCAAATGAAATAGCTCCAGAGCACCTTGAAATGGCCGTTAAGGATCCATTTTCAACAATAGGGAAGATCAAAAATGCAGGAGCGATATTCCTTGGAGAGTATTCACCGGAGCCTCTTGGAGACTATTTTGCAGGACCTAATCACACTCTTCCTACGAGCGGTACGGCAAGATTTTTCTCGCCTCTGGGAGTGGATGATTTTGTCAAGAAATCTAGCCTTGTGTATTACGACAGGAAAAATCTTGAGCAGGTAAAGGACGACATAATGAAAATAGCCCAAAAAGAGGGGCTTGACGCACACGCAAATTCAGTGGCAGTGAGATTCGAATAAAAGGGGGGAGCCAATTGGTTGAAAATCTTGTGAAGGAGAGCATAAAGGCGCTTAAGCCTTATGTTCCAAATGACTATGAATACAAATATAAAATGGATGCAAACGAGAGCCCGTTCAACGCATCTGATGAAATGATAGAGCAGATAGTGGAAAAGCTAAAGGGGCTTGATTACAATATATATCCCGATTCAGATTCTGTAAGCCTTAGAAAGAAGATAGCCCCATATGCGGGCCTTTCATATGAGGAGATAATGGTCGGAAACGGATCAGACGAGCTTATACAGGTCATATTTAATACATTTGTAGACAAGGGAGACGTTGTGTTTTCGCACAGCCCGACTTTTGTAATGTACTTCCTAAACTCTGTAATAGCCCAGGCGAAATATATGGAGTACCAAACTGATGAAGATTTCAACATAGACATGGACGATTTTATATGCGAGGCCAAAGACAGTTCTGCCAAGCTGGTATTCCTTTGTAATCCGAACAACCCCACAGGCAACAGGATTGAAAGAAGAGACCTAGTAAAGGCCATAGAAAATCTTGATGCAATAGTTGTTGTGGATGAAGCCTATATAGAGTTTGGAGGGGAAAGTGTAATAGACCTTGTGGGAAGGTACGAAAACCTTATAGTGCTCAGGACTTTTTCAAAGGCGTTTGGACTTGCAGGCATAAGGTCGGGATACCTTGCGGCGTCGGGACTTGTCATGGAAAATCTTAATAAGGTCAAGCCTCCGTATAATCTAAACATAGTCAGCCAGGCCATATCCGAAATAGCGGTTGAAAACATATGCCTTATGAACCGGAACGTGGCAAAGATAACAAACGAGAGAAACAGGATTTATGAGATTTTAAAGGATATTGAAGGCATAAAGGTTTACCCGTCAAACACCAATTTCATAGTAATATGTGTGGACAATTCACAGGATGTATTTGAAAAGCTTCTTGAAAAAGGGATAATGGCGAGATGTTTTTCAGGAGGAAGAATGGAGAATAGAATAAGGATAACAGTGGGCACCAAAGAGCAAAACGATGCTTTCATAGAGGCTCTTGAACAGATTTTGAAAGGGGAGTAGCAAAATGGGCAGGATGTGCAAAAAAAGTAGAACTACTGCTGAAACGAGCATAGAATTAAGCGTTGACATAGATGGAAGCGGAAAATCGAGAATTGTGACAGGAATAGGCTTTTTCGAGCACATGCTAACGCTGTTTTCAAAACATGGCCTATTAGACATGCAGCTTGAAGTACAGGGCGATCTGCAGGTGGATTTTCACCACACTGTGGAGGATGTGGCTATAGTGCTTGGAAGCGCATTCAAGGAAGCACTCGGCGACAAGAAGGGCATAAACAGGTACGGTATAGCATACACGCCTATGGACGAGGCTCTCACGAGAGTAGTCGTGGACATAGGGGGAAGGCCATACCTTTCATTTGAATACGCTTTTGAAAGGGATAAGGTAGGAAACTTTGACACCGAGCTTGTAGATGAGTTTTTGAGGGGGCTTTCAAATAGCCTTGGAGCCAACATACACGTGGATGTAATAAGGGGAAGAAATACCCACCACATAATAGAGTCGATATTCAAGGGGCTTGGAAGGGCACTGTCACAGGCGGCAAGTATGAACGATAGAATAAGCGGAGTAATGTCCACAAAAGGGGTGATATAGTTGATAGCCATAGTAGATTACGGAGTCGGAAATTTAAGCAGTATAGACAATGCTCTTAAAAAGCTGGGATTTGAGTCGATAGTGACGGATAATCCAAAGGAGATTGAAAAAGCTCAGGGCGTAATACTTCCCGGAGTCGGGGCTTTCAAGGACGCCATGGAGAGCCTTCGCCAGATGGGGCTTGACAAATTCATTGTGGAGCTTGCAGAAAGCGGAAAGCCGATTCTGGGCATATGCCTTGGAATGCAGGTTCTCTACGAAAAGAGCTACGAGGATGGAGAGTGGGAAGGCCTCGGGATTTTAAAGGGTGATGTCGTAAAGTTTGAATCGGACACGTTAAAAATTCCTCACATGGGATGGAACAGTCTTATAATAAACAAGCAGGACGAAATAGTGAAATACATAAGCGAAGGGGAATATGTATATTTTGTTCATTCGTATTATGCAAGCCCGGGCGAAGACCATGTGGTGGCGCATTGTGACTACGGGGTTAAATTCCCAGCAATGGTTGCAAAGGGCAATGTTTACGGGATACAGTTCCACCCTGAAAAGAGCGGCAAGACGGGACTTAATATACTAAAAGCTTTTGGGGAGATGATAAAATGATATTATATCCGGCAATAGACATAAAAGACGGAAAATGCGTAAGGCTGAAGCAGGGGAAATTTGACGAAATAACGACATATTACGAGAATCCTTTCGAGGCCGCGACCCTTTGGAAAGAGGGAGGTGCAGGTTATATACACATAGTCGATCTGGACGGAGCGCTTGAAGGGGTCTCGAAGAACATAGATGTAATAGGCAAGATAGCATCGGAGCTTGACGTGCCTGTACAGGTAGGCGGAGGAATAAGGAGCGTAAAGTCTGCAAATGTACTTCTAGAGAGCGGCGTTTCAAGATTCATAGTTGGAACAATAGCCATAAAAGACAGGGAGCTTCTAAAGGAAATGGTAGATGAGTTTGGAGACAAGGTCGTAGTTGGAATTGATGCCAAGGACGGCAAGGTCGCAATAGACGGCTGGGAAAATGTAAGCTCAAAGGACTCGCTTGAACTTGCAAAAGAGCTACAGGATATGGGAGTACAGACCATAGTCTACACGGACATTTCAAAAGACGGCATGATGAGCGGCCCTAATTTTGAAGTATACGAGATGCTAAAAAAAGAACTCAGCCTCCAGATAATAGCCTCAGGCGGAGTGAGCAGCATAGATGATTTAAAAAAGCTAAATGACATTGGAGTCGACGGAGCCATAATAGGAAAAGCGCTTTACAATGGAGCCATAGATTTTAAAGAAGCTAAAAAAACTGTCGAGGTGATGGAGTAATGCTTACAAAGAGAATAGTCCCATGCCTTGATGTAAGAGGCGGGAAGGTAGTAAAGGGAACAAAATTCAAGGACATAAAAGAGGTTGACGATCCGGTTGTGCTTGCGAAGTTTTACAATGACAACGGAGCGGACGAGCTTGTGTTTTACGACATAACGGCATCTCATGAAGGCAGAAAGCTCATGCTTGATGTCGTAAGGAGAACCGCAAACGAGGTGTTCATACCGTTCAGTGTAGGCGGAGGGGTAAACAGTGTTGACGATTTCAAGCAGATACTAAGGGCTGGAGCAGACAAGATATCCATAAACTCATCGGCTGTCAAAAATCCAAGGCTTATAACAGATGCGGCTTTAAAATTTGGAGCACAGTGCGTGGTGCTTTCGATAGATGCAAAAAAAGTTGAGGCCACCGGAAAGTGGAACGTGTTCATAAACGGGGGCAGGATAGACACCGGAATGGATGCTATTGAGTGGGCAAAAAGAGGCGTAGAGCTTGGCGCCGGGGAAATAGTATTAAACAGCATAGACGCCGACGGAGTAAAACAGGGGTATGACATAGAGCTTACAAGGACGGTCTCAAGTCTTGTGAGCGTTCCCGTCATAGCATCCGGAGGAGCGGGTAAAAAAGAGGATTTTTATGAAGTGCTCACCGATGGAATGGCCGATGCGGCTCTTGCCGCTTCGGTGTTCCACTTCAAGGAAATAGAGATCCCAAAGCTCAAGCAGTACCTTTATGAAAAAGACATACCGATTAGAAGGGAGTGGTAGGAATGAGCAGCAAAGACAGCGCAAAATATGAAGCAGGTGAAATAGACAATATACTTAATGAAATAAAATTCGACGAAAAGGGTCTGGTTCCTGCCATAGTACAGGACTATAAAAGCGGCGAGGTGCTAATGCTTGCGTACATGAACAAAGAGTCATTCAAAAAGACTGTGGACACGGGGCAGACCTGGTTTTACAGCAGAAGCCGCCAGGAGCTTTGGAACAAGGGTGCGACCTCTGGAAACGTGCAAAATGTAAAGGACATGTATTACGACTGTGATGCGGATTCGATTCTTGTAAAGGTTGAGCCTAAGGGGCCTGCATGCCATACTGGAGAAAATTCTTGCTTTTTCAACCAGATTGTAAAAAGCGGCGAGAGCGAGGGTGGATTCGCAGATAAAGAGGACATACTAAGAGATCTTTATGCGCTCATACAAGATAGGAAAGAAAACCCTGTCGAGGGATCATATACAAACTATCTATTTGAAAAGGGTATAGACAAGATACTCAAAAAGGTCGGGGAAGAAGCTGCCGAAGTCATAATAGGGGCAAAAAACCTAGACAGAGATGAGATAAGGTACGAGGTATCGGATCTTGTGTACCATGTTCTTGTTCTTCTCGTTGAGACAGGCGTTTCAATAGATGATATAAAGGGAGAGCTTGCCAAGAGGCATAAGAAATAGAGTGAATTGGAATCCAGCGGAATAGACAGTAATATGCCACTTATTCTGCTGGATTTTTGTTGTAAATAAATAGATGAACAAGTTTTAAATGGGTAAAAGGCCGGATGGTCTTTTTTTTTGCTTGGGGCATAAAGGATACAAAATTAAGTGTCGGCATTTTCAGTTGAGTGAAAGATTGATAAGGAGTATAATGGAACAAAAAATAGGAGGGATACTTATGAACATAAGAAAAGCAAATATAGATGATGCGCCGCAAATAGCATATGTGAATGTGGAATCGTGGATAACTACATACAAAGGAATTTTACCGGATGAGTTTCTCGAAGGTCTGCGAGGAAAAATGGATGAAATGACAGAAAGGCTGCATGAAAAATTAGAATGTGACAATGTTAAAGGAGTTGTATGTGAGGAAAATGGAAACATAGTCGGGTTTGCGATGTATGGCGGGGAGAGAACTGATGACTTGGATTATGAAGGAGAACTTTATGCCATTTACTTCCTTGAAGAATACCAGCATAGGGGATTGGGGAAAGAACTTTTCAAAGAAGTTGTAAGCGGCCTTGTTGAAATGGGTATAAGCAGCATGATAATATGGGCCTTAGAGGACAACAAGGCATGCGGATTTTATGAAAAGATGGGTGGAAAAAAAGTAAATCTGAAAATCATAGAAATAGGAGGTAAGGAGTTGAATGAAGCGGGCTATGGATGGGCGAATCTAAAAGAGATTGGGTGAACCATATTTCCAGTTGAGACAATTAAAGGTAAGACATATAATGTAATGGAAAGGACATGAGAAAGACTATGTTCTGCAAATTGGGGGATGCAATATGTTTGAAATAAAAATTATAAGTACTGGCCTAGCTGTGGCGCTGCTGGGGAGCTTATATGTGCTTTGGATTCAACACAGGGAAAGGGAAAATCTTATAGTAAAAGCCAAGCTTGTGAAAGAAGAGATATTGAAAAGCAGATTTAAAAAGACCATTATAGGTGTATCCATGCTGATTTGGCTTACTATGATGGGGATGCTTTCATATGCAGTAGTGGAGGAGTTTCACGGGACAAAACCATTCAGAGATGAACATTCCATAAGCTTTTTAGAGGCTATTAATGACGGTGAAATGGAAATGCTTGTGGACGGTCTAGAAGGCGATGATAAGGAATGGGGAGAGTGGGTTTTAAAGAAAATAAGAGGCGTTAAAGTAATATTATTTTATTTGGTGTGCATGTTTTCATGTGTAGCTATATTCATAAAAATTGCACCGACTAGGATTGAAAAGCGCGGAATCAGAAGACTTGGATCGCTGACAATGTGGAATGAATACTCAGGGTATTATTGGAAAGGCAATCAGATAAACTTAATAGCTCATAATGGGGCCGTTACAGCAAAGTTTAGTGTGGATTTTGCAGACAGGGCTGCAGTTGACAAGTATTTGATAGAGAATACGAAGCCGTATTAGATGAATATAGTGCATGTATTTCGGGGAATATTCTCTGTACAGCTATACCGGAAGAAGATGTTCAAAGGCCAATCATGAAGGCGAATTGAAAGGATGATATATTATTTATGAATTATGTAAGCTCATTTGAGCCGGTTGTGGATGAAAACTCAAAAATTCTTATTTTGGGATCCATGCCGGGAATGGAATCGCTTAGGCAGTATCAGTATTACGCGCATAAGCGGAATGCATTTTGGAAGATTATGTTTGAACTCTTTGAAGACGAATATACTGAGGACTATGAGTCGAGGCTCAATATGGCGCTTAAAAACAAAATAGCCCTTTGGGACGTAATAAGGGTTTGCCAGAGGGAAGGTAGCTTGGACTCCAACATAAAGGACGAAAAACCCAACGATTTTGGTTCGTTATTCAAGGAGTATCCGGGTATAAGCCATGTGTTTTTCAACGGAAATAAGGCCTATGAGACATTCAGGAAAAAAGTCGGATTTGACTTTGAGGGAATAACTTTTACAAGGCTTTGCTCTACCAGTCCGGCACATGCAGTTAAATTTGAAAAGAAGATGCATGACTGGGCCAAAATAGAAGTGGCTTTAAATCAGTAGCAAAACCGAATTTAAAATCTAAGGGGGAACTGCAATGTTTATTATAATGCTGAAATACATAAAGCCTATTGAAGAGGTTGAAAAAGAGCTTTCTGCACACATAGAGTATCTGGAGAAATATTATTCGGCTCAAAAATTCATATGCTCGGGAAGAAGAAATCCAAGAATTGGCGGAGTTATTCTTTGCAATGCATATAGTGTTGAGGAAGTGGAATCTATAATAGCAGAAGATCCATTTTACATAAATGAAATTGCGGAATATGATATTACAGAATTCCTGCCAACTAGATGCGCACAAGGTTTTGAACGGTTCATAGGGCAATAGAATCCAAGAAACTTTACTACAATATCTATAGGCTGGGAAAAAATTATTTAAACGAATTAATCGAGCTCAAAAAGCCAGTGGAAAAAAGGGGAGGAGTCAGTATGAATGATATAAATATGCTTATATTTATTATATCTGCAGTTGATATTATTAATACGTTGAAGAACTACTTTGTGCTTAAAAGAGATGGAGGAAATAAACAGGGAAGTTTCAAGCATTTCTCAGACATGAAAATTGTCTCTTTAGCACTGCTGGTTTTGTCTGCGGTTTTTTGCATATGGATTCTAATAAGTCAAAGAGAGTACATTATCGGTGGAATAATGCTTGTTGTCTGCATGGGGATAAAAACATTTGATCACAACAGGGATATTGAGGTATTTGAAAATGGGATGTTTTTAAATGGAAGATTCATTTCATGGGGGAATATAAAGTCGATAGTCGAATATGAAAAAAACTCCATAAGGATAGAGCATAAAAAAAAGACCCTCTTATGCGAAATAGCAAATAGGGTTGAAGGCAGGCCGGAGCTTATGAGATTGTATGCAAAAGTCACTTAGTAAAAGGGTATTGCAATGGCGATTTTTGTATTGACGTATTAAAATGGAGGACTCATTGTATAATACGATTTTTATGCTTTTTGAATATTGCATAATGCTAGGCTTAGAAAAAGCGAGAATGCATACAAAATCATAGAAGTTGAAGTTTTAACGGAAAGGATTTGACATTAATGCCATTTACTTTTGCGCACCCGGCGGCAGTGTTGCCTTTGGGGATAAGAAAAAGCAAACATGTGGATTTCTCGGCGGCGGTTGTGGGGACCATGGCGCCTGACTTTGAATATTTCATACACTTTAAACCGTTTCAGACGGTAGGACATACAATACAGGGGCAGTTTTATTTCAACCTTCCTCTGATATTTTTAGTCACATTTATTTTTCACAATTTGATAAAGGAGGCTCTAATTTTAAACCTGCCGGGTCCATACTGTGAACGATATCGATTTCTCAGATACAGAATGTGGAAGATTGACTCGCTGCGCTCGCTTATCATATTTTGTTATTCGGCTCTCTTTGGCTCATTTAGCCATATGTTCTGGGATGGTTTTACGCACAGCACGGGATATTTTGTGGGCAAGATAGAACTATTGTCAAAATGCATAAACATATTGGGACAAAATATTCCCGCATATAAGCTAATGCAGCATGGAAGTACTCTTGTGGGTTTTTTTCTCATAGTAATATATATTACAGCAATTCAAGACAAGGTCCATTATGAAAAATCTAATGTAAGCAGAAGGGACAAACTGCACTACTGGGGACTGATATTGATTTTGGCTATTACCGTAGACATTGTATATCTCAAATGGATAGGGAGGTTGTCCATAGGAGCTTTTGTTGTGACTTCTATAAACGGAGTGCTTATAGGAACTGTAACAGCATCCATTTTATACAGAGTTAAAAAGCTGAACAAACATAGAAAATATATGTGATTAGTGCAGAAGAGAGGGAAATTATGAATATGAGGCGAAGCAGGCGGGCATATGTGGTTTTTATTGTTATTGTAATTTTTTTAGGGCTTGCATCAAGAAAATTTTCGGATTTTATTCCAAATTTCATAGACAAATATCTTGGAGATGTACTGTGGGCTTTAATGGTATATTTCATAGTGGGTTTTTTGTTCAAATATGCGTCCATAAAAAAAATTGCTGTATTTGCGGCGATTTTTTGCTATGCAATTGAAATAAGCCAGCTATACCATTCGAATTGGATAGATGAAATAAGAAGCACTGCTATAGGGGGGCTTGTCCTAGGATATGGGTTCGTATGGAGCGATATAATTGCATATTCCATAGGAATTTGCATAGGCTTAGTTGCAGAAAAAATATTCATGCTCAAGACAAGAGTTCGGAATGAAAACTAGATTCGCATACTGAGTGCCGTAAATTTCTTGAATGAAATGGGGTATATATAACAAAAAACTCGAAATACTTTAAGTCCATGGATAATGCTATGAATATAAAGGGGTCTGGTTTAACTCCAAGAGGTGCCGAAATAAGCTTTGGAGTATGAAGGAGGAGGACGAATTGGAAGTTTTAGTTGCGTACAAGTCGAAATCGGGTTTTACAAAAAAATATGCCAATTGGATTGCGGAAGAACTGTTTGCAGATGTATATGAGGCATCGAAAGTCACTCCTGAACTGTTGAAAAAGTATGATACCCTAATTTATGGGGGAGGTCTTTATGCATCATCTATAAATGGACTTGGCATTGTAAAAAGGAATATGGATATTCTTGATGGGAAAAACATAGTTGTTTTTGCGACAGGAGCATCGCCTTCCCGATCGGAAGTGGTGGACGATGTAAGGGATAAAAACTTTAGCCCTGAGGAGCAAAAGAACATAAATTTTTTTTACTTTCGGGGAGGATTTGACTATGATAGGCTGACTTCCTTTGATAAGTTCATAATGACTCTTATGAAGTGGAGCTTAAAAATAAAACAAAAGCGCACACCTGACGAAGAGGGTATGCTTGCGGCATATGAAACTCCCATGGACTTTACAAATAAGAGCAATGTGGAAAAGCTGACAGACTTTGTGAAGGCTAATTTCAAGTAGATTATACCTCTCATATGTTGAAAAAAATATATAGGTTGTATACTGACAATTAGAAAATTTCTGTATAATATATGTATGACTTTTTATAAAAAATAACATTGGGATAAGCTTATCTATAGAATCAGTATTTTGGGAGGTATGTAATGAACAAAGATTTTTATGAAAAAATGCTTCAAAATATATACGAGGGTATATATTTTGTGGACAGGGAAAGGCAGATTACTTTCTGGAACAAAGGAGCAGAGAGGATAAGTGGATTTTCAGCCGAAGAAGTATTGGGAAAACACTGCTATGACAATATTTTGAACCATGTTGATGACAAGGGTAACAATTTGTGCTTTAATGGATGTCCCCTACACAAGAGTATTGACGATGGCAAGAGCAGGGAAAGTGCGGTATACCTTCACCATAAGGATGGGCACAGGGTGTCTGTATCTGTAAGGATTGTGCCTATAGAGGAAAATGGGAAAATAGAGGGAGCTGTTGAGGTTTTTGTTGATAAATCAGAAAAGTTTGACATCATAAAGGACCTTGAGAACTTGAAGGAAATTGCAATGACTGATCAGCTTACGGGGCTGCCGAATAGAAGGTATGTAGACACTTATCTGAAGTCTAGGATGAACGAGTACACTAGCCTTGGAATAAGTTTTGGAGTGGCGTTCTTTGACGTAGACCATTTCAAGAAATTTAATGACACGTACGGGCATGACGTTGGGGATGAAGTGCTAAAGATGGTTTCAAAAACCTATTCAAGCGCCATTAGAAAATCTGACATAGCAGGCCGCTGGGGTGGGGAAGAATTTGTAGCGGTGTTTGCGGGAATAGATGAGAAGGGACTTGCAGCGGTATCTGAAAAAATACGCATGCTGGTTGAAAAGTCTACGCTCAGATCGCATGAAGAAAACCTCAAGGTCACAATTTCAATAGGCGCAACAATGGTAAAAGACGGCGATGAAATAGAGGATATTGTAAAGAGGGCTGACAAGCTCATGTACAAGAGTAAAGGAGAGGGAAGAAACAGAGTAAGCATAGGTTAATTAGAATTTTCATATGCAAAACAAAAAGGGCGCATGCCCTTTTGTTTTGCAGCTATTTGTATTTGGGGATTGTCATTGTTGACTTGAAAAGGTCTCCGTCTATTTCAATTTTGAAATCTCCGCTTTGTACGTTCATAAGGCCCTGTGATATCGAAAGGCCCAGTCCGCTTCCTTCGCTGCTTCTCGATTCATCGGATCTTTTGAACCGTTCCATGAGCTCGGAGGCATCGGTATTGAGCTCGTATGAAGATATATTTTTCATCACTATCTGCACGCTGTGTTCATTTTCTGATATGTCTATATAAACCCTTGAGTTTCGAAGGGCGTATTTGAAGATGTTAGACATGAGATTTTCTACTACCCTCCAAAGCAGTTTTCCGTCAGCCTTTGCAAACACTTTGTTTTGGGTATGACTGAGTTTGAAGTTCAGGCCTGATGAGCTGATCTTGTCATCGAGCTCACCCATTCCCTGCTTTAATAGTGATATTATCTCGACTTTTTCGAGATTTACGGGTATGTTTCCGCTTGAAGCCTTTGAAGCTTCAAAGAGGTCATCTGTAAGATTTTTTAGCCTTGCCGACTTTTGGTCGAGAACCTGGAGATATTTTGGAGCGCCCTTGGAATCCAGACCCTCGTTTTTTAGAAGGTCCACATAGGTTATTATGGATGTAAGAGGCGTTCTTATGTCGTGAGAGACATTGCTTATAAGCTCTGTTTTCATTCTTTCACTTTTAAGTTCATTGCTTACTGCGGCGTTTAATCCATCGGCTATGCTGTTTATTCCTTTAGCCATGTCGCAGTATATTCCATTTGTCAAAGTATCTATTTTGTAGTTAAGTTCTCCGTTTTTTATCCTCTCTATACCGCTCATCACCTCTTTGAGGTCACGAGCTCTTCCGGGCGTGGGAATCATTTTGACTGAAAGCGGAAAGCTGTTTAAAATTCTTTTTAAAAACAGTATTATTTTGTGAAACAGCGTATAAAATAGAGTGTGCGATACAAGTGTCCTGTTTTTAAAGTGCCTTGCCAGCGAGCCTACAAGGCTTACAGCTATTATGCTGCCCGCAAGCACGCAAGGCACGAATGAGAAAAATTCGAATTCGAAAAAGGTTTCAGAAGCTATAGCCAGCAGTCCCATTGCAGCGAGACAGCTAAAGGTAATGCTTATATCAACATATATCCTGTCGAGTGCAATCATATGGACTTTATCGTCAAGTTCGCTTCTGCCTGCGGCATAGAGAATATATGTAATGCAGGTGATGAATCCGAGAGCCAGCGTTAAAAGTATATAAAGGTTTGGAACAATTATGCTTTTGCTCTTGTTCCATTCTTGAATTCTTGGGGACAAGAATTCATCTCCAAGGGCTATATATAACATGTCGCTGCCTGCATTCAATTCGTCTGAAATGAAGTTTTCCCAGTTTTTTATCTCATTATCTTTTATATTGTCTGAAATTGTGACTCCGCTACTGTCAAAAAGCAGAAACACCGGCTGAGACTCGAAAAAATTCCTTGAGATTTCGGGAGATTTCGTATGCGTGTAGCCTTCAGATGAGGCATAGTAATAGAGTCCGTCAACTCTTTGAAGCTTGTTTAGCAGCCTTTTGTAGTTGTCCAGTTCATCAGCTATGGCCTTGTTTTTGTAGTATTCAACCTCTTTTGAATGTCTGGATTCGAACTGCTCCATCAGTTTTATCTCTGAAAATTCATTGTCATAGCTAACCAAATGAGACTCTTCATTCTTGAAAGTCTCGAATAGCCTTCTGAGCTCGTGAGAATATCTGTAGCGGTTATAATAGCTGCTTGCATTATTGTGCAAAGTGGCGCCGCTTTTTATAGAGTCTTCATTTTTATAGTTTTTAATAAGAGAAGTGACATCGCTTTTTGTGCTGTCTAGCATGTATCTTATAGAATTGCTTTCCATATAGCTTTTTTCAAACGCCGCGTCCCAATATTCATCTGCGGCTGTCATTAGGTATACAGTCAGGCTAAGGGCACCGGTTAAGAATGCCACCGCCAGAATGAATGTTATGCCTTTGGAAAATTTGCTGTATCTAATATTTTTCCACTTTGTATCCAATTCCCCACACCACCTTCAAATATTTTGGTTCTTTAGGATTTATTTCGATTTTTTCGCGTATCCTTCTTATATGAACGGCGACTGTGTTTTCTGGGTTGTATGCCGTCTCGTTCCACACGTTTTCATAAATTTGCTCTATTGAAAATACCTTTCCTGCGCTTTGAGTCAAAAAGCTGAGTATCTTGTATTCGAGAGGAGTAAGCTTCACACCTTCCCCATCTACAAAGACCTTTTTGCTCTCATCATCAACCATAAGCTCGCCGCTTTTATACACTCCTGTACTGGGAGCATAGCTTCCAAGTGATACATATCTTCTAAGAAGCGACTTCACCCTTGCCGATAGCTCAAGAGGGTTGAATGGTTTTGTGACATAGTCATCGGCCCCAATGTTGAGTCCCATTATCTTGTCCATGTCCTCCGATTTTGCAGAGAGCATAATTATTGGAATGTTCCTTGTCTTTCTGATTTCATTAGTGGCTTTCATGCCGTCCATATTGGGCATCATTATGTCCATTATTACGAGGTGTATTTCGTTTTGCTCCAGTGCACTGAGAGCCTGTACCCCATCACATGCCTTTAAAATGCAGTGCCCATCGTTTTTAAGGTATATTTCTATTGCTTCAACTATTTCTTTGTCATCGTCGCATACTAGTATGTTCATTGTCTATCACCTTTCATTTCAGTTTGTATTTTGATTGTAGCAATTGCTTTATTGAAGGCCTCAAATAGATAATAACACCTATTTCTTAAAAGAAACCCGACATAATTCTTAAGATTTTTTTAAAAATAAATGAAAATCCCAAAATCCGACAAAACTTCCTGATATTCGATGTTGTAGAGCGGGTATACATATAATAAAATTAAAAGGTTTTATGAAAAAGGCAAACTTGCCAAAAGGCAAGGACGCAAAGTTTAGAGTCTAAAGCATTTACGATGCTACGACAGTCTGGCTGCCATATTTATTTATGGCAGCTTTTTATTTTTTAAAGGAGGTGCAAAGTATCATGGATGTAAAGTCTGAAAGAAAAGCAAATGGAGGCTGCATTCGAAGTATATTTAAAAAAGTCAGTATTGTATTTTTGATGCTTTTGATGGTTTTCGCAAACGGATTCGAGGTTGAGGCTGATGGAGGCGGAACAGTTACAGTAAGGGTTGAAGTTATAAATGTGGACGAGCTGGATAGTGGAGAAGTAAAAATCAAAGTGGAGAAAGTTGATGAAGATGTTGTTATTTATGAAAAGACAGTGTCTGCAACTTGGAAAGGTGAACAGTATATTGCATTGTTTGAAGGAGTGCCTATTGGAGGTTCGTGCACTATAACGGGAGAGCCAGTGCCTGGATATAGAGTACCAGAGCCTGTTGAGAAGACATTAACTAGCTTCAGGGGTAATTTCACTAAAACAGTAGAACTTGAATACACAAAAGAGAACATTCCAGTAACCGGCATAGAATTGGACAAAACTGAAATGACATTATTGAAAGGCCAGACAGGAAAGGTTACGGCTACAGTAATACCTGAAAACGCCAGCAATCAGGAGGTAACATGGAGTTCAGGAAATGTAGATGTAGCTGCTGTTGAAGACGGCGGGAATGTTGTTGCAAAGGCAGTCGGCGTTGCAACTATCACTGCGAGAACAGTCGAAGGAGCTTTCAATGAGGAATGCGTTGTCACTGTCAAGGAAATAGTCGGTATAAATGATATGGAAATGAACGCTGTTACGGGTGAAATAACTGTTTTGCCTGATACTGTTACAGCTGTATTGAATGATGGAACTATGGAATTGCCTGTCGACTGGAGCGGAGATCCTGCAGTTGGAATAGTTGACGGTGAACAGGTAGTAGAGTTTTATGAAGCGGGAACTTATTTGTACACGGGAGCAGTCGAAGGGACAACGCCTGCTGAGGCATTGGATCCAGTGACTTTGACAGTTAATGTACAGGGAGAGTCTTTAGCGAAAGTTACAAGTGTAACGTTTGACAAGGAATTTCTTACAATATATTTGGATGAAACAGATACTATCAGCATTGTCAAAGTGGAACCCGAGGGTGCGGACATCAGCACGCTTATATGGGAAAGCAGTAATGACTCGGTTGTTGAAATAACTGACGTTACAGAGGGTACTGCAACTATTCAGGGAGTTTCGACCGGCAGTGCAGAAGTATATGTGAAAAACGCGGGCAGCACAGATCCGTTAGACTGGGCTGTTGTGAATGTAACTATAGACCCTACAATTACTGATCCTGCTTATATAGCAGCAACTACTTTAGATTCGCCGGAGCCGGTAGACCAGTTTGAAAGTAAACAGGATGTGCATATAAGATGCTATAATCTTCCTGCCGGAGAATATTATGTCAAGGTTGAAGAGCAGGGAAGTCAGGTTCCTTTGGGAGAAACAAACGAAACTGACGAAAATGAAAATAATAACAGAATAATAGTTGACGCTGGGGAGACAGAGGTTATATTCAATCTATACGAAGCCACAGGATTTAAGGACGTGACAAAGAATTCAAAATCATACTTTGTATCTATGAGTAAGGAACCAGAGTATCCTAGCGGAGACGATGCAGATGGCATACCATATACGTTCATGGATAATTTTAAGATAACATCGCCAATCCCTACAGGCGGGATTGATGTAAATGTAGTGGAGGTGCCAAATGAATTAAGTGAATATCAAGAACCATTGAGTACAGAAATGGTTGGAAAAGATGTAATACTTGGGCGTGAAATTAAGGACAAGACTGCGGAGGAGACTGTATATGAAGATTATTTGAGTGCTGATACAAATGTTAAATACACAGATGAAGTCAAACTCATAGGCCATGTCCAATCTGATGGTACGGTAATATGGGATGAGCCTAAGGAAGTTCTTAAGATAGGTGGATATATACTATTGATAGAATTGCCAGACAACTATATGTCCAACTTGGATGGGGGCAATCCGGATTCAGAAGACGGAGAACTTTTGAAGGAGGTCCACATAACTAGAAACAAGACTGTAGAAAGGACAATAAAAGTTTGGGAAATAAATGAATAATCATATGCCATATGTGGTTATGGAAATAGCTTTTAAAAAGGGTGATATTAAATTTAAAGCCAGAATACGATAAGGCTTACGATATTACAGTGCGATATGGTGAAAATTTCAACTGATTTGAAAAGGCCTTGCTGCTGGAAAATCCTACATACATGCGGCGGGGCCTTTTTAAATTGCGCAATTGATTGAGATGCAGAGATACTTAATAGTGCTGTGGATAGATATAAGGATAATTGGATTTTAAGGGAATAGTGCTTCGATAGCGAACATACATAGAATTTAAAGTAATAAAATGAAATAAATAAGAATGTTGTAAAATTATACAAAATGGGTAGTAGATATTATTAAAGAAAGTATATCTAGGCTAAAGGAGTGATTCGATTGAAATACATAGTTAAGATTCTTTGCAACGGCATATTGACAGCTTCACTTGCATGCTCGGCGGCATTTGCGCAGACAGAGCCCGTAAAGGGTCCTGTAAATCCGGCGTTTGAAGGATACATCCAAAGTCTTCAAAAGGCAACGCCTCAGAATATTTCCCCCAAAATAGATCATGGCTATATTCCGTCACCTCTTATTATAGCACCGAGGCAGGAAAACAGGGCTGTAAAGACTGAAGCACTCCCGGAAAAATTCGACCTCAGGGAGCTGGATGGAGTGACTTCAGCAAAGGACCAAGGGAGTAGGGGGAGCTGCTGGGCATTTAGTGCCATGGGTACCATTGAGTCACACTTAAAGTATATATCTGGAAAAGAATATGATTTTTCGGAGATGAACCTTATAAACAACAGTGGATTTGACAATGTGGATTCTGGAAATGAATTTATGAGCATTGCCTATCTTTCGAGGGGAGACGGACCTGTGGATGAAAAGGACGATCCGTATGAGGATTACAGGTATGTTTCGCCTTATGGCGTTGAAAATAGGGTTCTTGTCAGCGACATGGAACTGATTCCAAATGGCAACAAGAGCGCTGTGAAAAAGGCGCTTATGGACAATGGGGCGCTTGAAATCATGATGAATTATGATAATGACTATTACAATAAGGATACGTATTCATATTTTTATTCGGAGGAATATAGCGGGGTTGACCATCTAGTCATGGTAGTAGGTTGGGATGACAGCTATCCGGCATCCAATTTCAACACTGAACCTGAAGGAGACGGGGCGTGGATATGCAAAAATTCATGGGGGGAGAAGTTCGGAGACAATGGATTTTTTTACATATCATATTATGACAGTGCTGCTGCAAATGATGAATATCAAGATGATTTTTATGAAAATTTATTTAAAGTGACATATGGGGTAGATGACAGTAGTGAATATGACAGTATATACCAACACGACTTCTTAGGGGCTACGAATAGGTGCGGTTACAATGGGGAAGAGGTATTTTTCAGCAATGTATTTGAATGTGAAAGTCCTGTAGAAAGCGTTGGTGCGGCAGGATTTTACACATTGGGGTACGATTCGGAGTATGAAATTTATATAGTTAAGAACTACAAGTCTTCTGAGGGTCTTTCTCAAGACGGGGATATGGTTTCAAGCGGAACAATTAAAAATGCGGGATACCACACTGTGGAATTTGATGAGCCGGTACAGCTGACGGAAGGTGAAATATTTGCGGTGGTTGTCAAGCTGTCAACCCCGCGCCAGATGTATCCTGTGGCTATAGAAGATAGATTGGGATATTATGCAAGCGGAGCGAGGGCTTATGAAGGTGAAAGTTTTATAAGTGAGAATGGAATCGAGTGGGAGGACGTTTCAAAGGATGACGGATTCAATGTGTGCTTAAAGGCGTACTCTAAAGGTTTAGACGATATAAATGATGAATCGGATTTTGATTTTTCGAATGGAATGAATTTGTATAACCAAAATGACTATGAAGGCGGGCTGGAGCTATTCCAGTCGGCAATTGAAAAAAATCCAAACAAGGGGATATACCATTTCTACGAAGGCAAATGCTTTCAAGAACTTTCAGATATTGATGCGGCGATGGATTCGTTTGACAAGGGGATTGCACTTTCGGACGATTATTTTGAAAAGCTCAACATTGCAAAGGGAGACATGCTAGTGTCATGTGAGGATTATGAAAATGCCCTCGAGTGTTATGAGGACGCTATTTCGGTTAGGAAAAGTGAAATGGCGCTTTATGGAAAGGCGACATGCCTTTCAGAGATAGGAAGATTTGAGGAAGCATGTTTGGCATATGAGGATTTGCTATACTTTGATTATTCACATAAATATGTAATAGAGTTGGCACAGTGCTATTTTGAAGCAGGCAGCTATGAAGATTGTATGCATGCATGTGATTACGCTGAGAAATTAAATCCACAAAGCATTAAGGCTCCCATGCTTGAGTTAAAGGTTTGTTTTGAACGAGAAGATTATTTTGGTTTTGAATCATATATGGATGATATACAGTCAGTTTACGATGAGTACTGGAAAGCAGAAAAGTATACAGAAGTAGAAGGTATGATGTGCGAGGCATATGCGATTAAGGCGGATTCGCTTTTTAAGCGCTCTTATTGCGGCAAGGCGCTCAAGGCGCTTGAAGAGTCGGGAAAATATGGAGAATGTCAAATGGCGGACAATGTAAGGGCTAAAATTGATGAAGAACTTAATTCATACGAAGCCTTTTCAGCGGATGCGCTGGAGGTTGGAAACGACCATGTATTCACCGTGAAATTCAATAAAAAGGTTAACTACCAGACCATTGACGGGAATATTTTCATATTGGATTCAGATGGGAACATAGTTGAAACAAGCTCTTACATTTACGGCGCATGGTATGAAGTAAGGGTGAATTCGAAGGTACCTTATGAGAATGGGGATTACCAGCTTTATATTGAGTCTTCTTTGGAGGAAACGGGCGGGAAAAGCCTTTCGAGTGGAACGAGAATGAGCTTTAGCGTGAAAAAATAAAAGTTCTATATACTGAAAGGGTGATTACATTGAAATGTGTGTTTAATATTTTTTACAGTGCTATATGGGCGGTCGCACTTACATGTTCAGCGGCATTTGCACAGGTGGAGCCTGTAATGGGGCCGGTAAATCCGGAGTTTGAAGAATACATTCAAAGTCTTCAGATGGTTAAACCTCAGAATATATCTGAAACCAAAGATTATGGACATATACCGCTGCCTGTTATAATAGCTCCGAGGCAGGAAAACAAGGCCGTAAAGACTGAAGTACTACCGGAAAAATTCGATTTAAGAGAACTAGACGGAGTGACTTCCGTGAAGGATCAGGGGAGTAGGGGAAGCTGCTGGACATTTGGTGCCATGGGGACAATGGAGTCATATTTGAAATATACGTATGGAACAGAATATGATTTTTCAGAGATGAATCTTGCAAACAACAGTGGATTTGATGGACTGGATGGAGGGCATGCATTTATGAGCATGGCCTATTTATCAAGAGGCGATGGGCCAATTGATGAAAATGAAGATCCCTATGATGTTACAAGACATTATTCACCTATAGGTATTGAAAAAAAAGTGCTTGTAACTGACATGGTAATGATTGCTAATGATCAGCAGAGTTTGAAAAAGGCTCTAATGGAGTATGGAGCGCTTGAATGTGGGATGTATTTTGATGCCAGTTGCTATGATTCGGATACAAATTCATATTTTTATGGAGGAGATGGAGCCGGCGCAAACCATGAGATTATTATAGTAGGGTGGGATGATAATTATTCGGCCTCTGAATTCACTGACAGGCCAGAAGGGGATGGCGCTTGGATATGTAAGAATTCATGGGGAGACCAGTGGGGTGAAAATGGATTCTTTTATATATCGTATTATGATGGAGTTTTGGCAAAAAATGCATATTATGATGAAATAGAAGGTTCGAATTACAATACAGATATATTGACATATAAGGTGGATGAAAATAGCGAATATAAAAATATATATCAATACGATCCGTTGGGATGTACATGGAACTGTGGTTATAACAGCGAAGAGGCTTTTTTTGCAAATATATTTGAATGTGAAACATCAGCAGAGACACTTGATGCTGTGGGATTCTATACCTTGGGATATGATTCTGAATATGAAATCTATATTGTTGAAAACTGCAAGTCTTCTGGAGACCTTTTTCAAGACAGGGATATGGTTGCAAGTGGAACAATTGAAAATGGAGGATATCATACTGTCGAGCTAGGCGAGGAGATTCATCTGGTTAAAGGTCAAGAATTTGCGGTGATTGTCAAGTTGTCAACTCCGGGCCAGATGTATCCTGTTGCTATAGAGCATGAAAAGAAATACTATTCAAGTAGTGCAAGGGCTTATGAAGGTGAAAGTTTTATAAGTGAGAATGGAACCGAGTGGGAGGATGTTTCAAAGGACAATGGGTTCAATGTATGCTTAAAGGCATACTCTAAAAATTTAGACGATGTAGAAGATGAATCGGCTTTTGACTTTTCGAATGGAATGAATTTGTATAACCAAAATGACTATGAAGGCGGGCTGGAACTATTCCAGTTGGCAATTGAAAAAAATCCGAACAAGGGGATATACTATTTCTACGAAGGCAAATGTTTTCAAGAACTTTCAGATATTGACGCAGCGCTGGATTCATTTGACAGGGGGATTGCACTTTCGGACGATTATTTTGAAAAGCTCAACATTGCAAAGGGAGACATGCTAGTGTCATGTGAAGACTATGAAAATGCCCTCGAGCGTTACGAGGATGCTATTTCGGTTAGGAAAAGTGAAATAGCGCTTTATGGAAAGGCGACATGCCTTTCAGAGATGGGAAGATTTGAAGAAGCATGTTTGGCATATGAGGATTTGATGTATTTGGGTTATTCATATAAATATGTGATAGGGTTGGCCCAGTGCTATTTTGAAGCCGGCCGTTATGAAGACTGCATGTATAGATGTGACGAAGCTGTAAGTTTAAATCCTAAGAGCATCAAGGCCCCGATGATTGGATTAAAGGTTTGTTTTGAGCGAGAAGATTATTTTGGTTTTGAATCGTATATGGATGATATGCAGGCAGTTTATGATGAGTACTGGAAAGAAGAAAAGTATGCAGAAGTAGAAGACATGATGTGCGAGGCATATGCAATTAAGGCGGAATTGCTTTTTAAGCGTTCTTACTGCGGCAAGGCACTCAAGGCGCTTGAAGAGTCGGGAAAATATGGAGAATGTCAAATGGCGGACGATGTAAGGTCTGAAATTGATGAAGAACTTAATTCATACGAAGTCTTTTCAGCGGATGCGCTGGAGGTTGGAAGCGACCATGTATTCACCGTGAAATTCAATAAAAAGGTCAACTGCCAGACCATTGACGGGAATATTTTCATAGTGGATTCAGATGGGAACATAGTTGAAACAAGCGCTTATATTTACGGTGCATGGTATGAAGTAAGGGTGAATTCGAAAACACCTTATGGGCAAGGAAACTACGCAATCTATATTGAACCTTCGTTGAAAGATATGGGTGGCGAAAGCCTTTCAAGCGGAGTTAAAGTGAACTTTAGTGTTGTCAATTAAAAAGATTCAGGAAATATCAAAGGCCCAGAAAATAAATAAAATCCCGCCAGTATATGAATAATAGTACTGGCGGGATTTTATTTATTGAGTAATAGAAAGATATAGCAATCTCAAGCTTGGTTAGTCTTTAAGATTTAGAGTTTATGGAAATAAAAAATTACGTATGGTTGATTTTTGTATTATTGGGTTTTACGGAAAATTCAATATCAGGAGGACAAAATGGATAAATCTTGATATGGGCTGAAGGTTCAATTTACATAATTGGAGTTGAAAATGGGCTGAAATATTGGAAGCAGTTTTTAAAGTCTGGAGGATATATGGCTTTTACAGAAGTTTCATGGCTCAGGAAAGACAGACCCAAAGAGCTTCAGCAGTTTTGGGATGAAGGCTATCCTGCAATTAAAGACATAGGCGAGAATATAGCGCTTATTGAAAAATGTGGCTATAAAGTCATTGAGCACTTCACACTGCCGGAAGAGGCTTGGTGGAAAGACTACTATAATCCACTTGAAAAGAGGCTGGGAATGCTCAATGAAAAATACAGGAATGACAATCGCGCAGTAGAAATGCTTGAGCAGGAAAAAATTGAGATTGAGCTTCACAGAAAATATTCAAGCTGGTATGGCTATGTGTTTTATATAGTGCAAAAATAGAATAAAAGAGTCTGTTTCACAGAAAATAAAAACAGGTTATACTATTATATATGTGAAAAAATCAAGCATAAAAAGGGGAACATATGAAGATACTGGTTGATGCAGACGGGTGTCCTGTAAAGGACATAATACTTAAAGTGGCTAAGGAATACGGCGTGGAACTTGTAATGGTCAAGAATGTCTGCCACGAGATATATGATGACTATGCAAAGATAATAACAGTTGAAAAGGGCAAAGATGTTGCAGATATAGCGCTCATAAACAACACGGGTAGCGGAGACATAGTTGTTACTCAGGACTACGGGGTGGCTGCGCTGGCACTTGCAAAAAAAGCTGCGGCAATAAACCAAAACGGCTGGGTATATACCGATGAGAACATAGAAGGGCTTCTTATGAAAAGGCATATGAACCAGCAGATGAGAAAAAAGCACAAGAAATATTCAAAGACTCCTAAAAGAAGCAAAGAGGATGACAAGATGTTTGAACTTAAATTCAAAGAGCTTGTAAAGAGCATGCTGTAAACAAATAAAATACAAGGGGGAATTTTTGTGGGAGAGGTATTGTCAATAAACATAAGTAGTGAAAAGGGGACGGAAAAAAGCAGCGTGCAAAGAGCAGTTGCAGTGAAAGACTGGGGTATTAAGGGTGATGCCCATGCAGGGCGTTGGAGCAGGCAGGTAAGTGTATTTCCGGTTGAGGCTCTGGAATTGGTTCCGGACGACAAAAGGGAGGATGTACTAAGCGGTGGATACACTGAAAACATAACAATAAGCGGCGTTGATCTGAATGAACTTTCTGTAGGCAGCCTGTGTAAAATAGGAGAAGCTACCATAATGATAATGCACATAGGCAAGGACGAATTCAAGGAGCATGGGAGGCCGTACATAGTGAGCAGGCAAGGACGATTTGGGGAAGTTGTAAAAGGCGGAAAGATCCAAATTGGTGACGATGTAGTCGTACTTTCACGAAAATAGCGCGTATAGTTCAAATCTGTAAAAGCAAAAAGCAGCTTTCTAGGAAAATTTATCCCCGAAAGCTGCTTTTTTATGCGTCATTAATCTGGAATATATGGCGTTTTTATGTTTAAATATGATTAAAGTAGATATAAAAAGTATATTATAAGTATATAGTATGTGAAAAATACGTAAAATTTTATTGAAAAAAAATTAAAAAGGTGTTAAGCTATTTGGGTAAACGTTTTAGTAAACCGGTTACCTAGATTTTGCATAGTACATTGAATGAAGTAGGGTGATATATATGAAGATGACAATTAAAGATATTGCAAAACTGGCAGGAGTGTCGACAACCACCGTGTCAAAAGTTATGAACGGCAAGGACGAGAGCATAAGCGAGGCAACGAAGGACAGAATAAAAAAAATAATGAAAGAGCATAATTATACTCCAAGCGTTGTTGCAAGGAGCCTTGTAACCAAGAGGACGAACACAATAGGACTCATAATACCTGATATTCGAAATCCCTTTTTCCCCGAACTGGCAAGGGGAGCTGAAGACATGGCCAGCAAGGCCGGCTATACAATAATATTTTGCAATGCAGACAACAACCTTTCAAAGGAAGATGAATATCTTAAGGTTCTCAGCGAAAAAATGGTCGATGGAATAATAATAGCCGTTTCTTCAAAACGAGAAGACCACTTTGAAAAAATAACGGATACTTCAATGCCTATAATACTTGTAGACAGAGATATTGACATAGACATGAAATGTATAAAGGGAAGGGTTGTAACGGACAATTTGAAGGGCGCGTGTATTGGCGTTGAACACATGATTTCAAATGGCATGGAAAAGATACTTTTCATTTCAGGGCCTCTTACAAACAAGGCTTCATTTGAAAGACTAGAAGGATATAAAACTGCGCTTGAAAAACATAATATAGAGTTTGACCAAAATCTGCTTCTTGAAGGGGAATTCAATGAAAGTTGGGGATATGAAGCAGCAGAGATCGCCGTGGATATGAAGCTTGATTTCGACGGGGTTTTTTGCGGCAACGATCTTATTGCGATAGGAGCTATAAAAAGTTTCAAGGGGAAAGGCATTCAAATACCACGGGACATATCGGTAGTGGGGTTTGACGATATATACGTATCAAGCATGATAGAGCCTGAACTTACAACAATAAGGCAGCCGAAATACGAAATGGGCTATAGGGCGGTAGAAATGCTCATAGATATACTTCAAGGCAAAAAGATAGAGCAAAAAAGACTCGTGCTTCAGCCCGATATAGTTCAAAGAGAGTCGGTAAAGAAGAAATAGAGGAGTGTGTACATGTCTAAAATAGTAGTTATAGGAAGTATAAATATGGATCTTGTGTCCAAGGTTGAAAACATGCCCCAGGTAGGGGAAACTGTGCTTGGAAAGGGCTTTTCACAAATACCGGGAGGCAAGGGGGCGAACCAGGCAGTTGCAATGGCAAGGCTTGGATCGGATGTTTCAATGATCGGCAAGGTCGGTGACGATGCATTTGGCAGAGAGCTAAAAAAGGGCCTTGAAAATGACAATATAAATACTGAGGGCGTACATATTGAAAGCGGGACGTCAACTGGAATTGCAATTATAACGGTGGATGAAAACGCAAACAATTCAATAATTGTAAATTCAGGTGCGAATTTCAGTGTCACAAAGGAATTCATAGATTCGAACATAGACAAGATAGAGTCTGCTGACATAGTAGTGCTGCAGCTTGAAATCCCGGAAGAATCAGTAAGGCATGCTCTTGAGATTTCGAAAGATCTTGGAAAATATACAATACTTAATCCAGCTCCGGCAAGGCCGCTGGGCGATGAAATAATAAAAAATGTGGATCTGCTTGTTCCAAATGAAACTGAACTTGAGCTTATAAGCAAAATGAGCACAAAAGATGAAAATGAAGTGAAGCTGGCCGCAAAGTCACTCATGCGAAAGGGAGTCAGGGAGATAATAGTGACTCTTGGCGAAAAGGGCTGCATGCACCTTGGAGAGGGTTTTTGCAATAAATACGATGCAATAAAGGTTGAAGCTGTTGACACTACAGCGGCAGGAGACAGTTTTATTGCAGGCGTTGCCTCATCTATCGCAAAAGGCATGAAAATGGACGAAGCCATAGGATTTGCCACAAAGGTGGCAGCGGTTACAGTAACAAGGGAAGGAGCCCAAAGTTCGCTTCCGCACATGGACGAAATAGGGCTTTAATTTTGACAAGGAGTGAATTGCTTTGAAAAAAACAGGACTTTTAAATTCTCATATATCTCATGTCATATCGACTATGGGACACACTGACATGCTTACAATAGGGGATTGCGGACTTCCGATTCCAGAAGGAACGGGAAGAATAGATCTCGCCCTTGTCCAAGGCGTGCCAACATTCATTCAAACTGTGAATGCGGTTCTTTCGGAGCTTCAGGTGGAAGAGGCTATAATTGCAGAGGAAATACATGAAAACAATCCCAATGTGCATGCCCAGCTTATGGATATTTTAAAGGCTTCAAATCCTGGGATAACCATAAAGACTGTTTCCCATGATAAATTTAAAGGGCTTACAGGGGATTCGAAAGCGGTTGTAAGAACTGGAGAATGTACGCCGTATGCGAATGTGATATTAAAATCAGGAGTAGTTTTTTAGGAGTGGTTAAAAGATGAAAAAACCTATTTTGGAGATGAAAGGCATTTCAAAAGAGTTCCCGGGGGTAAAGGCACTCGATAATGTGGATATTAAGGTTTTCGAAGGAGAAGTGCTTGCGCTTCTTGGGGAAAATGGAGCTGGAAAATCCACACTCATGAAGATAATGAGTGGTGTTTACTCAAAAAATGCGGGAGAGATACTCTGGGAGGGAAAGCCCCTGTCAATAAAGGATACAAAGCATGCACAGGATATTGGAATAGCTATAATACACCAGGAACTCAATTTGATACCGCATCTTAGCATAGCGGAGAATATATTCATAGGAAGAGAGCCTATTACAAGATTTGGAAATATAGACTGGAAAAAGATGAATGAAAGTGCAGGCAGCCTCCTCAAAAAGCTGAATATAAATAAAGACCCCAAAGAGCTTTTGGGCAACCTTAGCATGGGTCAAAGACAGATGGTTGAAATAGCAAAGGCGCTTTCTCTCAATGCGAGCATAATAATAATGGATGAGCCTACTGATGCGCTTACGGACAAAGAGACTAAAAGCCTCTTTAAGGTAATAAATGAGCTGAAAGCTGAAAACAAGGCGATAATATATATATCACACAGGCTTGGGGAGATATTCGAGGTCTGTGACAGGGTGAGTGTTTTAAGGGACGGGAAGTATGTCGGCGAAGAAAGTGTTGCCCATATAGATGAAGATGGACTTATAGAGATGATGGTTGGAAGAAAGCTAAGCGAACAGTTTCCGAGAGTGGAAGTTGAAAAAGGAGAAACGGTGCTAAAAATAAGCTGCCTCAAAAACAAGTATGTAAAAGATGTAAGTTTTGAGGTTGGAAAAGGTGAAATAGTAGGAATAGCCGGACTTATGGGAGCGGGAAGAACTGAACTTGGAAAGACCATATTTGGATACATAAAGCGCGATCAGGGGGACATATATGTGAATGGCGAAAAGATTTCTATAAAATCTCCGTCAGATGCACTTAGGCATGGGATTGCGTATGTTTCTGAAGACAGGAAAAACGAAGGTCTTGTATTGGGGCTGTCGGTGAGAGACAACATGAGCCTTTCTTCACTGGACGAACTCAAGGGGTTTTTACTCAATATAGATAAGAAAATTGAAGAGGAGCTCGTCAAAGATTATGTAGATAAGCTCAACATCAAAACACCTGGAATAAAGCAGCAGGTCAAAAATCTGAGCGGAGGAAACCAGCAGAAGGTTTCAATAGCAAAGTGTCTTATGACAAAGCCTAACATACTCATACTGGACGAACCTACAAGGGGAGTCGATGTAGGGGCCAAAAAGGAGATATATGAACTTATAAATCTTTTCAAAAAAGATGGAATGAGCATAATAATGATATCATCTGAAATGCCTGAAATAATGGGGATGAGTGATAGAATATTAGTTCTTCATGATGGAAAAATAACAGGCGAATTCAGCAGAGAAGAGGCAACACAGGACGGCATAATGAAGTGCGCTGTTGGAATAGAGGAGGAACACTAATGAATAAGCAGATGCTAATGAAATTCAAATCGGTAATAGGACTTTTAATTTTTACAATAATAATTTCAATTTTAAATCCGAGATTTTTGACTTGGCCCAATATGCTGAATGTATTCAGACAGACTTCTATAAATTCTGTTATAGCAGCTGGAATGACATTTGTAATACTCACGGGAGGTATAGACCTTTCTGTTGGATCGATACTTGCATTTACAGGCGCAGTATGTGCAAGCCTTCTTTCAGCTGATGTAAACATAGTTGTTGTCGTGGCTATCACTTTGCTTGTTGGAGCTGTTTCAGGCATGTGCAGTGGAATTGTAATAAGCAAGGGAAAGGTACAGCCTTTTATTGCAACACTTGCAACTATGACAATACTAAGGGGAGCGACTCTTGTATTTACAAAGGGAAAGCCTATAACATTTACTGGTACGAAGGGATATGAGGCATTCAGCAGCATAGGGGCAGGATATTTCATGAAGATTCCTGTACCGATATATATAATGATCGCAGTATTTGCACTTGGATTTTATGTGCTTACACAGACAAGACTTGGAAGATATGTATACGCGCTTGGTGGGAATGAAGAGGCTTCAAGACTTTCGGGACTTAATACTGACAAGATAAAAATATATGTTTATGCAATAAGTGGTTTAATGGCCGCACTTGCGGGGATAATAATAACAGCGAGACTTTCATCTGCCCAGCCTACTGCGGGGACAGGTTATGAGCTTGATGCAATAGCGGCGGTAGTGCTTGGAGGGACAAGCCTTACAGGTGGAGCTGGGAGTATAATGGGAACTGTCATAGGAGCTCTTATAATAGGAATACTTGGAAATGCTCTTAATCTTATGGATGTGTCATCTTATTACCAGATGATGATAAAGGGTATGGTAATACTGGCAGCTGTTCTTATAGACAAGAAAAGCAAATAAGGTTTCACGCCGGATGTTCGGCAAATATAAATATATAAAATTAAAGGAGGATTTACACATGAAGAAATTGATTTCGATTTTAATGTCACTTGTTCTTGTAATTGGAGCTCTTGCTGGCTGCGGAGCTAAAGAGGAAGCACCAACAGAAGGCGCCCAAAAGATAGGTCTTGTAGTATCGACTCTTAACAACCCATTCTTTGTTACTCTTCAAGAGGGAGCAAAGAGCAAGGCTGAGGAACTTGGATATGAGCTTATAGTTCTTGATTCACAAAATGATCCTTCAAAAGAGATAGCAAACGTTGAAGACCTTGTAACTAGAGGTGTTTCGGCAATACTTATAAACCCTACTGATTCAGATGCAGTTGTAAACTCGGTTAAGGCTGCAAATGCGGCGAACATCCCGGTAGTTACTCTTGACAGAGCTTCAAACGGCGGAGATGTTGTATGCCACATAGCGTCAGACAATGTTGCAGGTGGAAAGATGGCTGGAGAATTCATAGTTGAGAAGTTTGCAGAAGGTGCAAAGCTTGTTGAACTTGAAGGAATAGCTGGAACTTCAGCGGCAAGAGACAGGGGTCAGGGATTCAATGAGGCAATAGAGGGAAAAGAAGGTTTTGAAGTTGTTGCACATCAGGTTGCAGATTTTGATAGGACAAAGGGACTTGAGGTAATGGAAAACATACTTCAGGCTCAGCCAGAGATCGACGCTGTATTTGCCCACAATGACGAGATGGCTCTAGGAGCGCTTCAGGCTGTAGAGGCGAGCGGAAGAGATATAATGGTTGTAGGATTTGATGCAACTGAGGATGCGGTCAACTCGGTTAAAGAAGGAAAGCTTGCAGCAACTGTAGCTCAGCAGCCAGACATGATAGGAGCGCTTGGCGTTGAGACTGCAGGAAAGATAATAGCTGGAGAAACTGTTGAAAACTTCATACCAGTAGACCTTAAGCTTGTAACTGAATAATAATATAAAAAAGAAAGGCCCATGGATGTTTTTCCATGGGTTTTTTGTTTTTTGGGGTAATAATAGTATAGGCGCAGCTGCGGTAATTCGGATGTGAAAGGGCGGTGGGAATATGAAAGATGCAATGCTTGTAGAAGGCGACATAAAAGAACTTATAAGAATGCTTTCCGTGCCTGCTAGTACGGGATTTTTTTTCAATACAATGTTTAATGTCACAGATACTCTTTATGCTGGAGTGCTTTCTACTGATGCTCTTGCAGGTCTTTCCCTCTCGTTTCCCGCATTCTTCATAGTCATAGCCTTTACCGCGGGGATAGGAACGGGAGCCACGGCTCTTATTTCAAATGAAATAGGAAAAAATGAAATGGAAAGCGTGAAAAAATATATTGTAAATTCCATAACTCTTAGCATAATTTTGGCATTGCTGCTTACAACTGTGGGCAGGCTGTCCATCAAGGCAATGTTTAATACGATGGGAGCGCAGGGAACGTCGCTTAAAGAGGCCATGGGGTATATGAACGTGGTGCTGTACGGCGTGGTATTCTTTTCGCTGAATGCGTCACTAAACTCAGTACTTTCAGCGCATGGTGATACAAAGTCTTACAGGAATTTTCTCGTACTGGGCTTTTTTGTAAACATAATTTTGGATCCGCTCTTTATATTCGGATTGTTTGGAATGCCTAAAATGGGTACAGCGGGAGTGGCGCTTGCGACTGTTGCAGTGCAAGCGCTAGGAAACATATATCTTTTAAAAAGAATAGTTCAAAAGGGTCTTTTTAGCAGTATGTACGGACATGAAATCAAGCCGTCCATACCGCACTATGTGCAAATACTCCAGCAGGGCATACCATCTGCACTTAACATGATGAGCATAGCGGCTGGAATGTTTGTCATAAACTATTTTATAATGAAATACTCCGGGGCAAAGACAATAGCGGCATACGGCATATCACTTAGGATAGAGCAGATTGCGCTTCTTCCTACAATAGGACTAAATGTGGCAGTTCTTTCAATAGTTGGGCAGAACTTCGGTGCTGAAAAATATGAAAGGATTTGGAGTGCATACAAAACATCTATGATTTATGGTATTGGAATAATGACAATCGGCATGGCTGTTGTGTTCCCTTTCGCGGATAAATTAGTGGGTTTTTTCAGCAGTGACAGGCAGGTAATAACGTCTGGGGTGCAGTATCTTAGGATAGAGGTGTTTACATTCAATACATATGTGCTTTTGAATATATCGATATCAGCTCTTCAGGGGCTTAAAAAACCGGGTTTTGCAGTGTATATAGGCGTATATAGACAGCTTTTGATGCCCATGCTAATATTTCCGGCTTTAGGAGGATCCATGGGACTTGGAGTTATTGGAGTCTGGTGGGGAATATTTGCTGTCAACTGGTCTGCCGTATTTATAACTGTCGCATATACGATGAATATATTTTCTCGCAAGGGAATAATATAAATAGAACGGCAATGCATCACCGGCAAGGGCCAATTAAAATCGCATAGCAGAATTAAAGCGAAAAAAATAAGATCTGATTCTCTACTTCTGCAGAACTCCAGATCCTATTTTGATTATGCTAATTTGAAAATCGACAATAGGCAATTTATATTTGCCTTTTAGCATAAAACATCACTGCCATTCCAATATTTTGTCTAAAAAGCTCATCAGCTGATCTGATTTTGGATTTTGGAACAGGTCAATGCTGTGTCCATGCTCTATAACTTTGCCGTCTGCTATGAATACGGTATAGTCGCATGCTTTTTTTGCGAATCCCATCTCATGGGTTACGAGTATGAGATCCCTGTATTCGCTTTTCAGCTCGTCTATCATATCTAGAACTTCTGAGGTGAGTTCTGGATCCAGCGCTGATGTGGGCTCGTCAAGAAGCAAGAATTGAGATTTTATGGCTATGGCTCTTGCTATGGCAACTCTTTGCTGCTGCCCTCCTGAAAGCTGTGAAGGCCTTTTATTGGAATGCTCTATGAGCTGGAATCGCTCAAGTAGTGACTCGGCTCTTTGAACGGCTGTTTTTCTGTCCAGTTTGTGAATTTGCACAAGCGGAAGTGTGATGTTTTCTATGGCACTCATATGGGGAAAAAGGTTGTATGACTGGAATACAACTCCTATTGATTTTCTGTATTCGCCTAGTGATTTCTCTTTGAAAATAATATGTTGTCCGTTTATAGAGACACTGCCTTCGTTTGGAGTTTCAAGTCCCGCAATTATTTTCAAAAGAGTCGATTTCCCTCCACCGGAAGGTCCGATTATAGCGATTGAATGTACATCTATTATATCGATGTCTATAGAACTCAATACTTTTTTCCCATCGTATTCCATGCAGAGGTTTTTTATACTAAGATTCATAGTTATATTTCCTTTCGAGTTTTTTTGACATCACTGATATTGGAAGTGTCAAAATTAAATAGCCAATTGCAAGCACCATGTAATTTTCTATTGAGGCGAAGTTTATGGAGTCAACCTCCTGGACGTTTTTGGTGAATTCGTTTACGGCTATTATTGAAAGCAGTGACGAATCCTTTACAAGTGATACAAACTGGCCTGCAAGAGAAGGCATTATACGTTTGATCACCTGTGGTATTATTATGAATCTATATTTTTGATATGAAGAAAATCCTAGTGAACGTGCCGTTTCAATCTGGGATTTTCCTATACTTTCAATTCCACCCCTTATTATCTCGCTTACATATGCACCTGAAAAAATGGAAAGTATGAGTATGCCAAGAAAATATCTGTTTGCAAGATTGAATGCGGTTGCAACTATATAGAAGAAGACGTATATTTGAACAAGAAGAGGCGTCCCCCTTATAGCTTCCACATAAAACTTACTTAAATAGTGGAGTGGAAGAAAGTTTGAATTTCTTGCAAATGCAAAAAACGCCCCTATGACAAGGCTTAAAACAAGAGAACATATGCTTGTCAAAATCGTTACGGCAAATCCAATATAGAATTTATATCTGTACTGGTATATCGTATGGAGCCTTAGATTGTAGTTAAGCTTACCGAATGAATATATTAGTAATAGTATTAAGGCTGCTGCTACTATGGTCATGTTGAGTATATTTTTATATCTGGACATTTGCAAGCTGTCATCATTGGCTTTAAAAAAAAGAGACCCAAATTTATATTTGCTTCCTGGTTGCATATTTGTATGTGATGTGACTTTTCTGTTTGCTTCGTCTAAAGTATTCATAAAGTATCCTTTCTACTGGCCTGCTTTAGCGGACTTGTCTATGTCGAAGAAAAAAGGTATTCCAAGTTCGTCAAATGTTTTTTTCTCATCTTCAAAGTATTTTGTCGCGAGTGTGTCAAATCCGCCTTCATTTGAAAATTCGCTTAAAAATGCATTTATTTGAGATCTAAGTTCTTTGTCTTCTTTTCTAAGACCTATCCCCCAGTATTCAGGACTTTCCTGGAACGGTTTAAGTACGGCTCTTGTCGTGTCTGGATTCTGCTGCCAATTTTTGAATACGGTCATCTGGTCGTATATGAAAGCATCGGCTTTTCCCTGCATAACTTCAAGGACACATGCACTTTCTTTGTCGAAAACCATTATTTCACAGTTTGGAAGGTTTTTTTCAGCATAAATATGCCCCGTAGTACCTTTTTTGACTGCAAGTTTTCGTCCCCTGGCATTAAGATCTTCAAATGTTTGAACAGGTGAAGGCTTATTTACAAGAAGAGAAAGATAGGATTTTGAATATGGGTCTGAAAAAGATATAGACTCTTTTCTTTCTTCGGTTATTGTCATTGAAGATAGTATCATGTCTATTTTTCCGGTCATTAGAGAAGGGATAAGTCCGTTATAGGCCATGTTTTCTATGCGGATATCTCTGCCTAAGTGTTCACCGAGTGCATTTGCAATTTCAACACTTATTCCACTTGGATTTCCTTTTTCGTCGGTCGTTTCAAAAGGAGGATATGCAAGCTCCATGCCCACCACAAGTTCTTCGGATTTTGCTTTTTCGGTCTGACTAGGGTCTTCCGTAACACTGCTGCAGCCCCACAACATCATTAAAGACAGTGAAAGTGCCAGCAGTTTGATAAGTTTGAAATTTTTCATATAATACCTCCTGTCGTAAAGTTTTTGTAGATGTGCGAATATGTATCAAATGAATATGTTAAGACACTCATTAGATAAACAGTAAGATAGATACCCGTTTTGAATTGGTTTTAAATGGGGAAATGATCAAATTTAAACCTGGGTACTACACAAAGGCAGTAGAAAAGCAGTTTATTTAAGAAAAAGCAATGAACAATGTCGGCCAGAGCTATTGATAAATTGACATGATAACCCGTATGGAGTAATATGAATTATATAGTTTTGGACCACGTGATTTTTGCATATTTTGTGACGTATGAATTTTAAAGGGAGCATAATAAATTGACTAAGAATAAAAAGAACATACTTATATTAATACTCATATTGATAATAGCACTTCTGGGGGCGGATAAATACAGTCAGTACAGTAAGGCCAAGAATGTGTATACGGCCGACATAGTAAAGGACAGACTACTTGCAATTTCAGAGCTTTCAGTTTTGAAATATGAATACAAGGATATAGCTTTTTATGAGGATTCAAAAAAGCTCAAAGGATTCAATATTCCGCTGACTAAAAAAAGTCTTATAATTGTGTTTGAAGGATATCTCAAGGCTGGAGTGGATATTGAAAATGCGAAAATAAGTCGAGTTGGTGAAAATGGCATACACATAGCTTTGAGCGCTGCTAAGGTAACAGACAATGTAATACATGAGGACAAGGTTGTAGTATATGACGAAAAGTCAGGTCTTTTCAACCCTATAAAAGCTGAAGATGTCACTGCTATTCTGGCTGATGAAAAAAAGCGCATTGAAAAAGAAGTGCTTGAAGATGGATTTTTGAAAGAGGCCAATGACAAGGCTGAAAAGCTCATTGAAAGTTTTGTTATGCAGATGGGATTTTCAGATGTTGAAGTGGATATAGATTAAGCTGCAGTAAAATCGGAGGATATGATGAAGAAAAAGTATGTGGACAAGTCATATATATATGAAAGAGATGGCAAAAAATGTGTTTTTTGCGGAAAGAACCTGAAGTTCAAGCAGATGAGCATAGACCACTATTTTCCCAAAAGCAGGGGAGGGACCAATGATGTATTCAACCTTGTGCTGAGCTGCAAAAGGTGCAATACATTGAAATCCAGTAGGATTCCAAATGGGTATAAAAAGAAGCTTACAAAGCTGTTTTTAAAAGCAGTGGATGACGAAAAAATTTCGGCTTCGGTTTCGAGGATGCCTAAAAAAAGAGTGAAGGACATAGCGCTTGGTATGAAGCGAATTGAGCACATGGGTGAATACTATGCTTTTCAAAATGACAGTTACAGGATTTATGTGAAAGACGACCAGATATACAAGATAATACAGCTGAGTGCAAATGAAAAAGACAAATACAGGGAGGGCTTCACAATGAGAAAGAGTTTTGGTAAAAAGACAATATCATATCCAGCACCGGTGTACATAGTGTGCAGCTATGATGAAAATGGAAAGGCCAATGCAATGAACGCAGCTTGGGGGGGGCTATGCAGTTCAAGTCCGGCAAGCATTTGCGTGTCTATAAGAAAAGAGAGAAAGACCTATGACAACATAATAAAGAACAACGCATTTACAATAAACATACCATCTTCTGCAAATGCTCAGGCTGCAGACTATTTTGGAATGGTATCGGGAAAAGACGAGGACAAGTTTGAAAAGGCGGCGCTTACACCTGTAAAAAGTGATGTTGTAAATGCTCCTTATATAGATGAGTTTCCAGTTGCTATAGAGTGCAGTCTTTTGAAGACTGTGGAGATTGGTTCTCACATTCAGTTTATAGGCGAAATACAGGATGTGAAAATAAGCATGGACTGCCTCGATGAAAACGGGGATGTGGACATAAGAAAAGTAGATCCTATACTATTTGCTCCTGAAATAAGAAAATACTATTCTGTAGGGGAAGAAGTGGGAAATGCGTTTTCTATAGGGAAATCAATAAAAGACAGATAAGCCCATAGATAAATCTTCAAAAATTATTTGATTCGAATGGAAAGTACAGATTTTCCGTTCGGATTTTTTTATGTCCAAATAAGTAGTGACGAATTGTGCTTATAACAACTATTATTATGTATACATTATATAAAATACGATTATATAATGGGTTTTATACAAAATGAACACGAAATCAAAAAATAAAATTATAACAAAAAAATAAATGAATTTAATTGGATTGGACTTGTTTTGGCATAATTTTCTGAAAAATAACAAAAAAGAAATGGCATGCACAACCTTTTTTGTTATTTTTTAAACTTAGAGCAGTCCGCTTTTTGATACTTATAAATTTTTTGTATGAAATTTTAATAAAAATTGAAAATTGGTGATGTTTTTTGTACCTGGTAAGTTAGAATTTTAGCAGAAAGACAAATTGAACACAAAATGCCGGCATTAAAAAGCATCACTAAAGACTTATGGATCAGATTGTGATTCTGTGAGTAACTAACTCAATAGAGAAAATGACAAAAAGTAACAGCAGCAAAAAGTAGCAAAGTAATCATTATAATTTTATATGGAGGTAGGAGTATGGAAATATTAAAAGGGATGAGTTTACTTATATTGACGCTTGCGCTTTTTTCGATATTCAGCATGAAGGCGCCAAAGGGAGACAAGGCAATGGGTGGGCTTGCAAATGCAGCCGTAGCAAGTTTCCTTGTTGAAGCAATACACAGATACATATTTGGAGATTTCTTGGGATTTGCATTTTTAGGAACGGTTGGAACTTCGGCTGGAAGTTTTGGAGGAGTTGCAGCTACAATTCTTGTATCTATAAACATGGGGCTTAACCCTGTATATGCAGTTGCAGCTGGAATATCGCTTCTTGGAGTGGGAATACTTCCAGGATTCATAGCCGGATATGCAATAGGATTCATAGGGCCAGTTCTTGAGAAGAAGCTTCCAAAAGGGCTTGATTCAATAGTGGGTGTTCTAGTTTTAGCTCCGCTTGCAAGACTTATAGCAATGCAGGTAGCGCCAGTTGTTGACGGAACAATGGCCAATATAGGGGACATGATAATAGTTGCTTCTAACCAGTCGCCTATACTTATGGGATTCCTTCTTGGTGGAATAATGAAGATGATTTGTACATCGCCTCTAAGCTCTATGGCTCTTACGGCAATGCTTGGACTTACAGGACTTCCTATGGGAATAGCAGCAATAGCGTGTGTTGGTGGATCTTTCACAAATGGAATAGTTTTCCAAAGACTTAAATTTGGAGATTCAAGTAATGTAGTGGGAGTAATGCTCGAGCCTCTTACTCAGGCTGACGTGGTTTCTAAAAATCCAATACCTATATTCGGTTCAAACTTCATTGGAGGCGGGCTTGCTGGAATAGCAGCGGCGTATTTCGGAATAGTAAACAATGCTCCGGGAACGGCATCTCCAATACCAGGACTACTTGCTCCGTTTGCATTCAATGAGCCTATAATGGTTTTAAAGGCTATAGGATTTGCGATCGTCGGTGGTATTGTAGGAGGACTTTTAGGAACTACAGTGTACAAGCTTATATTCAAAAGCAAACTTGAAGAATCAGAAAAAGCACTTGAAAAAGAAAGACTTGCTTCATAAATATTGGAGCTCAAACAACTTAGTCGGCATAACTAATATTAAAACAACATATTTGTGGTTGAATGTCATTGGAGATATCCGAAAGGGTAACCAACGAAGCAAGGAATAGAATTGGCTAATGATCTATTTCGAAACTTTCAGGTCAAAATACAATGGCAGGACACACCCCTGGAGAGACTCTTTATAAAAGGGCATCGAAGAAGAAACCTGATTAGTCGGGGAAACTTTCAGATAAAAGGACAGGGTATAAATTGGCATAGGAAATTTATATGTTTATTTATACACCTGTCCTTTTAGATTTCAAAATATAATTTTGTTTTGTGTTTTGTAGTTTTTTATAGACAGATATATGAATATGCATATAAATAAAAAATTGATTGTATGAGGAGGATTTAAAATGTTTAAAAATTTCATGGATCGTATGGGCGAATATTACAAGGAGCAGGAGTACTTTACTGCACGTTTTGCAAAGTCTTCAGGAAAGTGGGCAAAATTCAAAAAAAACATAGCAGATCTTTACGATGAGCTTGACTACTTTTATGGAGGAAGAAAGACATCAACACCCGCAACTTGCACAGCAAATCAAAATTACAAAAAAATTGCCTAACTAAATGTACAAAGTGCAAAACTTTTGGTATACTGACAGCTTGAGGGGGTTAAACTTCTCAAGCTGTCAGTCATTATAGAGAGAAAGTATAAGGGGAAGTGTTTATGGACAATTTCAAAAAAATGTTAACGGTAGCCGCTGTAGTTGCTCTTACGTCACAGATATATATAAAAATTTTTGTTTCCGACTTTAATATTTCTGTAGCTATAATATTGTTTCCGATACTTTTAACTTTTTTTAAAAATTTAAATCCATCGCAGACGGGAATACTCTCGGCGCTATTTGTATATGGGCTGAGAATTTTTGTGTATGGACTTAGGCAGGGGGAATATGCACCTGCAATAGATTCATATTTTCCGGAATTATTTTTTTACATGGGATATGGGTTGTTTTACCAGATACTCAATGAAAACAGCTCTTCATTTAAAATAAAACGTTTTTTTATAAATCTCGTGCTCTGTGACTTTTTCTCAAATCTTATAGAGATGTATGTAAGGATAAATTGGGAGATGCTTGAGCCTAAATTTGAAATAATAGGAGTACTGTTCTTGATAGCATTGGTGAGAACATTCATAGTCTGTGTATTTATAGTGGCTCTTAAGTATTACAGAATGCTCATACTGAACCAGGACCATGAGGAAAGGTACAGAAAGCTATTATGGATAATATCACAGCTTAAGACGGAAATGTACTGGATGCAAAAAAATATGGACAATATAGAAAATGTAATGTCAAATGCATATTCTCTATTTGAAAAGATAAGCAGTGGGACCGATGAGGACAGATGGGCTCAAATGTCTGTTGACATAGCGAAAGACGTCCACGAGATAAAAAAGGAGTATGGGCTTATATTCAGGGGAGTAGAAGAAATAATAGAAAACAAGCTCAAGGATTCGGGGATGGACTTTAAGGACATAATAAAGATACTAAATGACAGTATGATAATGGAGGCAGCAATAAAGGGACAAGGCATATCTCTTGAATTTAAATGCGGCAATAGTTTCTATACGGAAAAACACTACCAGCTCATGTCTATATTTAGAAACTTGATAGTCAATGCGATGGAGGCTATAGACGGCAACAGCAAAGGCAGAATAATATTTTCTCATGCATGTGAGGAAAATTTGCATGTGTTTAGGGTTTCGGACAATGGTTGTGGAATAGATGAAAATGAGAAAACCCTTATATTTTCGCCAGGATTTTCAACGAAAATCGACTATAATACGGGTCAGATAAACAGAGGGCTGGGGCTTAGCCTTGTAAAAGATATTGTTGAAAAGCAGTTTAACGGAAGCATAAGGCTAAATCCAGAGAAGAAGACAGGAACAGAATTCATAATTGAAATTGAAAAAGAGAATTTGGAGGTGTGCTAATTTGAATATTTTCATAGTTGAAGACGATATGAATGTAATAAGGATATTAAAAAGAATAGTAGAGGACAGGGAACTTGGAAGGATAGTGGGCTACTGTCAGGATGGACAGCAGGCCATAGAGGAGATAAGGGAAGTCAATCCCGACATGGTGCTTGTGGATCTTCTTATGCCGGGAATGGATGGCATATCTCTTGTTGGACACATTAAAGGAGAGCTTGCACATATACAGTTCATAATGATTTCGCAAGTTGCATCAAAGGACATGATAGCAAAGGCTTATGAAAAAGGCGTGGAATATTATATATACAAGCCTGTCAATGCTGTTGAGGTTGAAAACATAATAAACAAGGTGAAGAGCCAGTTTGAAATGAAAAGGACATTCAGCCAGATACAAAAATTCTTTGACGGAGGATCTCCAAAAGAAGAGCCTAAGAAGGACATGGACAACCGCATAAAGGAGGTCATGAAGAGCATAGGAATAATGGGTGAGATAGGAAGCAAGGACATAATAAGCATAGTTAAATTCTTGATAGATTCAGAAAAAAGCATGAATGATTACACCATAAAGGAACTTTGCGCAAAATTTACAGACAATCCAAAGTCCATGGAACAAAGGATAAGAAGGACTGCGACTGTCGGTATGGTCAATATTGCCAATATAGGAATAGAAGATTATATGAATGAAACATTTACAGAATATTCAAATGGATTGTATAATTTCGAACAGGTAAAGAGAGAAATGGACAGCATAAGAGGCAAGAGCAAAAGAGGCGGAAAAATAAACCTTAAAAAGTTTATAGACGGCATGATTTTTTATTCTACAAGATAAAATCTGATGCTTTGCTCAAGTTTAAGTGCAGGTATATTTTATTCGGGTTTAGTTATTGCGGGTTTTTAAAAATTGGTCGGGTCGGAGGTATTATTTATGCATACAACACAAGTGGATCTAAGCGTTAGATATGCTGAAACAGACACTATGGGAGTGGCCCATCACTCCATATACTATGTATGGTTTGAGGTTGGGAGAAGCGAACACATAAAGTCGAGCGGGATGAGCTATTCTCAGATGGAAGAGGAGGGTGTGCTGCTTCCACTGTCTGAAAGTAGTTGCAAATACATAAAGGGCCTTAAATATGAAGAGGAATTTATATTGAATACATATATAGAAAAGCTTACTGGCGCAAGGGTTGTATTTGGCTATGAGATATGCAAAAAAAGCGATGGAACTCTTTGTGCAAAGGGAGAGACTGTGCATGCATTTATAGATAGAGATTTCAAGGTGCTTAACATAAAAAAAAGCCATCCTCATATATGGCAAAAGATAAACGAGATAAATCAAAAGAACAGCCTGTAATCAGGCTGTTCTTTTGATTTGCGAATTTATTATGAAATCGAGTTCACTTTCGTAAATAGTTTCTTTTTCAATAAGTGCTTTAGCTATCTTTTCAAGCACAGAATAATTTTCTTTTAAGAGCTTAAGTGTGTCATCATATATGGATTTGGATATGTACGAGGCTTCTTTAACTATTTCACTTTGATTGAATCCCCTCATGCCCTCCATGTAAAGCATTCCAAATTTTTCAGTCATTCCAAATTCCTTTATTATTTTGATTATGTTGGATGTGGCCTGCTGTATGTCACGGCTGGCACCTGTTGTTATAAGGTCCTCATTTTTAGTCAGCAAAAATTCGCCTATCCTTCCTCCGTAGCTGGTCATTACTTCGTTTACAAGGTCTCTCTTTGTCAAAAGACCCGTCTTTTCAGGAATTATGAATGTGGCGCCGCCAAAACCAGATGTGGAGGGTGTTATTGTTACTTTTGGAATGCTCTGCTTTGTAATGATTTTGTTTACAAGAGCGTGTCCAGCCTCATGCCATGCCACTATTTCGAGTTCGAAACTGTCCCTGTGATCTATCTTTTTTTTATTTCCCTTTAGAGTTATTTTGAAGAAGGCGTTTTCGATATCTTCATTGTCAATTTCATTTTTTTCACTGCTTGCGGCTATTATTGCGCTTTCATTGAGCAGATTCTCTATGTCGGCTCCTGAAAATCCTATTGTAATCTTAGCCAGGTTTTCAATATCCACAGCACTTGAAATTGGTTTGTTTTTGGAGTGCACATTTATTATTTCAAGTCTGTCGCGGCAGTCGGGAAGAGGTATGGCAATGTGCCTGTCAAATCTTCCGGCTCTTGTAAGCGCAGGGTCAAGCATGTCTATTCTGTTTGTAGCCCCTATGACCACGATGTCCTTGTCGCATGATGACTTGAATCCATCAAGCTCTGTCAAAAGGGCGTTTATGGTATGGTCTTTTTCAGTGTTTGAATTCTCGTTTCTCTTTCCGCCAACGGCGTCCATTTCGTCTATGAATATTATACAGGGTGCGGCGTCTCTTGCTTCTTTGAAAAGTTCTCTGACCCTTTTGGCGCCGACACCGACATACCTTTCCATGAAGTCGGAGCCTGAAACTGTCAAAAAAGGAACTCCTGACGTTCCTGCAATTGCTTTTGCGTGAAGAGTCTTTCCGGTTCCCGGAGGGCCGTATAGTATTATTCCCTTTGGCATTCTGGCTCCCATTTTTTTATATCTTTCAGGTTTTTTTAGAAAATCTATTATAAACTGAAGGTCTTTTTTGACTTCTTCATGCCCTGCAATATCGCTAAAAGTCACATTTGGAACAGAATCCATCATATATACGCTGTTTTGCTTATTTTGTTTTTTGTTTGAAGAGAATAGTTTTTCTCTGTGAGTAAAATGGCTTTGCTCGCAATAATATTGACTTAGAAGTTGTTTTCCTTTGCGGAACATGTTCAATCCTCCCTTGAATTTGTTAAAAATAAAACTTACAATCCTAAAATACTGTATACAAATGCTGAATATAATATAACATATATTCACTTGTTTTTGTCGTTTTAATCATAAGTTGGAAAAGTAAAATAATTGAGAAAATTCACAGTGAATGAACTGTATTTTTTAGAAAATTCAATGTTTTTAGAGGGGTACATTTTTACCGTCACTAACTGGATTTAGCTTTGTGGTGTATGTTTAATATACATTGGAGTGTATTTTAGATCTGTGATGATTTAAAACAAATTATAATTAATTTTTAAATTTACACGCGAGCAGTTGATATTTAAATAACAAAGTATATTGTGGAAAGAATGGAGCATATAGATGTATAATAGGTTATATATCCCAGTGAATCCGGCTGTATTTTTCAAACTGTGAATTGGTAGGGGATAGTGATTTTATATGTTGAGGAAGTGATATGTTGAAATATAAAGATTATTATAAAATACTCGGATTGGATAAAAACGCCAAGAAGGAAGAGATAAAAAAGGCGTACAGAAAACTTGCAAAAAAATATCATCCGGACAAAAACGCGGGGAACAAGGAGTCAGAGGAAAAATTCAAGGAGATAAATGAAGCATATGAAGTGCTTGGAGATGAAAAGAAAAAGGCGAAATATGATAATATGAGCAGCGGATATGAATTTAGAGAAGGATATGAATTTGATCCTTCGAAATACGGCTTTGGAAGCTGGAAGACAGGCTCAAAATCTGCGGGGCAAAAGAGCAGGAACTTTAGTGATTTTTTCGACATGTTTTTCGGAAATGATGGCGCGTTTGCTTCTGGAAGCTTCAACATGGAAGATATACTTTCGGGAATTGGAAGACAGCAAAGGGGGAACGACATTGAAGCCGAGCTTTGGATAGATATATCGGAAGCCTATAAAGGTGTGACAAAAAAGGTATCACTCAGGACTGTCGACGGGCTAAAGACCATTTCTCTTAAGATTCCTGCAGGCATACTGAGCGGGAAAAAGATAAAACTTAAAGGGCAAGGGGAAAAGGGCCCTTCGGAAAGAAATGGCGACTTGTACGTCAAAATACACATACAAGAGAAGAAGGGAATGAAGCTTGACGGGCTGGATGTTATAAAGGACATGAAGCTTTCGCCTTGGGAGGCGGCACTTGGATGCAAGGTGAAACTTGACCTTTTCGATAAGAGCATAAGTGTGACTATCCCGCCGGGCGTTCAAACAGACGAGAAGATAAGGATAAAGTCCATGGGGTACAGGGATATGAATGAGCACAAAGGGGACTGGTATATAAATGTTAAGATAGTCAACCCTTCAAATCTTTCGGATAGAGAAAGGGAACTTTACTCCGTGCTTATGAAGGAGTCGCGATTTAATCCGAGAAGATAGCAAAGCATATGTATTTAGAAAGGGCGTGGCCGATATAAAGACTAAAATATTTACAATACTGCTGGGAGTAAGTTTTATATACAGTTTGCTTATCCCTCAGCCAAAGGGAACGTCTATTGCAAGTCCTGTATATGATATTGGTGAAAATGATATTGAATTTTTATATGACTTGACATTTGATAAAGATGGAAACAGGGTAATGGACCAAAATATATTTGAAAAAGCCTACAGCGTTATAGACGATGCAAACAAGTTTATTGTCATGGACATGTTCTTGTTTAACGATGAATATGACAGGAAAGATTCATATCCTGATGTTTCAAGCAAGCTGGTGCAAAAGCTCGTAGAAAAGAAAAAGAGCAGCCCGCAAATGGACATAGTAGTTATAACGGATGAGATAAATACATTTTATGGTTCCTACAAGTCAGAGATGATGGAAAGCCTCGAGGCGGGAGGTATAAATGTCGTGTTTACAAAGACTGAAAAGATGAAAGACTCAAATCCAGCATATTCAGGAGTTTGGAGGCTGTTTTTAAACTGGGATATAGAAAAAGGTAGGGGATGGATTTCAAATCCTTTCAGCAAAGATTCCCCAAAGGTTACGCTCAGTTCATATTTCAAGCTTTTGAATTTCAAGGCAAACCACAGAAAGGTGATTGTGACGGATAATGAAGCGCTTATAAGTTCTGCAAATCCTCACGATGCGAGCGGAAGGCATTCGAACATAGCATTTGCCGTAAAGGGGCCCATAATAAAAGACATACTTGAAGGGGAAAACGTAGTGGCATCATGGTCGGGACTCGACAAGGCGATTGAATATGATAAAGGCAAAGGCAGCGGTGCTGGCGCTGAAAAAAGCATAAAGGTACAATATATAACTGAGGAAAAGATAGGATCAGAGGTGACTGATGCCATTTCGAAAACAGAAGAAGGCGACGAGATAAATATCGCAATGTTTTATCTTTCTGACAGAAAGCTTATAGACGAGCTTGTTAAAGCAGCAAACAGAGGGGTGAATCTAAACCTAGTACTAGATGCGAACAAGGATGCATTTGGAAGACAAAAAAACGGGATACCAAACAGGGTTGTGGCAAGTGAAATATTCCAAAAGACAAATGAGAAAGCCGATATAAACTGGTATAAAACCAGCGGAGAGCAGTTCCACAGCAAGCTGATATCAGTAAAAAGTGGTGGAAATCACATTATATTTGGCGGCTCGGCTAACATGACAAGGAGAAATATAAGAGGATATAACCTGGAAGCTGACATAAAGATAATATCGCCTCAGGGTAGCGATATAAGCATGCGAATAGATGATTACTTCAACATGCTTTATTATGGTGAAGATGAAAAGCTTTTGGAATACGAAGAATATGCACAGGACAGTTTGTTTAAAAAACTTGTTTACAGATTCCAGGAATGGAGTGGAATTTCAACTTTTTAAGGGTTTGCAGTATGGACATTTTGTAGAAATATGATATAATTTAATGATGGCATTTTATATGATCTCAAATGAAGTTTTTAAAAAATAATGGGTATATTCCTAAAATGTTTTAATTGCAAAGGGAGTATGTAAATGGATTCAAATATTTTTAGCGGTAAAAACACCTCATTTAAAGACGGGGTGTTAAACGGAAGGTTCATAATAGCAGGACCATGTACTATAGAAAGCTATGAGCAGCTTGAGCTGACAGCTCAAAGCGTTAAAAACTCGGGGGCGGACATATTAAGAGGTGGAGCTTTCAAGCCAAGGACATCACCTTTTTCGTTCCAAGGGCTTAAGGACGAAGGCCTTGAAATGCTCAAAAGCGTAAGAAAAAAAGTTGGGATAAGAGTAGTCACAGAACTCATGGACGTTAGGGACATTGAAAAGGTCTACGATTCATGTGACATAATACAGATAGGCTCAAGAAACATGCAAAATTTCACACTTTTAAAAGAGGTGGGTAAGCTCGACAAGCCTATCATGCTTAAAAGAGGAATAAGTGCAACGATAAAGGAATGGATAGGCGCGGCTGAATATATAGCTGTCGAGGGGAACATGGAGGTTATATTCTGCGAAAGGGGAATAAGAACTTTCAGCGACTGCACTAGAAACACACTTGATATTTCAGCTGTCCCGATTGTTAAACAGCTTACAGGAATGCCTGTCATAGTGGATCCAAGCCATGCTGCAGGACGAAGAGATATAATAGAGCCTCTGTCGCTTGCAGGCCTTGCATGTGGGGCGGACGGAATCATGGTGGAGGTTCATCCACAGCCAGATACGGCGCTTTGTGACGGAGATCAATCCATAGACTTTAGGGGATTCGATGAACTCATGAAAAAAATAAGACGAATGGGGTTATAGAAATTGCTCATTCGTTTTTTAATTGTTTTAAAAAAATAGAGGAAAAAGAGAATGTTTTGTAGAAGTTATATGTTACAGGAAGTCTTGAAACACCTAGACAAAAAAAGGTGATTGGAATGGCATATTTAAAAGAAGAAATTATAGACGAGATCAAGGAGAGAAGTGATATAGTCCAGATAATATCTGAGTATGTCACTCTTAAATCGATGGGATCTAACTTTAAAGCGAACTGCCCTTTTCATTCTGAAAAGACGCCGTCTTTTGTGGTGAGCCAGACAAAGCAGATGTATAAGTGCTTTGGATGTGGTGAGGGTGGAGACGTAATAAATTTCATAATGAAAGTTGAAAATGTTGATTTTAGCGAGGCACTTAAGATTCTTGCCGACAAGGCGGGAATAAGACTTGAAGAGTATTCTGATGAAACCCAAAAAGCTGTAGCGAATGAAAAGCAAAGACTCATTCAGATAAATACTGAAGCTGCAAAATATTTTTTTAATATGCTGTGGAACAAAAACCAAGGCGTATTAAATTATTTTGCAAAAAGGGGACTGGATGGAAAAACAATAAAAGGATTTGGGCTGGGATATTCGGGAACTTCCTGGAATGGACTTACAGACTATTTGAAGTCAAAGGGTTACGGTCAAAAAGACATAATAGCTTCTGGTCTTATAACCCAGAGAAAAAAAGGGGACGGTTACAGGGACAGGTTTATAAACAGAGTGATGTTTCCAATATTCGACCATAGAGGTATGGTGATTGGTTTTGGAGGCAGGGTAATTGACGATTCAATGCCAAAGTACTTGAACTCGCCTGAAACCCCCGTGTTTAACAAGCGGTACAATCTCTACGGCTTGAATTTTGCAAAAAAGGTGCTGAGAGCAAGAAAAGATCCCATAATAATTGTAGAAGGGTATATGGATGTGACAGCGCTTCACCAGTTCGGGATAAAAAACTCAGTGGCATCTTTGGGAACGGCGCTTACAAAGCAACAGGCTGTTCTTTTGAAGAGGTTTACAGATGAAGTTATAATTTCGTATGATAACGACAGTGCAGGAATAAATGCGACTCTTAGGGGAATGGACATACTGAAGGAAAACGGACTTAGCGTTAGAGTACTAAATCTTAAGGATTCCAAAGATCCTGACGATTATATAAGAAAGAACGGAGTCGAAGCCTTCAAGGACGAGATTGAAAATGCGGTTTCTTTTACACAATTTAAAATAGATGTCCTGAGAAAATCTTCTCATATGGAGTCTCGGGAAGGCAAGGCACTTTTTTGCCGAGAGGTGGCTAAAATACTAAAAGATGTAGAAAGTCCCGTGGAAGCCGAATACCATATTAAAAGGATATCAGAAGAGACGGGGATTTCAGTGGAGGCAATAGGAAAAGAAGTTTATGGAAAATATTTCAGCAGAAAGCAGTTTGAGAAAGCCAGGCCTTTAGCGCAGGAAAAAATGGATCCAGTCAAGAATGGGATTAAAATCGCACAAAAGAAGCTGATTTTTAGTGCATTTATAAGCGATACATTCAAGCATGAAATTATTCGTAGATTTTCGGGCGATGAATTTGATGGAAAACTCAAAGTGATTTTTGACAAGCTGAAAAATAATCTGGATGTCGAAAAAGACGAATCAGAATTTTTATTGGAAGACAAGTTTGATAATATAGAGCCTGAAGAGTTTGAAAAACTCATGGTGAGAATTAAAAAAAATTCACTTAGAAGAAGAAGTGAAGAGCTTAATGATATTCAAAAATCGCTTCAAGTACAATTAGAGGAAAACTATGACGCAGACGTTGAAAAAAAGCTTTTTGAAATAGGGATGCAAATAATCAGTATTGAAAATGAGCTTAGAAAATATTGATAAAAATAGAAAAGATGGAAAGAGGGATGTAAATGGCGGGTAGAGTCTCTGAAGAAGAAAAAATACTTATCAAAGAACTTATAAAAAAAGGAAAAAAGAAAGGGTCGCTGACATACAAGGAAATAATGGATGCGTTGGCTGAACTTGATATCGATAAAGATAAAATAGAAACTATATATGAAAGTCTTGGCCAAATGGGCATTGAAGTTATTGACGATACTGATGATACTGACGATGCTGAAAAATTAGACGGCAAAGAAAGCAAGGCCGAAACGGAAGAAGAGGAAGAGGTAAATCTTAAGGATCTCAGTGTTCCAAAGGGAGTAAGTATTGATGACCCTGTTAGAATGTACCTTAAAGAAATAGGAAAGATTCCACTTCTTAGCGCGGAAGAGGAAATATCCCTAGCAAAGAGAATGGAAGCTGGGGAAGAATATGCTAAAAAAAGGCTTGTTGAAGCCAACCTCAGACTTGTTGTAAGTATAGCGAAAAGGTATGTTGGAAGAGGCATGCTGTTTTTGGACCTTATACAAGAGGGTAATTTGGGGCTTATAAAGGCTGTTGAAAAATTCGACTATACGAAGGGATACAAGTTCAGTACTTATGCCACTTGGTGGATAAGGCAGGCCATAACAAGAGCTATAGCAGACCAGGCGAGAACGATAAGAATACCAGTTCACATGGTTGAGACAATAAACAAGCTTATAAGAGTATCAAGACAGCTTCTTCAAAAACTTGGAAGAGAACCAAGGCCTGATGAAATTGCGAAGGAAATGGACATGCCTGAAGAAAAGATACGGGAGATACTTAAAATAGCGCAAGAGCCGGTATCTTTGGAAACGCCTATAGGAGAGGAAGAGGACAGTCATCTTGGCGATTTCATACCTGATGATGATGCTCCGGCGCCAGCTGAAGCGGCAGCATATTCGCTACTTAAAGAACAGCTTGAAGATGTGCTTGGATCTCTTAACGAAAGAGAGCAAAAGGTATTAAAACTTAGATTTGGACTTGAAGATGGAAGGGCGAGAACGCTTGAGGAAGTGGGCAAGGAGTTTGATGTAACTCGTGAAAGAATAAGGCAGATAGAGGCAAAAGCTCTTAGGAAGCTTAGGCATCCGAGTAGATCGAAGAAGCTTAAAGACTATTTAGACTAAATTTGGATTAAAAGGAAAAATTCGTCGTTTGACGGATTTTTCTTAATATACACGAAAAAATAAAATTTAGGGGGACAAAGATTTGAATTTGGGAAACAGATTACAGCGTATAGCCAATCAGATAGACAACGGGGCAAGGGTTGCCGACATAGGGACAGACCACGCATATATACCGGTATATCTCGTGAAAGAGGGCATAAGTCAGTTTGTAATTGCATCTGATGTGAACAAGGGGCCTTTGGAGAAGGCCGATAAGCATGTCGCTAAAAACGGACTCGGAGAGAGCATAACGACAAGGCTTGGAGGCGGGCTTTCGGTTTTAGGTGATTCAGAGGTTGACGAGGTTATAATCGCAGGCATGGGAGGAGTTCTCATAAGCCAAATTATTGAAGATGACTTTGAAAAGGCGTCAACTGTAAAAAAACTTATACTTCAGCCAATGCAGGCTTCCCACGAACTTAGAAAATACCTATTTGAAAAGGGGTTTAAAATAGAGAAAGAATGCCTTGCAAAGGAAGATGAAAAGATATATGAAATAATAATAGCCTCGTACTCCGAAGCTCAATATAAAACAGAGAATGAAATTGACGATGTGTATTTTGAGATAGGCAAGAAACTTTTAGAGACGGAAGAAAAGGAACTTCTTATTGAATTTTTGGACAAAAAGATAAAAAAATATAAAGGCATAATTTCCAATCTTGAGGGTAATAAAACTATAAAGGCTGTTTCAAGACTTGAATTTTGTAGCGACAGACTCAAAAAGATAAAGGAGATAAGAGATAATGTTGCTTAAGGGTATAGTGAAAATAGTAGAAGATAAATATAGCCCCAAATTTGCCTATGAATGGGACAATGTTGGGCTCTTAGTAGGAGACTATGAAAGCGATGTGAAACGAATACTTCTGGCGCTTGATGCGGACGAAGCTGTTATGAATGAAGCTGTCGAAAAAGAGGTCGACCTTATAATGACTCACCACCCTTTTCTATTTAAGGGAATGAAAAAAATAAACAGCAGTTCCTATAGGGGAAGAGCCGTGATGAGGCTTATAAAAGAGGACATATCTCTTTACAGCATGCACACTAATTTTGACATAGCAAGGGATGGACTTAACGATGCTCTTTGCGAAAAAATGGAGCTTCAAAATGTCAAAGACTTAAGTGTAACGCAATCCCAAAAGCTGGTTAAAATTGCTGTATATGTGCCTAAAACCCATGAAGGCGATATCAGAAAGGCTTTGGCAACAGCTGGAGCCGGGCACATAGGCAATTATGACAGCTGCTCATTCAGTACAAACGGAGTTGGGAGATTCAGGCCGCTTGAAGGAAGTAGTCCGCACATAGGTCAAAAAAATTCAATCTGTGATGTTGAAGAGGTAAAAATTGAAAGCATACTGCCGGAGGAAAAACTTGAAACTGTCTTGAGAGAAGTTTTTGTGTTGCATCCGTATGAGGAAGTTGCATATGATGTATATGAACTTTTGAATGAAGGAGATTCAATAGGCATAGGGAGAATAGGCGAGCTTGAAAATGATATTACGCTAGAGGAATTTTCAGGCAAGTTGAAAAAGGATCTTTGCATAGAAGTTTTGAAAATTGCAGGGAATCCTAAAATGAATGTGAAAAAAGTAGCTGTTGTATCTGGTTCGGGCACGGAATTCATAGGTGAAGCGGTGAAAAGGGGAGCGCAAGTCATAGTTACCGGGGATGTCAAGTATCATCAGGCGCAGGAAGCGCTCGAAAAGGGAATTGCAGTTGTAGATGCGGGTCATTATGGAAGTGAAAAGATTTTTATGGACATAATGGCTGAATTTTTAAATGGAAGCATAGAGGGAGTTGACGTTTTAATTTCAAATGCTTCATCGGATGTTTTTTGGAGCCTATAGTATCATTGGTTTGGTATGTTTGGAGGCGCTATATGTTTGGGTATTTGTTTGAAATGGAAAACAGAATGAAAGAAAAGAAAGAAATTGAAAAGCGTATATGTGATATTGAAGAAAGTGCTGCTAAAAAAAGAGCTTTTAAAGAATTGTCGTTGTGGCTGGAGAAAGAAAATAATCTTTGCGACAAGATAAAAAAAGTTAAAAGACAAATGAAGTGTATTGAGTATGACATAAATGCTGTAGACAAAAAAATAAATTCGATTTCTTCCAAATTATATGGGTTTGGGATTTCTGAAAAGGACAGGCTTCAGACGGACAAGGAAATAGGCAGCCTCAATGAGGCAAAGGCGGTTCTTTACGAAAATATGATGGAAAACATGGAGCTGACTAGAAGGTTTTCGCTGGATATGAGGCAAATCAGATGCAGGGTGAATTTGTCAAAAGATGCATATGCAGAAATAAATTCTGAAATAGCCGAAAAGGTGTTAAGTCTCAATTCCAGACTGAAAAAAATAAAAAAAGACATCAAGAATATTAAGAAAAGTGTTACCGAAAATAGCAGTTACAAATTAGATGTAGATATTACTTGTTCAGATTGCATAGAATTGTTTGCTGTAGAGAATTTTATGTGTACAAATTGTAGATTGCAAGTGACTGAGACCGATATTGTAAAATTAAAAAATAAGGAAATTGTAATCTGTAGGAAATGTTCGGGTATACTTTATTTGAAAAATGAATAAAATGAAATTTTAAGGCAGGAGGGATGGCATATGAAGACATGGGAAGTTATAAAACACCTTGCGCAATATCCAGATGCTGTATTCGTGAACAAAAGGCTGGAAAATGACAAACCTATGCTGAAGCTTAAATTCATAGAAGGTATTCTTTCTTGGACTGAAGATGGGATTAATCAATATGATGATGATTTTAGCATATGCAAAATGATCATAGAAGATGAATGGGAATTGTATAAAAAATAGACGGGCTAGCCCGTCTATTTTTTATCTTAAAATTAAAACAGGAACTTTAGCGTGGTTTACAATCCTATTTGTGACGCTTCCAAGGAGGAATCTCCTAGTAGCGCCAAGACCATGTGTGCACATTATTATCATGTCAAAGTTCTCATTTTCACAAATGTCGAGTATGACTTCACTGGGGTTTCCAAATACAACTCTAGTGGTGGTTTCTATGTCAGTATATTTGAAATTTGATTTTACATCTTCTACGATGTTGCTTCCCCGGCTCATTCCAGATTCTTCAGAGGTGAAATCTGCTTGGACGTTGAGAATTACTATTTCGGATTTAAAGCCTTGAGCGAGAAGTTTGGATGCGGCTATAGATTTCATGCATGATTCTGAGCTGTCAACAGGCAAAAGAATTTTTTTGATTGACTTCATTTGGATATCCCCCTTGATTATATTTTTATTACAATGTTGAACAATTGTATTTAAATATTAGATACCAATAAATGAAAGCCTAAAACGCAGTGGGGATAATAAACTTAAAATAAGTGCTGTTGTGACAGAAAGTTTTATTTTTGATATAATTACAATAAAGATTTTATAGCATTTAAAGGGTATATAAGACTTATACTGAGTATGGTTTTATAGAATGATTACAATATATAGATACAAAGGATGGAGATTAAATTGAATACATTTTTCATTGTGAGACATGGACAGACTGAATGGAATATTCAAAAAAAGACTCAGGGGCAAAAAAATTCAAGCCTTGCTCAAATGGGCATAGAGCAGGCTCAAAAGCTTGCGAAAAGGCTTCAAAATTTTGATGTTGACTATATATACAGTAGTGACTTGGGGAGAACCATTGAGACATCGAATATAATATCATCTCATTTGAACAAGGATATAACACTGGATACAGGGCTTAGAGAAATCAGTTTTGGAGACTGGGAAGGACTCACCATAAGTGCTATAAGGGAAAAGTATTCGGACACATACAAAGTTTGGAGGACAAAACCTCAAGAAGCTCGAATTCCAGGAGCTGAAAACTTGATTCAGGCAAGAGACAGGATATTGGATTGTATTTCAAAATTAAATGAAAAACATGACAATTCCAATATACTGCTTGTATCTCACGGCATGATAATAAAAATACTTCTTGTAAGTCTATTGGGGGCGGAACTGTCAAACATATATAAGCTAAAACAGGGAAATACTTCTCTCAATGTAATAGAGTACAGGGATTATGGGCCTGTTATAATGAGAGTTAACGATACGACGCATTTGGAGGAAAAATAATTGGGAAAAAATGAAGTTATAGTTATAGGAGCAGGTCCGGCAGGCATGATGGCGGCAAATACGGCTGCCCAAAATGGCAAGAACGTAACTCTTTTGGAAGGAACTTCACAGCTGGGAAAAAAGTTGAGCATTACCGGCGGAGGAAGATGCAACCTGACAAATTCAAGAGATATATCTGATTTTTTTGATATGGTGGTTCGTAACCACAAGTTTTTATACACTCCATTTTACAGCTTTTCAAATGAAATGCTAATGGATTTTTTTGCAAACGAAGGAATGGAGCTTGCGGTGGAGGAAGACATGAAGGTATATCCTAAAAGCCACAATGCGAAAGACATAATAGATGCGATGCAAAATGTTTTGAAAAGAAATGGAGTTAAAATCTTAAAATCTGCAAAGGTAAATGATATAAAGGTTCAAAATGGAAAGGCGGTTTGCGTAGTACTGGAAAATGGAGACGAATACAGTGCAGAAAGTATAGTGGTTGCCACAGGAGGGAAAAGCTATCCGCATACAGGATCAGACGGCCGCATGTTTGATATACTTAAGAAAACAGGCCATTCTATAGAAAAGGTGTTTCCGGCGCTTTCTCCACTTCTGATAAGAGAAGGCTGGGTGAAGAAGCTTTCGGGAATTTCGATTGAGGCCAAAATGAATATTTCATATAAGGGCAAATCCATATATTCAAATGCAGGAGATCTTCTGTTTACACATTTTGGTCTCAGTGGACCTTTGGCACTTTGCGCATCGAGCTATATAAACAGGTGCTTTGAAAATGGAGATCTGGAAATTAAAATTGATTTTGCGCCAAGCAACAGAGCGAGCGATATATCAAGCGCTATAAGAGAAAATCCCAACAAGGCTATATGGAACAATCTGAAAGAGATGCTCCCGGTATCTTTTTTAAAGGAGATACTTTCTCATTTGGATATAAAAGATCTTCCAAACAGCTTGAAAAAGGTTGATGAGGAAAGGATAATAAAAGCTATTAAAGAATCGGAATTATCATGCGTCGGGCTTATGGATATAAAAGGGGCGATAGTTAGTTCTGGTGGCGTGGATATTTCTGAAATTGATCCACACACTATGAGGTCTAAAATCATAGACAATATTCTATTTGCAGGAGAGGTAATCGACGTGGATGCTTTGACAGGAGGGTATAACCTTCAAATAGCTTTTTCAACAGGGTATGTGGCAGGACTTAATGCTTAATCGAAGGAGTGGAATGACAATTGGAAAATACAGTTATAGCGATAGATGGACCGGCTGGGTCGGGGAAGAGTACAATAGCTAAAATAATAGCGGATATGCTGGGATATATATATATAGACACGGGTGCGATGTACAGGGCGCTTACCTACAAGGCGGTAAAAATGAATGTTGATGCAGCTGATGAGAATGAGATAATAAATATGATCAAGTCATCCGATATAGACTTTTCGGATGGAAAGATAATGCTTGACGGTGAAGATATAAGCGAGCAAATCAGAATGCCTATAGTCAACGAAAGGGTGTCTAAAGTTGCAAGCATAAAAGATGTCAGACTGAAAATGGTGGATCTCCAAAGGAAAATAGCAGGCAGGCACAATGTGGTGATGGATGGAAGAGATATAGGAACACATGTATTCCCCGATGCAAAATACAAGTTTTACATGGAAGCGGATATTGAAGAAAGGGCAAAGAGAAGGCATTTAGAGATGAGTGAAAAGGGATATGATGTAGACCTCTCAAGCGTAATAGAAGATTTGAGCGAAAGAGACAGGCAGGATAAGAATAGGGAGTTTGCACCTTTAGCAAAGGCGGAAGACGCCATAGCAATAGATACAACTCAAAAGAATATAGAGCAGGTTACACAGGACATATTGCATTACATCAGACGAGGTGAAAAAAATGAAAATTGAAGTAGCTGAATTTGCAGGATTTTGCTTTGGAGTCAAAAGAGCTATGGATATGGCCTGGAACGAGCTTGAAAATGCAAAGGGTGACATATATTCACTGGGACAGCTTATCCACAATACACAGGCAGTTGGAAAGTATAAGGAAAAGGGGCTTAAAGTGATAGATTCTGTGGAAGGTGAGCTCTCAGGCAGCGTTATAATAAGATCTCATGGAGTTTCACTGGGAGTATATAATAAACTCAAAGAAAAGGAAGTCAACATAGTGGACGCCACATGCCCGTTTGTGAAAAAAATACAGGATATAGTATACAAGAGTTTTTCTGAAGGCAAAGAGATAGTAATAGTGGGGAATCCCAAACATCCCGAAGTTATAGGCATAAATGGATGGTGTGAAAACAGCGCTAAAATAGTTAAAACTACTGAGGATATTGAGCGGTACAGCTGGAATAAGAGCAGGTATTGTGTTGTGGCTCAAACGACAATGAATATAGATCAATATGAAAGCATAAAGAAAATGCTTACTGACAAGGTAGAAGATATAGAGTTTTACAATACAATATGTCTTGCGACAAAGGAAAGGCAGGATGCCTCAAAACTTCTTTCTAAAAAAGCTCAGGCTATGATAGTGATAGGAGGATATCACAGTTCAAATACTCAAAAGCTGACTGAAATATGCAGCGGGAATTGTCCGACATTCCATGTAGAGACAAAAGAAGAACTGGACATAAACTTAATAAGCAAATATTCAGTTTTGGGAATAACAGCGGGGGCGTCTACCCCTGATTGGATAATAAAAGAAGTGATTGAATATATACAGGAAAATTCAAAATAAACCTAGGAGGTAGAACTATGCGGGACTATGAACTTTTTAAGGATAACGTATATAAAAAGACGGGGATAAACCTATCGTTATACAAGGAAAAGCAGATGAAGAGAAGACTCTCTTCACTAGCAAATAGAAATGGATATAACGATTTTGGAAGCTACTTTAAGGCAATAGACACTGACAGAGAACTGTTTAACGAATTTGTAAATTATTTGACCATAAATGTGTCTGAATTTTATAGAAATCCAGATCAGTGGAAAGTGGTTGAAGGTGAAATACTTCCTCAATTATTAAAAAAGAAAAAGAGTTTAAAGATATGGAGTGCCGCTTGTTCGACTGGAGAAGAACCATATTCAATGGTTATGCTTTTAAGTAAATTCATGCCGCTTAACAAAATAAAGATAATAGCAACTGATATAGATCAGGAGGCGATAAACAAGGCTAAGAATGGGGTTTATCAAGAAAAAAGCCTAAAAAATCTCCCTAAAAGTTTTATTGACGATTATTTTACAAGTAAAGATGGTATATATCAGATAAAGGATGAAATTAAACAAAGAGTTGAATTCAAAAAACATAACCTCTTAAAAGATAAGTATTTTGATGGATGTGATCTCATAGTATGCAGAAATGTACTCATATACTTCACGGAAGAGGCAAAATCTGAAATATATAAAAATTTCAGCAAGTCTTTAAATGATGAAGGGTATTTATTTGTGGGAAGCACAGAACAGATTATAATGCCAAACAAATACAATTTAAAATCTCTTAAAACTTTTTTCTACGGAAAAACACTATAAAATAGAGGAAATTTGAATTCTATGTAGAACTATTGTAATACGGAAAGGATTAGTCATTTTCGCATATGCAGTAAAAATTATAATAATCAAATAAAGGGGGATCAGAAAAATGGAAGTATTAAAAGTTTCATCAAAATCCAATCCAAATTCTGTAGCAGGCGCACTGGCAGGAGTTTTAAGAGAAAGAGGTTCAGCTGAAATCCAGGCTATAGGAGCGGGGGCGCTTAATCAGGCAGTAAAAGCTGTTGCTATAGCAAGAGGGTTTGTAGCGCCAAGTGGAATGGATCTTATATGCATACCTGCTTTTACTGATGTAGATATTGACGGAGAGGAAAGGACGGCAATAAAGCTCATAATAGAGCCTAGATAAAATTTGCATAAAACCAAAATACAATGGGAAATCTTGCTTGAAGCAGGGTTTCTTTTTTATTTTTGGACAATTTGAAATACAAGTAAGATTATAATAAAGTGATGATCGAACGTATATATATATACATTTTTTTGCTCCATAAGGCTCAATTTACTTAAACAATGTTTTCAATTGACGTTATTAACTATATAATATAAGTATGATATTTAAGATATACTTAAGATTGAAAATACATATGGACAGGTGGTATGGGTATATGAACAACAAGAGCTTGAATGTTTTGTGCAGTGCATTGGATTATTACTGGAATAGAAATAAGCTTATAAACTCAAATATAGCAAATGTAAATACGCCGAACTATAAGAGACAGGATATTTCATTTGGAAAAATCCTTCAAGGCAAAGAGAATGGGACTATAGAGGGATATGTAACCAGTGAAAAACATATTAGAATTAATAGTGTAGAGCCTTCCAAAATTTATGAAAAGAATGATGCTGATTCTGTGAAAACTAGGATGGATGGGAACAATGTAGACCTAGATGTTGAAAATGCAGAACTTGCAAAAAACACTATAAGGTACAACACTACTGTAGATCAAATAACAAATCAATTTAGAAGAATGAAAAGTGTTATAGGGGAAGGAAGGAGATAATATTGGGTCTGTTTAACGGTATAAACACTAGTGGTTCGGCACTGTCTTCCGAAAGGCTTAGAATGGATGTAATATCAAAGAATATAGCGAATGCTAATACGACAAAGACTGAAAATGGAATGCCTTATAGAAGGCAGGTTGTCGTAGTTAAATCGGCAACCGAGAAAAAATTTAGTGAATATATGGATGTACATACTGGAAACGGCAAGGACCAGGTATCATCTTCACGGGTGGAAGTAGACAAGATAATAGAAGACAAGTCACCTTTTGAAAAAAAATATAATCCAGGTCATCCTGATGCGGACGAAGAAGGATATGTACTCACTTCGAATGTAAATGTGGTAAAAGAAATGGTTGACATGATAACAGCAATGAGAGCATATGAGGCTAATGTAACTTCACTTAATACGACTAAGTCGATGATGCTGAAAGCTCTGGAAATTGGAAAATAAAAGGGAGTGTAAAAGTTGCAGATAAATGGGCTGGGCAATGCGCTGAACACAGTGGCGGCGCAAAATAAAAAAAATGACTCGGGCAGTAATTTTAAAGAGGCATTCATTAATGCGCTGTATTCTGCAAGTGACCTTGAACGAAATCAGGAAAAACTCAGAATTGATTTTGTGAATGGAGAACTTGAAAACATGCATGATCTTACAATAGCAACTCAAAAAGCTGATATAGCAATACAGACAGTAACGGAAGTCAGGAATAAAGTGATTGATGCATACAAAGAAATAATGAGAATGCAAATATAACATGAGGTGTATAAATTGGGGGAAATTTTCTCGAAAATAAAAGACAGCACAACGAATTTCATTAATAGATACAGTAAAAAACAAAAAATAGTATTTTTAGCAGGATCTTTTCTTATTGTATTAGTACTGACGCTCTCCATATTTTATGTAACAAGACCGGAATATGTTGTTTTATACAAGGAGTTGAAACCACAAGAAACGGGGTCTATAACTCAAAATCTTGATGAACTTGGAGTGAAATACAAGATAAAGGATGAAAGCACCATACTTGTTTCGCAAGAAGATGTAAGCAAGGCAAGAATAGACCTTTCTATGAAGGGAATACCATCTCCTAAATTTTCATATGAAGATATGCTGAATAGGAATAATATTTTTCTAAGTAAAGAAGAAAAAGAACAGGCATTCAATATAGCCCTTCAAAACAGCCTGGTTCAGGACATAGAATCTATGCCTGGGATTGAAAGCGCGATTGTAAATCTTAGCATTCCTCAAAAGAGTGATTTTATACTTTCTGAAAATAAAGAAAATGCAAAGGCGGCAGTTTGGATAAAAACTGATCCGAAAGAAGAATTTGAACTCGACAGGGTAAATGGTATAGCGACATTTATATCAAATTCGGTAGAAGGCCTAGAGGAAGAAAATGTAACTATACACGACTCCAGTGGAAAGGTCTTAAATGGAAAGAATGAAGAAAAAGACTCTCTTTCGAATAATCAAACAGAACTTCAGGAGGAAGTTAAGAATAAACTCCAATCGAGCCTCATGGAATTTTTGGGACCGGCATATGGATACTCTAATGTATCTATAATGGCAAGTGTAAGGCTGGGATTTGATTCTAATGTATTGGAGTCGAGGACTTTTAACACGCCTATAGAGGGAGAACAAAATGGACTTATAAGAAGCTTGGATGAAAAGTCATCAAACACATCCCAAGATTCAACTGGAGGTGCGGCCGGGACTCCAACCAATACTGATGATATAGAGCAGTATGTAGAGGGAGATCAGGCCGCAAGCTCATTTTTTCAAAATGAAAAGATTATAAATTACGAACTCAATGAGACCATACAAAAAATAGAAAAAGCTAAAGGCCAAATAGAAGAAGTAACAGTAGGTATAATAATAAATAGCGATATATTGGAAGGCAACGAGCTTGATGACGAACAAAGGAAGCAGATACAAAAGATAGTGTCTACGGCAGTCGGATTGAATGCGAAGGCTGTAGAAATATATGCAAGATCATTTGACAACAGTGTTGAAAAAATGTTCGAATCTCGTTCGGAAAATACTAACGAAGGGATGCCTGTATGGATGATGGCTCTCATAGGATTGCTGATCATAATACCACTAGCTGCAGTGATAGTAGTATTCTTGAGAAATAGAAATAAAAAGCGTAATGAAATAGAAAGTGAGCCATTTGCAATGATTGACATTCCAGAAGATGAAATAAAAGAACTGGAAGTGGACATAAAAGACTCAGGATATAAGAAGAGCATAGAAACGCTTATAGACAGAAATCCTGAAATTGCTTCACAGCTTTTAAAGAGCTGGCTCAGCGAAGACTAGGAGGAATATGAATGGGAAAGTCCAATAAAAACACATCAGAGCTTACAGGAAGACAAAAGGCAGCAATACTCCTAATAACGCTTGGACCGGAATATTCGGCGAGAATTTTCAGAAATCTGTCTGAAGATGAGATAGAGGAATTGACTCTTGAAATTGCAAACATGAAAAAGGTTGAACCGGAAGTAAAGGATCAAATTCTGGGGGAATTTTATGAAATTTGCCTTGCGCAAGAATATATATCGGAAGGCGGTATAAATTATGCGCAGGAAGTACTTGAAAAAGCGCTTGGTACGGACAAGGCTATAGAGGTTATAGGAAGGCTTACAGCATCACTTCAAGTAAGACCGTTTGACTTTGCAAGAAAGGCGGATCCTTCACAACTTATGAACTTTATACAAAACGAGCACCCTCAAACAATCGCGCTCATACTTTCTCATATTGACAATGACAAGGCAGCGCAAATAATATCTGGACTTTCTCAGGAAAAACAGTCGGAAGTAGCAAAGAGAATAGCTACAATGGACAGGACGTATCCCGAGATGATAAAAGAGATTGAGTCTGTGCTTGAGGATAAGCTTTCCAACATAGTAACGCAGGATTACACAAAAGCCGGAGGAGTTCAAGATGTAGTCGACATACTGAACTCTGTTGACAGGGGAACTGAAAAGAGAATAATGGAAAATCTTGAAATGTCAGATCCTGAGTTGGCTGATGAGATAAAGAGAAGAATGTTCCTGTTTGAGGACATAATAAACCTTGACAGCACGGCTATACAAAGGTTTATACGAGAGGTTGACAATAATGAGCTTGCAGTTGCCCTTAAAGGGGCTACGCAGGAAGTTGGCGAAGTCATATTTACAAACATGTCAAAGCGTATGTCCGATATGATAAAAGAAGACATGGACTTCATGGGACCTGTAAGGCTTAGAGATGTAGAAGAGGCTCAGCAGAAAATTGTTAATATAATAAGGAAACTTGAGGACCAAGGTGAGATAATCATATCGAGAGGCGGAGGAGATGAGCTGATTGTATAGAGTCATTAAGTCTGATTTTGTTAAGCTCAGCAATCCCAGAGTTATTTCAGCACAAGGAGATTCATTGAATGCAGAAAGAGCACCAAATGTGATAAATGAAAGTCCAGAAACACTGCAAAGGGTTGCGGAAACTGCGGCAGTCTCGAATAAACCCATGGTTAGTGAGGAAGTTTCGGAAAAATTCTACAAGCTCTTGCGGGAAAAGGAAAATTTTTCGAAAATAATGGAAAGAGAAAAAGAAATGATGCAGCTTGAAAAAGAGAAGATAGAAGAAGAAAAAAAAGCTGCAGACAACATGAGAGCAGAAGCGAATAGAGTATATGAAGCTGAAAAGAAAAAAGGATATGATGAAGGATTTCAACAAGGATATGATGAAGGCAAAAATATATATGAGGATTTGATAAAAGAAGGAGTAAGTGCAAAAAAACACATGGAGCAGCAAAAAAAGAGTGAAATAGACTCTCTTGAAGGAGACATAATTGGAATCGTTATTGAAAGTATTGAAAAAATAATAGATGAAAGACTAAGAGAAGATGATGAAATAATATTGAATATTTTGAAAAAAGGCTTGGAGAGGCTTTCGTATGCTGAAAATATAGTAGTCAGGGCAAGAAAAGAATATTCGCAGCTGTTTGAGGACAACAAGGACAGAATAATGCTTTATTCAAACGGTATAAAAGACATAGAGGTAAGGCCGGATGACTCGCTGGGAAAGGGACAAGTCATAGTCGAAACGTCTTCTGGAACGGTAGATTCAAGCATAAAAACGCAGATTGGAATAATAGAAAGAAAGTTTATGGACTTGCTTGAAAGTGGTGAATAAGTTGCTTATAGACATCAAAAAGTACGCACACGCACTGAAAAAACTCGATACAGTGAGATATTCCGGAAGAGTATGCAAGATAGTGGGGCTTACAATAGAATCAAAGGGGCCTGCGGGAAAGCTTGGAGAGATATGCTATATATACCCAATAGATTCCAAGGAACCAATACTTTCGGAAGTTGTTGGATTTAAAGATGGAAATGTAATACTTATGCCGCTGGGAGAAATGGATGGAATAGGTCCGGGAAGCATTGTTGTTGCCAGCGGAAAAAGTATGGAAGTCAGGGTGGGAGAAGCTCTTTTGGGAAAGGTTTTAGATGGACTAGGAAATGTAATGGATGGAGAGTATGTGCCAGATGAACTTTTAAGCAACTATCCTGTCATGAATACTCCGCCAAATCCTCTCAAGAGAAAGAAAATTGAAATACCGCTGCCGCTGGGAGTCAAAGCTGTTGACGGCATACTCAGCTGTGGAAGAGGACAGCGTATAGGAATATTTGCAGGTTCTGGAGTGGGGAAATCAACACTCCTTGGAATGATAGCCAGAAACGCAAAAGCTGATATAAACGTTATAGCACTCATAGGGGAAAGGGGAAGAGAGGTCAGAGAGTTCATAGAAAATGACTTGAAAAAAGAAGGACTTGAAAGGTCGATACTCGTAGTTGCAACTTCTGACCAACCGCCTCTCATACGGATGAAAGGAGCTCTTTTGGCTACATCAATAGCTGAATACTTCAGGGACAAGGGAAAAGATGTAATGCTTATGATGGATTCCCTGACACGTTTTTCAATGGCGCAAAGGGAAGTGGGGCTAGCAGTTGGAGAACCTCCTGTAACGAAAGGTTACACTCCTTCGGTATTTGCAGTCCTTCCCAAACTTCTAGAAAGAGCGGGAAACTCAGATAAAGGTTCTATAACGGGCCTGTACACCGTACTGGTTGACGGAGACGACATGAACGAACCCATAGCAGATGCTGTAAGGGGTATACTTGATGGGCATATAGTTCTTTCTAGAAACATAGCAAATAAAAATCACTATCCGGCCATAGACATACTTGCAAGTGTCAGCAGGGTTATGTCGGCTATAACAACGGATGAGCATAAAGTTGCAGCAAAACGCCTTAGAGACGTGCTTGCTACATACAAAGAAGCTGAAGACCTTGTAAATATAGGCGTTTATTCAAAGGGAACAAACAGCAAAATAGATTATGCTATAGATAAGATAGATGCCATAAATTCATTCCTATGCCAGGGGATGGAAGAAAATTTTGAATATGAAGAAGCTTTGAATTTGCTGATTAACATATTTAATTGATTGAGTGGTGATTTTGTATGATTCAAAAATTTAAATTTCAAAAGATACTGGATATAAAGGAAAAGCTTGAAGATAACAAGAAAAATGAAGTTGCCATTGTATCAAAAGATTTAAAAAGCATAGAGCGAGAACTTATCGATATGGAAAATTTCAAGTCAAAAAAACAGCTGGAGCTTGAAGGTATGCTTTCGCAAGGTTCTTCGATATTAAACATAAAAAATATGAGCAGTTTTATTGACAATATAGACGAAAAGATAAAGTATCTCAAGAAAGCTTTTGTGGAGTGTGAAGTTAGGTTTGATCAGAAGAAGATAGAGTACATGGACATGATGAAAGAGAGAAAATCATTTGAGTGTCTAAAAGAAAAGCATATGCTTGAACTCAAAAATTATCAAAAACAGCAGGAAGATAAATTTACAGACCAATTGAATTCGTTTAGAAGCAGAAGGATTACATAGGAGGCAAAAATGAATGAAGTAGCTGACACTCCCAAAGATAAAAAAAAGAACAACAAAAAACTCTTAATTATAGCAATCCCAGTGGCACTTTTAATGATTGTGGCAGTTACATTTTTTATAGTGTATACATTCAATCCGAAGGTGAAAAACTATGCGAATGGATTTTTTGAAAAGATGCCTGTAGTGTCAGGGTTTATGGAAAACAGCGCAGTAAAAAAAGAATCACAAAATCAAACGGAGCAGGAAATAGAAGCGCAAAAAAGAGCTTTGGGGAAATATTATATTTCTCTGGATTTGGATAGGACTGTTGACAAGCTCCTACTCTTGAAAGAGCAGGATAAGAAATTCTACAGGGAAATGATCCAGATAATGAGAAATATAGATGGAAACTATGTTCAGGGAATAATACAAGAAATAGGAATTAGGGATATGGAAAAAGATACATTCAAAAGCGAAATGGAAAGTATGAAGCTTGAAAAGATAGAAGAAAAGAGTGAACTTGCAAAAAATTATTCTAAGCTTGGAATTTATGAGACGATTAAAACAGTAGAAAATAAAATCAGGTCGCTAGAAATTGACAGTGAATATGCTGCAGGAGTACTTGAGTTTTTAAAACCGTCATATTGTGCAAGAGTGATGTATTATATGGATGCTGAGATTGCGGATGCTATAAAGTTACATTTGAAACAGGATTTTTTACAGGAAATTGAAAAGGAAACACTTTCATATGAAAAATTCTTGGATAAAATGAAAGGCAAGGCAGGAGAGTACGACGGGAAAGACCGTGTAAAGGCTCAAAAGCAGCTTTCGAATGAAGAATTGTATTCTAAGGAAGAAGTAGCGAATATAATGCTTTTTTTAAATCCCATGCAGTCGGGGAAAATATTATCTGAATTTGAAAATGAAGCTTATAAAAATGAAGTGATTAAAGAGCTTGTAGAACTTAAAAAGTTAAATGAGCAGGACGATATGCAGGATATATATGTTATGATTAATATAATGAGTGAATATAAGAATAGGGTTTTGGAACTCACTAAAACTTATAAGACAATGAGCCCTAAGCAAGTTGCTGAGATAGCAAATCAAATGACAGGCTCAAATCAAATATATAAGGAATACATTGTGGGAGACAAAAAGATAAAAATAACAGAGGAAGAGCTTTTCATAGAGATACTTAATAATCTAGAGCCAAAGTTTTTATCGGAAATGTTTGTGGAATTAGGAATTTCAAAATCAGCAGAACTCACAAGGAAAATGGGTTTGCCTAATCAGGAGGGATAAATATGAATATGATTCCTGTTGAAAACCTCTTAAAGGTTTCAAAGCAAAGTACTCCAAAACAAAGACAAAATACAGTACATAATAGCCAGGATGACAACTCAAACAGTTTTAAAGACATTATAAAAGAGAAAAGCCGTTCGGCAGACGAAAGAGTGGCTGAAGAAAAAAGCACCAAGAGAAGACCTGAAGAAAGAGAAAAAGTTATTGAAAAAATCGAAGATGAAAAAAAGAAAAGCACTTTAGAGCAAGATGACAAGGCAAAATCTGAAACCGTAAATTTAAGTGAAACAGCCCAAATAAGTGGAGAAAACAATGAAATTCCAATCAAAAATAATGATGTGTCTGTGTTGGAACTGGTGAATACAGATAATAAGGCTGGCGAAATTACAGAAGGTGAAATTACAGAAGGCGAAATTCAGGATTTGATAAGCACCTTGAAAACAAGAGATGTTTTTGGAACTCAAGGTGAAGATGAAGCGATTTCATATATACAAAATGACATGTCTGATACTTCGGAAGATACGGATCTTGAAAAAATACTTTCAGACCTTAATTTAGTTTCAATGAAATCGGAAGAAACTGTTTCAAAGGAAACGTTAAAAAAGGACTTTTATAATCAAAGAATAGTAATGAATGATGAAGTTGAAAAGCCCCAAAAAGAAGAAGGAATTACTCCAAAAGAAAAGTTTATGGAAGTAAGTGTAAATGATGAAATAAAGACTTCGCCAGCACAAGAACAAGCATCAGACTTTTTAGGTGATATGGAAAATAAAAAGCAGCTCAACATATTAAAAGATGAAATGAAAACTGATGAGACGCAAGTGGAAAATTCAATAGAGAGCGACAATGTGAATTTCGCAGGAGATATAAAGAGCCATGGATCAAAAAGCGAAGTGATACATATAAAACCCGTAGAACACGCATTACAAAGGCGTGTAATGGAGCAGATAAGCGATAAAATCAAGGTTGACTCCACTGGAAACTTAAAATCACTAGAAATAAAACTGGAACCTGAAAGTTTGGGGAAAGTGATTCTTAGGATTGTATCAGAAAATGGGACACTTAGCGCTAAGATTATAACATCTAATGAAAAAGTGAAGTCGGCAATAGATATGAACATGGAAGATGTAAAAGAAACCCTTGCTCAGCAGGGAATAGACATCAAATCAATAGATGTTTCTGTGGATTCAGAGGGCAAGGGAGATGGCTTTGAAGGTTTATTTAAAAACCAGAACAAATCAATCAGTAAAATAGGCAAAGCTGGCGAAGATGATTTGGATGAAATGCAGTTTGAAGATGTGGACTTAAGAATTGATACAAATCCATATAGCAATACAGAACAGGAATTCAATTATTTGGCGTAGAGGTGATGAAATGAGTGTGAGTGGTGTAGTAGGAAAAGTAGGTGTGACGGCTGCAAGTCAGATGGCCAATACAAGTGAAAAGAACAACAAGAATGCTATTACTGATAATATTATGGGAAAAGATGAGTTTTTGAATCTGCTTGTTACGCAGCTGAAAAATCAAGATCCAATGAATCCCATGGAAGATAAGGAATTTATTGGCCAAATGGCACAGTTTAGTTCATTGGAGCAGATGCAGAATTTATCAGAGGTGACAGAAAAAGGTTTTGAGGGTTTGACAGGCAAAATAGATGAGATGAATGAAAGTCAGAAACTATCTGTTTTGGGAATAGATCAAATGCTTGGGGAGCTTAAAGAGTTGAGGGAAGAACTGGTAGACATTTTAGATGCCGATGAAAGCGAGAATGGAAGCGAAGCTGAATAGTGGCATATTAATGTGAGCAGCCGTATAAAATCCGGTATGATGTAGGAGGTAATTACTATGATGAGATCCATGTATTCTGCAATTTCAGGGCTTAAAGCTCACCAGACGAAAATGGATGTAATAGGTAACAATATTGCGAATGTTAACACCATAGCATATAAAGGTTCAAGGGTTCAATTTAAAGAGGTTTTTAGCCAAACTATCAAAGGGGCTTCGGGTGCTGAAGGCGGAAAAGGTGGAAGCAATCCTATGCAGGTGGGTCTTGGCATAGATGTTGCATCGATAGACAATTTTCAAACAGTGGGATCTATTGAAAGAACTGAAATTCCAACTGACGTGATGATAGATGGAGAGGGCTTTTTCATGGTTTCGGATGATCCTAGCTTTAACAACAGATATTATACTAGAGCAGGAAATTTTTCTATAGATGACAATGGAAACTTGCTTGCAAGTGGAGGATTCAAAGTTCTGGGATATAGGGTGAAAGACGGGACGATAGGACCTGAGGCCCAGATGAACGATGAAGTGGAAGGGCTTGTGATATCAAAGTCAATGACATTTCCTGCGAAGTGTACAGGAGAGAAAGGAAATACCTCATCAGATCCGGCTATGAAATCGAATTCAAGGGATGTCAAGTTTAACGGCAATATAGACGCCAATACAGGGCTTGATGCTAAAATTTCTGCTAAAGACACAACAGGAGATGGAAACCCTAACGAGTGGAGAGTTAGCAAGTCAAGTTTGGTTGCAAGACAGACCACATTTACGGTATATGATGAAATGGGTGGGGAGCATATAGTCAAGATGACTATAAAAAGGGCTTTTGCAGATCCGCAACCTACAGATGATGGTGACGACTACCTTTTTACAACAGATCCTGTATCGATAGGAAGCGTCATAGAGCCGAGCAAATGGAAGGTTGATCTTGAAGTCGTAGGAGATGGAGGCGGAGAGCTTGCGAGTACAGAGTTTGATCTTACATTCGATGAAGATGGAAATGTGTCGAGCGGGGATATGACAAATGTAGTAATGCAAGGATCGTCTACGCCGGGAACTAAATTCCCTAATGGAGCAGGGGATTTTAACTTCAATATTTCTTTCAAGGATGAGAAGGGAAATTCGACTATAACTCAGGCCGCTAATGATTCGTCGCTTTCAGTTGATGAGATTAGTGGTTATAAGCAGGGGGCACTTGATGAGTTTTCGATAGCTAAAAATGGAGAAATCCAAGGTAAGTTCACAAATGGAATGAGCTCGATTTTGGGAAGAATAATGCTTGCAAAATTCAAAAACCCTTCGGGTTTGGAAAAGGTATCTTCAAACATGTATACTGAAACAGCCAACTCTGGAATAGCAATACAGGGGTTTGCTGGAAGCAATGGATTTGGAGAAACTCAGGCAGGAGCCCTTGAAATGTCAAACATAGACCTTGGTAGGGAATTCACCAATATGATACAGACTCAAAGAGGTTTTCAGGCAAACTCCAGGATAATAAACACTACAGACCAGATGCTTGAAGAGCTTATAAATCTTAAAAGATAGTATTTAAGGAGAAAATATGATTAAGATTACAAGGTTTAACGGCGAGGAATTTGTAGTGAATTGCGATATGATAGAGACGGTGGAAGAAACGCCGGATACTGTAATAACGCTTACAAACGGCCACAAATTCCTTGCGCGAGAAAAGGCTGATGAAATAATAGGAAAAGTGGTGGAATTTAAAAAGCTTATATATTCACCAGTAATAGACAAAGAGAAAGAGGTGTAGCGTTTGGATATAGCAAGCGTTATGGGAATACTATCGGGATTTATACTAATAATTCTTTCGATAGTTACAAGTGGTGATATCGGAGGGTTTATAAACATACCATCGATATTGGTTGTGGTGGGAGGAACTATTGCAGGAACACTTGTTGCATACCCACTTCCAAAGTTTTTGGAAATAATGAAAATAACTCAAAAGGCATTTCAATACAAAAATAAAAACATGGCTGTTGTGATAGATGAAGTTAATGATCTCGCAAATAAAGCTAGAAAAGAAGGGCTGCTGTCCCTTGAAGAGGCGTCTGAGAATATAAATGACGATTTTTTAAAAAAAGGGATAATGCTTGTTGTGGATGGAACCGATCCAGAACTTGTGAAAACTCTTCTTGAAACTGAAGTTGACTTTATAGCAGAAAGGCATGGAACAGGCCAAGAGGTATTCGAGGCAATGGGTGCGTTTGCACCGGCATTCGGTATGATAGGAACCCTAATAGGATTGGTTAACATGCTGGCTTCACTTGATGATCCGTCTACCATAGGTCCTTCTATGGCGGTAGCTCTTATAACTACATTTTATGGTTCGGTTCTAGCGAACCTTATATTCATTCCACTTGCCAAGAAGCTTAAGTTCAAAAGTGGAGAAGAAATACTTGAAAAGCAGATTATACTGGAAGGATTACTTTCCATACAGGCAGGGGAAAACCCGAGGATAATAGATGAAAAGCTTAAGGCGTTCCTGCCGCCGTCTAAGAGAAAGGCTGTGCCTTCAGGGGATGTAGCTGCAAAAGTACGGGAAGGAGAAGCATAATGAGCAGGAGGAAGAAGAAAGAATCTTCGTCAGGCGGTGCGCCTGAGTGGATGACTACATACTCAGACCTTGTAACACTGCTTCTTTGTTTTTTTGTTCTTCTCTTTGCATTCTCCACTACGGACGCGCAAAAATTTAAAACTATAATGGAATCCTTGCAGGGTTCTCTTGGAATACTGGAAGGAGGAAAAACCATAGATCAAATACCGGTTATTCCATCTGAAGGAAGTACTGATGAGGTTCCAATGGACTTGAAATATGAGCAGATGGCAGCTAACATAGAAGACTATCTTGAGGAAAACGGACTTGCTGACAGCATTGATGTATTAAATGAAAAAGTGGGAATCATATTGAGATTTAACGAAAATATCCTATTCGATTCAGGAAAGGCAGACTTAAAGGTCGAATCAAGGACAACACTTATTCATGTAGCAGAACTCCTTAACTCGGATGAAGTTGAAAGAAGAGGAATAAGGGTGGAGGGCCACACTGACAATGACCCCATATATAGCTCGAGATACCCTACAAACTGGGAACTTTCAGTTTCGAGGGCGTGTAACGTGGTGAGATTTTTGATAGAAGATATGGGGATAGATTCAAGGCGGCTTTCGGCGGCCGGTTACAGTGAGTACCACCCTGTAGCTCAAAATGATACGCTTGAAAACAAGGCTAAGAACAGAAGAGTAGATATACTTATTTTAAAATAAGTATTATGAAAATATGTATATTTTGGGAGGATAGCTTTCTGGAATGAAGAAAATAGTGATTTTTTCAATAATAGGAGTTTTAATATCCGCACTTGTATTTGGCGGAGTGGCATACTTTATGGTTTTTTCAAAAGGATCAACTGAAAAAAAAGAGATCATAAACTATGAGGTTGGTGAATTTTCGACTAATTTAAGCGACACGAGACATTTTTTTAAAGGAAAGATAATAATAGGCATAACAAATAAAAAAGAGATTAAGACTTTGGATGAAAAGAAAGTGGCACTGAGAGATGAAGTGCTTTCCATACTTATTCAGCAAAAGCCAGAGGATATGGTAAGTGTAGAAGGAATGAGCTCAATAAAGAAGGAACTAAAGAGAAACATAGGCGAAAATCTTGAAATAAAGTCTATAGAAGAAATATATTTTACTGATTACATTGTTCAATAAAGAGGGGTGCAGCAGTTGTCTGAAATTTTATCGCAGGGCGAAATAGACTCGCTGTTAGAAGCGCTTAATGCAGGGGAAGTCGACGTCAAGGAAATAAAGGAAGAAACGGAGAAAAAAGTTAAGAAATATGACTTTAAAGTGCCTAAAAAGCTTGCAAAAGACCAACTTAGGACTCTGCACATGATGTATGAGAATTTTGCAAGACTGCTTAACACTTTCTTTTCGGGATATTTGAGAACTTATGTACAGATGGAGGTACTTTCGGTTGAAGAGCTTTCTTATTATGAATTTAGCAATTCAATATCAAATCCTGCAATGCTTGCCATAGTTGATTTTGCACCTCTTCCGGGAGAAATGATACTGGAAATTTCAAATAGGCTGTGCTTTTCAATAATAGACAGAATACTCGGCGGAGATGGAGCATATGATGTAGGAACAAGGTCTTTCACCGAAATAGAAGTGACTATACTTAAAAAACTTGTGTCTCAGATTGCAGGGCTTTTTATAGAACCTTGGGAGAATGTAATAGAGCTTGATCCAAAACTTAACAAGATAGAAACGAATTCCCAATTTGCACAAATAGTTTCACCAAATGAAACCGTAGCACTTATCACAATAAAGGCAAAAATTGGAGAAACAGAAGGCCTTGTGAATATTTGTATGCCCCATTTGCTTTTGGAGCCGATTCTTCCTAAGCTTAGTACAAAATTTTGGTTTTCGAATAATACAAAAAAAGTTACTTCTGAAGAAGAAGATCTCTTAAAAGGAAACTTAAAAAAAGCAGCAGTTGAGGTTTCGTGCATAGTAGGCGAAACATTTATAACTGTAGAGGATTTTTTACTTCTGCAGGAAGGTGATGTAGTGACACTTGAAAAAGATACTGATGATTTCTTAGAAGTCAGAGTGGGAGAAAAGACTAAATATTTAGGCAAGCCTGGAAAAATGAGTAAGAATATGGCGGTCAAAATAACAGAAGTTATTGAAGAGGGTGATAACGAATATGATGAATGATATGCTTTCGCAAGAAGAAATTGATGCCTTGCTTAGAGGCTCCTCAGCAGAAGAGGAGGAACCTGTTGAAGAAATTGACAGTATGGAAAAGGATGCACTTGGGGAAATAGGAAACATAAACATGGGAAGTTCGGCAACAACTCTTTCAACCATACTTGGAAAAAGAGTTGACATAACGACTCCTACTGTTGATGTTATTAATGTAAAAGACATTGCAAGTGAGCATCCGGTTCCATATATAATAGTTAAGGTAAGCTATAGAGAAGGATTAAATGGCATGAATATGCTAATACTCAAAGAATATGATGTTAAAGTAATAGCATCCTTAATGATGGGCGGGGATGGACAGACCGACCTTCCGGACGAACTTAGTGAAATACACCTTAGTGCCATAAGTGAGGCTATGAACCAGATGGTAGGCTCATCATCTACATCGCTGTCAGAAATGATTTCAAAGAAAATTGATATATCTCCACCAGAGGTATTTAGGATGGATTTTTCCACAGGAGATTTTGATCCGGATATTTTTGAGTCGCAAAATCGTGCAGTAAGAGTTTCTTTTAGAATGACTATAGAAAATCTTATTGACAGTAATATAATGCAACTTATGCCTATTGACTTTGCAAAGAGTTTAGTTAATAATATGTTATATGGAAATGCTCAAGAGCCTGCGATGTCTAGTGACATGGATACGAATGATGATTATGCCATGTTGAATCCAGATACCATGGAATTAAATGAAACTGTCCCTGCGGAAGTGGACTATGGAATGCAAAACATGAGTCAACCTCAAATGAATGCAATGCCAAATGTTCAGGTAAGGGAACAGCCGGTTCAAAGACAGCAGCAGTTCAATATAAATCCAGCCCAGTTTGAAGCTTTTGACCATGGAGTTCCAGTCCAAACGGAGCTGCCGGAGAATATAGAACTGATAAAAGACGTATTCTTAAAAGTAACAGTGGAGCTAGGACGAACTACCAGAAGCATAGACGAGATACTGTCTTTCGGTCCTGGTACTATAATTGAACTGGAAAAACTTGTCGGGGAATCATTAGACATACTTGTCAATGGAAAAAAGATAGCAAAAGGAGAGGTAGTAGTTATTGATGAAAACTATGGTATAAGGATTACTGATATACTAAAAGCTAGCAAGAGATTAAATTCACTTTAATATTGATTACATTAAATTTGTGAAACAATTCAAAGGAGGAGTATAAAGATATGGGAAAGGCAATTTTATTGGTTGATGATGCTGCATTTATGCGAATGATGATAAAGGATATACTTACTAAAAATGGATATGATGTAGTGGGTGAGGCTGAAAATGGTTTCAAGGCGGTTGAAAAGTTTAAAGAACTTTCACCAGACTTGGTTATAATGGATATAACAATGCCTGAAATGGATGGAATACAGGCGGTAAAGGCGATAAGAGAAGTAAATGGCGATGCAAAAATAATAATGTGTTCAGCAATGGGACAGCAGGCCATGGTTATAGAGGCAATACAGTCGGGTGCCAGGGATTTTATAGTTAAGCCTTTTCAAGCTGACAGGATACTGGAGTCTGTAAAAAAGGTTATTGGATAGAAGTGGATGTTCTAAGTGGAATAATTAAAATTTTAGGTTACATTGCAATGTTTGCAACGATACTTTTTTTGGCGCACTATACATCAAAACTCGTCGCCTTGAAAAAAATAGGTGGCAAGTCAAATGGAGACATAAAAGTAAAAGAAAGATTTTTTTTAAACAAAGATAGGGAACTTGTCTTAGTTTCTATAAAGGACAAGGACTATTTTATAGGTGTTAGCCAAAATAGATTCGATGTGATTGATTCATTTGAAAATAAGGATGATATTGATGAAGAAAAAATATAGCATATTGATGGGAATTGCTTTAGCTGGCATTATTTTTGGCTCAGGGGTTTCTTTTGCTGAAACGACATATCCGAATGTTTCGTTTCAAGTAGGAGGAACGCAAGATCCAAGTGCTTTGTCAAATTCGATAGAAATAATACTTATCTTTACAATATTATCTCTATTGCCATCTATAATTATTATGACTACTTCATTTACAAGGGTCATAATAATATTATCCTTTTTAAAAAGTGCTGTTGGGATACAGCAGAATCTCCCGGGGCAGATTGTCCTTGGACTTTCGATATTTATAACATTTTTCATAATGGCTCCAACAGGTGAAACGGTATATGAAGATTCAATCAAACCATATATGGCAAATGAAATCACCCAAGAAGAAGCATTTACAAAAGCGGTAATTCCAATGAGGGATTTTATGCTTAAGCAGACAAGGGAAAAAGATATTGTCTTGTTTGCGGAAATGGCAAAAATGAATATGAGTGAAATGGAAAATGTAGATGATATACCAAACAGGGTACTTCTGCCTGCATTTATGATAAGTGAATTGAAGTCAGGGTTTCAGATGGGGTTCATACTGTTCATACCATTTCTTATAATAGATATGGTAGTTGCAAGTACGCTTATGTCAATGGGTATGATGATGCTTCCCCCAGTGATGATTTCACTTCCGTTTAAGCTGTTACTATTCATATTGGCAGATGGCTGGAATCTTGTAATAAAGTCAATAGTTATGGGATTCAAATAATAGGAGAGATGTTATGAGTGTTAATGATGCAATAGGTCTTGGGCAGCAGACGCTTACGATGATCTTGCTTCTTTCAGCTCCGATGCTCATATTGGGATTGCTTGTAGGCTTGGCCGTAAGCATATTCCAAGCGACAACACAAATACAAGAGGCCACTCTTGCATTTGTACCCAAAATTGTCGCAGTACTTGGTGCGGTCGTAGTATTCGGGCCATGGCTTATATCTACGGCTGTAAGTTTTACTAAGAACTTGTTTTTGAATATGGATAAGTTTATAAAGTAGATGAGTTGATTTTATGGAAAGCTTTATTAATGAACTGAATTTATATATAAATGCGTTGGTATTGATTTTTTCAAGGCTGACAGGGATGCTTATAATTGCACCAATATTCGGGAGGAATAACCTTCCGAATATTTTTAAATTAGCGTTTGCACTTTCTGTTTCACTGCTTGTAATGCCAGTGATACTTGAGTGGAGCGAGCCGATAAGCCAATTCGAATTTGGATTTGTTTTGGCACTTTCAATAAAAGAGTTTTTAGTGGGACTTCTTATAGGATATATATTCAATTTGTTTTTTTCCGCTTTTTTAATAGCAGGGGGAATAATTGACATGGACATAGGATTTGCTGTTGCCAGAATAGTGGACCCCCAAGGCGGAATAAATACATCTGTTACAGGTAATTTTTTGTATATATTTGCAACGCTTATATTTTTGATTCTTGATGGACATCATCAAATGTTGAAGCTTATAATGAAGAGCTTTGAACTTCTTCCTATACAGACTCCACTGAATATGAATGCTGCTTTTATTGAAATATTTACAAGGCTTATAGGCGAAGTGTTTGTATACTCCGTAAAAATTGCAATACCTGTCATAATAACCATATTTATAGTAAATATGGTGCTGGGCATACTTGCTAGAACAATGCCCCAAATGAACGTGTTTATAGTCGGTATGCCGCTTAAAATATTTGTTGGTATGCTGATTATGAACTTTGTAATATTAAGATATGACAGCTCGGTTGAAGGTGTTATAAAAGGTAGCATAACATTTGTTATTGAAGTGCTTCATATATTAAGAGGTGTATGATGTATATAAATATTGATTTACAGCTCTTTGCAGGGGATGAGAAAACCGAAAAGGCGACCCCTAAAAAGAAACAGGAGGCAAGAAAAAAGGGTCAAGTTTTTCAAAGTAGAGAGATTAATTCAGCGGCGACGCTTATGGTATCTATAGTTCTTATAAAAGTGTTGGGAAAACATATTTTTCAGTTTATGTACGAACCATTACTTTTTTTTGAAAGGTATTTTTACGGAGAGTTAAATTTGCAGTCAGGATATAGATTGCTTATATTTGGAATAATGTTTCTTTTTAAGGGGACATTCATAATTGCCATAGCCAATTTCATAGTCGCATTTATAAGCAGCTGGGCCCAGGTGGGAAATCTTTTTACCACAGAGACGCTAAGACCGAAATTTGACAGGCTAAATCCCATAGAAGGATTTAAAAGACTTTTTTCTATGAGGTCAATTTTCGAATTTTTAAAATCCTTCTTGAAGCTGATAGTGCTTTCAACCATATCATTTATTTATATGAAATCTCATATCAAAGAATTTATGAAAGCAGCAGAACTTGAAAAATTTCAGTTTTCATACATTCTTTTCAATTCAGCTGTCAACATGGGGATAATGCTTGCATCTGTACTGTTATTACTTTCCATATTCGACTATTTATTTCAATGGTTTCAACATGAAAAACAGCTTAAAATGTCAAAACAGGAAATAAAAGAAGAGTACAAGCAAACAGAAGGAAGTCCGGAAATCAAGTCGAAAATCAAAGAAAAGCAAAGGCAGTCGGCTATGAAGCGTATGATGCAGGATGTAGCAAAGGCGGATGTAATAATAACAAACCCTACACACTATGCGGTAGGACTTAAATATGATGATGGAATGTCAGATGCCCCATATGTTATTGTAAAAGGGAAGAATATGGTTGCATTGAAAATAAAGGAAAAAGCAAGGGAAAATAATATAGAAATAGTGGAAAATAAACTGCTTGCAAGAAAATTATATGCTGTTCTTGAAATAGGAGATGCAATACATGCTGAATTTTATGAAATTGTTGCAGAAATACTTGCACATGTATATTCAAAAGACAAAGAAAGGAAAAGTGTAAGCAATATATGATTGGAGAGATAGAATGAAGTCTTCTGATTTTATGGTACCTTTAGGAGTAATAGGCATAGTTCTTATGATAATAATACCTGTGCCAATGATGTTTCTGGATATACTACTTAGTTTTAATATATCTGTAGCAATGCTTATTTTGCTGATTGCAATGTACAACAAGGAAGCCCTTGAATTTTCAATATTTCCTTCAGTACTTCTTATAACGACAATGTTCAGGCTTGCACTTAATATATCAACGACAAGGTATATACTGTCTTCTGGATATGCTGGTGATGTTATCGAGGCGTTTGGAAGTTTTGTAATGCAAGGCAATCCGTTTATTGGATTCATAGTATTTGCGATAATTGTGGTTATACAATTCATGGTTATAACAAAAGGAGCAGAAAGGGTTTCCGAAGTTGGAGCAAGATTCACCCTGGATGCAATGCCTGGTAAGCAAATGGCAATAGATGCCGACCTTAACTCTGGGCTTATAGATGAAATGCAGGCTAGGGAAAGGCGTAAAAAGATACAGCTGGAAGCTGACTTTTATGGAGCTATGGATGGAGCATCAAAATTTGTAAAAGGAGATGCTGTTGCGAGTATTATAATAGCATTTATCAATCTGAGTGCCGGGTTTGTAATGGGAATGGTGGTTCAAAAGCTTTCATTTGTTGAGGCAATGTCAAAGTATACTCTCCTTACCGTTGGAGACGGTCTTTTGTCACAGATTCCGGCACTACTAATATCTACGGCGACAGGTATAGTGGTTACAAGAGCGGCATCTGATTCGGATTTAGGAAAAGATGTAATTAGTCAGATGATAAAAGATCCTAAGGTGATGTTCACATTATCTGGAGTATTATTTTTGATGTCTCTTACGAAGCTTCCATTTATGCCGTACTTTATACTTTCGGTGATGTTTTTAATGATAGGCATGGGAATAAGACAGAAAGAGGAAAAACTTTTAGTCGAAGAAAACGTCCCAAAAGAGGAAGTGGAATCAGAAGTAGAAGAAATAAGAAAACCTGAAAATGTAATACCACTTCTTCAGGTGGATCCTATAGAGTTGGAATTTGGGTATGGGATAATCCCTCTGGCGGACAAGGCGCAGGGAGGAGACCTTTTTGACAGGCTGGTAATGATAAGAAGGCAGTGTGCGTTGGAGCAGGGAATAGTGGTTCCGATGATAAGACTCAGGGACAACATACAGCTTGAGGCAAATGAGTATATAGTTAAGATAAAAGGCGTTGAAGTTGCAAGAGGAGAAATACTGTTTGATCACTATCTTGCAATGAACCCTGGAGGTGCAGAAGGCGAAATTAAAGGTATAGATACTGTAGAGCCTGCATTTGGACTGAAAGCCAAGTGGATAGATGATAGAGAAAGAGAACGTGCTGAGATACTGGGGTATACGGTAGTGGATCCTCCTTCGATCATATCAACCCATCTTACGGAAGTAATTAAAAGACACTCGCATGAACTGCTTGGAAGACAGGAGACAAAGGTACTTATAGAGACTCTTAAAGAGAACTATCCTGCACTTGTTGAAGAACTAACACCTCATATACTGACAATAGGAGAGATACAAAAGGTGCTGGCAAATCTTTTGAGGGAAGGTGTATCTATAAGGGATTTGGTAACTATATTCGAGACACTTGCTGACTATGGAAGTATGACAAAGGATTCTGACATGCTTACGGAATATGTAAGGCAAGCCCTATATAGAGCGATAACTCAACAATTTGTATCAGGTCAAAGTACTTTAAGGGCTGTTACGATAAGCCAGAAGCTCGAAAAGATAATAATGGACTCTCTTCAAAACACAGAAACGGGAACATATTTAGCGCTCGATCCTGAAGTTTCCAATGTGTTTGTATCAAAATTAAGCCAAGAAGTTGAAAAAGTGCTTTCGATTGGAGAAAACCCTGTTATATTAACGGCTCCGATAGTTAGATTTTATGTAAAGCGATTTGTAGAACAGATAAGTTCAGATATAAGTGTTCTTTCTTATAATGAAATAGACCCTAAGGTTAAAATTCAGTCCATAGGGATGGTGAATATATAAAATATGTTTATTAAAAAATTTTTAGCGGATAATGTAATGGATGCAATGAATATGGTTAGAAGTGAACTTGGAGAAGAAGCTATAATACTCCATACTAAGAAAGTTAAAAGAAACAAAATACTTAGTTTTTGGAGAAAAGAAAAAGTAGAAGTGTTGGCGGCGCTTGACAACAATGAGAACAAAATGGTTAAAAAAAACGCTATAGAAAAAAAGACCAGCGAGAAGAAAAGTTTTGAATTCTTGGATTTTGCAGCTGAAGAAAAGGTGTTCACAGACAAACCTACAGTCATATTTCCGCCAAAAATCGAATTGGAAAATCCGGCGAAAAGCGATTACAGCAGTTTGAAATCTGAAATGAGCGGTATTAAGGAAATGATGAGCGAGATAAAAAGCAGTATAGAAAATGGCTTGCCTGTAAAAATTGAAACAGTGGGCGAATTATCTGAGCAAAGAAGCGACATTCTTCAAAATCCATATATAAAAAAGCTAAAAGAAAAAGGGATGCCTGAATGTCTGATTAGAAGTTTTATTGAAAAAAATGATGGTGTTATAAAAAATGAGGGCGACTTTCAAAAGGAATTCAAAGAATTTGTTGTGGAAGAACTTTCAGAAATTCAATGTGATCCATCAGGAATTCAAAGTAAGTTCAATATATTTATAGGTCCGACAGGCGTAGGAAAGACTACTACACTTGCCAAGATAGCTTCGGATTATGTGCTTAACTGCGGAAAGACGATAGGATTCTTGACACTGGATACATACAGGGTGGCAGCGGCGGAACAACTGAAGGTGTATTCTGAAATACTTAATATGCCTATGCATGTGGCTTACAGTGCACAGTCCTTAAAGGACAGCATTGAAAGTATATGCGAAGAGGATGCAATATTTGTAGATACGGCGGGGAGAAGCCATAAAAACAAAATGCACATGAAAGAGCTTGAAAGACTTTTGGGCGAGTTTCAAAATAAAGAAGTTTTTCTGGTGGTGAGTGCAAATGTCAATATTGCGGACATAGAAAATATTGTGAATGAATTTGGATTTACTGAAAAATTTAAAATAATAGTTACTAAGCTTGATGAAACAAGTAGGCCTTTGTCGATTCTGGAAATCATTCACAGACTAAAGAAACCTATAGCGTATACTACTTTTGGGCAAAGTGTTCCAGATGATATAGAAAAGTTTGAGGTAGATCAATTTTTAGAAGAAGTATTGAGGGGTAATTAGTTATGGATCAGGCTTCCAAATTGAGAAGTGCAATAATTAAAAAAAGTGAATATGCAAATCCCCAAAGAAAAAATAATGACACTCTAAAACCTAAAGGGGCGAGGAAAAAAAGCAGCAGGGTTATATGCATAAGCAGTGGAAAAGGTGGCGTGGGAAAGACCAATTTCACACTAAATACGGCAATAGCATTGAGTAAAAAAGGCTTTAAAACACTCATAATTGATGCGGATCTGGGACTTGCAAATATAGAAGTGCTCCTAGGAATAACTCCGAAATACACTTTTATGGATATAATAGAAGACACGCAGGTTAGATTATCAGATATAATGGTTGAAGGACCTCTTGGGATAAATATAATTTCGGGAGGTGCGGGAATAAGTGAATCTGCGAATCTGCCTATATATAAGATAAACAGGATATTAAATGCCATATCAATATTGGAAAAAGATTTTGACTATATATTGATAGACACTGGAGCTGGTTTGTCAAATTCCGTAATATCATTTGCGATAGCGGCAAATGAGGTTATAATTGTAACTCTTCCTGAACCAACGGCTATTGCTGATGCATATGCACTTATAAAGGTATTGAGCAAGGAATCGTCAAAGGACCTTAGCGTAGTGGTCAATAATGTGGATGATTTGAAAGAAGCGGATTTTACATTTAAAAAACTTGAAGCTGTGGCTAAAAGATTTTTAAATTTGGAGATAAAGTATCTTGGATACATTTCAAGTGACAAAAATATTAGAAAAGCTGTAAAGCAGCAAGAACCTTTTTACATGAAATATTCTACATGTGAAGCTAGCAAAAACATAGATGACATTTCTTTGAAAATAGCTGGAATTCAAAATCAAAAAGAAAAAGAAGGTTTTGCTAAGAGACTTTCGAATTTTTTCTTAAGAACCGGAAGGAGGTAATATTTCCACATGCAGTATGAGAACTATTTTTCAATTGGAGATAAGCTAGATATAGAAATAGAGCAAACACAGGAAAGTGCAAAACTGCTCAAGAGTCAGCTTCTTGAAATTTCAAATAAATCATCAGATGAATACTATATTTCGATTCCCATGGAAAAGGGAAAAATGATACCTCTCTCAATAGGAAATGAAATATATGTGTATTATTCACTGGATGGAAAAGGCGTATATTGCTTTAAAGCGGAAGTTGTGGACCGGGCGAGAGAGCCTGTCCTTCACCTTAGAATAAAGCAGATGGCAAAGACTCAAAAAATACAAAGAAGGGATTATTTCCGCCTCAACATGCTTTTGCCTATTCAAGTGCTTGATGAAAACAAGAATATAATTTCATCCGGAAACACAAAAGATATAAGCGGAGGTGGCATGAGATTCACATTGCCTCACAGGATCGAAGATGATGAAGAGATATATGTGAATGTTGAAATAGAGGGAAATAGTCACCAGATAAAGTGTGTCGTACTAAGGCGTACTCCTGTTGGGGATGGCATGAATGACTATGAAGTGGCTGTTCAATTCACAAAGATAAATGAGGGTGACAGAAATAACATCATAAAATACATTTTCAAGCATCAGAGAATATTGAGACAAAAAGGATTGATATAAATGAAAAAAGTCAGAGTTTTAATAGTTGACGATTCGGCTTTTATAAGAAAAATAGTATCTGACATTTTGGGTATGGACTCTGAAATTGAAATAGTGGATAAAGCCCGAAATGGAAAGGAAGCAATCGAAAAGATTTTAAAAAATGAGATTGATGTTGTAACCCTGGATGTTGAAATGCCTATAATGGATGGGATCACCACATTGAGTGAAATAATGAAAGTAAAGCCCACGCCGGTTGTCATGCTCAGCGGATTGACAAAGCAAGGAGCGGATCTTACAATACAAGCACTTGAAATAGGTGCGGTGGACTTTATCACAAAGCCTTCGAATATATTCAAAATAGACCAGGACCAAATTAAAGCCGATATAGTTCAAAAGGTTAAAGTAGCTGCGAGTGTAAATGTGAAGAGAAGAAAGGCTGCTGTGGGAAAAGCAGACGTCAAAGTGAGTTTGCCTGCTTCAAAAGTTAGGAAACCTGCGAAGAGGCAAAGAGTAGGCAAAGTGGAAAATATAATTGCAATAGGGACATCCACAGGGGGACCAAAGGCGCTTCAAAATGTGATATCTAATATAGAGGAAGATATAAATGCATCTATAGTAGTAGTGCAGCATATGCCGCCCGGGTTTACAAAATCTTTGGCTGAGAGAATAAACAACATATCAAGGGTAAAGGTTAAAGAGGCGGCACATGGAGATGTATTGGAAAATGGAGTTGCATATATAGCGCCTGGAGACAGGCATATAAAATTTGAAAAAGATGGAATAAACATCAAGATATTACTTGATGATGGACCTACAGTATCAGGTCATAAGCCGTCTGTGGATGCAATGTTTTACTCATTAACCAATATCAAATGTAAAAAAATAATCCCGGTAATAATGACGGGGATGGGTCACGATGGGGCAAAGGGCATGGATACGCTTAAAAAGTCAAATTCTGTAGATGTATTTTCTATAGCTGAGGATGAGGATAGCTGCGTGGTATTTGGAATGCCAAAGTCAGCAATAAATTTGGGTGCTGTAGATAAAATTTTGCATGTGAATCAAATAGCAAATGAAATCAATAAGCTAGTGGGGGTGTAGAATTTGTTTGAATTAGACCAGTATATTGATATTTTTTTAGATGAGTCAAAAGAACATATGGAGAATCTAAATTCAAATTTGCTTGAACTTGAAAATAGTCCTTCGAACAAAGAAATTGTGAACGAAATATTCAGGATTGCACACACATTAAAGGGTATGTCGGCTACCATGGGTTTTGAAAAACTTGCAGAACTTACTCACAAAATGGAAAATGTGTTGGATGAAATAAGAAGTGGGAAAATGGATATAGATACAAACATAGTAGACACATTGTTCGATGTGCTTGACAAGCTGGATTCTTTTATTAAAAACATTGAAGCCTCCGGAAGCGAAGGGGAGCAAGATGTAGATGACCTTATAGAGAGACTCAAGGATATAGGGAACCCGCAAAAATCCGGGAAGAAACAGGCAAAGGCTGTTAAAATAGAAGGCGAAGACAAAGTGTATATAGATAGCGTTATAATGGCGGCGAAGGAGAATAACCTGAAAAGCTATGACATACGTGTATTTTTGGATGAAAAATGCATGCTAAAAGCGGCAAGAGCCTTTCTGGTATTCAAGGCAATAGAGGAAAATGGCGAAATAATATACTCGAACCCTCCTACTGAAGAGATAGAAGATGAAAACTTTGAACTTGAATTTGAAGTTGTTGCTATAACAGATATGGATGCGAATGAAATAAAGGACAAGCTCTTAAATATATCTGAGATAAGAGATGTACATATAAATGAATACAGTGCAGACGAACATGCGAAACTAAATGAGTATGCAAAGGAACAAACTGTAGAGGCAGTAGAGCAAGAAGACATAAGGGGAGAATTCAAAAGGGAAGTTAAAGCTATTGAACTTCCAATCGTGCCATCTCCGGTGATCGAAGTTAAAAAAGAGACACAAAAACAGGAAGAGGCCAAAGTGGCTCAGATTAAAAAAGAAAGCAAGAAAGTAGCTGGCGGCAAAAATGCAGAAACAGAAGAACAATCTACACAAAGAAAAGGGAAAGTTGGTAAAACCGTAAGAGTTGATATAAACAGACTGGATAATCTTATGAACCTTGTAAGTGAGCTTATAATAGTAAAAACTAGGCTGGAAGACATACAAATTGGATCAAAACATCAAAATGCAAACGAAGCTATAGAATATTTGGAGACTATAACTACTAATCTGCATGATGCAGTTATGAAGGTTCGTATGGTGCCTATAGAAAGGGTATTTAACAGATTCCCAAGAATGATAAGAGACCTTTCAAAAAACCTAAACAAGGAAGTGCATCTTGTCATGTCGGGTGAGGAAACCGAGGTCGACAGAACAGTTATAGATGAGATTGGAGACCCTCTAATACATCTTCTTAGAAACTCTATAGACCATGGAATAGAGACTCCGGAAATAAGGGCAAGCCTTAACAAAAATGAAATGGGAACTGTAAAGCTGCTGGCATATCCGGATGGAAATAATGTTGTTATAGAAGTCGTAGATGACGGCTCAGGACTTGACACAGATAAGATAAAAAACAAAGCACTCAAAAAAGAGCTTATAACATCGGAAAAAGCGGAACTCATGGATGAAAAGGAAATGGCAAACTTGATATTTATGCCGGGTTTTAGTACGGCAGACAAGATATCGGATGTTTCTGGAAGAGGCGTAGGGCTTGATGTAGTAAAGACTAAAATAGAGTCTCTTGGAGGCGTAGTTGAAATAGAAACAGAAAAGAATGTAGGCAGCAAGTTTATAATAAGGCTTCCGCTTACACTGGCAATAATACAAGCGCTGCTTGTAATTGTGGGAGAGGAAAAATATGCTATACCTCTTAACAACATAAAAGAAATCACAAATATTGAAAGAGATCAAATAAGAGTAGTTGAAGGAAGGGACATAGTTCTTTACAGAGGAAAAACGCTTCCACTTGTAGATCTTGGACAAGTTTTGGATGTAGAAAAAAGAGATTTGAATTCAAGTGATATAAATGTGATAGTAGTTAAAAAAGGCGATAAGGATCTTGGAATAGTAGTTGATGAACTTCTTGGACAACAGGAGATAGTAATAAAATCATTAGGAAAATACCTAAAGGGCATTAACTTCGTTGCAGGCGCTACAATACTTGGAAATGGAAGTGTTGCGCTTATAATTGATACTAATTCACTATTTTAATAACTGAAAAGGGTGTGGTATAGTTGAAGAATGTTACAAATAAGTATGTAATATTTAAACTGCACAATGAATTTTATGGTATAGGGATTGAAAATGTTGAGACGATAGAAAAGATAATGCCTATTACAAGAGTTCCCAAGACTGAAAAGTATATAAAGGGCGTTATAAACCTCAGAGGCGAGATTGTGCCGGTTATAGATCTGAGAGAGAGGTTTAATATCGATAAACCAGAAAATTCAAGTGACAGAAGAATTATAATCAATAGGGTTGAAGATATAATGGTTGGTTTTATAGTTGATTCAGCATCAGAAGTCAAAGATATACTGAACGAAAATATAGATACAAATGTAGTAAGTGAAAATTTCGATAGCGGATTTGTAAAAGGGATTGCAAAAGACGAAGATAGGGTAATAATACTCGTAGAGGTGGATAAAATACTTGGAGTTGTAAATTGAGCATAAAAAGGAGTTGAAAGCCCTTCAGGGCATCCATATGACTTTTCAAATTAATAATTATTACATTGACATACTAAAGGAAATTGGAAATATTGGTGCAGGAAATGCACTGACGGCGCTTTCAACACTTATAAATAAAAAAGTTGATATGGAAGTGCCAATTATAGAGGTTATAGAGACGGAAAAAATTGTAGAGGCTGTGGAAGCTGAAGAAAAACTGATAGTTGGGGTGTATGTAAGATTCTGGGGTGATATATCCGGAAATATAATGCTTGTATTTGACAAGGAGTCGACTGACCACCTTATGGAGTTTTTGTTTGGAGGCAAGAGCGCATCTGAGTTTTATACTGAAATGGAGCTCTCAGCACTGCAGGAGATAGGAAATATACTGTCAAGTGCATATATAAACTCCATATCAAAGCTTTCGAATTTAAATATACAAATGTCAGTTCCGTCTGTAAGTGTTGACATGGCGGCATCCATACTAAGTGTGCCGGCTATTGAATACAGTGAAGTGAGTGATAAGATAATACTCATAGAAAATAAGATATTAGAAGGATTAAATGAAATAGTTGGAAAACTGTTTTTCATGCCGGACATTGAGTCGTTTGCACTTCTGTTTAAAAATCTGGGAGTGTGAGAATATGGGAGATTATATAAAGGTTGGAATGGCTGATTATAAAACTGCTCGAGGAGAAGATATATTAATAACGCTTGGACTCGGATCCTGTGTAGGGATAGTGTTGTATGACAGAAGTAAAAAAATAGCAGGAATGGCCCATATAATGCTTCCATCGAGCAAAGAAATAAGAAATAATTCAAACAAAGCTAAATTTGCAGATACGGCTCTTGACGAAATGCTTGAGAACATAATGAAAATGGGAGCAATGAGAACAAGGCTTACTGCGAAAATAGCGGGCGGTGCACAGATGTTTAACATTTCATCGAAGGGTTCTACGCTAAACATCGGGAAGAGGAATGTTGATGCTGTGAAAAAAAAATTAACCGAACTTAGAATACCTATAATTTCAGAAGATGTACTTGGAAATTATGGCAGAACGATTGAATTCGACTGTTCTGATGGAGGTTTGAAAATCAAGTCAATAGGCAAGGGTATAAAATTTATATAGCTCATAAAAGGGTGTATCAAATGGGTAAAAGATGTACTGCAATAGGAATAGTAAACTATCTATTGATTCTCATCTATCTTTTTATTTCGATGCTGGGAAGTAAAAATATCAGGTTTATGGTTTTCATGAAAAAATATTTTATATTGGCATGCGCCTTTAATATTGTAATATTTTTGATTTTGAAAATTGCGGATGAAATATCAAATAAGCCGGGAGAAGATGATGAATTTAAAAAAGATTTGGGCAACAATATAGATGTCAAACTGGAAGAAAATGATGAAGAAATAAGGAATATTTTAAGTGACTCATTAAAGTCACAAAATGATGAAGGACTTGAAAACTCTTTTGATGAGATAAGTCTTGAAGACATTAATAAAATAAACTAATTGGGGTTTTTTTATGGCTTATGAATATATGCTTTGGGAAAAGTATAAAAACAGCAAAAATGAAAGTGAAAAAAAATCGGCAAAAGAGGAAATAATACTTAACTATGTTGAACTTGTGAAAATAATTGCCGGAAGGCTGTACAACTATTATGCAAGCAATATAGAATATGAAGACCTTGTAAGCTACGGAGTAATAGGCCTCATCGATGCCATCGAAAAGTTTGACTATACAAAAGAGATTAAGTTTGAAACATATTCTTCTATAAGGATAAGGGGATCTATAATTGACCAGATAAGGCTGCTTGACTGGGTACCTCGTTCAATAAGGCAAAAATCTAAATTGTTCAAAGATACTTATTCAAAAATGGAATCGGAATTGGGGCGTTCGCCGAGTGTTGAAGAGCTTGGCGAAAGATTGCAAAAAACGCCTGAAGAAGTTAATAAGATAATTTCGGAAATGGGCACGTTCAATATGGTGTCACTTGAGGAAGAAATAAACGACACCGTAAAAGTTCAAATCAAAGATGAAAAAAATCATACGCCAGAAGAGGCTCTCGTTAAAAAAGATACAATAGAGAGGCTGAAAAAAGGGATTGAAAAACTCAATCATAAAGAACAGCTGGTAATAGAGCTGTACTACAATAAAGAACTCACATATAAGGAAATTGGTGCAGTGCTGGATGTTTCGGAATCCAGAATATCCCAAATTCACAGCAAGGCAATAATTAAAATTAGGAACAATCTCTAAAAAGCGGGGAGGTTGAAAAGTGAAAGAATTTCTTACCATAAAATCAAAATCAGGCAATTATATAATTGAACTTTTAGTATCAAAAGACAAACTGGCAGCATATATTAAAATATGCAAAGATGATGACGCTATTGAAGCGTCAGAAGACAAAATAACAGAAGAGAACTTGTTAAAACTTCTCGAAGAAAATAGAATATGCTGTGGAATAGACATAGAGGAAATAAAAAGAATCGCGTATGACGAAATTTTAAATGTTGAAGTCAAAATAGCACAAGGTAAACCTAAAACCGATGGAGAGAATTCCCATGCCAAGCTGCATTTTGATATAAATCCAGATAGAAAGCCTAAAATAGACGAAAAAGGCAGAATGGATTTTAAAGAACTCGGCAATATAAATAATGTCAATAAAGAACAAGTCTTGGCGGAAAAAACAGTTCCCACAGATGGGCAAGATGGAATGGACATATACGGCATGCCCATAAAGTCAAATTCAGGGAGGAACATTGAATTTAAATATGGTAATAATGTAAGACTTAGTGAAGACGGTCTGAAATTAATAAGCGAAGCCGATGGAAAAGTAGAGTTTTCAGAAGGCAGAATAAGCGTAAACAAAGTTATGAGCATAGATGGAGATGTTGACATAGCTACCGGCAATATAAGATTTAATGGAGACGTTGAGGTAAAGGGAGACGTAAAGACCGGGTTTTTGCTGGAGGCTGAGGGTAATGTACATGTATATGGCGTCATAGAAGGGGCTACTATCAATACAAAGGGAACTATAGTAGTAGAAGGCGGAATACAGGGAAATGACAAGGCAGATGTATTTGCAAAAAAAGGTATTGTCTGCAGGTATATTGAAAATTCCAAGAATATAAAGTCAGAAGGAGATATAACTACAGACTTTATAATACACAGCAATGTTCATTGCAATGGAAGTCTGCATCTAATGGGAAAGAAAAGCATGATAGTTGGGGGAACCACGTTTGTCAGAAAAAATATAGACACCGGATTCCTGGGATCCGTGATGGGAACCAAGACAGACATCAGTGTTGGCGTTGACGATAATATGCGAATAAAGCTGCAGGCATATTGCGACGAAAAGGAGTTCGTAATCAAGAATATCAAGAGTCTTGGAGGCAGTATTCAGGCATTCAAGAAAGCTGCGAGTTCATCCAATGTTGACCCAGAAAAGTGGAAGCTGATTCAAAAAAGTGTTGATACTTACAACGGACTTGTTAAAAAGCTAAAGATACTTGACTCAGACATACGGACTATACAAAATCAAATTGAACACATAAGCGATGGTTTTATAAATATAAGAAAAATGCTTTACCCAGGTGTTAAGATTACAATGGGAAACAATACAAGGTATATTAGAAATGATACCGAGTCATGCAGGCTCGTCATTGAAAATAATGACATAGTATTAAAAAGTGTATAATTTTGCAAAAACAAAAACCATGTTATTCAATTTTTTAAAACATGGTTTTTGTTTTTGCAAAATTATTGTAAAAAGACTTTTGATATGCTATACTAACAAAGGTGAAAATAATACACACGTTTTGTAATTCTTGAGAAGGTGCCGAACAAGGCCTTTCAAGGAAATGAGCAAAGCGGAGGAAAAAAACCATAGGAGGTAATGAAATGGCAGTTATTAACATGAAACAATTACTTGAAGCAGGTGTTCACTTTGGACATCAAACAAGAAGATGGAATCCTAAGATGTCAAAGTTCATCTTCACAGAAAGAAACGGGATCTACATAATAGATCTTCAAAAAACAGTTAAAAAAGTTGAGGAAGCTTACAAGTTTGTAAAGTCAGTTGCTGAAGAAGGAAAGCCTGTACTTTTCGTAGGAACTAAGAAGCAAGCTCAGGAAGCTATAAAGCAAGAAGCTGAAAGATCTGAAATGTACTATGTAAATGAAAGATGGCTAGGCGGAATGCTTACAAACTACAAGACTATCAAGAATAGAATAGCAAGACTTAGAAGTCTTGAAAAAATGGAAGAAGATGGAACGTTTGATCTTCTACCAAAGAAAGAGGTAATAAAGCTTAGACATGAAAAGGCTAAGCTAGAAAAATACCTTAATGGAATAAAAGACATGCCTGAACTTCCAGGAGCTATATTCGTAATAGATCCAAGAAAAGAAAAGATAGCTATAAAGGAAGCTCAAAAGCTTGGAATTCCAGTTGTAGGAATAGTTGATACAAACTGTGATCCAGATGAAATGGATTATCCTATACCAGGAAACGACGATGCTATAAGAGCCGTAAAACTTATAACATCTACAATGGCAAACGCAATAATAGAAGCTAAGCAGGAAGTTCCAGAAGAAGTTGCTGCTGAGGAAGAAAAATAATCAGTAACCGATAAAATAGGGTAAGGGATATTCTTCCCTTACCTTTAATACTATATATGGAGGCGATACTATGGCAATTACAGCGTCAATGGTAAAAGAACTTAGAGAAAAAACAGGCGCAGGAATGATGGACTGCAAAAAAGCGCTTACTGAAGTAGATGGAGATATTGAAAAAGCAGTAGACCTTCTAAGAGAAAAAGGACTTGCAAAAGCAGCTAAGAAATCAGGAAGAGTTGCGGCGGAAGGACTAGTAGAAATAAGCATATCAGAAGATGGAAGCAAGGCAGCAGTAGTAGAGGTTAACTCAGAGACTGACTTCGTTGCTAAAAACGACGAGTTCAAAGGATTTGTAAAGGACATTGCAGATATAGTTCTTAACTCAAACGTTTCAACTGTAGAAGAGCTTCTAGCTGAGAAATACCTTGGACAAGAAGAGACGGTTCAAGAAGTTCTAAATGCTAAGATAGCTACTATAGGCGAGAATATGAACATAAGAAGATTCGAAAGATTCGAAGAAGAAGGATGCAAAGCGGTAGGATACATACACGGAGCTGGAAAAATAGGTGTTCTAGTTAAGCTTGAAACTGAAGCTTCTGCAGACGAGGTTACGGATATGGGTAAAGACGTTGCTATGCAAATAGCTGCTATGAATCCAAAATATATATCAAGTGACGATGTTGACCAAGAATACGTTGAGCATGAGAAGCAAGTACTTACACAGCAAGCACTTAACGAAGGAAAGCCAGCTGCGATAGTTGAAAAAATGGTTGTAGGAAGACTGCAAAAGCAACTTAAGGAAGTTTGCCTTCTAGACCAAACATTTGTTAAAGACGGAGACCTTACAGTTGAAAAATATATAGATGCTGAAGCTAAGAAAATAGGCAAAGCTATAAAGATTACAGACAAGGTTAGATTCTCAGTTGGAGAAGGAATAGAAAAGAAAGAAGAAAACTTTGCTGAAGAAGTTGCAAAGCAAATAGGTAGATAAGCAATTAAACGAATAATTTAAAAAGGAGAACACATATGTGTTCTCCTTTTTAAAAGACAATATAAATATGTACACAGCGTAGTTAGGAGGACTTTAATTGGTTAAACCAATATATAAAAGGGTATTGTTAAAGTTAAGTGGAGAGGCTTTAGCCGGAAGCAATGGATTTGGAATAGACAACGATACTGTTTCAAATATAGCGCAGGCTGTAAAGAAGCTTCACGAAATGGATGTTGAAGTTGCAGTAGTTGTAGGCGGTGGAAATTTCTGGAGAGGAAGAACTAGTGAAGGAATGGACAGGACTACAGCAGATTATATGGGAATGCTTGCAACTGTTATAAACTCATTGGCACTCCAAGATGCGCTTGAAAATATCGAAGTTTCTACAAGAGTTCAAACGGCTATTGAAATGAGACAAATTGCAGAGCCGTATATAAGAAGAAGGGCAATGAGACATCTTGAAAAAGGAAGAACGGTAATATTTGCAGCTGGAACTGGCAATCCTTATTTTTCAACTGACACTACGGCAGCACTTAGATCGGCTGAAATAGAGGCCGATGTAATACTGCTTGCAAAGAAGGTGGACGGTGTTTATGATAGCGATCCTATGGTAAACAAGGATGCCAAGATGTTCAAAAAACTGTCATATATAGATGTTCTTCAAAAAGGACTTAAGGTTATGGATTCGACGGCTACATCACTTTGTATGGACAACAAGATTCCTATAAGGGTGTTTGGCCTTGATAATCCAGACAATATAATTGATGTGGTGCTTGGAAAAGATATAGGAACATATGTAGAGGAGGAATAGTATGAGCTTAGATGTACACAAGCAGTTAAAGGAAAAGATGGAAAAGACTCTTTCGGTTTTAAAAGAAGAACTTGGAGTAATAAGAGCTGGAAGAGCAAACCCTAAAATGCTGGATAAAGTGGTTGTTGATTACTATGGAACACCCACTCCTCTAAAGCAGATGGCTGGAGTTTCAAGTCCGGAGCCAAGAGCTATAGTAGTTCAGCCATGGGATTTAAGTGCACTTAGAGATATAGAAAAGGCCATAGCAACTTCTGACCTTGGACTTAATCCGTCAAACGACGGTAAAATAATAAGGATAGTTATACCACAGCTTACAGAAGAAAGAAGAAAAGATCTAGTTAAGCTTGTGGGTAAGACTGGAGAAAATGCTAAGGTTGCGCTTAGAAATGAAAGAAGAAATGCAAACGAGGCAATAAAGAAATTAGAAAAAAACGGTGAGATTGCTGAAGATGAAGCTAAAAAAGCACAAGATGAAGTTCAAAAGATCACAGATGAAAATGTAAAGACAGTTGATCAACTTGTGTCTAAAAAAGAAAAGGAAATAATGGAGGTTTAATCTGGTGAGCTTAGGCAATCAGATACTGGGAATGGAGCTTAATGCAGCTAAAAAAGCTATTTTGGCTGAAAACTCAAATATTGATATAAATGTAATATTTGTCCAGGGGAATAAGGATAAGGAAATATTGAGTATTCCTAGAGTGATCAAAATATCCCCAAAAGATACACTCAAAATAGATTTAATAGTGACTTTCTTTGCAAGTCCTCTTTAACGAGGATTTGGTGTATTGTATAAAACTTATAAAAAGCCATTGATATACAGTGGCTTTTATAAGTTTTATCTATATGCAGATACGGTAGCTGCTAAGCGATTAAGTGGCAGCTGCAAAATATATTTAGAGAAGGATAGATAAATATGAGCAGCTCTTTATCAGAAATATCAAAGGCGCGCATTCCTGAGCACATTGCAATAATAATGGACGGCAATGGAAGATGGGCAAAAAAGCAGATGAAAGAGAGAAGCTTTGGGCACAGAGCTGGAGTCGAGGCGATAGAAAACACCATAAATGCATGCAAAAAAATAGGTACAAAATACTTGACTGTATATGCTTTTTCCACTGAAAACTGGAAAAGGCCGAAAACAGAAGTGACAATACTTATGAAGCTGCTTGTTGAATATCTTAAAAAGGAGACTTCTAGGCTTCACTCAAAAGGTATAAGACTCAATGCGCTGGGAGATATTACAAAGCTTCCGGAGTTTGCAAGAAAAGAGCTTGTCAAGTCTATGGAACAGACAAAGGATAATGATGAGCTTGTTCTTTCGCTTGCGCTTAGCTATGGGAGCAGAAATGATATAAAGGATGCATTGGTTAAGATTTTAGGGGATTATGAGGAAGGGAAAATAAAAAAATCAGATATAGATGAATTTTTTATGGGACGATACCTTACCACAAATGAACTTCCTGATCCGGACCTTCTTATAAGAACCGGTGGAGAAAAAAGACTTAGTAACTTTCTACTTTGGGAAAGTGCCTATACCGAATTTTATTTTACTGATATTTTCTGGCCGGATTTCAAAGAGGACAGCCTCTATGAAGCTGTATTGGATTATCAAAATAGAGAAAGAAGATTCGGAGGTCTAAAATAGGAGAGATTTTATGTTAAAAAGAATAGTGTCTTCTATATTGCTGTTGCCTCTTTTATTTTTTATAGTAATAAAAGGGGGATTTTTTTTAAACACAAGCATAATGATAGTATCAGCACTTGCAATGTATGAACTGTATGAGGCATTCAAGCATGCGAATCTAAGTCCCATTAAATCAATCGGGTATATCGCTACCCTGATTTTTTATATGGCGATTCAGTTTGGGATACCATGGAGCTATGTCGGAATGATTGCCTTTGCACTTTTCTTTACGTTTGCAAGCATGGTTGTGCTTGGGAAAAGACAGTTTATGGATATGCTGGTGACAATATTTGGGGTGATATACATATCATATGCGCTGCTTCACATCGGAATGGCGAGAAGTCAATTTGCGAGTTACATGGTATGGATAGTATTCATAACCGCATGGGCGACAGACACATGCGCCTATTTTGCAGGGTGCTTTTTTGGAAAGCATAAGCTAATACCGAGTGTGAGCCCTAAAAAAACTGTTGAGGGAAGTATTGGGGGTATAGCTGGAAGTGTCATGTCGTGTATGATATTTGGGGTTGTATTTGAAATATCATTGATTCATATGGCACTGATTGGATTTGCTGGAAGCATAGTATCTCAAATGGGAGATCTGTTCGCATCATCAATAAAAAGATATATAGGCATAAAGGATTATGGGAATGTGATTCCGGGCCATGGTGGAATGCTTGATAGGTTTGACAGCATAATTTTTGCAGCGCCTCTTGTATACTACTACATAAGCATATTTATGACATAGACATACGGCATTGTATATTATATCCATAATTTACAATGATTTGCCGTGGGTACATAAAAAATGATTCCATATATTGTTGTGGAGTCATTTTTTATGTTTTATAATATATTAAAGCCGAAATCGGGCGGTAATTCAAAAAAGTCAATTTCATGCGAAACCCCGTTGGGAATCTCAGTGAAATGCCAGAAAGTTGGACTGGTTCATACAATCCACAATGCCTTCTTCAAAGGTTTAATATCATTTCGGATATATATAGGTTATATGACAAATAATCTGCTTGTGATATTATAAATATATGGATTAATTTATACAGAAAGGATCATATCATATGAAAAACATTTCAATATTGGGATCAACGGGTTCGATAGGGACTCAGGCATTAGACGTAGTAAGATCTAACAGCGAAAAATTCAAAGTGGTGGCTCTATCAGCAAACAAAAGTATCGACATGCTGATTGATCAGATTGAAGAGTTTAAACCTTCAATGGTTTCAATTGGAGATGAAAACAGTGCATCGCAGCTTCAGAAGATATTAAATCAAAAATGTATAAAAGGGGTAGATATAGAAATAGGGCAAGAGGGGCTAAGCGCCGTTGCATCCATAGAGTCTGCAGATGTAGTCCTTACAGCCGTGGTTGGCATAGCTGGTCTTATTCCGACCATAGAAGCCATTAAAAAGGGAAAAGATATTGCTCTTTCAAATAAGGAAACCATGGTTACAGCTGGAAATATAATAAACAAAATGGCAAAAATTTCAGGCAGTAGCATAATACCCGTAGACAGTGAGCATTCGGCAATATTCCAGTGCCTTAACGGAGAGGACATGAAAAGTATAAAAAGGCTTATACTAACAGCTTCAGGCGGGCCGTTCAGGGGGAAAAAGAGGGAAGAGCTCATAGATGTAAAGAAAGAAGCTGCACTTAAGCATCCGAACTGGAGCATGGGACAGAAAATATCGATAGACTCTGCAACGCTTATGAACAAGGGTCTTGAAGTGATAGAGGCAAAGTGGCTGTTTGATGTTGATTTGGAAAAAATCGACGTAGTAGTTCATCCTCAGAGCATAATACATTCCATGGTTGAATTTGAAGACAGCAGCATAATAGCCCAAATGGGGAATCCGGACATGAGAATCCCAATACAGTATGCATTTTCATATCCGCAAAGGCTAAGCAGCAATTTTGAGAGACTTGATTTCACAAAGATATCTTCGCTTACATTTGAAAAACCTGACAAGGAGACTTTTCCATGCCTAAACTTGGCATATGAGAGTTTAAGGTCTGGCGGGACACATCCTACCGTGCTAAATGGTGCAAATGAAGTTTTGGTGGAGGAGTATTTAAATGGAAGGATAGGCTTTTATGACATACCTAAGTATGTGGAAAAGGCCATGAACAGCCATAATCCAGTGTCAAATCCAGATGTGGATGATATATTGGAAGCGGATAGATGGGTTAGAGAATATATCTACAAAGAGTTATCCAGCAGCTTGTTATAACAATTAATATTTGGGAAGGTGTATATATGAATATAATTATAGCGCTTTTGGTATTCGGGATCATAGTGTTGTTCCATGAATTTGGTCACTTCATAATAGCAAAGGCATCCGGTGTGAAGATTCACGAATTCGCCATAGGTATGGGCCCAAAGCTCGCATCAATACAGGGGAAAGAGACACTATATTCCATAAGGGCCCTTCCTATTGGAGGATATGTAAAAATGCTCGGTGAAAATGAAGCATCCGATGACGAAAGAAGCTTTGGAAACAAGAGCATATTCAAGAGAATAGCCATAATTGCAGCAGGACCCATTATGAACTTTATTCTCGCTGTAATACTTTTTGCAGTGATTTTTATGAGTGTAGGCACGCCTTCGACTGTAGTCAAAGAGACCATGGAAGGATATCCAGCTCAGCAGGCAGGCATAATAAAGGGTGACAAAATAGTAGAGATAGACGGTGAAAAAATCAGCGAGTGGAACGATATAACATCTATCATAGGGCCTTCTGCGGGTGAGAAAATTGAAATATCCATTGAAAGGGATGGAAATGTGCTTCATAAGGAGATTGTCCCTAAAGATGAAGAAGGCAGGGGAATGATAGGAATAGTTCCGGGCAATGAAAAAAATGTTATCCATTCTCTTAAATACAGCGTGCAAAGAACGATGTGGATACTTTCTCAGATGCTGGGATTTTTAGTAAAGCTCATTGGAGGAAATGCAGCTTCTTCAGAGGTTGTAGGACCCGTTGGCATAATAAATGTCGTTGGAGAGGCGGCCAAGATAGGCTTTCTGAATGTGCTTTCTCTTGCGGCAGTGATAAGCATAAACCTTGGGCTTTTAAACCTTCTGCCAATACCGGCACTGGATGGAAGCAGAATACTATTTTTAATAGTTGAACTCATAAGGGGCAAAAAGATTGATCAGGAAAAAGAAGGGTTTATACATTTCATAGGTTTTGCGCTACTGATTGGATTTATGATATTTATAACATACAAAGATGTAATACAGCTTTTAAAAGATAAATAGAGGTGATAGAGGTGACTAGAAATACAAATGTAATAAGCTGCGGGGATGTGAAAATAGGCGGTCAAAACCCGATAGTGGTACAGTCTATGACAAATACAGACACCAAGGATGTACAGGCCACTGTGGATCAGATAAAAAGGCTTCAGTATGCAGGATGTGAAATAGTGAGGGTAGCGGTTCCGGACGAAGAAAGTGCTTTGGCCATACCCGGCATAAAGGATTCGATAGAAATTCCGCTTATAGCAGACATTCATTTTGACCATAAACTTGCCATAATGGCCATAGAAAATGGTGCAGACGGAGTGAGGATAAATCCGGGCAACATAGGAAGTATGGAAAAGGTTGACCAAATAATAGAAGCTGCAAAAAAGAAAAACGTAAAGATAAGAATAGGTGTAAATGGTGGTTCTCTTGAAAAGGACATATTGAGTAAGCACAAAAAACCCACGGCAGATGCTCTTGTCGAAAGCTGCATGAGGCATGTAGATCACTTTGAAAAGAGAGGATTTTCAAATATAGTGCTTTCACTCAAATCTAGTGACATAAATACATGTATAGATGCATATGAAAAGATATCAAAAAAGACAAGATATCCTCTTCACGTGGGAATAACGGAAGCCGGGAGCATAAAAAGCGGAACCATAAAATCCTCAATAGGAATTGGATATTTGCTGCTTAGAGGCATAGGGGATACAATAAGAGTATCACTTACCGGAGATCCTTGCGAGGAAATATTTGTGGTGCGAAAAATACTCAGCTCAATAGGGCTTTTGAAAGAAGAGGTAAAAGTCATATCGTGCCCTACCTGTGCAAGAACTAAAATAGGAATCGAAAAAATAGTGGAGCAGGTGGAAAAAAGGGTGCAAAATATTAAAAAGGACATAACCATTGCGATAATGGGATGTGCAGTGAACGGGCCTGGAGAAGCGAGGGAGGCAGACCTTGGAATTGCAGGAGGATGCGGAGAAGGTCTCATATTCAAAAAAGGAGAAATAGTAAGGAAGGTAAAGGACGAGAATCTTGTTGATGAGCTTATGAAAGAACTTGAGGAGTATAAAGCTTAGTAGGGAGTGGAGCCATGCAGAGTTTAGCTGCTTATCTAAACAAAATTGATATAGCTGATGGATTCAAAAAAGAACAGATAGAAAACCTGTATGTGAAAAAAATAGTGTATTACAGGGAAAATAAAGTGGTCAATATTCATTTGGACTCAAAGCGTATAATGGATATTGACTTCATATCGAGACTTGAAAGGGCAATTAAAATTGCCCTTTGCCATTTTAACGATGTAAAGCTTAAAATGAAGTATACGGGTTTGGATCTCAATGACAAAGAGGGGCTCGTAAAGATCTACTGGAAGCACATAATAAAGTATATTGAACTGTCAATGCCTTCTGTTAAGAATTTTGTCAAAGAGATAAACTGGAGCATTCAAGAGGACCGGTTGACGATAGAAATGCCGTGTGATTTTTTGATAAATATGCTAAAGAGTAAAAAGCTTGAATACGGAATTAAAAGTACCATCGCACAGGAACTTGGAATATTCGTGGAAGTGGATTTCGTATCGAAAGGCGATACATTTTCGGGAAATTATAATAACTACCTTAAGGAAAAAGAAAGAGAAGCTGCGAAAATGGTTCAAAACAGGGCCGTCGAGACTGCCTCATCTACATCAGGGGAAAAGCCGAGCGAGCCTAAGGCGTTAAGGCCTTCAAAACCAGCAAAATCAGAGCCTTTCAAATCGGGAAGTTCCTACAGGAAGACTGTAAAATATGAACCGGTGAAAATAGTGGACATAGGAGTTGAAAGCGGCAAGATATCCATTGAAGGCAAGGTGTTTGACATGGACAGCAGGGAGCTTAGAAATGGAAAAGTGCTCTATATATTTTCAGTTACCGACTATACAAGCTCTATTTGCTGCAAGATATTTGCAAATGAAAAGAAACAGGAGGAAGTAAATGAAGTCCTCGGCAAGGGGGCCTTTTTAAAGGTTCAGGGAGAGGCAATGTATGACAGCTACAGCAGGGAAGTCGTAATAAATGTTGCCGACATAAAAAAATCAAAGCCTGTTTTGAGAATGGACGAAGCCCCGCAAAAGAGAGTGGAGCTTCATGCGCACACTAACATGTCTGCCATGGACGCAGTGGCATCGGCAAAGGATATAGTGCAAAGGGCGGCGAAATGGGGCCATAGTGCAGTGGCCATAACTGACCATGGGATAGTCCAGGCATATCCAGATGCCATGAGCGCTGCTGAAAAATGCGGAATAAAGGTCATATACGGCATGGAAGGATATCTTGTAAACGACAACATACCAATAATAGACAGGCCCAACGATCTGCCGCTGTCCCAGGAATTCGTGGTGTTTGACCTTGAGACGACGGGGCTTTCGAGCGTAAACGACACAATAATAGAAATAGGCGCGGTGAAGATAAGAGACTTTGAAATAGTGGACAGATTCAGCTGTTTTGTCAATCCAAAAAGGAGCATACCACTTAAGATACAGGAGCTTACGGGCATAAATAATTCAAAGGTAGACGACGAACCGGAAATAAAGGACATAATGCCTAAGTTCATGGAATTTATAAAGGGCAGCGTGCTTGTGGCACACAATGCTGAGTTTGACATGGGATTTGTAAGGGAAAGCTGCAAGAGGCTCGGGATTGAATTTGAAAACAGCTCAATAGACACAATAGCGGTTGCGAAGGTGCTTTTACCAGAGCTTAAAAGATACAAGCTCAATGTCGTTGCAAAGGCACTTGGGGTATCAATTAAAAACCACCACAGGGCCGTGGATGATGCGCAGGCTACAGCTGAAATATTCATCAATTTTATTGAAAGATTTAAAAAAGAGGGGATAGAGAGGCTGAGTGATATAAACTGCCACTTCAAGCAAAACGACCACACCAAACTGAGCACATTCCACATAACAATACTTGCAAAAAACTATACGGGCCTTAAAAACCTGTATAAAATTGTGTCAAAAGCACATATAGACTATTTCTACAAGAGGCCGAGAATACCAAAGAGCTTGCTTACAGAGTACAGGGAAGGTCTTGTAATAGGAGGAGCATGTGAAGCAGGTGAGATTTACAAGGCAGTGCTTAAAAATGTCAATCAGGATGAGCTTGAAAAAATAGCGAGCTATTATGATTATTTTGAAGTGATGCCACTTGGCAACAACAAGTTCATGATAGACAAGGGCATAGTCAGTGGCTATGATGAGCTCAAGGAGATAAACAAGAGAATAATAGAGCTTGGAAGAAAGCTCGAAAGGCCTGTGGCGGCGACGGGGGACGTCCACTTTGTGGATCCTCACGATGGTGTTTACAGGAAGATACTAAAGTGCAGCCAGGGGTTTTCGGATGCGGATGAGGACATACCTCTTTACTTCAAGACTACTGACGAGATGCTAGAGGATTTTTCATACCTTGACAGCGAAATTGCCAGAGAGGTTGTAATAGAAAACCCAAACAAGATAGCAGAAATGATTGAAGAGATAAGGCCGGTTCCAAAGGAGACATTCCCGCCTATAATAGAAGGCTCTGACGAGGATCTCAGAAGGATGTGCTATGAAAAGGCGAATTCCATATACGGAGCCCCCCTGCCGGAAATAGTCCAAAAGAGGCTGGACAGGGAGCTGAACTCGATTATAAGCAATGGATACGCGGTAATGTATATAATAGCCCAAAGGCTTGTTAAAAAGTCGGTGGATGATGGATACCTTGTGGGATCGAGAGGATCGGTAGGTTCGTCGTTTGCGGCGACAATGAGTTCCATAACAGAAGTAAACCCGCTGCCTCCGCATTATATATGCGGCAGTTGCAAGACATCGGAGTTTTTTATGGATGGAAGCATAGGATCCGGGGCGGATCTTCCAGACAAGATATGTCCGAACTGCGGGGAGGAGTATATCAAGGACGGACATGACATTCCATTTGAGGTATTCCTGGGTTTTGAAGGCGACAAGGAGCCCGACATAGACCTTAACTTTGCCGGGGAATACCAGGCCACTGCCCACAAGTATACGGAGGTCCTGTTTGGGGAGGGATACGTGTACAAGGCGGGTACAATAGGCACCATAGCTGACAAGACCGCATACGGTTTTGTCAAAAAATACATTGAGGAAAAGGAAATGGTGTGCCCTTCTGTGGAGATAGAGAGGCTTTCAGGGGGATGCACGGGCATAAAGAGGACATCGGGGCAGCACCCCGGCGGAATAATGGTTGTTCCGGATTACAAGGAAATATTTGATTTTTGCCCCATACAGTATCCGGCGAATGACTCATCTTCCGGCGTAATAACAACGCATTTTGACTACCATTCAATAAGTGGAAGACTTCTGAAGCTCGACATACTTGGACACGATACACCTACAATAATAAAGATGCTTGAGGAGTTCACGGGACTGGATGCCACTCATATAGCGCTCGATGACAAGGAGACCATGGGAATATTCAGTAGCACCCATGAGATAGGCGTTGAAAAGGAAGACATAGGTTCTTCCGTAGCCACATTTGCAGTACCTGAGTTTGGAACAAAGTTTGTAAGGCAGATGCTTGTCGATACAAAGCCAACGACATTTGCGGAACTTGTCAGAATATCGGGCCTTTCGCATGGTACCGACGTTTGGCTCAACAACGCCCAGGAACTTGTAAGAGATGGAACGGCGGAGCTTAAGGAAGTAATATGTACAAGAGATGACATAATGAACTATCTCATACAAAAAGGCGTACAGCCAAAGCATTCATTTAAGATAATGGAGAACGTAAGAAAGGGAAAGGGCCTTCGGGAAGAGGACGAGCAGGAGATGGAAGAAAACAATGTGCCGGCTTGGTATATAGAATCATGTAAGAGAATAAAGTACATGTTTCCAAAGGCCCATGCTGTGGCGTATGTAATGATGTCGTTCAGGATAGCCTATTTCAAGGTTCACTATCCAAGGGCTTTTTATGCGACATACTTCACCATAAAGGCGGAAGACTTTGACATAACCCTAATATCCAAGGGAAGGGGCGCCGTTTTGGAAAAGATGAAGGAGATAGAAAGCCTGGGTAACGGTTCAACTGCAAAGGATAAGAACATATACACGCTTATAGAGGTTGTAAATGAAATGTTTTCAAGGGGAATAGAGGTTATGAACGTAGACCTTTACAATTCGGACGCCAAGAAGTTCAAGATAGTTGAAGGAAAGCTGCTTCCTCCGCTTGTCTCGTTCCCTGGGCTTGGCGAAAATGCGGCTCTTAATGTGGTTAGCGAGAGGGACAAGGGAGAGTTTCTATCAATAGAGGATCTTAGGAGCAGAACTAAACTTTCAAAAACTGTGCTGGAGATGCTAAATGAAAATGGATGCCTCAATGGCATGCCTGAAACGAATCAGTTGTCGCTTTTGTAGCAGTTTGCAAATAGATTTATTATGTGTTATACTATTTTTGGTGTAAAATAAAGCGAGAGATGTTTTTGAGAAGAGTGGGGAAAAATTACCCACTCTTTGCTTTTATAAATTCTTTGGAGGTAATAATATGGCAAAGGATGTAAGATCTACAGTAGAGGAACTTATCGAACCATTTTTAGAAAAAGAAGGATATGAACTTGTTGATGTTGAATATGTAAAAGAGGGAAAACACAGATTCTTGAGAATATATATAGACAAGCCTGAAGGCGTTTCACTTGACGATTGCAAATTTGTAAGTGGATACATAGGCGAAAAGCTTGACGAACTGGACCCGATACAGGAAAACTATTTTCTGGAAGTATCTTCCCCGGGAATAGACAGGAAACTCAAGAAGGACAAGGATTTTGAAAAATTTAAGGGAAGCGATGTCGACGTTAGGCTTTATAAGGCCATTGACGGTGAAAAGAGTTTTGAAGGCCAGCTTGTAGGGCTTTTTGATGGAGATATAGTTAAAATAAAAAAAGGTGAAACAGAGCTTGAAATAGAAAGAAAAAACATAGCTCTTATAAAACTTGCTGTAAAGTTTTAGATAACGAGGAGGATAAAAGATGAATGCGGAGTTTATATATGCGCTGGAGCAGATAGAAAAAGAAAAGGGCGTATCGAAGGAAATACTTATAGAAACCATAGAGGCGGCGCTTGTATCTGCGTACAAGAAAAATTTTGGATCGTCTCAAAACGTAAAGATAAAGATAGACCGTGAAACTGGAGACGTAAGAGTGTTTGCAGAAAAAATGGTGGTTGAGCAGGTTGAAGACAGAGTTCTAGAGGTGCCATTAGAGGAGGCAAGGGAAAAGTATGGAGTCAACTTGCAGGTTGATGACATTGTAGAAGAAGAGGTTACGCCGAAGGATTTTGGAAGGATAGCCGCTCAAAATGCAAAGCAGGTTGTGGTTCAAAGGATAAAAGAAGCTGAAAGAGATGTGATATTCAATGAATTCACAAGCAGAGAAAGTGAGATAATAACAGGCCTGGTTGCAAGGGTCACTAAAGGTGTTGTATATGTTGCCCTTGGAAAGACTGAAGGAGTGCTTAATATTGCAGAGCAAATACCTGGAGAAGAGTTCCAGATAGGACAAAGGATAAAGGCCTATATACTTGAAGTTAAAAAGACTACAAAAGGGCCTCAGATATTCATGTCGAGAAGCCATCCGGGACTTGTGAAAAGGCTTTTTGAACTTGAAGTTCCAGAGATATACGATGGCACAGTAAGAATAAATTCTGTTGCAAGGGAAGCGGGCTCTAGAACTAAAATAGCTGTTGAATCCCTTGATGAAAATGTCGATCCAGTGGGCTCGTGCGTAGGACCAAAGGGTATAAGGGTTAAGAACATAGTTGACGAACTGAATGGTGAAAAGATCGACATAATAAAATACAATGAAAACATGGGAGAGTATATATCAAATTCACTCAGCCCGTCAAAGGTTGTATCGGTTAATGTCAATGAAGAAGAAAAGAGTGCAAAAGTTGTAGTGCCAGACTATCAGCTTTCACTTGCCATAGGAAAAGAAGGTCAAAACGCAAGACTTGCGGCAAAGCTTACAAACTGGAAGATAGACATAAAAAGCGAAAGCCAAAATGAAAATGGTAATGGCGAAGAGGCTGAAAAGCTTGAAGAGGCAGTTGAAACTGTTGAGGCAGCAGTCGAGCAAGTGGACGAGGTTGCCGGCGAACAGGAAATATAGATTATTGGGGGTGGTAGCTTTGAAAAAAAGAAAGACACCTTTGAGAAAATGTGTAAGTTGTCAGGAAAGAAGCGATAAAAAAACTCTAGTGAGAATTGTAAAGACAAAAGACGGAGAGGTATTTTTGGATCCGTCTGGAAAAGCTAATGGAAGAGGCGCATATATATGTAGCCTGGAATGCCTTGAAGATGCAATAAAGAAAAAAGCTCTTTCCAGGTCATTTGGTATTGAAATTTCAGACGAGACATATGAAAAACTCAGAGAGGATTTAAAAAAGCATGAAAAAAAATAAAGTGTTTTCACTTTTAGGATTTGCCTCTAAGAGTGGTAACATAGCCTCAGGAGACAATACAGTACTGAATGAGATAAGAAAAGGCAGTGTATATCTTGTGATAATAGCGGGAGATGCATCGGCGAACACCAAAAAGAAATTTACGGACAAGTCAAACAGTTATGGAATAGAATCCATAATATTTTCAAATTCTCAGGAACTAAGCAGAGCAATAGGGAAACAAAACAGGACGGTAATAGCAATAAAGGAAGATAATTTTGCCAAAAAGATTAAAGAATTATTAGGGGGTGGTCCTTTTGTCGAGGACGAGAGTATATAAAGTGGCTCAGGAGCTAGGTATTTCAAGCAAGGAGCTAATAGAAAAACTGGAAGATTTGGACATTAACGTTACAAACCACATGAGCACCATAGAAGAAGACGAGGCGGAGCTTATAATGGAGCTTCTAGGAGGAGAAAACAGCGGTAATAAAGCTGGGGCCTCTACTGGTGAAGAAAAGGAATCAGACCTTGAAGTTATAAAGTTCGGAGGAATACTTACTGTATCTGAGCTTGGAAAACTTCTTGGAAAAACTCCGGCTGAAATAATAACAAGCCTTATAAAAAAAGGCATAATGGCTACTATAAACCAAGAAGTGGACATAGACACTGCAAATGACATTGCATTTGAATGCGGATGTGAAATAGAAGTTGAAGTCGAAGAAGAAGAGGAAATTGAAGGAATAGAAATAGAAGAGGACAAGGAGGAAGACCTTGTATATAGACCTCCTATTGTAACTGTCATGGGACACGTTGACCATGGTAAGACGACTCTTCTTGACTCTATAAGAAACACTAATGTTACGGAAAAAGAGGCGGGCGGAATAACTCAGCACATAGGTGCATCTGTGGTAAACATATCTGGAAAGAAAATTACATTCCTTGACACGCCTGGACACGAAGCGTTCACGTCGATGAGAGCGAGAGGCGCACAGGTTACGGATATAGCAATACTAATAGTTGCGGCTGATGATGGAATAATGCCTCAGACAGTGGAGGCCATAAACCACGCCAAGGCCGCGCAGGTTCCAATAATAGTTGCAATAAACAAGATAGACAAGCCGGCTGCAAATCCTGACAGGGTTAAGCAGGAACTTTCAGAGCACGGGCTTTTAGTTGAAGACTGGGGAGGAGACATAATATCTGTTCCAGTTTCAGCCAAGCAAAATGAAAACATAGACACTCTTCTTGAGATGATACTTCTTGTTGCTGAAATGGAAGAGCTAAAGGCAAATCCTAACAGAAAGGCTACGGGTATTGTCATAGAAGGAGAACTTGACAAGGGAAGAGGTCCAGTGGCTACAGTGGTAGTTCAAAACGGAACCCTAAAGGTAGGAGATCCTATAGTTGTAGGTTCGACATACGGCAAGGTAAGAGCCATGCTTGACGACAAGGGCAAGAATGTTAAAAAGGCTGGTCCTGCAACTCCGGTTGAAATACTTGGAATTTCAGATGTGCCACAGGCAGGAGACCAGTTCATAGTAGTTGGAAGCGACAAGATAGCAAGAAGCGTATCGGAAAAGAGAAAAGACAAGATAAGGGCAGCGCAGATGAAAGCAAGCCAGAAGGTTTCTCTTGATGATCTGTTCCAGCAGATGCAAGAAGGTGCTGTAAAAGAGCTTAACGTCATAATAAAGGCAGACGTTCAAGGCTCTGTTCAGGCTGTAAAGCAGGCTTTTGAAAAGCTAAGCGATGAAGAAGTTGCAGTTAAGGTTATACACGGGGGCGTTGGAGCTATAACGGAATCGGATATAATGCTTGCATCGGCTTCAAACGCCATAATAATAGGATTTAATGTAAGGCCGGTTTCTGGAGCTAAATCTCTTGCTGAAAGAGAGAGCGTTGACGTTAGGACTTACAGAATAATATACGATGCGATTGAAGATGTAAAAGATGCAATGACAGGAATGCTAGAGCCTGAATTTGTGGAAGAAGAACTTGGAAAAGCTGAGATTAGAAACACTTTCAAGGTTTCAGGAGTTGGAACAATCGCGGGATGTTATGTTACTGAAGGCAAGATGGTGAGAAGCGCCCAGATAAGACTTGTAAGAGACGGCATAGTTATACACGATGGAAAGCTTGCGTCACTAAAGAGATTCAAGGACGACGCCAAGGAAGTTGCAAAAGGGTATGAATGTGGTATGAGCATTGAAAACTTCAATGACATAAAAGAGGGAGATTTCATAGAGGCGTATACTATGAAAGAAGTTGAAAGAAAAAGAAAATAACAGAAAGGACATGAGAGTATGAGCTATAAGAGAACTAAGAGGATAGGAGAGGAAATGAAGAAGGTCATAAGCTCCATGATTACATCGGGCGCGATAAAAGATCCTAGAATAACTTCTCTTGTCAGCATTACAGAGGTTGAAGTTACTCAAGATCTCAAGTATGCGTATGCATACGTAAGTGTGCTTGCAGGTGACAAACACGATATACTCGACGGTCTTAAAAGTGCAAGAGGCTTTATAAGAAAAGAAGTCGGAAAAGAGATAAAGCTAAGATACACTCCAGAGATAATATTCAAGCTTGACGATTCCATAGAACGAGGAATATACATGTCAAAGCTTATAGATAAAGTGAAGAGTGATGATTCAGATGAATAACCTCATAGATAAAATGCTGGGAAGTGACAATTTTTATGTCACTTCCCATTGCTCACCCGACGGGGACAGCCTCGGGTCTTCGACGGGACTATACAAGGCCCTTAGAAAGTTGGGCAAAGATGTCTTCTTTCTACTCGACGACAAAATACCTTCGAATCTTGGATTTTTGGTAGAGGGAATAGACATAAAGTCTTCAAATGAAGTTGATTCTGAAAGCCCCTATGTTCTTGTCGCGCTTGACTGCGGAGACTACAGCAGGCCGTGCTGCAGCGAAGACGTCAAAAAAGGGGCATCGATGCTTGTAAACATAGACCATCATGTAAGCAATGACTGTTTTGGAGATGTTAACTACGTCGATAAAAAGGCATCATCTACGAGTGAAATAGTATATTATATACTAAAGACAATGGAAAACGAAAATAATGTGGACATAATAGGCCGGGAAATAGGGACAGCTCTTTACACCGGGCTTATAACGGACACTGGAAATTTCATGTACTCGAATGTATATCCGGAAAGTTTCAAGATGGCATATGAGCTTCTTCAAAAGGGAATAGACAAGCAGTACATAGTAAAGCGAATTTTCCAAAGTGATTCACTTGACAGGATAAAGCTTTTGGCTGATGTTTTGGCAACGCTTGAAGTTATTGATGGCAAAATAGCATATGTAGAAGTGACTCAGGATATGCTGATTAAAAACAACATAGAACACAATAACACCGAAGGCCTTATAAATTATGCTAGAGATATTGAAAATATAGAAGTGGGCATAATGTTCAAGGAAAAATCTCCGGGCGAGATAAAAGTGAGCTTCAGATCCAAGGAAATAATAGATGTCAATGAAATTGCGCGCAAATTCGGAGGAGGAGGCCATATAAGGGCTGCGGGGTGTACTATACATGATTCTCTTGAAAATGCAAAAAACAAAGTTATAGAAGAAGTGGTAAAGTCATTTTACCAGTAAAGTGGTGATAGCTTGGATGGAATAGTTAATATATTGAAGCCTACGGGCATGACGTCACACGATGTCGTAAGCAGGGTCAGAAGGATATTTGGCCAGAAAAAAGTGGGGCATACAGGAACGCTTGATCCAAATGCCGCAGGAGTACTTCCGATATGCCTGGGCAAGGGTACGAAGGTTTCGGAATTTCTGCTTGGCAGCAGGAAAAAATACAGGGTGGAGCTAACTCTTGGAATCCAAACGGACACATATGATTCATTTGGACAGATAATCGAAAAGGGAGACCCATCAGGTATTAAAAAAGAGGACATAATAGCCGCAGTCGAGTCGTTTGCAGGAGAGCAAATGCAGGTTCCACCTATTTATTCGGCTCTCAAGGTCAAAGGCAAAAAGCTCTATGAGCTTGCTAGAAAAGGTGTTGTGGATGTTGAGATAAAGGCTAGGAAAATACACATATATGATATATATATAGTAAGCATTGAAGGCAGCAGGGTCATGTTTGACGTTGAGTGCTCAAAGGGAACCTATGTGAGGAGCATATGCAGTGACATAGGTAAACAGCTTGGATGCGGTGCATATATGTCATTTCTCCTCAGAGTATTTTCGGGGCCTTTTAATATTGAAAATACTGTAACGCTGGAAGAACTTCAAACGGCTGTGGAAGAAGGCAAATCTGATTCCATGGTAATGGGAGTGGACAGTGTTCTTATGGAATATGCTCCCGTTGAGATAAACAGGGGGGCTTTGAAGTCATTTGTAAATGGCGCAACTGTGTATTCAAAAGGCATAATAGGCAATAATGCTCTGAAGAGCGAAGGTGAAATTATAAGGGTATATTGCGATTCAAAGTTTTACGGACTTGCTGCCGTGAGCATTGAAAATGGAATTACATTAAAATGTCATAAACTACTTGCGTAATCTGGAGATGGTTTATATGGAAATTTATAATGCTATTCAAGATGTAAATTTAAATGAAGACAGCGTTGTTACAATAGGAAATTTTGACGGGGTTCATCTTGGACATCAAAGGCTTATAGAAAAGGCAACATCAATAGAAAAAGAAAAAGGATATAAAAGTCTTCTTTTGACTTTTGAAAACCATCCTTGTGGATTTTTGAATAAACACAATATAAGGCTTATAATGACGAGAAAAGACAAGCACCAGGTCGTATCTGACATGGGAATAAAGGTGTTTGTATCTCTTACTTTTGACGAGTATATATCAAGTCTGGAACCGGAAGAATTTGTCAAGAAAGTGCTCGTTGAAAAGCTTCATGCAAAGGAAGTAGTAGTGGGCTATGATTTCAGGTTCGGCAAAGACAGAAAAGGCGACATAAAGCAGTTTGCACAAATGTCAGAAAAATATGGATTCAAGCTCAATATAATTGACCGAGTTGAGATGGAAGATGAGAAGATAAGCAGTTCTCTTATAAGAAAGAAAATAAGCACAGGCGATGTGAAAGGTGCAAGTGAGCTTTTGGGAAGACCTTATTATGTCAGTGGAAAGGTAGTTCACGGCAAGAGATTTGGAAGGACTATAGGTTTTCCTACATTAAACCTTGAGATAGACGAAAACATATTGCTTCCAAAACCGGGAGTTTACTACACCAAGGTTGAGATAGAAGGAAAGACATACAAGGCAGCCACGAACATAGGATTCAATCCAACTGTGAATGGGGACAGGCTTTCGCTTGAATCGCATGTAATAGACTACAGCAATGATGTATATGGAAAAAGCGTCAAGATAGTGTTTTTGACCAGGCTTAGGGATGAGGTTAAATTTAGTTCCATAGAGGGGCTTAAGAACCAGCTTAAGCAGGATGTCGAAAAAATAAAAAACTTGTTTACTTGCAATATGCAATATGATACAATAAAAATTGGTGATTAGCCGTTGCTAAGTGTTCGAATCACCGACGTGCACTTGGGGATAGGCGATAAAAAATATGGAGGTGCAGTAAAACATGGAAAAAAAGCAAATAATTGAAAATTTCAAGACTAACGAAAAGGACACTGGTTCACCAGAGGTACAGGTTGCTATACTTACAGCAAGAATAAACCTACTTAATGACCACCTTAAGCAGCACAAGAAAGACCACCACTCAAAGAGAGGTCTTCTAAAGATGGTTGGTAAGAGAAGAAACCTACTAAGATACCTTAAAGAAAAGGATCTTGTAAGATACCAGGAGCTAATCAAAAAACTAGGCTTGAGAAAATAATTATGAGAGCGGGTAAATCCTGCTCTTTTTCTATAAAATCGATATGATATATGGTTATATATCATTGAATGTTGTTTATTTCGAGAGGAGGTAGTTTATGTACAGTAATTATGAAATGAATCTTGCAGGAAGAACACTTACGGTAGAAATCGGCAAGGTGGCTGAGCAGGCTGACGGAAGCTGTATGCTGAGGTATGGGGATACTGTTATTCTTGCAACTGTATGTGCTTCAAAAGAACCAAAACAGGGAATAGACTTTTTCCCTTTGAGCGTAGACTATGAAGAGAAGTCTTATGCAGTGGGTAAAATACCTGGGGGATTCATAAAGAGAGAGGGAAGACCTTCAGAAAGAGCCGTTCTAACTTCAAGACTTATAGACAGGCCTATAAGACCGCTGTTTCCAAAGGGATACAGAAATGACGTGCAGGTTATAACAAAAGTGCTTTCTGTGGACCAGGACTGCAATCCGGATACTGTTGCAATGATAGGTTCTTCGGTAGCTCTTTCGATATCTTCTGTGCCATTCCAGGGGCCTACAGGTTCAGTTTCAGTTGGATTTGTTGACGGAGAGCTTGTGCTTAACCCGAACAGCGAGCAAAGAGAAAACAGCAAGATGTACCTTGTTGTATCGGGAACTAAAGACGCAATAATGATGGTTGAGGCGGCAGCAGAAGAGGTAAGCGAAGAAGTAATGACTGAAGCCATAATGTACGCTCATGAAGAGATTCAAAATATTGTATCTTTCATAGAAGACATAGTTGCAAAAGAAGGAAAAGAAAAGCAAGAGTACAAGCTTTTCAAGGCTGACGAAGAGATAGAAAAGCAGGTTTGGGAATTTGCTGAAGACAAAATGCTTCAGGCCATAAAAACACCTGAAAAACTTGAAAGAAAAGAAAACATGGACAAGGTTAAAGAAGAGGTTCTTGCTCATTTCGAGGAAAAATATGGTGAAGAGTTTGAAAGCATCAAAAAGGATGTTTCAGAATCAGTAGGCATGATAATAAAGAAACAAGTAAGAATGATGATAATAAAAGAAGGTATAAGACCGGACAACAGAGGCCTTGAAGAGATAAGACCTATATGGAGCGAAATTGATGTTCTTCCTAGAACTCACGGGTCAGCGCTGTTCACTAGAGGACAGACTCAGGCGCTTACAATAGCTACTCTTGGAGCACTTGGAGACGTTCAAATACTTGACGGACTTGATGAAAAAGAAGAGAAAAGATATATGCACCATTACAACTTCCCACCATTCTCTACAGGAGAGGCGAGATTCCTAAGAGGACCGGGAAGAAGAGAAATAGGACACGGAGCACTTGCAGAAAAAGCGCTTGAGCCTATGCTACCTTCAAAAGACGAGTTCCCGTACGCTATAAGGCTTGTTTCTGAAATACTAAGCTCAAACGGATCTTCATCTATGGCTAGTGTTTGCGGAAGTACGCTTTCACTTATGGATGCCGGAGTTCCACTAAAGAAAATGGTATCTGGAATAGCAATGGGTCTTATAAAGGAAGAAGACAGCGTTGCGGTTCTTTCAGACATACAGGGAATGGAAGACTTCCTTGGAGATATGGACTTTAAGGTTGCAGGAACTAAAGACGGTATAACTGCAATACAAATGGACATGAAAATACACGGCATAGACAGGGAAATAATCAAAAAAGCGTTGAGCCAGGCAAAAGACGGAAGAATGTTTATAATGGGAAAAATGCAAGAGACAATAACTGCGCCAAAGGAAGACCTTTCGCCATATGCGCCTAGAATAATACAAATGACAATAAATACAGACAAGATAAGAGATGTAATAGGGCCTGGCGGAAAAGTAATAACTAAGATAATAGATGAGACCGGGGTTAAAATGGACATAGAAAACGACGGAAGGGTGTTCATAACAGCAGAAAATCTTGAAGCTGGAAACAAGGCGAAGGCCATGGTTGAGAACATAGTAAAAGAGCCTGAAGTCGGAGAAGTATACAAGGGTAAGGTTACAAGGCTAATGAAATTTGGAGCCTTTATAGAAATACTTCCAGGAAAAGAAGGTCTTGTACACATATCAAACATAGCGCATGAGAGAATAGAAAAGGTCGAAGACGTATTAAAGGTCGGAGATGCAGTAGACGTTAAACTCATGGAAATAGATGAGCAGGGAAGAATAAACCTATCAATAAAGGCTCTTCTAAAAAAATAAGCACTTTAGTGCTTATTTTTTATTTGAGTTGATAATAAAAAATATGTAAATTATAATATAATATAGAGTTTTACTTTACAAATACAAACAATGTGGAGGTTATAGCTTGCTATGGACATATTGGTTAAAAAATTCGGTGGAACTTCTCTTGCAGACATAGAAAAAATGGGAAAAGTGGCAAAAATAATAAAAAGGGACATAGACAAGGGAAAATCAGTAGTGACAGTAGTCTCTGCAATGGGCAGAAAGGGAAATCCCTATGCGACCGATTCTCTTATAGACATGTGCAAGCAGGCATGTAAGTCAGATGCAAGTCCAAGAGAAATGGACATTTTGATGTCATGCGGGGAGATCATATCGGGATCAGTGCTGGTACATGTGCTTAAGGAAATGGGTATAGAAGCGACGCTTTTAACCGGAGGGCAGGCTGGCATAATTACAGACGACAATTATGGAAGTGCCAATGTAATAGAGGTAAATCCAAAGAGAATACTGACTGAGCTTGATCAGGGCAGAGCCGTAATAATAACAGGCTTTCAGGGAATGTCAAAAGGTGGAGAGATAACGACACTTGGAAGAGGCGGAAGTGACACCTCTGCTGTCATAGTGGGAGATGCTCTTTGTGTGGAAATGGTTGAAATATACACAGATGTAGATGGAATAATGACTGCAGATCCTAAGATACAGCCGAATGCGAAGACCATACAAAACATAAATTACGACGAGGTTTTTCAAATGGCTGAAAAAGGCGCCAAAGTCATACATCCAAGGGCTGTTGAAATAGCTAAAAGCAGCAATATACTGCTTAAGATAAAAAATACACTCAAGGAAAACGAGGGCACAAGCATATGCTATAGCAGGGGTAAGGACACATATAATTCCAATAAAAAAAGCCTCATAACGGCGGTTGCCTACAAGGAAGGCATAACCCAGGTTGTAGTTGAAAGCAGCGATATGCTCCAGTTTTCAAAAGTGCTTGACCAGCTCAAGGAAAATGGTGTGAGCATAGATATGATAAATTTTTTTGTAAGCCAGAAGGCGTTTACAATAGATTCTGAAAACGTTCAAAAGGCAAGGTCCGTGTTTGAGCTCTACGGGATGAACTGCGATATGCTGGACGACTGCTGCAAGGTTACCGTGATAGGTGAGAGAATGACTGGAATACCGGGCGTCATGTCCAAGGTTGTCGCTGCGCTTAACAAGGTCGGAGTGGAAATATTCCAGACTTCGGACTCACACATGACAATATCATGTCTTGTAAAAAAAGATGATCTTAAAAAAGCTGTTAATTCGCTGCATGATGAATTCATGCTCAGTAAGTAAATTAGACAATATATATTCAGAAGGTGATTGATTTGAAAAACAATGTTGTGGAAATAGACGAAGCTTTTAAACTGAAAAATACGGTGTTCATAGATGTAAGGTCTCCAGAGGAATACGTAGATAACAGAATAATAAATTCGGTTAATATTCCCCTGTTTGACGACTATGAAAGAAAGATAGTGGGGACTCTCTATAAAAATGAGGGAAAAGAAAACGCCATAGAAATGGGACTTGAATTTGTATCGGCGAAGCTAAAGGATTTTTACAAGGAATTTTGTGATGTTGCAATGCAGTACGAGAATATTGTCGTGTACTGTGCCAGGGGCGGCATGAGAAGTCGCTCGGTTGTAGACCTTATGAATTCCGTGGGAATAAAGGCAAAGCAGCTTAAAGGCGGTTACAAGGCGTACAGAAACTATGTCATGGACTATTTTGCAGATTTGAAAAGCGACTCCAGGTTCATAGTGCTTCACGGCCTTACCGGAGTGGGCAAGACCGACATACTGGACGAGCTCTCAGATAAGGGATATTCTGTGCTGGATCTTGAAGGCCTTGCTAAAAACTGTGGCTCGGTATTTGGGCACATATGCTATGTTGAAGACCCTCCAAGTCAGAAACTGTTTGAAAGTCTCATATTCGACAAGGTATACAACTCAAATGATAAGTATATATTTGTCGAGAGCGAGAGTAAAAGGGTTGGCAGTGTAATAGTGCCTCCATCAATATATGAAATGATAGTGAGTGATGAATCTGTTCATATACTCGTAGAGGCAAGCGAGAAGACAAGAATAGAAAGGCTTGTAAACCAGTATGTGAGCCTTAGTCTAAAGGACGACTCAAAGCTTCTTGAGTGCATAAGCTACCTGAAAAAGAGGCTTAGCAAGGATAAAATAGAGGCTTTGTCACAAAGCGTAGAGGAAAAGGACTATGAATCTGTCGCAAAAGATCTCATAATCGAGTACTATGATCCTCTTTACAAATACTCAATAGAAAAGTATAAATACGATTTTCATGTGAATTCTGACAACATGGAAGAGCTTATCGAGCGTATTGGAAAACACGTTGAATGCATGAAAGGAGAATGCAATGAATAAGGTTGCTATAGAGTCGCGTGGATGTTCTAAGAATCTTAACGACTCAGAGATCATGGCTGGAATACTTGAAAGCAGCGGGTATTCGCTAACTGAAAACTTTGAAGAAGCCGACATTATAATAGTCAACACATGCGGATTTATAGATTCGGCAAAGGAAGAGTCCATAAACACAATACTGGAAATGGCCTCGTTTAAAGAGACTGGAAAGCTTAAGTATCTTGTGGTTGCAGGATGCCTGGCTCAAAGATACAGCGGCGAACTTGAAAAGGAAATTCCTGAAATAGACGCCATAGTCGGAACTACAAGTTTTCCTATGATAGTGAACATAATAAAGGGCCTTGAGATAGAAAATAAGCTTACACTTATTGAGCACATAGACAAGGACATAGATGAAAATCTTCCAAAGAAAAAGATGACTCCAAAGCACATGGCCTACTTGAAAATAGCCGAAGGTTGCGACAACAAATGCACATATTGCATAATCCCAAAGCTTAGAGGAAAGTACAGGAGCAGAAAAGTAGAAGATATACTCCATGAGGCCAAAATACTTCTTGACGGGGGAGTAAAAGAGCTGATACTGATAGCGCAGGACACATCCAGATATGGAATTGACCTGTATAAAGAGAAAAAGCTGCCGCATCTTTTGGAAAAGCTTTCGGACATGGGGTTTGAATGGATAAGGATAATGTACACGTACCCTGAGGAGATCGATGAAAATCTTGTAAAGGTCATGGCTTCGAGGAAAAACATATGCAGCTATTTCGACATGCCTATTCAGCATGCGAGCGACAGGGTGCTAAAGCTTATGAACAGGAAGACTACGCAGCAGAACATAATGGAAAAGATCCAAATGATAAGGGCTCACATGCCTGAAGCCACTATAAGGACAACGCTCATAGTGGGCTTTCCTGGAGAGACTCAGAAAGACTTCAATGAGCTTAAGGAATTTGTAGGAAAAGTCAAGTTCGACAGGCTTGGAGCTTTTGCATATTCGAAAGAGGAAGGCACTGCAGCGGCAAATCTTGGTGGGCATATGGAAGATGAAATGAAGGAAGCCAGAAGAGATGAAATAATGATTCTCCAGCAGGGAATATCTATGGACAAGAACATGGCCAAAATAGGAGAGACTGTAAGCGTGCTTATAGAAGAAGAGCTTGAGGATGGGGTATATCTGGGCAGGACGTGTTCGGATGCACCTGAAATAGACGGGGCTGTATATGTAAATGCCAAAACAAAACTGGATATAGGCAGCTTTGTGTCTGTGAATATAACGGGGGCGGCCGAATATGATTTGGTTGGTGACATTATATGAAAATGAATCTGCCAAACAAGCTTACCATATTCAGGATAATACTGGTTCCTCTTTTCATGGCTGTAATGCTTTCGGGAATAAAAAATTCAATGTATATTGCGGCCGCGATATTTACTGTAGCATCGCTTACAGATTTTTTAGACGGATATATAGCAAGAAAATATGATCTTGTAAGCAACTTCGGCAAATTCATGGACCCCCTTGCAGACAAGCTTTTAGTGTCTGCAGCCCTCATAACGCTCGTACAGATTCAGGTGATATCTTCATGGGCTGTTGTAATAATAATAGCAAGGGAGTTTTCAATAAGCATTCTAAGGGCCATAGCGGGCTCATCTGGAATAGTAATAGCTGCAAGCCAGTGGGGAAAGGCTAAGACTGTCTCACAGATAATAGCAATAATGATGCTCTTGCTTTCTTTGCCTGGAGCCCAGATAATGCTTTGGGTGGCTGTAGCCCTTACGATATACTCTGGATACGATTATGTAAAACTGAACAAGGAGATGTTTGCCCAGAGCTGATAAAAATACCTTCGTTGAGAAGGTATTTTTTTGTCGATATTATAGCGTTGACTAAGTGGAAGATATAATATATAATATATTTAGAACACTTGTTCTCACATAATTTTAAAAGAGGTGACCCTGATGGATGAAAAAAGGAAGGCACTAGACGTTGCTCTTTCTCAGATAGAAAAAGAGTTTGGAAAAGGTTCTATAATGAAGCTTGGAGAAGATCTGAAAATGAACGTGGAGGCTATTTCCACGGGTTCATTAGGACTGGACATTGCAGTGGGAATAGGCGGAGTGCCAAAGGGAAGAATAATTGAGATATATGGACCGGAATCGTCAGGTAAGACGACAGTGGCGCTGCATGTAATAGCAGAAGCCCAGAAAAAAGGCGGAATAGCAGCTTTTATAGACGCAGAGCATGCACTTGATCCTGTTTATGCGAAAAAGCTTGGAGTAAATATTGAAAATCTTGTAATATCACAGCCAGACACTGGTGAGCAGGCGCTTGAAATAACAGAGGCTCTTGTTAGAAGTGGAGCAGTCGATGTAATTGTTGTGGACTCTGTTGCGGCACTTGTTCCTAGAGCGGAGATAGAAGGCGACATGGGAGATTCTCACGTTGGTCTTCAGGCTAGACTTATGTCGCAGGCTCTTAGAAAGCTTACGGGAGCCATAAAAAAGTCCAACTGTGCGACTATATTCATAAACCAGCTTAGAGAAAAGGTTGGAGTGATGTTTGGTAATCCGGAGACTACAACCGGAGGAAGAGCTCTTAAATTCTACTCGTCTTTAAGGCTTGACGTTAGAAAAGTGGATATAATAAAGCAGTCGGATGCAATACTTGGAAGCAGGACGAGAGTCAAGGTTGCAAAGAACAAGGTGGCACCTCCGTTTAAAAGGTGCGAATTTGACATAATGTACGGAGAAGGAATATCTAAGCTTGGAGAAATACTGGATATAGGAGCGGATCTTAATATAGTTAAAAAATCGGGAGCATGGTACAGCTATAACGATGTAAAGCTTGGACAGGGAAGAGAAAACTCAAAGAAATTCCTATTTGAAAACATTGAAATGGCGGATGAAATAGAGGGGAAAATCAGGCAGCATTTCGGACTTGGTGAGTTTTCTGAAGAAAATGCGGCTGAAAATCAAAAGAAGGAAAAAAATGAAGATAATGCAAAAACTGAAAAATAGTAATATGGGAATAAAAGGAGGCAGAACCGATGTATATTGGTGCTGCCGATTTCCATTTTTTGTATAACTTGACACTTTAATAAAAAAATTATACAATATCTTTAACATGTGCTTTATGTTAAAATAGTATATTTGATATTAAAAATTGGAGAAAACGAATCAATACGGGAGGTGAACACCATTAACTTTTTAAATGTAGTAGCAATAGTTATAGCCGGCACTGGAGTAGGTGGATTTGCAGGATATATAATAAGAAAAAGTATTGCTGAGAAAAAAATCGGTTCTGCTGAAGAATTGGCAAAGAAGATAGTTAAGGATTCAGAGCAGGAAGCGGTTACAATTAAAAAGGAAAAGCTTTTAGAGGCAAAAGAGGAGATACACAGGACAAGAACTGAAAACGAAAGAGAAGTAAAAGAAAGAAGAAACGAGCTTCAAAGGTTTGAAAGAAGAGTGATTCAAAAGGAAGAGACTCTTGACAAGAAAATAGACAATCTTGAAAAGAGAGAGGAAAACTTAAAGCTTAAACTCAAGGAAATCCAAAACAAAGATGCAGAAATTGAAAAGATAAAGGCCCAGCAGATTGAAAAACTTGAGAGCATATCGGGTCTTACATCGGATCAGGCGAAGGATATAATACTTTCAGATGCGGAGAAGAAGACAAGGCATGAAATGTCCATAATGATAAAGGACATAGAGAACAAGGCAAAAGACGAAGCGGACAAAAAATCCAAGGAAATAATAACACAGGCAATACAAAGATGCGCGGCAGATCACGTTGCTGAGACAACTGTAACAGTCGTAAATCTTCCTAACGACGAAATGAAGGGAAGAATAATAGGTAGAGAGGGAAGAAATATAAGAACCCTTGAAACGCTTACGGGAATAGATCTTATCATAGATGATACTCCAGAGGCGGTAATACTTTCAGGATTTGACCCTATAAGAAGAGAAGTGGCAAGAATAGCACTTGAGAAGCTTATAGTAGACGGAAGAATACATCCTGCAAGAATTGAAGAGATGATTGAAAAGGCTAAAAAAGAAGTAGAAGAGACTATAAAGGAAGAGGGCGAAAGGGCTACATTCGAAACAGGAGTCCACGGTCTGCATCCAGAACTTGTAAGACTTCTTGGAAGGCTTAAGTACAGAACAAGCTACGGACAAAATGTATTAAAGCATGCTATAGAGGTATCTCATTTGGCGGGAATAATGGCTTCGGAAATAGGAGCGGACGTTAAAATGGCCAAAAGGGCCGGACTTCTTCATGACATAGGAAAGGCTGTAGACCATGAAGTTGAGGGAACACATGTTGAAATAGGAATGGAACTTCTTAGAAAGTACAAGGAATCAAAAGAGGTTATACACAACATGAGTACACACCATGGAGACTATGAACCTGAAACTCTTGAAGCTGTCCTCGTTACAGCTGCGGATGCGGTTTCAGCGGCAAGGCCTGGGGCTAGAAGAGAAACTCTTGAATCTTATATAAAGAGGCTTGAAAAGCTTGAGGAGATATGTAACTCATTTGACGGAGTGGAAAAGTCATTTGCTATACAGGCGGGAAGAGAAGTAAGAATAATAGTCAAGCCCGAATTTGTTGCAGATGAAGAGATATATTTGATGGCTAAAGAGGTAACTTCCAGAATAGAAAACGAACTGGAATATCCAGGTCAAATAAAGGTAAATGTAATAAGAGAAAGCAGAGCTATAGAATACGCAAAATAAAAAAGACCCGAAAGGGCAATGTCATTAAGTTAAGAAAAGTTATTTAAATATCTCAAAAAGCAGA